>NZ_CP072793.1:0-716992 GCF_017901175.1 Thiothrix unzii
TGTCGGCTCATCGCATCCTGGGGCTGAAGCAGGTCCCAAGGGTATGGCTGTTCGCCATTTAAAGCGGTACGCGAGCTGGGTTCAGAACGTCGTGAGACAGTTCGGTCCCTATCTGCCGTGGGCGTTGGAGATTTGAGGGAAGCTGACCTTAGTACGAGAGGACCGGGTTGGACGAACCTCTGGTGTTCCTGTTGTCACGCCAGTGGCATTGCAGGGTAGCTATGTTCGGACGGGATAACCGCTGAAAGCATCTAAGCGGGAAGCCCCTCCCAAGATGAGATCTCCCTAACCCCTAGAGGGTTCTAAAGGGCCGTTGGAGACTACGACGTTGATAGGCTGGGTGTGGAAGTGCGGTAACGCATGTAGCTAACCAGTACTAATTGCCCGTGAGGCTTGATCCTATAACCCCGAGCGGTCTGCTTGTGGATTTACGGTTTAGTCAGTAAAGTAACAGTTGAACCACGATTATTTTTCCGAATTGGGTTGTGAAGGCCACGGTGGGGATGAAAGTCCTTACACTTATGAAGCTTCACGTTAACCCGGCCAGTTTGCCTGGTGTCTATAGAGCATTGGAACCACCTGATCCCATCCCGAACTCAGAAGTGAAACGGTGCATCGCCGATGGTAGTGTGGGGCTTCCCCATGTGAGAGTAGGTCAACGCCAGGCTCCAAATCGAAAAGCCCCGTTCACAGTCTTGTGACGGGGCTTTTTTTTGTCCGAAGTATTCCGATAATCCGCTTCCGTTAATTACCACAAATGCGTTAGCTTAATGTTTTGAACAGAACTTGTGAGTTACGTTGGTAGTTGTATAGCGATTTTTTATTGCTGGGTAAGTTGGCAATTTCCCCTTTCTCGAACCCTCTTTCCCGAAACCAATCCGTTGTTTGTGTGGTTAAAACCAATAGCTTGATTTTGCCTTGAGTTTTTGCCAGTTGCGCAACATGTCGTAAAAGTTTATCACCACGATTGCCACCCCTGTATTGTGGATTGACTGCAAGACAGGCTAATTCAGCAATGGTGGGGGTGTCTGTGTCATATAGAGCGACACAGGCAATGACTTCGTGGTCGCGGGTAATGATATGGAAATTATGAATTTCCAGCTCTAGTTGTTCGCGTGAACGTTTAATCAGCGTGCCTTGTTGTTCTAAAGGGCGGATCAATTCAAGAATTCCACTAATGTCTTCGATCGTAGCGGCGCGTAAACATTCAAATTGCGCGGTTGCAATCATGCTGCCCACACCATCGCGAGTGTATAGTTCAAGCAATAATCCACCGTCGGTATCAGCGTTCACGAGGTGAATGCGTTCCACATCGGTAGTTACGGCTTCGATAATAGTGGGTAGCAGCTCGTGTTGAGGTAAATAGGCTTTCGCTTCCTCAGGGGTAAGTTCGTGAGGAAGATCCAGTGGTTGATCACTGAGGAATATCAGTTTGTCGGCCTTGAGGGTTTTTGCCGCGCTAATAGCTACTTGTTCATAACGCAAGTTGTAAGCCTCGCCCGTTGGGGAGTAGCCCATAGGCGATACCAGCACGATGTTATTTGCATCGAGCTGTTGCGTAATAAAGGTGTGATTGATTTTGCGCACCATGCCGGTATAGCCGTAGTCAATGCCATCATGAATACCAAGCGGACGTGCGGTGATGAAATTTCCTGAAACCACGCCTAAACCAGCATTAGTTAATGACGGTTGATTGAGTGCGTGGGTTAACAGGTTTTCGATACGGATACGTAGAAAACCAATGGCTTCTTGTGCCATTAACAAGGTATTTGCGTCGGTAACGCGGATACCTTTGTGTAAGTGTATAGGATGGTTATTGCGTGCAAGGCGTTCGTCGATTTGTGGACGGGTTCCATGTACTAATACGATACGCGTACCTAGCGTTGAAATAATCGCAATATCTTGAATAATCTGGCGAAATTGACTGGAAGCAATGACCTCGCCTGCGAAAGCAATCACAAAAGTTTTACCGCGATGACTGTGAATATACGGAGCGGCTTCGCGGAAAAAAGAAACGCTATTGCTGGCAGTGATGGATTCCACAGTGAATTTCCTTAGTCGTTAGCTGATCCCAGTAACAAGTGGTCAACTAAATCGCAAATGCAGTGAATCAATAGCAAGTGTGTTTCTTGAATGCGGGCAGTGCTGTCTGAGGGGACGCGCAATTCAATGTCATTAGTAGTTAATAATGCCTGCATCGTGCCACCGGATTTGCCGCTGAGGGCAATGACGCTCATGCCGCGTTGCTGCGCCACTTCAATCGCTTTGTTAACGTTAGCGGAATTGCCGCTGGTGGAAATGGCTAATAGGACATCGCCCGGTCGTCCAAGAGCTTCGACTTGACGTGAAAAAATCCGTTCATAGCTGTAGTCATTGGCGATTGAAGTCAAGGTCGATGTATCGGTAGTTAACGCAATCGCAGCTAACCCTTGGCGTTCCTTCTCGAAACGGTTGAGCATTTCCGAGGAAAAATGTTGCGCATCACCTGCGGAACCGCCATTACCGCAACTCAGAATTTTATTACCAGCATTGAAGGTGCTGAGTACCCGTTGTGCTGCTGCGACCAGCGGCGTTTCTAATTGCGTTAAAGCTTTTTGTTTGGTTTCAATGCTGGCGAGAAAATGTTGGCGGATGCGCGTGTGTAATGTCATGTTTTTAGCCCAAGTCGAAAGCGTTCTTGATCCAGTTTATGCCATTGTCGCCTTCGACAGCAACGACATCAAAGCGCACTTGTGCATTCGGTGCGCGATACTGGAGGTAGTGTTGTGCGGTGCGGATGATACGCGCTTGTTTTCGCGGGTCAATACTTTGCAATGCGCCGCCATAACGTTGCGTTTTACGGTAGCGAACTTCCACAAATACCAGTGTGTGACCATCCCGCATAATCAGGTCGATTTCGCCGCTGCGAATACGATAGTTTTGTTGCACGAGGCGTAAGCCGTTAGCCTGCAAATGCTCGCAGGCTAACTGTTCGGTATTGCTGCCGCGTTGTAAGTGCGCAGCTTGCGGTTTATTGTCCAAGTGGACGTGGTAAGCCGTTAGCAAAAGTGGCGAAAGGCAGGTGACGCTGAATTTGGCGATTACCGGCTAAACTGATGTCGCCGGTTTTGCCATTGACTCGTGCGCTGGGATTGCTGGCGATGCCGGGTAAGTTTTTAGCAATCAAGAATGCGTCCATCCCTAATGCGAACATGCGTGGGTAGGTGGAGTTATTCAGTGTACCTGCTTGTAGGCTTTCCATAACCCAAGGGATTTCTGTGTAGATAACCCCATCCAAATCAGCATCTTTGCTAGGGTCAGTGCGCCCTGAGAAAATGTGCGATGTGGCGTACACCGGTAATGATGCTGCTTGTGCTGCCAATAGTGGGCGCAATAAACGTGCTTGGCTAGGCGACGCTGCTAAAAACACCATGCTGGCTCGGCCTTGGGAAGCACCGACGGCATTTTGCACATCTTGCAGGTAACTGCTGGAAGGCGCATCGGCGTATTGCTGATTTGCGATAATTTGCCCGCCTTTGCCTTGGTAAGCCGCGCGGAATGCACCTGCAACCCGTTCGCCCCATGCGGAGTTGGGTGCGAGGATGACAGCAGTACGTTGTCCGCGTGCGATGGCAAAATTAGCTACTTCACGGGCTTCGTCTTCGGGTAATAAACCAAATTGGTACAACGCTCCCGGAATATTACGGGTGTTGGTCAGGTAATTAAGGCTCAAAATCGGTTTTGACAACATTTGTGGCTGTGCTAATAGTTGCGACAGTGATTCTTTGTCCAGTGGCCCCACAATTACGTCTGCACCTTCCGCCACGGCCTTTTGATATTGAGCAACCGCCCCACCAGTACTGACATCGTAAAGGTTAACGCTGGTGCTGCCACCCATTCCGCTGCGTGCGGCTTGAATGCCTTGAATAATATCTTGGCTGACACCGCCGAGTGCGCCGGATTGTGGCAATAATACGGCTACACGATTGACCGCTGTAGGGATCATGGCAGCTTGTACTTTGACTGCATTAGCAGGTTTGCCGCCTGAAGATTGCGCCCGACTGCGGATGTTTTGCACTTTTTCACGCAAGGCAGGTGATAACGCATTCATGTCGGTAGGCAATAATCGCAAAGCTAAATCAGGATTTTTTTGTTGTAACGCCAGTAGCGCGGAAACATACGCATGGCGACCCTGATTTTCACCGTTAAGGGTGTTGAGCGGGGCGCGGGCAAGGTAACTATTGGTCAGGTCGGCATCGCCAATAGATGCGGTAATTTCCGCCGCTTGTAAAATGACACGCTCACGTTGCGGTGACGGGTACGAGCTGGCAGCATTGAAGTAACTGGCAGCAGCTTCACGTTTTTTACCCTGTTTGAGTAGAGCATTGGCTTGCTGGATGGATGCGTCACCCGGCATAGCACTATTGTCGGTCACGCCAGTTAAGCCTGGGACGTTTGAGCAGCCGTGCATCAGCAGCGAGAGTGAAAGCATTACACCGTAAATGGATTTTTTCATAAGTCCGTTATGACGCATTGTTTGCATAATTTGGCGTTCCAGTTTCGTATTATCAAAGGGGGCTTTGCGGAAAAACTATAGCATAGCTGTTGGTACGTTTAATGCAAAACTGTGGTTTTTAGCGTTAAATGGTGGTTTTTTACGAGAGAAGGTCGTATCCGATGGCAGAAGGCATTTTATATTGTGTGGCAACGCCAATCGGCAACCTTGAAGACATAACAGCGCGTGCCTTACGTATCTTGGCGGAGGTCAGCAAGGTTTATGCAGAAGATACCCGCGTGACCCGGCGGATGTTCGCTCATTTTGGGATACAAAATACCTTGGAGAGCTTGCATGATCACAATGAAACCAGTCGGGTGGCACAGATTCAACGCGAATTAGCGGAAGGTATGAACGTGGCATTGGTGAGCGATGCCGGTACGCCGCTGATCAGTGACCCCGGTTACAAATTGGTGAATGCTCTAGGTGCGGCGGGGTGCAAAATAGTACCCGTGCCGGGGGCAAGTGCTTTAATCGCCGCGCTATCAGTGGCGGGTTTGCCCACGGATCGTTTTGCCTTTGAAGGCTTTTTACCTGCGAAGTCCGTGTCGCGTCGTAAGTTATTGACGGGTTTGGAGGCGGAATCGCGTACCTTGGTATTTTATGAATCCAGCCACCGCATTGCGGATTTGCTGGAGGATATGCTTGCAGTATTCGGTGGGGAGCGGCAGATAGTGGTGCTGCGTGAGTTAACCAAGTTGTATGAAAGCATTTATCGGGGCACAGCCACTGAGATTTTACAGCATATGGCAGCCGATTCTGACCGCTCGCGTGGTGAATTTGTGGTGGTGGTGGCGGGCAAGGTGTGCGACGAATCGGCTGATGCGCTGGCAGTGCTGAATGCGGATAAAGTGCTTGCGGTATTACTGGAGGTTTTGCCCGTCAAACAAGCCGCAGCAGTGGCGGCGCGTTTGACAGGTTTGCCCAAAAATCAGTTGTATCGACAAGCACTTGAGCAACAAGATGCGACGGATTAAGCCGCAGCAGTGTCGTCAGGGTGGTTAAGAATAACCAGTTTGCCGGGGTCTAAGGTAAGTAATTGCGCGGCGATTTCTGAGGAAATCAGGCAACGCTTGCCCTCAAGGAAGGTAATGGCGAGTGTACCGTCGGCAAGAGCTTGTTGCTGTGCTTCGGTGACATACACGTATTTAATATTGTCGCCGACCACGAAGTTGTAACGAATTTCAGCGTCATCCACGTTTTGCACATGCCCTTGAATAAGTGCGTGGACTTGTTCGCGGGTTTGTTTTTTGCGGGCTGCACGTTCGCGGGCGAGACGTTCGGTTTCTTCGCGTTCGTTGCGTTCCAGTTGCGCCCGCTCTTTGTAAAACTGTTCAAGATCTGACTGGGGTTTCGGTGGCTTAGTTGCTTTGACAGGTTGTGGGTTTGCTTGTGGGCGCGGCACAGGATTGGGTCGTGACTTCGCTGTATTCCTATTTTTATTAGGGATTTTTTCCACAGGCTTGGGTTTGGGTTGATTAGCCTTCTCGACTTGTTCTTGAGTGACTAAGCCTGCCTTGAGAAGCTGTTCTTGAAATGAATTTGCCATATTTTTAGGGATGCGTGTTAAATGTTGCAATGCGGGATGGTGTGCCTTGCGGGCGCAAGCGGTATAATACTTCGATTTTCAGCCATCAAGTAGAGAAAACCATGAATATTGATAAAATCTCCGTTGGGAAGGATGTACCCAATGACGTTAATGTTATCATTGAAATCCCAGCCCTTTCCACGCCGGTAAAGTACGAGCTGGATAAGGACAGCGGAGCATTGTACGTTGACCGTTTTATGTCCACACCAATGTTTTACCCGGCAAACTATGGGTTTATTCCGCATACCTTGGGGCAAGACGGCGATCCGACTGACGTGTTAGTCGTAAGTCCGACACCGTTGATGCACGGTTGCGTGATTCCGGTGCGCCCGGTTGGTATGCTGAAAATGTCGGATGAATCTGGGATTGATGCTAAAATCGTTGCTGTACCTGCACATAAGTTGTCATCGGGCTATCGTGATATTGAATCTTACACCCAGCTACCAAGCTTGTTGATTCAGCAGATTCAGCACTTCTTTGAGCGTTACAAAGAATTAGAACCGGGCAAGTGGGTGCGCGTTGATGGTTGGGCTGATGCAGAAGAGGCGAAAGCAGAAATTCTCGCCAGCATTACCCGTTACGAACAAGATAATGGATAATACCTTCGGGTATTAGGCCGACGAGTTCTTGGGATTGCTGCGCTTTTTAGGCGCAGCAATGCTATTGGGACATTTGCACAGTTAATTAGCCACAGTTATAACAGTTACATGGGTGAACGCCTTTCCATCAAGACGGATCGTGATGAGCAACAACTGTTCAATGTCCGTGTCATTATCGCCGCTATTCTGATTTTGCTTGCTATGCTGGGCATCATTGCGCGTGCCTATCAGTTGCAAGTCGTTGAGCACGGCAAATACGCGGAATTGTCACGCGAACATTACCAAAAGCGTATTCCCATCCCGCCTAATCGCGGTCAAATTTACGACCGTAACGGTGCGTTGTTGGCCGATAGTCATATCCAGTACGTGCTGGAAATTGTGCGTGATAGCATCGGTGATGAAAATAAAGACGGTAAAACCAATCTCAACGATGTGGATGCGGTTGTCGAGCGGTTGGGGGCATTGATTACCCTGACGGAAAAAGACATTCGTATTTTTAAGCAGCAAGCCCGTCGTTTTAAGTACCAACCGATTCCCATCAAAGAAAATTTAAGCGAAGAAGAAGTCGCTAAATTTGCAGTACATCGCCCGCGTTTTCCCGGCATCAATCTGGAATTGCGCATGGAGCGTTATTATCCGCTCGGAACGATTGCCAGCCATGTGATTGGTTACGTGGGGCGGATTGATGAGCGCGACTTGGAAACCCTCAATAAAAACGAATATTTGGGAACCAGCCACATTGGTAAAACCGGGGTAGAGGCTTCCCACGAGGGGCGTTTGCACGGGCAGGCGGGTTATCACTTGGTGGAAGTTGATGCGCATGGCAAGCAACAGGCATTGGTGGATGAAAAAGCTCCAGTCGGTGGTCAGGATTTATTCCTTGGCTTAGACATTAATTTGCAGATGACGGGTGAGCGTTTACTGAAGAACGAAAAGGGCGCGATTGTTGCTATTGATCCTAGCAATGGGGAAATTTTAGCGTTGGTGAGTATGCCAACTTTTGACCCAAATTTGTTCATTAACGGTATTACTCATAAAGATTACGTCGGCTTACGGGATGACCCTGATCGCCCGTTGTATAACCGGGCGTTGCAGGGGATTTATCCGCCGGGTTCAACCATTAAGCCGATGGTGGGCATCGCAGGGTTGGCAGAAAAAGTTATTACCACGGGTTCACGGGTACATGATCCGGGTTTCTTCCGTTTATCCGGGCAAAAACACGTGTTTCGATGCTGGAATAAGCGTGGGCATGGTTCGGTGGACTTGAAGGTGGCGATTACGCAATCGTGCGATACGTTTTTCTACGATTTAGCATACCGTATGGGGATTGACCGTTTTTCAACTTTTATGCGCACCTTCGGTTTTGGGGAGCGTACTGGCATTGATTTGCCATCTGAGGCGACAGGTTTAATGCCTTCACAGGAATGGAAGCAGCGTCGTCATAAAAGCAGTTGGTATCCGGGAGACACGGTTAATATCGGGATCGGGCAGGGTTATTGGCTATCCACACCGCTGCAATTGGCGCACGCGACAACGATTATGGCGAATCACGGTAAACGCTTGAAACCGCACGTATTACGCGGGGTGCGCATTGCTAAGAATCAAGAGGAAACTGTGTTAAAGCCTGAGCCATTCCCTGACGTGGCGGCAGAACCGCGCTTTTGGGATTTGACAGTGCAAGGTATGGAAAACGTTATGCGTCCGGGCGGTACAGCACGTGCAGCAGGCGCGGGTGCGGCCTACCGGATGGCGGGTAAAACCGGTACGGCACAGGTGTTCGGTTTGGCAGGCGGCACGTATAACGCGGGGCGTTTGGCGAAACGCTTGCGTGACCATGCGTTATTCGTAGGTTTTGCTCCGGTTGATGATCCCAAAATTGCAGTAGCGGTCATTGTGGAAAATGCGTCCGGTGGCGGTGGTAGTGTGGCAGCACCCATTGCGCGTAAAGTCATGGATGCGTATTTACTGAAGAAATACGGTAACGAAGAAGAAGTCGAGGGCGAAGCCATCGTGCCTGAAGCTGTCCCTGAAGAAGAGGAAGTGCATGATTAATTACTTGTTACCGGACTGGCTGCTTAAAATCTTTCAAAAAGTTGATGCGGTATTACTGGCGGCATTGTCATTGCTGGCATTTGCGGCATTGGTAACATTGTTCAGTGCCAGTGATGGCAATATTGATCAGGTATATCGTCAGGGCATCCATTTTTTGCTGGGTTTGGCTTTAATGCTGATCTTCTCGCAAATCCAAAGCAAAACGTTACGGCAATGGTCTATTTGGCTATATACCGGCGGTTTGGTGTTATTGGTTTTGGTGTTAATGATCGGTGTGGAGAAAAAAGGCGCAACACGTTGGTTGAATGTTGGGGTGCACATCCAGCCTGCTGAGATTATGAAGTTAGCCGTGCCGATGATGGTGGCTTATTATTTTTCTGAAAAGTCGTTGCCGCCGCGTTTTATTGATATTGTAGTGGCCTTGGTGTTGGTTTTTGTGCCGATGTTGTTGATTATGAAACAACCGGATTTGGGAACCTCTATTTTGATTGCGACTTCCGGGTTTTTCGTGATTTATCTGGCGGGCATGTCTTGGTGGCTGATTGGTAGTGCAGTGGCTTTGGTGTCAATTGCCGCACCGTTGATGTACCAATTTGGGATGCACGATTACCAGCGCAAGCGTGTGGATGTCTTATTGAATCCTGAATCGGATATTTTGGGAACTGGATACCACATTTCTCAGTCGAAGATTGCGATTGGTTCCGGTGGGGTTTACGGTAAGGGCTGGCTGAACGGCGATCAGTCGCACTTGGATTTTTTGCCTGAACAGCATACTGACTTTATTTTTGCGGTGTTCGGTGAAGAGTTTGGCTTGGCGGGTAATGTGTTATTGATCGCGCTGTATGTGTTTATTATTTGGCGTGGTTTGTACATTGCTACCAAAGGTGAAGACAGCTTTGCACGTCTTCTCGCCGGAAGTTTAAGTTTAACGTTTTTCTTTTATCTGTTTGTGAATACCGGGATGGTTACGGGGTTGCTCCCTGTGGTTGGCGTGCCTTTACCGTTGTTTAGTTATGGCGGTACTTCGGTGGTGACGTTGATGACGGCGTTCGGTATTATCATGGGGATGAAGCGGCGCAAGCGGATTTATCAACAGGAGGGCTGAAAACGGATTTTTAGTGCTTCTGCCAATAGGAGATTGAAATGGGTGACGTATACGGCTCTCGTGCGTGGTTTAAGCCCGCATATTCTTTGGCGGTTGGTGCTTTAATCGGGTTTTCTTTGGTGGCTTGTGCGCCCGGTCAAGGGCCGGTGCAATTCCCGTGGGTGTTGCAACCACCCGCTGTTCCTAGTGGGCAAACGTCCCAGCCGCAACGTCCTGTTGTGCCTGCGCCACCGCGTACAACGCCACCTTCCACGACTTCTATTCCTCCTGCGCCACCGCCGGTGACGTATCCCCCCGGTTTGCATGGCGATTACGCTAATTACCCCGGTTTGCGCGATTTCATTGGCAAAATGAACCGTGAACACGGCTTCAATGTGGCTTTTTTAGAGCAAACATTTTCCGGGGTCAAACGCGACCAAGCAGCCTTGACCAAAGTGGGCGCACCTGCTGAAGGGCAGGGTTGGCGTGCTTACCGTCCGATTTTTTTGACGGAAGAGCGTATTCGTGGCGGGGTTGATTTCTGGAATCGTCATGCACCGTTATTAGATGCGGCTTCGCGTCAATACGGGGTGGATATTGAATATATCGTCGCCATTATAGGGGTAGAAACCCAGTACGGTAAAAACACCGGGGCGCACAATGTATTGCAGGCATTGACGACGCTAGGTTTTGATTACCCGAAACGTGGCGATTTCTACCGCAAGGAATTGGAACAACTGTTCTTGTTGTCGCGTGAAGAAAAAGTGCGTCCGGCTATTTTTAATGGCTCTTACGCAGGGGCAATGGGTTTGGGGCAATTCATTTCCAGCAGTTACCGCAATTACGCCGTTGATGGCAATCGTGATGGTAAGCGCGATTTGTGGAATCCGCAGGATGCGATTCCCAGTGTAGCTAACTACTTTGCCCGTAATGGCTGGAAACGCGGTGGCGGTGTGGCAGTGCCTGCTGCGGTATCCGGTGGTGGTGCGGGTTTGGCAGAAACGACCCCTAAAAAACCGTCACGCACGTTGGGTGAATTGGCGAACGCTGGTGTTAGGCCGCAAGCCGGGTTGAATTCAGCGCGGGTGAGTTTATTGAAGCTGGAAGGTTCTACTGATGAATATTGGGTCGGCGGCGAGAATTTTTACGTGATTACCCGTTACAATGCCAACTTGAAATACGCAATGGCGGTTCATCAATTGGCACAGGCGATTCGTCAGCGTAAGTTTGGTTTATAAGCATTATCATGGGGTGTCCTGCGGGGTTTTAAGCGGGACAACCTCATTTCCTTGGGCAAAAAAGCTGGTTAACGATGATGACAATAAAATGGCAGCGTGCGGGAGTTTTGTTGGCTTCCGCAGCAATCGGGTTGGCGGCCTGTGGCAGCAACCCTTCAACAACGGATGATGCGCAAGGCGGTGCGAAAGCTCCTGCCTCTGGATTTGAAGCGCGGAGTGCGTGCGGCAACGATGCGACTTACACGATTGAAGGCAAATCGTATCAGGTCATGGCTTCTGCCGCTGGTTATACCGAAAGCGGCACTGCCGGATGGTACGGCGCGGAATTCCAAGGCACGGAAACGGCGGGTTGCGAAGTGTTCGATATGTATGCGTATTCCGCTGCACACCGCACCTTGCCTCTGCCGAGTTTTGTGCGGGTAACGCATCAACAAAACGGTAAAAATATTATTGTGCGGATCAATGACCGTGGGCCGTTTGAAGGTGGCGATTTAATCCAGTTGTCGTTTGCAGCGGCTAATGCCTTGGGTATTACTCAAAAGCACGGCGCACCGGTAAAGTTGGAAGCGTTGTCGCCAGAGCAGTTCAAAGGGCAGTTGCCAGCGGATTTAGTGGCGGCGGAAAGTGGCAGCGATGGACGTTCTTTAGACGGCTCACGCACTTCCAGTGCCGCTATTCGGGTATTACAGCGCGAAAAGCAGCCGTTACGCCCGATGAATAAGTCCAAAGTGTATTATATTGTTGCGGGGGCGTGGCCTGAGCGCAATCCGGCGATTGATATGTTTGTGCGTTTAACCTCGGTAGGCTTGTCGAAAACAGAACTGGCAACCGCCCAAGAAAAAGGCAAAACCGTGCATCAGATCAGAATTGGTCCGTTGTACGATCAAGATCAAATTGATAATGTGAAAGATGCCCTGCAAAGTAATGGCTTGGCGACCTTTAAGGTAGTTGCTCAGTAATTGCGGTCTCGGCTACCCTATTGTACTTGTTCGATTAACCCCTGTTTATGTGAAAGGACTGTCCATGTTTACAAGGATGCTGAAAGCGTTATGGTTGGTAGTATTGCTAAGTGGCAGCGTAGCGATGGCGGAAACCAAGCCCGCTGCTCAAGAAGCTGCCCCTGCCGCTGCTGCGACAACAGAAGACGGTGCGCCTACGGGAGTTTCAACAGCCCCCTATAATGATCCGGCTTTACCCCCGGAAGTAGTGGTGCGTGCGCCCGGTGTCCCGGAAATTGACGCAAAAAGTTACCTGTTGGTCGACTTTCAAAGCGGTGAGGAATTAGCCGGACTCAATCCCAGTCTGAAGGTGGAGCCAGCCAGTATTACCAAGTTGATGACCGCTTACATTATTTACCAAGAATTGGGTAAGGGTACGGTCAAGCTCGAAGACGAAGTGTTAATCAGCGAAAAAGCTTGGAAAATGGAAGGCTCGCGCATGTTCGTGGAGCTGGGTAAAAAAATTACCTTTGAAAAACTGTTGCGCGGCATGATTATCCAGTCGGGTAATGATGCGGCAATGGCATTGGTGGAACACATTGCCGGGAGCGAGGATGCTTTCGTGCAGCGCATGAATCAAGCGGCTGTTACGCTGGGGATGAATGACACCAAATACGTGAATGTCACGGGCTGGCCTGCCAAAGATCATTACACCACCGCGCGTGATATTGTGAAGCTGGCGAATGCTTTGATTAACGAATTCCCGGAGCGTTACAAGCTCTACGCGGAAAAAGAGTTTAGCTACAACAATATTAAGCAGCAAAACCGCAATAAGTTGCTGTGGCGCGACGCTAGTGTCGATGGCATGAAAACCGGGCACACAGAGTCTGCTGGTTTTTGTTTAGTCGCTTCTGCTAAGCGCGACAATATGCGGTTGATTTCTGTGATGTTGGGCGCGAAAAGCGAAGACAGCCGTGCGGAATTAAGCCAAAAACTGCTGGAATACGGTTTCCGTACCTTTGAGGCACATAAACTCTTTAACGCGGGTGCGGTGTTAGCCGATGTGCGGATTTGGAAGGGCGATGTGTCTGAAGTGCCCGCAGGCATTACCTCTGACTTATTTGTAAGCATTACCAAAGGTTCTTACGATCAGTTGGATGGCAAGATGCAACTGGATAAGGGCGTGGATGCGCCGATCAAACGCGGCGATGTTTTGGGTAAGATTTTAATTATGGATAAAACATCCGGCAAGGTGGTTAAAGAATCCCCGTTACTGGCACTGGATGATGTCGAGGAAGGCGGCTGGTGGCGCGGCATGGTGGATGGCGTACAAAAAATCTTTGCCGATTGAGGAATACAACGTGAGTGATGTAGAACGTTTTGGGCAAGATGAAACTTTAATTTTAGAGTTTCCGTGCGATTTTCCTATCAAAGTGGTGGGGCGTGCGAGCGGTGATTTGCATGTGCAGATTTGTGAAATTGTCTGTCGCCACGATAACGAGTTTAGTGCGGAAACGCGCTTACAATGCCGTGACAGTTCCGCCGGGAAATACCAGAGTCTGACCGTGAATATTCGCGCGGTCAGCAAAACGCAAATTGACGCAGTTTATCAGGATCTGAAAGCCTGTGAGCTGGTGTTGTGGGCGTTGTAACCGCATCGTTTGTACCTGAAACAACGTTGCGCGTGCGGGTTTTAGGGCAGCAAGCTTATTTGCCGGTATTACAGCAAATGCAGGATTTTACCCGTGAGCGCACCGCCACTACGGTCGATGAGCTGTGGTTGGTACAGCATTTGCCGGTGTTCACCTTGGGGCGTAACGGTAAGCCTGAGCACGTGCTCGCACCGGGCGATATTCCGGTCGTGCCGATTGATCGTGGTGGGCAGGTGACTTATCACGGGCCGGGGCAGTTAGTGGTTTATCTATTGCTGGATATTCGCCGTAAAGCCCTTGGGGTGCGCGAATTGGTGATGGGAATTGAGCAATCCATCATTACCTTGCTGGCACGTTACGGGATTACCGCGCAAGGTGATCGTGAAGCACCGGGCGTTTACGTGCAGGGTAGTAAAATTGCTGCGTTAGGGTTGCGGGTAACACGCGGCTACACTTACCACGGTTTAAGCCTGAATGTGGCGATGGATTTAGAACCGTTTCAGCGGATTAACCCGTGTGGGTATGCGGGCTTGCAGGTGACGCAATGCCGTGATTTAGGCATTGATCAAGCACCGTTTGAGCTGGCGGGGGAGTTGTGCGAGTGTATCGCGGCACAACTGGGGTATGCCGCGTTAGATTGGTGCCAGGATTAAACGTAATACGCACTCTTCGTCATTACTTTCGACATCAGCGGCATTAACAATTTACGTACCGGGAATGGCAATTTCGCCCCACCCGATTGCATTGCTACATCACCGTGATGGGTCTCGTCTTCTTTCATCTTTTGTAAAATCGCCATGTCGGCAAGCGCGTGTGCGGGTAAGTGGTTGATGTGTTCTTCGAGGTGTTTGATGACCTGATCTTCGGTTTCTTTGACGAAACCCAAGCTCCATTTATCGCCGATTTTGCCAGCCGCTGCGCCAATCGCGAATGAACCCCAGTAGAACAAGGGATTGAGTAAACTCTTGCGCCCATCAAGTGCGTGCAAGCGTTTTTCTGTCCAGTTCAGGTGATCGTTTTCTTCCATCGCGGCACGATCCATCTGCGCTTTGATGTCCGGGCGGTTGGCAGTCATGGCTTGCCCTCGGTATAAACCTTGGGCAGAGACTTCACCCGTGTGATTAATGCGCATCAGGCGGTTAATCAGTTGCCGATCTTCATCGCTCAACGGCGCGGTTTCCTGTACCCCTTCGGCGGGGTTAGGGCGTTCCGTGGTGGGTGCGGTTGCGTGAACAACGCGCAGCGATTGATCAATTTCAACTAAAATTTTATCCAGCAAACTGAGTGTGCGCATCATCATCTCCTGCTAGGGTGTTTACCGCTTGGTCAGGTAGTTTATCACTTGCAACAGGGTTTCTTCACTGCCTACTTTACTAGGGCTGGTCATGTATTTGCCATTTACAATAATGACGGGTACGGAGTCAGCCTTAGAACCTTTGCCTACTTCGTCAGAACGCGCCAGCATCGCCTGCATTTCCATAGATTGCAGGGCTTTGGTGACTTGTTCAGGGGCAAAACCTTGTTCGCCAAAGAAGCGGATCATGGCATCGTCGCTATTGATTTGGCGGCGTTGTTTTTGCAATGCTTCAAAAATCTTGGTGTGAACGTGCTTATCACCAGTCGGATCAAGCATTTTGCCGACATAAAACAGCTTGGCGTGGTATGCCCAGCGCGGGCTTAAGGTCGCCGGAACTTGTTGAAAAACTACATTTTCCGGTTTGGTCTGTAAATAGCGTTGAATGGTCGGTTCGAGCGAGTAGCAGTGCGGGCAGCCGTACCAGAACATTTCCACGACTTCGACTTTGCCTTGTGGTACTTGCGTTGGGATCGCTGGAACGATAGTGGTGTAATGCACGCCCTCACGGAAATCCATTGCCGGTGCTTGTGCCTGCACAGGTGCTGGAGCCGGAGCAGGATTGCTAGGCTTGGTAGTTTGCGTCTGGTTTACAGCTTCCGCTTGGGTGGACTCTGAAAAACATCCCGCCAATGCCAGCATCGCGGTTAAAACAATCCCGCAGGTGCGATTAAATACACATTTCATGTTAGCTATCTCCTTGATCTCTTATTGATTTATCACGTTGTTTGCCATTCTTAGGACGCTTTGGACATTAGGACACAGTTTGTTGTTTAAAGTTCACCGTAGGAGTGCAGCCCGGAAAGGAACATATTGACCCCAAGGAAAGCAAACAAGGTTACAAACAATCCGACGATAGCCCACCATGCCATCGGCACGCCGCGCCAACCTTTAGAGAAGCGCAAATGCAACCATGCAGCATAGTTCAACCAGACAATTAATGCCCAAGTTTCTTTGGGATCCCACGACCAGTAACCACCCCATGCTTCCGCTGCCCACATTGCACCCAAAATGGTGGCAATCGTGAAAAATGCAAAACCTAAAGCAATGGCTTTATAGGTAATATCATCGAGCATTTCCAGCGAGGGCAGGCGTGTTGCGGCAAAGCCTTGCGGCTTGAGACGTTCCCCGCGACTCTTAATCAAGTAAGCAATGCTTACCATCGCTGCCAAGGCAAACGCGCCGTAACCCACGAAATTCGCCGGGACGTGTATTTTCATCCAGTAGCTTTTCAGGGCAGGGACTAGCGGTAAAATTTTGTGTGCATCCCGCTCAAAGCTATACCACAGTAAAAATGCCACTGCCGCACTAATAACCAGCAATACAAAACCACCGAGCGAACGGTTGTTGTAACGGCCTTCGTAGAATAAATACAGCAAGCCGGTGATCAAACAGAATAAAATGAATACTTCATACAGGTTGCTGACTGGAATATGTCCAAAATCGGCATCAATCAGGTAAGACTCGTGCCAGCGCACCATTAAGCCCACCAAACCCATGACCAGTGCTACCCAAGTCATCGCGGACGCAGTTTTCATAGTGAATTGATTATTGGTAAACAACCCGCCGAAATATGCCACAGTCGCCAATACAAACAGCGCACTCATCCACATGACCGCTGATTGGCTGGAAAACAGGAATTTGAGTCCGAACACTGCTTCGGCATTGGCATAATTGCCGTTATATAGCCAAATACTGAAGAGGCTGAGTAAAGCCACTGCAATCACATAAGGACGGAAGGCTTTCCAGTACCAGCCTTGCGCAATAATCGCTGGTGCAGTTAGTGCGAGGATGCCAATTTCATAAGCATCCATCGTTGCCCCGTAGTTAATGAAGGTGAAGGCTGTCGCGGCAATGACAACGAGTGCCCACAACCAATCACTCAGTTGGAGTTGTTTTAGCAGGCTAGGCTGCTCAATCAAGGAATCAATGCTTGCCTGTGGAACTGTCATCTGTAACCTCACGTACTAGGGTTTGCCGGAAAATACCCTGCAATTTATTAAAATAACGCTCGAACTCTGGCAGATTTCGGTTGCTGCTACCAGCTAGGACAAGTTCCACGCGGTTATCGCCGTTTGGTTTGACCCAGACCCATATTCTACGATGCGCGACGTAAAACAGCAGAAATACCCCTAGAGTTAACATGGCACTACCGAAATACACCACGTCTTTACCCGGTGAGCGTGTAATTTGCAGACCGGATGCTTCGACTTGCTTGAAACTCGTCATTTGCACAAACCAAGGCGAGCCATACGCCGCAATTTTATCAATCGCCAGCAAACTATCATCGAAAAACAACCAGTCGGCTTCCGTCAGATCACCGGTTACACCCGCCTGTTTCAGGCTGTCTTGGTACACCGCGCGTAATGCTGCGTTGAGGACTTTCATGAAGGCTTCTGATGCGGCTTCCTGTCGGTCTTGTGGGAAACGCTTGGTGATTTCCTCCATAATGCCATCCGAGCCTTTACTGGCAAAAATACTGGTGAGTTGCACCATCGACTCGATGACTTGGGTTTCCACGCCGGTGTTTTGCATATTGGCTTGTTGCATCGACAATTGGGTGGTTGCCATTGCTGATTTTTTCACAAGCTCAGGGTTTTGCATATCCGACAAAAAGCGCATAAAGCGTTCCATGCCGCCTTTAGGGTCTACCGGAATGTGCAAATAACGGAATGGCTCATTCGGTGTAGTGCGCACCCCACTAATAAAATAGTGTTGCCCTTTGATCGTCACCGGATTCATGTAGTTCTGGTATTCCATCGCCTGCCCAGTTTCGTCGCGCAGTTTGAAGGTCACGCTGGGGCCGATGTTTTTCTTTTTGGCTTTACCGTCTTCTTCGATGTCGTTGATATTGAACAGGCGGAAATCGTTAATTTCCAGTTTGTATTTTTTATCCGAACTGCTCAGGTTGTAGTCACGAAACACGTTACCTTGCATATCTTGCGCCGCATAGCGGGTGCTAAACGGGTGCAGATGCAGGTTCACTTGTGAGCCGCCATCGCCAAAGTTGGCCTGATAAATCGCCACACCTTTATAAATCAACGGGTGATTCACCGAAATAGTGGATTCCAGCGGTTTGTCCAATGCCTTGTCATGAATCACTAAATCACTTTCAAACGACTTCGGCATCCCGGTGGAATAATGCTCTACGCGGAAATCTTTAACTTCTACTTCAAACGGCAAATGTTGCACCAAGTAGCCATCGCGTACTGGTAAGAAGATAATGTTGGCGCGATTGCCTTCGGGAATATCGACCGAGCCACGGTAGGAATAACTGCTAGGCGGTAATTGACTAATGGGAGGCACGTCAGCGGCAGGAATATTGCGGGTTTCAGGTTTTAAATTGCCTTGCCACTCGGCGATCATCAGTGGTAAACGGCTATCCATTAAGCCGCCCAAGCAAATCACAATAATCCCAAGGTGCGTCAGCCAATAACCCCAGTGATTAGAACCGCCTTTCATGCCCGCGATAACAGTATGATCATCGGCTTGTTTAGTGCGCGTTTTGAAACCTTGCGCTGTCAGAATACGTTGTGCAATCGACAGCGCAGTTGCGTTATCAGCGGTGCTTGCCAATGTCATTTGGTGCTTCATTGCCCGCAGCGACTTTTCCTGAATATTCTCACGGAAGTGACGTAACTCGCGGAGGATTCCGGGCGTATTACGCCCTACGCAGGTGGTAGTCGACAGCACTAAGAAGCCCAGTATGGTTAAAAACCAAACGGCAGAGTACACATCGTAAAGTCCCAGCATCTGAAACAGGTCGAACCAAAATGAGCCAAATTTGATTTGGTAGTCGGTGTAGGGTTTGTTTTGTTGTAAAACAGTACCGATGATGGATGCAATGGCTAACACCAACAACAGGCTGATGGCGAGGTTCATGGAACCGAGGAAGTTGATTAAGCGCGAACTGGGTGTCGAGGCGTTTCTCATACCGTGAAGACCATGATTGCAAGAACAGGCATTAAAACAACAAAGGGTGACAGATGTCACCCCTTGTTTTCTCGGAAACGATTACAAAATGGTAATCACTTCAAGCCAGCAATGTATTCTGCAACGGCTTCAATTTCCGCATCGGTCATCTTCGCCGCAACGTTACGCATCATTTTACCTGCATCGTTGGCACGCTCACCCTTACGGAAAGCATTCAACTGGTTTTTGATATAAGTGGCATGTTGACCATTTAATGCAGGGAAGTTAGACGCTGGGTTGCCAGCACCGGTAGGGCCATGACAAGCTGCACACGCTGCAACGCCTGTTGCATTGTTGCCGCCTTTGTACATTTGCTCACCCAGTGCGACTTTGGTTTGATCCGCTTCGCCCGGTTTCGCTGCTTGGCTGGAGAAATACGCAGCTAAGTCTGCCATATCCTGTTCGCTCAATGGTTTTGCCATTGGGGACATGGAAGGGTTAACCCGCGCATCTTCCTTGAAGTTAGCTAATTGCTTAGCAATGTAGCTAGGGTGTTGGCCTGCCAGTTTAGGCCATTCAGGGTTGACGCTATTACCGTCAGCACCGTGACAAGCTGCACACGTGGCGGATTTGGTTTTGCCAGCTTCGGCATTACCACCTTCTGCCCATGCAGAAGCTGCAACGCTGATTGCCAGGCCAGTCAGTACAAACGTGAGTACTTTTTTCATCTCGAAGTGCTCCTAAGATATCTACAAAATTTGCAATCATTCTAACCACTCCAGCTGATTGCTCCCCTGCAACCGCCGGGTGTGTTGCCTTGCCGTCTTAATGCGGCTGAGGCAATGAACTTGCAATCACGCCCGCCGCTCTTTAAGCTGCACTGGCCTGACGCAGGCTACCGAATCCACACGCTCCACAGTCATTTCCTTCGTGTCACCAAACTGTCATCAGTTGCGTGTCTCGAAAAAACGACTGGATTGTATAACATATTCTGTTTCTGTTCCTCAAAAAATATTAGAGAATCCTAACATTATGAATCATTACTTTCAGCAGGCAAGCTTTCTGCAAAGTGCGACTACCCGCAATACCCTGCCACCAGAGGGAGGGTTAGAGATTGCCTTTGCAGGTCGCTCAAATGCCGGGAAGTCTAGTGTAATCAACGTGGTATGTTCGCAAAAATCCTTGGCACGCACCAGTAAAACGCCGGGGCGGACACAACTTATTAACTTTTTCCGCCTTAATGATGGGCATTTTTTGGTCGATTTGCCGGGCTACGGTTACGCTAAAGTGCCAGAGGCGATTCGCTTAGAATGGCAAAAATTCATTGAATCCTACCTTGTAGAGCGCAATACCTTGCGTGGTTTAGTCTTGGTAATGGATATTCGTCACCCTTTGACAGATTATGACCAAACTATGTTGCAGTGGGCTTATCGGCGGCAATTGCCGGTACATATTCTGTTGAATAAAGCCGATAAAATAGCGCGAGGGGCTGCGGGTAATGTGTTATTGAAAGTACGCAAAGAACTGGCCGATTTACACGGTGTGTCAGTGCAAACTTTTTCGGCACTGAATAAAACCGGGTTGGATACTTGTTGGGCGGTGGCGGAAGGCTGGTTAGGGCACTGAAACACATCGGTGGCGATAATAACTACTTATCGCCGCTTGTTCAGGATTAGTTAATTTGTTGGAAGTATACTGATCCCAGTATAAAAGGAACCCCGGCCAAACAGGGGGTCTAAAAAGCCGGGGCTAATTAAACAGGTCTGGATTGGGGACACCAAACCTGTGTCCGCGAACAGAAAATACCAGTGCCGGGCTTAAGCACTATATTTGGTATCATCTGTAGCTTCGCGAAACTGCTCACTAAGGCTGAATCCATCCGTCATCAGCAAGCCAGAATTACTTTCAATTTTTGCGCAAATGCCGCAGCCGTCTAACACAAAAACCATTGCAGTGACCATATAGTAAATCCATTGCTGTTGTCAATAAGCAATGCGCTGAAACCCTTGTCAGACCTACGTTTTATTGCAAACCGCGCTCCCAAAATGGGCGACCGGTGCTGCTTTGTGCGGCCGGTGCGTTAGCAGGTGGCGGCGGTGTATTTTTTCCTGCCGCACCAATGACGACGGTAATATTGCGTGGTTTTCCGCCGCGCAATATATTGAGGTACACTTTTTCACCAATTTGCGCATTTCCCACGCGATTTTTGACATCAGCAGCGGTATTAATTTCTTTGCTATTTAACCGCACAATAATGTCGCCGGTTTGTACGCCTGCCTTTTCAGCGGCTGAGCCAGCAATAATTTGACGCACAATAGCACCGCCATTGGGTTTAATGCCTGCATTGCGTGCGCTTTCAGTATCCAAGTCTTGTACTTCTAAACCTAGTTGCCCGCGCTCGACGTGTCCGTGCTGAACAATTTGGGTAATCACACCCGCAGCGGTATTGATGGGTACGGCAAAGCCAATACCTAAATTGCCGCCGCTTTGATCGCCCAGAATCGCGGTATTAATCCCAATCAGTTCGCCGCGTAGGTTAACCAGAGGGCCGCCGGAGTTGCCGAGGTTAATAGGCGCGTCGGTTTGGATGAAGTTTTCGTATTCGCTAATGCCGGGGTTGCGGTGTAACGCGCTAATAATCCCGGAGGTAACGGTTTGCCCGATGCCATAAGGATTGCCGATAGCCACGACGAAATCACCCACGCGCAGCCGTTCGGAATCACCAAAGCGCATCGCGACTAAGCGTTCAGGGGGGATTTGCAGAACGGCAAGGTCTGCGTGCGGGTCGGCTCCCAACACGTTAGCGGGAAAGCGTCGCCCGTCATTGAGTGTGACAAAAATGGTGTCGGCAGCTTCAATGACGTGAAAGTTGGTCAACACATGCCCAAGTTGTGCGTGAATAATGACCCCGGAACCCGTGCCTGACATAGGGTTTTCGCTGCTTAGGCTGTCACCAAAGAAGCGTTTGAAAAAGGGATCATTCAGCATTGCTGGGGTGGTATTTTGCCGCCCTTCGGTGCTGATATTCACCACGGCAGGCGTTACCCGCTCTAGCATGGAAGACAAAGAGGGTAGTTGCTGACCGTTGACTTCAGTAGGTAATGCGGCATTAACCGGAAGCGTGACACAGGGCAACAGCATAGCACTGAGCAATAATAGGTTGCGCATTATCGTTAGTCCGTGCATGTCCATCCTCACTGTGTCTGTTGCTAGTTGCCGCGTTTCCTTGCCTTAATCATGAAGTATGGTTTAACTCAGGGCAAGATGTTGTCTGAAATTAGCGACAATTGGTGTTGTATTTGCGCATCATACACGTTTTATTTTTTCAGATCAGCTAGTTATGTTGTAGCGTTTTTACTCTATGTTTTGCACCTGTTCACGCATCTGTTCGATCATGACCTTTAAATCCACCGCAGCTTGAGTGGTATCCGCGTCGTTGGATTTGGAGGAGAGGGTATTGGCTTCGCGATTGAGTTCCTGCATGAGGAAGTCGAGGCGACGACCGACAGGTTCATTGCGTTCTAAAACATCGTTGATTTCATCAAGGTGTGCCATGAGGCGGTCGAGTTCTTCTTCAACATCAAGGCGTTGCGCTAAAATTACCAATTCCTGTTCAACCCGCCCGTAATCCGGGGAGAGTTTCAGCTCTTCAATGCGATTAAGGATTTTCTCACGTTGTGCGGCGATAATGCCGGGGCGGTGTTTGCGGATGCGCACAATGATTTCGGCGATTTGATCGCAGCGTTGGTAAATAAAATCAGCAAGGCGTTTGCCTTCGCGTTCACGCATTTCCAGCAGGTCATCAAGACTGTCTTGCAGTAACACTTTGGCGTGTGCCACTAAAATATCCATGTCCGGCTGGCAATCTTGGGCAACACCCGGCCAGCGCAGAATATCCACGGCCTTAAGCGGTTCGGGGTTTTCGGTGAATACTTCCAGTTGGCGGCAGGCAATAATAAGGGCGCGAGCCAGCGGTTCATTAATGCGGATTTCGCTAGTGTTAGAGCGGGTGGCATTAAAACGTAAGTTGGCTTCGATTTTGCCACGCTTCAAGGTGCTTTGAATGATTTCGCGCAGGCTGTTTTCCTGGCTGCGGAACTCTTCGGGTTGGCGCAGGCTAATATCAAGGTAGCGGTGGTTAACACTGCGGATTTCCCAGCTCATGGTTCCGTGTTCGGTGGTGAGTTCGCGGTGGGTAAAAGCGGTCATGCTGCGGATCATGGGTGTCGATTTCCAATAGCTAGGATTGATGAGCGTCAAGCTTAGTCGATTTGGCGGTCAAATTCATGTTTTTGGCGTTGAATCGGGCGAGCGCATGACCATGCTTCAAGGTGTTGCACCCCGTTAGCGCGGAGTAATTGCGCAAGGCTGCGTAAAGTCGCGCCCGTGGTAATGACATCATCGAACAAGGCAATGCGGGTATAGGGCAATGGTGCATTTAAATGAAATGCTTGCAGCACGTTCTGCGGACGTTGGGTTGAGTCCAATTCGGTTTGGCGTAAGGTGGCTTTTTGGCGAACTACTGTCCGCGTCAATAGGGGGATGCCCAGTTGTTTGGCGAGTGGGCGTGCCAATTCCAGTGCTTGATTAAAGCCACGCTCATGTAAGCGTTGCGGGTGTAATGGCACGGGTAAAATCGCCTGCGGTAATTGGCTGATTTGCGGCAAAATGCCAACAGCGGTGAGTTCCCCTAGTGTGGTGAGGTCACGCAAGCGTTTGCCAAATTTAATGCTGAGTAATAGCGGACTGATCGGTGTTTGATAGGCGAACGCGCTAATACTGTTGTCGCAGCCGGGAATTGCATGGTTGTGATGTGCTGCCAGCCAAGGCAGGTCGTCGTGGCACGCTTGGCATAGCGGGTAATCCGGCAGGCGTGGTTCCCCGCAAAAGGCGCAATCAGGTTGTAGCAGGTGGTGGGTAATGCGGCGTAAACGTGTCAGCATTAGGGTGTACGCGGTGCGGGTAGTAATGCGAGCACTAAACCACTGCCCATGCCGTAAAAATGTGCGGCGTAAATTACCGGCGCGTCGATCCATTGTGCGGTTACGCCTGCGCCATTGTGTAGCCAGTCCCACACGGTTTTACCACCAATGCCAATAATCAAAACAGCGGCTAACAGCCAATCGCGCTGTTGCAGGCAACGTACCCCGCTCAGCATGAACAAGCCGTACAGAATGCCGGAAAAGCCCGCATACCACGCGACTTGCGGTGAGAAAAACCATAGCCCCAAGCCAACGCCCGTGCCGATGAAGAGTATTTGTGAAAGCAGAGTACGCGGTGTCGCCGCTATTTGTTGCAGCCCTATCAGCAACCAAAAACCGCCAAGATTTAACCCCAAGTGCCAGCCATTGGTATGGATCAGGTTGCCTGTCCACAACCGCCATACTTGCCCCGCATCAATCAGGTTGCGCTGGAATAATAGCGATTCTTGCCAAGGTTGTAGCATGAGCAGGCAGACACTGAATAGCAGCGGAAAGTAATAACGTTGCAGCATTGCGTGTGATTGGTGTTTTCGAGTGTGCAATAGGGTTTCCAGTATGCCAGAATCTTGAGGATGAATCTTGTTAGAAAGGATGAGCTGTATGGGTCACACATTATCAGTGGTACGTCGACCGCGTGAACAGGGGTTTTCCCTGACGGAATTATTGATCGTGATTATGATCATGGGGTTGTTGATTGGCTTTACCCTAAGCCAGATGGATATTTTTGATAAAGCGAAAGTGCAAAACGCCGAAACGCAACTGAATCAGATCAAAATTCACTTGGAAATGTATCGCACCGATAACGGCTCATTCCCGCCTTCAGGAGCATTGAGTGCGCTGGTGAGTAATCCGGGGGCGGAAGTTGCGCCACGTTGGAAGCCCTACATGAAAGAGTTACCCAAAGACCCTTGGGGTAATGACTACCGTTATTTAAATCCGGGCACACACGGTAAGGAAGTCGATGTTTACAGCGTCGGTGCGGATAAGCTCGAAGGCACGGATGATGACATCGGTAGCTGGCGGCTGGAGCGTTAAGCCGCGTCATGCTACTGGCTTTTCCTTGATGGAAATGCTGGTGGTGTTGATGGTGGTGGGCGTGTTGTACGCGATGGCAGGTTCGTTATTGAGTCTGGCGGTGGTCGACCCTTTGCAGGAAGAGGTTGAGCGGTTGCGCGGGCGTATTAGTCTGCTCCAAGATGAAGCATTGGTACGTTCCCAGCCGTTAGCGATAGGCATGGATGCACGCGGTTACGCTTTTTTTGTGCTCAATGATCAACAGAAGCCAGAGCCGTTAGCCGATGATGGCTTGTTTAAACCGTATACGTTTCCGCAAGGCTACAAGCACAGCTTGACGTTGCAGGGCGTGGATGTGGTGCTGGATAAGTTGCACCCGCAAATTTTTGTATTTCCGGGCGGGGAAATGACCGGGTTTGAATGGCGATTACGTGCTGAAAACGGGCATTCGCGCGGTATCAGCGTGGATGTGCGTGGACAGTTGGCAGATTTGCCTTTGGAGGGGTATTAGTGCGCTCGCCCACCCGTCAAGCTGGTTTTAACTTGATCGAAGTGTTGATCGCACTGCTGTTATTGGGCTTGGTGATCAGTATTAGTGTGGAAACCAGTATGGGCGATATTGCCCTGTACAAACGTAATCAAGACGGTGCACTGGCGCGGTGGGTGGCGTTGAATCGCATTGCGGAAGTGCAGTTACAGGGTGGGTATCCGTCAGAGGGTTCAGAAAAGGGTGAAATGCTTATGGGGCATAGCCGTTGGCAATGGCAGCAGGAAATTATGGCAACCCCGAATAAAGATTTGCGGCGTATTGAGGTCAGCGTATTCGCGCTCAATAAGCTGGATGAAAGGGTTGATGTGCAGGTGGGTTATATTGCGAATCCGCAGCCCGCCGCACTCCCAAAGAAGCCAGCACCATGAAGAGGAGAGTATCAGGATTTAGCTTGATGGAATTGCTGATTGCACTGGCGATTTTTTCGGTGTTGGTGATGTTGTCTTACCGTTCGGTGGAGCTATTGCTGGACGCGCAACGCAGTAACGGTGAGCGACAAGTGGTGTTGCAGCAGTGGCAGCGTGCGGTGGTGTTGCTGGAGCGTGATTTGCACCAAGTCGTTGCGCGTGGGCAAAACACCGGTTTCGGCACGGTCTTGCCGTCGATTCATGTGCCAGATGACGGGTTACTAGCGTTAACCCGTGGTGGTAATCCTGATGTGGGTTGGGAATTGCGTAACGGCGGGCAAGGGCAGATGCGTAGCTATTTGCAGCGCGTGGAATACGTTTTAGAGGAAGGTAAGTTGCTGCGCCGCAGTTGGGATTGGGTGGATCATGCGGAAAGCACCGAGCCGGTGGAGTTAGTATTACTCAATGCTGATGTCACGGATGTGACCTTGCGTTTTATGGATGATAAGAAAACTTGGCAGCCAGCGAGTGAGTGGGCGGGCAAGGTATTGCCGCGAGCGGTGGAGTTGACACTGCGTCATGAAAAGCTGGGTGAAATCAAACGGCTTTTCGTCATCTATTTATAAGAATTCTCTAATATTCTTGCGAGTCGACTGGAATTTGTGGGGCTGAAACGATATAGTTCGGGCAGGAAATCGAGGAGAAGGAGTCCTTTGTGTAGGTATGTTGTTGCTGACATGCTTTCTTTCTGTGTGACCTCCACAATACCGCCGCTTTGAGGAATGAATAATCGCATGAGCATAACAAACAATGCGCATTGGCTGTTGGTCTTGGTAGCGAGCATTTGCCTTTTGCCGGGGGCGTATGCCGCCGAGATTATCCGCGTTGACGCATCCGAATCCCAATCGCAATCCGTATTGGGTAGCACGGTTATCCCTTACAAGGAAGTGACGTTGGCGGCGCAAGTGCCGGGCGTGGTCAAGCAGGTGGCTGGTGAGGTCGGGGCGATCTTTAAGCAAGGCGATGTCATTGTGCAGATTGATGAGACGACCTTGCAAGCTAGGCGTAATTCCGTTTTAGCACAGATTTCCACTGCACAGGCGGTGCTGCAAAACTCCCAAGCACAATACACCCGTGAATTGGTGTCGCCACGCAGTAAAGACGTGGGTGCATTACCCGGTTTTGGCTTGCCCGCGATGTTTGATATGTGGCGGTGCGCCCGTTTGCAGATTCGATGATGGGTGGTTACGACTCCGACATGGGGCGTTACAGCGATTTGATGAGTAGCGCGACGGTGGTTTCGCAAGCGCAATCAAGTTTGCAGCAGGCAATGTCGCAGTTACAGGAAATTGATTCGACGGTGCGTGACGCTAAATCCATCGCACCGTTTGAAGGTATGGTGCTGGAACGTTTGGTGGAAGAGGGCGATACCGTGCAGCCGGGGCAGGCACTGATTAAGTTTGGCTTCGTCAAATTTAAGCGTTTGCAAGCCGACGTGCCATCCGGTTTGATCCGCTATTTGGATGAGGACATGGTGGTTCCGGTGCGTATTGATGGTCATGTGGAAACGATGGCAAAAGTCGCACAGATTTACCCGATTGCTGATCCGAGTCGCCATACCGTCATCGTAAAGTTTGATTTGCCGGTGGATATTACCGCCTCTCCGGGGATGTATGCTGAGGTATACTTACCGGAACGTAATAAAGATAAGCCCAAAGTGGCTGTGATTCCGCGTACTGCTTTATTGAGTGGGCGGAGTTTACCGAGTGTTTTGCTGGTCAATGACAGCAATGTGTCAGAGTTACGTTTGATTCGCTTAGGCTCTGATCAAAGTAACGGTATGGTTGAAGTAATTTCGGGTATCAGCGTTGGTGAACGGATTATTGATAATCCACCACCGAGCGCGTCATCTGGTTGGATGCCCACCGCAAAATAAAATATCTCGCCCGCTAGGAAATGTAAGTAAATGAACGATTCTCCACATAAGACTCCGCCGCATACCCAGCACAATTTGGGTATGGCTGGTGGCATGGCTAAGGCATTTATTACTTCGCCATTGTCACTGTTGTTGCTGCTGGCTTTTTTTGCCGTCGGTGTTTTGGGGATGTGGGTGACACCACGTCAGGAAGACCCGCAGATTTCGGTGCCGATGGTGGATATTTTTGTCCGTTATCCGGGAGCTTCCGCGCAGGAAGTGGAAAATCTGATTTCCCGCCCGCTGGAAAGCATCATGTCGGAAATGACCGGCGTTGATCACGTTTACTCGTATTCAGCCCGTGAACAAGCAATGGTCACGGTGCAATTCGTGGTGGGCGAACAGCTTGAGCCGTCATTGGTTAAGCTGTATGACAAGCTGGCTTCCAATAAAGACCGCATTCCGATGGGGGTGCAAGAGCCGCTGATAAAACCCAAAGGCGCGGATGATGTGCCGTTAGTGACCCTGACTCTGTGGTCAAATGCGGTGGACGATGCCAACCTGCGTTTAGTGGGTTTGGATGTACTGCAAAGCTTGCGCGAAGTCGCGAATACCAGCCAAAGTTTTGTGGTGGATGGGCGGCATGAAGAGTTGCGCGTCGAAATTTTACCCGAACGTTTAGCTACTTTTGGCGTATCGCTGGAACAGGTGGCGGGCGCGGTACGCATGGCGAATACCGAGCGTAATACCGGCGCGGTCGAGCCGGATCAGCGCGTGTTTAAAGTTTACAGCGGGGCATTCCTTAACTCGGCGGAAGACGTGAAGCGTCTGATGGTAGCGGTGGTGGAAGGTCGTCCGGTTTATGTGCGTGATGTGGCAACCGTTACCGAAGGCCCCAGCGATGCGAGTCGTTCAGTGGGTTATTACACCGGGCCTGCTGCATCTGAGGGTGTTGAGCGTGCGGATAACGCACCCGCAGTTACCTTGGCGATTGCTAAAAAGCACGGTACGAACGGGGTTGATGTCGCCAATGCGGTGATGGAGAAATTAGAAGTCCTCAAGGGGCGCGTGATTCCCGATAACGTCAATGTGTCGGTAACGCGCAACTACGGTGAAACCGCCAAAACCAAGGTGGATGAGCTGATTTTTAAGCTGTTCGTTGCTACAGGCATCGTTACGATTTTGGTGTGGTTCTTCCTCGGCTGGCGAGCTTCCGGGGTGGTGCTGATTGTTATCCCGGCGGTTATTACCACGACAGTATTTTCCGCTTGGCTACTCGGTATGACGATTGACCGGGTGAGTTTGTTTGCGTTGATTTTCTCCATCGGGATTTTGGTCGACGATGCGATTGTGGTGGTGGAAAACATTTATCGTCGCTGGTTATTGATTGGTGATACCGATGTGCCGACAGCGGTGGATGCGGTGCGTGAGGTGGGCAATCCGACCATTTTGGCGACTGCCACGGTCATTGCCGCGCTGTTACCGATGGGGTTTGTGAGCGGCATGATGGGGCCGTATATGTTGCCAATCCCGGTATTGGGTTCGGTAGCAATGGTGATTTCCCTGTTTGCGGCTTTTGCGTTTACCCCTTGGTTAACTAATCGTTTTAGACCGTCGTTACAAAGTTTGCACGAAGCGGCTGAAAAAGAGCACAAGCAAGCGGCTCGCATGGAAAGGTTGTTCCGGGGTTTAATCGTGCCGTTGGTGACGAATCGTAAAAAGGGTTACCTCTTTTTAGCCAGTATCGTGGTGGTATTCTTCGTATTCATGCTGATGTTTTACCCCATGAAAGCCGTGCGGGTGAAAATGTTGCCGTTGGACAATAAGCCAGAATTCAACGTGGTGCTGAATATGCCGGAAGGCACGGCTTTGCCCGTCACCGCTAACTTGATTCACTCAATGGCAGGCAAGCTGAAGGAAATTCCTGAAGTTACCGCGTTGCAAACCTATACCGGCACTGCCTCACCGTTTAACTTTAACGGTTTGGTGCGTCACTATTATTTGCGTCAACAATCTTGGCAGGCTGACATTCAGGTGCAGTTGACGGACAAGCACGACCGTGACCGTACCAGCCATGAGATTGCAGTGGAAGCTCGCGCTTTACTCAAGCCGTTGTTGCTGGGGACTGGCGGTAAGCTGCAAGTGGTGGAAATGCCGCCGGGGCCGCCAGTGTTACAGTCAGTGGTGGCAGAAATCTACGGGCCGGATGCGAATACACGTCGCCAAGTTGCCAACGATTTAACCAAAATGTTTGAATCAGCGGAAAACTTGGATGATGTGGATAATCTGATGGAAGAAGACCACGACATCCTGCGTTTCATCGTGGATTCGGATAAAGCGCAACGCAACGGCATTACTGCTGAAGACGTGAACCGCACCTTGGAAATGGCGATGGGCGGCTTTATTTTAGGCGACATCAAGAAAAACGCGCTGATTGATCCTAGTCGCATTGTGATGCAAGTGCCGTTGAGTGCGCGTTCACAGATTTACCGTTTATCGCAGTTGCCGGTGACTAATCGCGTGGGGCAGTTTGTGCCGTTGCACGAGTTAGGGACGTTTGTATTCGATAAACAGGATAAGCCGCTGTACCGTAAAGATTTACGCTCGGTGGAATTTGTTACCGCTGAAACCGTGGGGCGTTTAGCCGCACCGGTTTATGGGCAAGGTCAGGTGGAACAACTGTTGGCGGATGCTAATAACGGTGAAGGTTATCTTTCCCCGGATGGTACACGCTTGCTGGATGAGGCGTATTGGTTGAAATCACCGGAAGGGGTGGAAGGAAAGTCTGCCTTTGAATGGGGCGGTGAATGGACGGTGACGTGGGAAACTTTCCGCGACATGGGGATTGCGTTTGCCGCTGCCTTGGTGCTGATTTATATGCTAATCGTGGCGCAATTTGGGAATTTCACCTTGCCCGCGATTATTATGGCTCCAATTCCGTTGACCCTGATCGGGATTGTGCCGGGGCATTGGTTGATGGATGCGGAATTTACCGCTACCTCGATGATTGGTTTTATTGCCTTGGCGGGGATTATCGTGCGTAACTCGATTTTGTTGGTCGATTTTGCACGGGAAGCGGTTGCTAACGGCGAAACGGTGCTGGAAGCAGTGATTCATTCCTGCGAAGCGCGGACTCGCCCGATCATTATTACTGCTTTGGCATTGTTTGGCGGGTCGATGGTCATTTTGTCTGACCCCATTTTTCAAGGCATGGCGGTTTCCCTGATCTTCGGGGGCGCGGTGGCGACCTTGTTGACCCTGTTGATTATTCCATTGGGTTGTATCAGTGCAGGAAACTCTATGGGAACTTGCGCCAGCGGTGATGAACCGCCGGGTGGTGGTTCTGGTGGTCAAGCACCGACACCGAGCAAACCGGGTAAATCGGCTGGCGCAGTGGGTAAAGAAATTGCAACTTACGCCGGTATGTACGGTGTTGCTATCGCCAAAGGTACGCTGCAAGGCGTGGGCGGTTGGTTTGCAGCCGGACGTAAATGGTGGCGTGGGCGCGGTAAAAAATCACCGCAGAAACTCTCAGTAGTGGCTCCAGTGGCAGCAAAGCCTGCACCTGCTCCCACTCCCGCACCAGTAATCACGCCGCCGGAACCGGTGGTAGTAGTGACCGCGCCTGTCGCAGTCAGCATGGACAAGGACGAGACTGAAATCGTGATGCAACCCGTTGAAACAGCGGTAGATGCGGACGCGGATTCGGTTTCCACCGAGACGAAGGAACGGAAAAAAGCCCCGGCTAGACGCGGGATAAAATTGAAGACGGATATTTAATTGTTTGGAAGGAATGACGATGAAAATGTTTAATAAAAAACGTTTAGCAGTCACCGTTGCCGCTACCTCGGCAACCTTGGCAATGCTTAGCATGAATGTTGGGGCTGCAACGGATTTACCTGAGCCGCCGCCTGGCCCGTTTGTCAGCGTTGGTGAAGCAGCTACAACAGCAGCAGCTCCAGCAGTTGCAACAGCAACAGCCAGTGCTCCAGCAGCAGGCGCACCTGCGGCAGCAGCAACAACAGCGGAAGGGGCGGCAACCGTTGCGCCAGCCGTTACTGCTCCTGTAGCAGGCACTGCACCAACCGCTCCGGCAGCACCTGAAGCACCGGTTGCACCAGTGGCTGTTACTGCACCTGAAGCACCAGTTGCGCCAGTGGCTGCTATTGCACCTGAAGCACCAGTTGCGCCAGTGGCTGCTATTGCACCTGAAGCACCAGTTGCACCAGTGAGCGAAGTGAAAGCTCCAGAAGCGCCAGCCGCTCCATTGAGCGAAGTGAAAGCACCTGAAGCTCCGGCAGTTCCAGCACCAGCGCAACAAGCCGCTGCTGCTGAACCAGCAGCCGCAGCACCGGCAGCAGCGAGTGCGCCAGCAGAACCTGCTGTGCCAGCCGTGCCGCCAGTGCCAGCACAAATTGCTGCTGTACCAGCCGTGCCGACACAGCCAGAAGCACCAGCAATGCCAGTCGCGCCACAAGCACCGACACAACCTGCTGCACCTACCCCAGTTGTTGCGCCAAACATGCCAACACCACCGCAACCACCAGCGGCTTACTACTACTTGTACGCTATCCCGATGCCTGCAATGCCAGAAGGTAGTGCACAAGGCGGCGCGACAGCACCACAAGGTCAGCCAATGGTAATGCCAGTACCTGCGCAAGGTTACGGTATGCAGCCAATGCCAGCTCCTGCGCAGGCAGCACCCGCAGCCGCAGCACCACAAGCCCCTGCGCCTGTGCAACAGTAAGCCGTTAACCCGGATGAAGTGAGCCATACATGATTACGCTGATTGGGAATCTCAAAGGTGGAACCGGCAAAAGCACGGTCACGTTTAACTTAGCGTTATGGGTTGCAACACGTCACAACAAGCATGTGATTGTGTATGACCTAGACCCGCAAGCTACTACGTCGGATGCATTTGAAATTCGCGCGGATGAAGGTTATTTGCCCGCGATTGTCCCGGTGCGCACCGCTGAGACACTAGGTACGGAAGGGAAAAATTCCGAAGTACTTGTGGATATGGGTTTAGCGGACATGGCAGCATTGGAAATTGCGGTGCGTAAAGCGGATCGCATTCTGATACCGATTGCGCCCAGCCAAGCCGATGTCTGGTCAACGCAGCGTTTTCTGAAAATGGTGAGCGACATCCGTGGTGATCAAGCGGTTGAACTGCTTGGCGTTATCAACCGCGCGGATACCCATCACGCCGTTCGTGAAACAGCGGAAGCGGCGGAAGCCATGCAAATGTTGGGTAATATCCGCCTGCTTGAACCTCGCTTGTATATGCGCACGACATACCGGCGTTCTTTCAGCGAAGGTTTAGCAGTGTTTGAAATGGAACCCCGTTCCAAAGCGGCTGCGGAAGTCGAGGAACTGGGTCGATTACTTTATCCGGTATAAATACATACTTTCTAATAACTCTGGGGTCTAAGAAAAGGAGATTCAGATGAATATTTTACGTTGGTTGATGAAACATCCGATTATGCTGGCATGGTTGCTGGCGATAACTGCCATCCTGTTGAATTTTGGATTGGGTGGTAATAAAGCGGGTACTGCGCATAAAGAAGTTGCCCAAGTTGATGCAGCACATCAAGCAGCACCAGCGGCTGCGGCTGATCATGGGCAAGCACCTGCTGCGGCAACGCAAGCTGCTGCACCACAACAGGCCGTTGTTGCTACTGAAACTGCACCCGTTGCAGCGGCAGCAGCACCTGTTGCTACTGAAGCCGCCGCACCGGTAACAACAGCAACAGCACCTGAAGCAGCACCCGCTGTAACAGCCGCTGCACCCGTTGCTACTGTTGAAGTACCGTCTGCACCAGCCGCCGCTGCAGTAGTAACACCTGAAGCAGCCACTGCACCAGTAGCGGATGCGAACAGTGAAGCTGATTTGCTGCGTGCTGCACGTGAAGCATACTGGAGCAACGAGTTTGACAATGCCGCTGGTTTTTACACCTCATTGTTGAAGCAAACGCCTGATTCTTTGCAATACAAGGGTGAGCTGGCGAACGTTTTCTGGAAACAAGGCAATTCACAACAAGCGGCTGCTTTGTTTGCTGAACTCGCGCCACAATTGCAGGCACAAGGTCGTAGCACCGAAGCGAACAATATGCGTTTGTACGTGGAAATGGTTGACCCTGCTTTAGCGAAGACGATTAAATAATAAAAAGGCAGCACGGGGTTTGACAGATCCCCGTGCCTGCCTTTATTGTCGTAACAACGATAAATAATAATATGACCACCCAAAGGAAAATGATGATGTTCACACCACGCACGTTAAAGTAACGTGAAATTGCATTCACAGTATCGGGTCAGCCATTAATGAAATCAGTGTTTCAGGCAGCCCGCGATAGGAGCCAAGTATGGAAAAAGCAGATAACGCCTCAAGCATCACCGAAGTGGTGCACGAACTGCACGGTGTTGAGGACGAGTTGCAGCACTTTGAGGAGAAGCAAGTCAATGTGACGCGCACTTTGCAGATGATTGTGTATCCTGCAATGGTTGCTTTTATCATACTGTCCGCTTATGGGTTTTTCTTAGTTCAATCATTGACCACCGACGTACACCGCTTAACCGAAACCATTGCGGGTATGAATAACAGCGTGCAGACCAATATGCAGAGCATTGCAGGCACGATGGAGACAATGAGTAGTCAAATGGGTAATTTGGTCGAGTCGACCGGACACATGAGTAACAATATTGTCGGCATGAATAGCAGTACGCAGGACATGGCGGGTAACCTTCAGCAGATGAATGCTTCTACCCAAAACATGGCGGTGTCGACTTACAATATGCAGCGTGATATGTGGTCAATGAATAAGAATATTTCTGGCCCCATGAAAATGATCAATAAATTCAATCCATTCGGTAGTGATAAAACCACGCCGTATGTTGTGCCACCACCGAGCACGACGGCGGTGACACCTAACCCGTATTATAACTACTACGGTATGCAACAGCCTGCACCATCCGCAGTGGCTCCGGCGACCAGTGCGCCTGTAGCACCTGTGGCTGCGCAACCGGCTACCCCGGAAGTGGTTACGCCAGCCGTCGCTCCACCCGCAACACCGGCTGGGGCAGCAACGGCAAAAGATGGTCACAGCGCGGTTGAGCCGCCCAATGAACAATTACTCGCGAGTGCGACAAGAGGATAACCATGACACCAGCCAAGCGAATGGAGCAGCGTTTAAAGCGTTTGCAAGAGCACCTTAAACGTGAAAATCCGGTTCTGGTAGAGGCCGTTAACCAATACCGGGAATTGGATGCCGTTGCTCAAAAGCTTGGTTTGCTGGATGGCGGGGAATCCTACGCCACGCAGATTTCGTGGTGGCCGCTGGTGTCGATTTTGGGGACATTCTCGGCGGGTAAATCCAGCTTCATCAATACTTACCTTGATGTGGATTTGCAGCGTACCGGGAATCAGGCGGTTGATGATCGTTTTACGGTCATTACCTTTAGCCCCGATGGACAGCAACGCACTTTGCCGGGATTAGCGTTGGATGGTGATCCACGTTTTCCGTTTTACCAGATCAGCGAAGAGATTGAGCATGTCACCACGGGTGAAGGCGCGAAAATCGACAACTACCTGCAAATGAAAGTGGCACCGAGTGAGAAATTGCGCGGTAAAATTTTGATCGACTCACCGGGGTTTGACGCAGACGAACAACGTAAAGCGACTTTGCGGATTACCGACCACATTATTGAGCTGTCGGATTTGGTTCTGGTGTTTTTTGATGCACGCCACCCCGAACCGGGCGCGATGCAGGATACCCTAGAGCACTTGGTAAAAGGTTCGATGCGCCGCAATGACGGTAGTAAATTCCTGTTTATCTTAAATCAAATTGACACTTCTGCGCGTGAAGATAACCTTGAAGACATCGTATCGTCATGGCAGAAAGCCTTGGTGCAACAGGGTTTGTCAGCGGGCAGTTTCCACATTTTATTCAACGATAAGTTAGCCGTGCCCGTGCCGGATGAAAACGTGTGGGCGCGTTACGTCGCCAAGCGCGATGCCGATTATCGCCGCATTATGGCGCGGATTGATGGCGTAAATATCGAGCGGGTATATCGCATTGTGGGCGCGATGGAATCTCAGGCGAACCACATTGAGCAGCAGGCCGTGCCACGTTTACGTGAAGCGTTACAACGCTGGAAGAAACAGGTATTGATGGCGGACGTGCTGGTATTGGGTTCGTTGTTAATCGCTTTGTTTGCGATGAGCATTGAATTCGATTATTGGGAAGGCTTGTTATTTAACCCGCCTTGGTTAGCTTCTTTGCAGGGTCATACGGTATTTACTGCGATCAGCATTGCGATTCCGATTGGTATTGCGCTGGGTTTGCACCTGTTGATCCGCCAGAAATTGGCGAAACGTATTGCAGAACGTTTGGCTGTGCGTGAATCTTACGGCAGTTTGGCAGCGGCGTTCCGTAAAAGTACCCGCATTTGGCGCAGTATTTTCCTGAGCACACCTTCTGGCTGGAATAAGCGTAATCGGCGGCGTTTGGACGGTATTCGCGATGCAACGGATCGTTTTGTGCAATATTTGAATGACCGTTTTACCAGTCCTTCCGGTTCACAGGATAAGGTGTAACCGGCGTGGGCTGGATGCGTTATCGGAAAATGCCAGCTTTCGGGTTGGCATTTTGCATTCTAATCAGCCTGTTAACGGCGTGTGGCAAACCAGCGGGAATGCAGCTCGAAGGAATGCACGGCACTGCCGTTTGGCATGTCACCCTGACGGATAATCCTGCGGGAGTCGATGCCGCCACCCTCACGGCAGGTATTACCCAAGCATTGAGCAAAACCACCCAACAAATCGCGGGTTGGGATAAGTCTTCAGAAATTTCCCAGTTCAACGCGCACCAAGGCACAGATTGGTTTGCAGTATCGCCGGACGTGGCACGCTTAAGTGAGTTGGCGTTGCGCTTAAGTGCGGAAAGTGCAGGTGTTTACGACATTACCATCCGCCCTTTGATTACCCTGTGGGGATTCGGTTCGGCGCAGGAAAGTGCGGATCATGTGCCCGCTGCGGAGGCTATTGCAGCGGCGCGGGCGCGGGTGGGCTACCAAAAATTGCAGGTGCAACGTGAGCCGCCAGCCTTACGCAAAACCCAAGCGGATTTACACGTGGAACTGGCTTCGTTAGCGGATGGTTTTGCCACCGATAGCGTCGGGGAATACCTTGAATCATTGGGTGTGACGAATTACATGGTGGAAATTGCCGGGGAAATCCGTACCCGTGGCTCTAGTCCGCGCGGCGATGCTTGGCGTGTTGCCATTGAAAAGCCTTTGGATGACGGGCGGGCAGTGCAGCAGGGCATTCGTTTGCACAATGCAGGGCTGGCTACGTCGGGCGATTACCGCAACTTTTTTATGAAAGACGGTAAACGTTATTCACACACGCTTGATCCGGCGACGGGCTATCCGGTGACACATCGTTTAGCTTCGGTATCGGTGGTTGCGCAACAGGGGGCGGAGGCGGATGCTTACGCCACTTTGTTGATGGCGATGGGGGAAATCAAGGGTAAAGCCTTTGCGGATCAGCACGGTTTAGCCGCTTATTTTGTGTGGCGTAGCGAAACGGGTTTTGCCGTCTATGCCACTCCCGCATTTACCCAGTTGCTGTTGGATTAACCCATGTCACGGATTATTTTGTTTAACAAGCCGTATGACGTGTTGTGCCAGTTTACAGATGGTCAAGGCCGTCAAACCCTCGCGGATTTCGTCCCTGTTCCCGGTGTGTATGCCGCCGGACGTTTAGACCGTGACAGTGAAGGCTTATTGCTGTTAACCGATGACGGGCGTTTACAGCATAAAATTGCCGACCCTAAACACAAAACCAGCAAGACCTATTGGGTGCAAGTGGAAGGCACGCCGAGCGACGCAGCGTTACAGCCGTTGCGTGATGGGGTAATGCTCAACGATGGCATGACGCGCCCTGCGACGGTGACGATTATTCCAGAACCACCGGGATTATGGGCGCGGCAACCACCGATTCGGGTGCGCAAAGCGATTCCTGATGCGTGGTTAGCGATTACCATCAGCGAAGGGCGTAATCGTCAGGTGCGGCGTATGACAGCGGCGGTGGGGTTGCCGACGTTACGTTTAATTCGTTATCGCATTGGTTCTTGGACGCTTGACGGTCTCGCCAGCGGTGAATGGTGTGATGCAGGTGTGTGATATAACACATTGATTGAATCTACTCTTTTTAAGATACTGGGACGTAGTTTTAGTGTCTTTTTTCAGGAGAATAGAATGAAACCTTTATTGCGTGCAGCCTTGTTAGGCGTATTGATTTCTGTAACGACAGCTTGCCAAGCAGAAAGTGAAACAGCTAAAAAACCTGCGGAAGCTCCTCAAGTGCAAGCAGCAGCGGTAACCGTGGCTAAAGCAGCGGATGCGGTTAAAGCAGAAAATCCGTTTGTGCGTGCAGTTCCACCGGGTCAACCGAATAGCGCGGCGTTCATGGTGTTGAGCAACGGCAGTGCTGTCGCACACCAAGTGGTATCTGCTACCAGTCCGGTGGCTAACACGGTGGAATTACACACTCACACCAATAACAATGGCGTAATGGAAATGCGCCAGATCCCGCAAATTGATGTGCCAGCCAACGGTAAAGCGGAACTCGCGCCCGGTGGTTTACACATTATGCTGATTGAGTTGCGTCAGGAACTCAAAGCTGGTGAATCCGTAGCGGTAACACTCACCTTTGAAGATGGCAGCACGACTGTCGTTGATGCCCCTATCAAGGAAGTCACCCCACCGATGGGCGGGATGAAACATCACTGATCGCTAACTGCGCTCCAAGTTGCCCCGTGCTAGGAATAGACGGGGCGGCACGCACCCTGTACACGTCCAAAACCCACTAAGCGTTGTTTCCAATAGCCTTGCAGCTTGCTGGTGGTAATGCTTTTCCCAGTGCGCGGCGCGTGGATGAATTTATTGTCACCCAAGTAAATGCCGACATGACTGACGCGCTTGCCGCGTGTTCTGAAAAATACCAAATCACCTTTGCGAGCTTCCTGTTGATTCACTTTCTCCGCTGCTTGGTATTGAGCCGCTGCCGTGCGTGGCAGATTAACCCCTGCGCCTTGCTTGAAAGAATATTGGGTGAGGCCGCTGCAATCAAAACCCGTGGTTGGGCTGCTTCCGCCCCAACAATACATTTTGCCTTGCTGTTTGCGGGCGCACCAAGTGACTTTTTCCAAGGTGCTGGCAGCGGGAGCTTTGCGGGCTTTAGCCAACTGCACGGTGTGCGGTTTGGTTTTTTGGTGGGCTTGAACGACACGGTTTTTCGCAGGTTCGGTGGCTTGTTGTGCCGGACTCACGGCACTTAAGCTGCGGGGATTGGTACTACACCCCGCCAATACCAGCATTGCCGAGCCGAGCAGGGAATATTTTAGGTGCGAGAAATGACAGTTCCACATGTTTCATACCTCCTGATGAAACCCTCTGAGTACCCAGTTTGCCCGACCGACAAACGGGGAGGTCATTCATTTCCGATATGAGGTATAAAACAGTGGCTATGCTGTTGAGCGGTGGAAGTTGCTGTTAACCGTTATGCAAGCAACTGTTTTTTCAGCCGATAATTGAGCGCGTCACGGCTAATGCCCAGCAGTTTAGCGGCATGGGTTTTATTGTTTTGGGTGCGCTCTAACGCTTGATTGAGTAAATCGCGCTCAAGCTCATCCAGATTAACCCCATGCATCGGCAAACTGAAAGATGTGCTGTGTGCTGGTTCACCCGGATTGCGTAATTCGTGCGGCAGGTTCGTTACCCCGATTTCACGACCAGCGAGCAAAATGCTACAACGTTCGCACAGATTGCGTAACTCGCGCACATTGCCTGTCCATGTATGGCGTAACAATTGCTGGCGTGCAGGTTTATCGAAACTGGCGCGTGGTAATTGGTGTTGTGACGCAAATTGCTGGAGGAAATGGTTGAGCAGCAACTCAATGTCTTCTTTGCGTTCGCGCAGTGCTGGTAATTCCACCGGAATAATGTTCAAACGGAAAAACAAATCGCGGCGGAATTCACCACGTTCTGCCAGTGTGAATAAATCCCGGTGAGTGGCGGCAAATACCCGCACATTGAGGCGTTTCGCCTGTGCGTCACCCAGCGGTAAGATTTCGCCCGACTCTAAAAAGCGTAGTAATTTCGCTTGCAGATTTAACGGCAATTCACCGATTTCATCCAGAAATAAGGTTCCGCCATCCGCTGCGGTTAATAGCCCCGCGTGGTTATTATCAGCCCCGGTGAACGCGCCTTTGCGGTGTCCGAATAGCAGGGATTCCGCCAGTGTTTCCGGCAATGCTGCGCAATTGACCGCAATAAACGGCTGCTGGTGGCGCGGGCTGGCAGCGTGCATGGCGTGCGCCACCAATTCTTTACCCGTGCCGGATTCGCCTGTGATTAACACGCTGGCATCGGTTTGAGCAATCAAGTGTGCGGAACGCAATACGGCTTCCAAGACTGGTGAACGGGTCAGGATGTCATCAAAACGCATAAACACGCCTATTCCTATCAAAAAGCGGGGTAAAACGGTTTGCAATTTAGCATTATTGCTTGCGAAAGGTCATGACTTATTGCAAGTTTTTGGCAGTTTCCCGATTCATCAGCGTCATTAAGGAGTCAGCGCGTGCATATTGGAATTGATCTTGGTGGTACGAAAATCGAAGTGTTATTGCTGGACGCGCACGGCACTGAGCAGTTCCGCCAGCGTTTACCCACCCCGCAAGGGCAGTACGCAGCGACATTACACACCATTAAAACGCTAGTGGATGCGGCGGAACGTGTCGCTGGTGGGCAATGCAGCGTGGGTGTCGGAATGCCGGGGGCGATTTCCCCCGCAACCGGTTTAATGAAAAATGCGAACTCGGTGGTGTTGAATGGCAAGCCGTTGCACACCGATTTGAGCCATCTGTTACAACGCGCTATCCGTATGGAAAATGATGCGAATTGTTTTGCGTTATCAGAGGCTACCGACGGCGCGGCAGCCGGTGCGTCGGTGGTATTCGGGGTCATTATTGGCACAGGTACAGGTGCGGGGATTGTGGTAAACGGGCAGGTGTTAGGTGGCGCAAACGCTATCGGCGGCGAATGGGGGCACAACCCCTTGCCTTGGCCTGAAATGCACGAATTGCCCGGTGCGGCGTGTTATTGCGGCAAACACGGCTGTATTGAAACTTGGCTTTCCGGCACGGGTTTCGCCGCGCATTACCGCTTATTACACGGGGAAAGCGTAACTGCGGCGACGCTGGTGGAACGCGCTGCACACGGCGATGAGCGTGCCGAAACCGCGTTGCAGGCTTACGAGGAGCGCATGGCAAAAAGCCTTGCTCATGTTATCAATATCCTTGATCCCAATGTGATTGTGCTGGGCGGCGGGATGTCAAACATTGCCCGTTTGTACCAAAATGTGCCCGCGCGTTGGGGGAAATACGTGTTCTCTGATTACGTAACGACCCGTTTATTGCCTCCTCGCTACGGCGACTCCAGCGGGGTACGTGGTGCGGCTTGGTTAGGTGCTAACCACCCCGGTAAAAACGGTTGTTGACCTTTGCGGCTTGGCTGGTGGTTTCAACGTTGCTGCTTTCGGCGGCAGCGTAACCCCCGCGATAAAACCGATTATTGGCTTCCACAGCGCGTGTTGGTGCGGGATTACTGGCTAATAACGGTGGTTTTTCAATGCGTAAGCTGGGGCGAATTCCCAATACATCTATACACATTTGATGAATAACCGCTGCATCTGCCCGAAACGGCACAAATTGATTTTCGGAAAACGAGCAGGAGCCGCCTTGTGTACCTAGAAAACTGCGCACGGCGGTCATGCCCTGATCGCGTTTGTGGGTGCAGTGGGTGATTTTTCCTTCTTCTATGGCGAAACGGCAAGAGGTGTTTATATCCGTCGCTACGAAAAACGTACCGGATTGTTTTTGCCCTAAAATTTGGGACAAGCGCGTCAAAATTTGCGCCAGTGTCAGTTGTGAATTCCTTTCCATAAAGAACCTCGTCGGGTAGTCGACTGTGTTTATTGATTACTGTTGGAAAGGAAGCAATAACCGTACCACCTCATCAAAGTCTGCGGGAAACTTCGCTTGAATCAGTAAGTTTTCATGATTGTGCGGGTGTTTTAAGCAAAGCTGGGTGGCGTGCAGCAACAAACGTGAGCTGCCAAACTGTTCACGGAAAAAACGGTTGTGTTTACCGTTGCCGTGGGTGGTGTCACCGATCAAATGGTGGGAAATGTGCTTCATGTGGCGGCGCAATTGGTGCTTGCGCCCTGTTTTGGGGCATAGCTCCACCAAGGAGTAACGGCTGGTCGGGTGGCGGTCAACTGCGAACGGCACTTCAAACGCCTGTAATCGCCGGTAATGGGTCAACGCGGTTTGTGCGTCTTTATCAGTGTCTGCGTCGGCATCCGCCAGTGCGTCCAACTGTTCACGCAACGGGTGATCAATCACGCCATTGTCGGGAACAAACCCACGCGCAATGGCTTGGTAGGTTTTCTGCACTTGCCCAGCGGTAAATTGCGCATTGATCAGCCGTGCGGTGTCGCTATCAAGCGCGAACAGCAATACCCCCGACGTGGGTTTATCCAGCCGATGCACCGGGTAAACTTTCTGCCCAATCTGGTCGCGGGTAAGCTGAATCGCAAAGCGCGTTTCGTGGCGGTCAATCAGGCTGCGATGCACCAACAGACCCGAAGGTTTGTTGATGGCAACAAGGTGAGCATCTTGGTAGAGGATTTCTAGCATTAAGGTGTTGCGGCTTGATGGCGAGCGAGTAACCAGCTTTCCTGCATTTTCAGGAAGTTCAGGAACACGGCGTTAAAATCTTCCACTACAGAGGTTTTGACCGCTTCCAAACCCAGCAAAGTATCGCTCCAAGTTTGCAGGCGAGTACCCAATTCCAGTTCCAGCCCCACCAATTGACGTGCCAGTGACAAACGCATGAACAGCGGTGCGTAAACCGTGTCCACCAGTTTCAATTCGCTACCGGAAAAGAATGGGCCAGTAGCATCGACTACCGTTGCCAGCCGTTGCAAACCTTGTTGCAGGGATTCGCGGGCTTCGTTAAACGCGGTTTCATCCTTTGCCGTCACCATGCGGAACTGCCGCCCGATCAGCTCGGAACAAAACTCGATCCAAGCGCGATGTTGGGCTTTTTCCAGCGGGTCAGCGGGGTGCAGGCTGGGCGGGTAGACTTCATCCAAATATTCCAGAATCACCGCAGACTCGAACAATGGCGTACCATCGACCAGCAACACCGGCACTTTACCCAGTGGGGAAATGGCCTTGAACCAGTCAGGTGCGTCGTGCGGGTTAATGTGGGTGAGGCTGTATTCGATGCCTTTCATATTGAGGGCAATCACAGAACGCTGTACGAACGGGCAAACTTTGAAACTGACTAGTTCCAGCTTGTGCGGGGTGTGCATGGGGTAACTCCTGTTTGTTGTGGATACGTCGTCGCTAAGTTTACATGAAGTTGCACGGCATCACTTGAACTGCCATATAAAAACCACGAAGATGGAATCGTGCAGTTGAGCTTTAAGTCCCTTGTGCAGGAGTCAGTGCGATGGGTGCGTTACCGAAGTCACCTTATGTGTCCCCAGAAGAATATTTATTAGGGGAAAACGACCGCCCGGATGGGCAGAAATACGAGTATGTGAATGGGCAGATTTACGCGATGGCGGGGGCGAGTCGCGGGCATAATTTACTGGCAGGAAATTTTTTCCTCGCATTGGCTCTGCACCTGCGCGGCAGTCGTTGCCAAGTATTTCAGTCGGATATGAGGGTTGAAATTCAAATATTCAACGATACCCGTTATTACTACCCTGATGTGCAGGTGACGTGTGAGGATGAAACCGCATCGCATTTTAATCAATCGCCGTGTCTGGTGATTGAAGTATTATCCGGCAGCACGGCACGTAAAGATCGCACGGAAAAACTGGTAGGTTATCGGATGATTCCAACTTTACAGGAATACGTGCTGTGTTCGCAGGACACGCCTTACGTGGAAATTTACCGCCGCAGCAACGAGTGGCTCAAGGAAAGTTACACCGAGGGCAAAACTTTCACACTCGTTTCTGTTGGGTTGGAAATGGCGGTGGATGATCTTTACACGTTCTTACGTTGATCACAGAATCTTTTCGCCGTCACCATTGAGCAGATTGACTCAGAAAACAGCAATGCCGCTAGGTTTTGGCGACCAGCGCGTGATCAAATGTGCTGACGCGCAGTTATAAGCATTTTGTAGGAAATCAATACGTTCATCTTCGCGCATCCCTGTTTGCAGCAAGAGTGTTTCTCTCAAGGGATGATGGCTTTTAATCAAATACTCATTACGCTGATGCAAGCGATCCAGCAGATCAAGTTTCGGCAAACGGTCAAACTTCCCCTCACTACCTCGATTGCATTCCTTGCACGCCAGCACAAGATTCGCCACACCATTGATCGGTTTATCGGTGGCACAAAAGGTCAACTTGTGCGGAAAGAAATGATCAACATCAGCCAAATTATCGGAGGTGGGGTCAATAGAAATATCGCGGTAACAGTAAAAACAACGACCTTTTTGGTAGCCATTCAGCGCATCCCGCGAGGAGGTGATATTTACCCGTCGATGTTGTGTGGTGAGGGTGTGTAAAAACTGACTGGTTTCATCATACGAAACTTGCACCACCTGCTTAGGCAAATTCAATTCCCATGCGGTTTCTACCAGTCGCCAACGCGCTTCGGTTTCCTGATTCAAATCAGCAAAATCACCCAAACTAGCCAAATGATAAAATTGCTCGGTTAACCGAATGCCTCCGGCTGTTTTACGTTCATCGAGAAAAAATCGACTATCCAGCTCTTTGCCATGCACGTTATGGAAGGCATCCAACACATTGTTAAAACCCAGCTTTACGGTTTCAGTAATGAGTTCATCCCGTGAAGTATTCGCGTCTCCATCACGAAATTTTCGACAAACCTCCAGAAAGCGGCTTTGGCTGGAAGTGCCTTGCTTATCACATTGTTGGAGGTGCTGGATAACATGATCAGCAAAGTGAGGGGCTAAGTCTTCAAGACGAATTAGCTCTTGTTGATTGGTTCGTAAATCATACAGTGCTTTCGCCAAGGCAAATTTGTATGACGCGACATTTCTGCCAAACAAAATAATGGCTCGCCAGTGATTTTCTAAAGTTGGTTCGATTTCATAAAAACGGGAGTCATTCGCCATGCCTAGTTTACCTTGCTGACCAATAATCGGCTTTTTCAGGAAAAATCCACCGCACGCCACCACGCGGATCAGCCTGATCGCCCGTATAACGCGGTATCACATGCACATGCAGGTGAAACACCGTTTGCCCAGCGGCTTCGCCGACATTCACGCCGACGTTATAGCCTGCGGGCTGATATTGCGTGTCGAGTTGCTGCTTAGTGATATGCAACAATTCATGCAAAGCGTTGAATTCTTCCGGCGTAAGTTCAAACAGTGAAGCCACATGGCGTTTCGGAATAATCAGCGAATGCCCCAACGACACCGGAAAACGGTCACGGATGACCACATGAAATGCATTTTCCGCCACAATATCCGCCGCTGCGAGTTGGCAGAATGGGCAAGATTGTTCGGTTGTCATGAGACTGCCTCTAATAAAACTGTGGCCTCGCTTTGCAAGGCGCGGGTGAAATCCGTTTCCTGATGGCTAGTCAGCAATAAACGGTCAGTAGCGCGGGTCATGGCGACATACAATAGCTTTGCTTCATCGGCTGCGGTTGCCGTATCCGTGCTAATGAAACCAATGCCCGCAATCACCACCAACGGAAATTCCAACCCCTTGCTGCTATGGAAAGTCATGAGCTTTACCGAATCTTCGGCAGGGTTGAAACCTTTTTTACTCGCCGGGTCACGCAACCAATAACAAGGTACGTCTGCGTCGTGCATGGCTTGCTGCAATACTTTGCCCTGATTACTGTGTCGATACAGCACCGCCATTTCTGCCCATGATGTGCCACGTTCCTGATGCCATTGCCGTAACCAACGCACAATTCTTACGGTTTCTTCTGCAAAACTGGAGAACAGGCGGCAAACAGGACTAAAGCTGTGTCGCCCTGCCATTTCTGGAGCCAGTAGGGGGATATGATCGTCGTCACTGTCGTGGGGTTGCAAATATTGCCGCGCAAATTGGTAAGCAAACCCAAACACTTCATCGGTGTTACGGTAATTGAGGCGCAGCACGGTAGTACGCCCGCGTGCTTGAATCCCCACGCTGGAAAGGCTGAACTTCAACGATTGGTTTTGTTGGTAAATGGATTGCGCATCATCGTATAACAACAGCAAAGAATCTTTTTCCGGGTCAACCATGCCGCTAACCAGCTTTAACCACGCAGGCTGAAAATCATGCCCCTCATCAATCATGATTGCGCCATATTGCGCTTTGGGAATACGCCCACTTTCTACAGCGGCACTGACGCTATTGACCAGCGCATCCAAATACTCAACCCCGTGTTCCGTTGGGCGGTCGATGTGATAGGCACGTAATTGTTCACCACACCAGTCATGAAAGTGGTAAACGCTCACCTTGTCATCAATGGCTTTTTCTTGCATCAAAGCCCGCAACCGCGCCGCTAAGGCAATGTTGTAACACAATACCAAAATGGGTTTGGACAATAGCTTTGCCAGATACAAACAGCGGTACGCCAAGATGAGCGTTTTCCCAGAGCCTGCTACCCCGTGAATAACACGATGCCCACGCCCCATGCTGCGAGCTAGTTGTTCCTGTTGCAGATCCATGACTTTGAGAATATCGGGCAACACCGTTTCGATGGGTTTATCGGCAATATCAGCCTGCGGTTCTGCAAACAAACTGCCTTGGGACGCGATCCGAATCTCCGGGAAAATATGCCAGCGGATACGATCCAACTGCGGCACTGTCAGCGGCTTGCTGAACTGGTAATCGAACATATTCCATAAGCATTGCTGGAAATCTTCCGGGTCAATATTTTCCAGCATTTCATCACTGCACAGGGTGCGATTCCAAGGCAACACGGCTTGCAAATCGGTATTGCTAAACTGTTTCCGGCTAATATTGGTCAGTACCACGCCATAGCCGTAAGGGAACGCCAATTTGCCCTGATGCCTGCCTGCGTATTGAATCAATTGCGGGTCTTGTTCGAGTTGCTGCACCAACTTATAAGCACATTGCCGCGCCTGTTCCAGCGGGTTGGTAGTGGTTTTAACGCCTTGCGGAGTTAGCAGGGTAGCAGACGCTTTGTCGATAGACTGAATACTATCCAGCTTCCAATCTTTCACTTCCAGCAGCAATAATCCGCGCCAAGGATGCACGATAATGAAATCAGCGTAACGCTGGCGAAAACCTTCACCCACACGCGGCTCGTACCAACACAGGTAATCATCTTCCAACAACTGTTCCAAACGACGCGCAAAACGCTTCTCGCCGGAAGTCATCCGATTGAGGCAACTCTGTAAAGACGGGATTAGCTTAGTCATAACGCAATTATTGTCGTTTTTAGTTGATATAGCGTCGATGATACAGCAGCGTTCGGTGCACTAGCCACAATGAGTTCAAACAGTGAAGTCACATGGTGTTTGGAATAATCAGCGTCTGATTCAATTTAAGCTGTTCCGAGATTGTTACAACCACGCCCGAATCGCTGCCGCTAATTCCGCCGGAGGTGCGGCGTGTTGCACTTGCGTTTGCACTTTACCCTGTTTGTCGATCACGTAAATCACGCTGGAATGGTCAATGGTGTACGCCATCGCCGACCCCGGCATTTCGACTTTGCGGAAAAAGGCGTTGTAACGCCGTGCGAGGGTTTCCAGCTCCGGCAATGTGCCGCTGACCCCGACGATATTGGGGTGGAAATAGCCGACGTAGCGTTGAATGTGTTCTAAAGTGTCGCGTTCGGGGTCAACCGAGATGAAAATGCCTTGCACCTGCGCCATTTCTGCGGCACTGAGTTGTGCAAAAGCGGCCTTTTGGGTTGCCATTGAGGTGGGGCAAATGTCGGGGCAGGCGGTATAACCGAAATACAACGCCACCACTTTACCGCGAAAATCGGCTAAATTGACCGCGCCCTTAGCAGATTGCAGGGTGAAATCGCCACCCACCGATTGTGCGGCGGGTTGCACACTCGCAGCCGGTGCGGGGTTAAGTTGTTGCGAGATCCACCATGCTGCGGCTACGCCTAAGCTGATGGCGGCGACCATGCCGATGAGTTGTTTCCACATAACTGCTACTCAAATTGCCGTTAAAGGTGCTAAGATAACCCTTCATCAAAGGGGCTTACCTTGAAAAAAAGCAAGCGGGATAATATTAAAATCAATGTCCTGCCGATCAAACAGACGAACTGTGAACCACACTATGCCTGTATTGCCTAGAAATTTAGCGGATGAACCGCTTGCCAAAACGCTACCTGTCGCGCTGCTGCTGCATTTGTTGCTCATCGGTGGGGTTGGCTTTATTCCGGGAATTAACCCGCAAGCGTATCTTTCCCCGGTGCTCGACATCACGCTGGTACAAACGCACAGCGAGAAAGCTCCCGACGAGGTCGATTTTATCGCGCAAGCCAATCAACAAGCCAGCGGTAATAGTGACCAAAAAAATCGCCCGACCAGCCCATTGTCATCGTTGTTGCCCAATGAAGCAGAAGGCGATTCTCCTGTACAAACCGAAGCCAGCATGACCGAGGCAGTGCCGAAGTTACAACCGCAAATCCTGACTACCAAAGGCGAAACCTTTAAACGCGTCGATAAATCCCCGGAACAGCCCGAAGAAGAGCAGCCGGAAATCGCACCAGAGCGTTCGGATGCCACCCAAGAAATTGCGCAATTGCTGGCGGAAGTGGACGAACAAGAAGCGCGTTACGCCCGCCGCCCCCGGATTCACTTTATTGATGCGGTGAGTGCCAAAAGCGCGGTGGAAGCGGAATACATTGATGCGTGGGTGAAGAAAATTGAGCGCGTCGGCAATATCAATTTCCCCGAAGAAGCGGTGCGTCGCCAGTTGAGTGGCAAGTTGATTTTGAATGCCACCCTCGATCATCAGGGTCGTATTGTCGATACCCAAATCAGTGTATCATCAGGCTATGATGTATTGGATAAAGCCGCCTTGCGCATCGTGACTTTAGCAGGGCCTTATCCGCCATTGCCGGATGACATCCGCCGTAAATGGGATCAACTCAACATTACCCGCACGTGGTTGTTCCACAGCGGAACCCTCGACACTCAATAACCCGATGGATTGGTAAAGCCTGTGACCGAGAATACCCTTAACCTGCGCAACCACCTGCTGATTGCCATGCCGGGCATGGGCGACCCGAATTTTGACCATAGCGTGAGCTTGTTATGCCAGCATGATGAATTCGGTGCGTTTGGCGTGGTGATTAATCGTCCGTTGGAAATGACGGTGGGGGAATTGCTGGGGCAGTTGGCGATTGAAATCCATGACCCACACATTGCAGGGCAACCCGCACTGAGCGGCGGGCCGGTGCAACCGGAGCAAGGTTTTGTGCTGCACGACGGCGAGCGTCGCTGGGATAGCACCTTGCGGATTAGTGACGATTTAGCCCTGACTTCTTCGCGCGATATTTTAAGCGACATTGCCAGTGGTGTGGGGCCGCAGCATTTTTTGCTGATTTTGGGTTGTGCAGGCTGGAGTCCGGGGCAGTTGGAACACGAAATCAAAGAAAATGCGTGGCTTACCTGCCTTGCTACCCCGGAAATCTTATTTGATATGCCCTACACTCAACGTTGGCAGGGTGCGGCGCGTACCTTGGGAATTGATATGAATTTACTGGGTGTTACCGCAGGACACGCATGACGCATTTGACGGTTTTGGGTTTCGATTACGGTAAAGCTCGCATTGGCGTTGCTGTTGCCAATACCTTAACAGGGGTGGCGACACCGCAATCGACGGTAACAGCGCGTGACGGTGTGCCCGACTGGGCGGCGATTACCCGCTGTATACAAGAGTGGCGACCCAAACGTTTGGTGGTGGGGATGCCACGTAAACTGGATGGTAGCGACAGTGCGATGCAAGAGCCGATTGAGCGTTTCATCCGTCAATTGGAAGGGCGTTACGCCTTGCCGGTGGATGTGGTCAGCGAGCAATTGTCCTCACGGGAGGCGGAGCAACGCTTAAAGTCGGCGCGGCAAGCGGGGCGCAAACGCAAAGTCCGCAAAGAAGAGATTGATCAGGTGGCTGCCGCCATTATTCTGGAAAGCTGGATGCAGGAATACACTAATGGACAACAACTATAATATTGATGCCTTACTCGACACGCTGGAACAGCAGGTGCGTGATTGGATGCAAGCCCGTGGCATTGCTGATCCGTTGCTGGTTGGTATTCATACCGCTGGGGTATGGATTGCCGAACACTTGCAACAACGCCTGCAATTGGCGGAAGAGCCGGGAAGCTTGAGTGTCACTTTTTACCGCGATGACTTCAGTCGGGTGGGTCTGCATCCACAAAGCAAGCCGTCGTTATTACCCGATGTGAATAATCGCCATGTATTGCTGATTGATGACGTGATTTATACCGGGCGTACTTTGCGCGGTGCTATGAATGAACTGTTTGATTTCGGGCGACCCGCTTCGATTACCGTGGCGGTATTGGTGGCACGCCAAGGGCGGGAATTACCGATTGAGCCGCAATTGGCAGCGTTACACGCCGAGCCGGGGGCGCAATGGCATATTGAGGTGACGGGGCCGCAACCGTTGGCTTTGGCGGTTGTGCCACGCGCAGCACCCTAGATGTTAATCAATGCCCGTCTGCCGTTACCGCGCAAGGTGTTGTTGCGGTTGCGCAGTATCTTGCTGGTGGTGATGTTAACGGTGTTGGCATTGCCGTTGGGTGGTTTGTATTTTTTCCGCATTTACGAAAATGAACTGGTACAACAAACCGAGCTGGAATTGATTTCACAAGCAGCGGTATTGGCGGCGACGTTTCGGCAAACAGTGCGGGATCAGGCGAACGGACACGATTACGGCTACGTGTTGTTTACTGGGGATTTGGGGAAAGCGTATCTCAGCCCTGCGCGTGAAGTTTCGCCTGAATCGCAGGATTATCAGCCGGTAACACCGCGTGTTGATTTGATTGCGCCGATTGAATTGCCGCGCCCGGAAGCGCGTCCGAGTATCCACGCTACCGATACGTTGGCGCAAAATGTCGGGGAGCGGATGAAGCGCATTATGCAGGATATGCAGCAAACCACCTTATCCGGGGTGCGCTTGCTGGACATGAACGGCACGGTGATTGCGGGGCGCGAAGAGGTTGGTTTGTCACTGGCGCACATTGCCGAAGTGAAACAGGCGTTGAAGGGGCAATACGCCAGTACGATTCGCCAACGGGTGTCGGATGAGCCACCGCCGCCGCTGTATTCGATCAGTCGCGGAACCAATATTCGGGTGTTTGCGGCGTTTCCGGTGATTGAAGCGGGGCGATTGCAAGGGGTGATTTATTTATCACGTACCCCGACCAATATTATCAAACATTTGTATGAAGTGAAGGAAACCGTGGCTCTGGCAACTTTGAGTTTGCTGGTGTTGGCGGTGTTGCTGGTGCTGTTTGTATCGTCAACGATTTCGCGCCCGATTCGGGAATTATTGCGGCAAACCGAGCGGGTGCGTAACGGCGAACAGCGTGAAATTGCGCCGCTACAGCATCCGGTAACGCAGGAAATGGCGCAATTATCCGACAGCTTTGTGGGGATGTCACACGCGCTGGCGGAGCGTTCGGATTATTTACGTCGCTTTGCGACGCATGTTTCCCACGAGTTTAAAACCCCGTTGACTTCGATGCAGGGGGCGTTGGAGTTATTGCGTGATCACTTGGATTCGATGACGGTAGAACGCAGCGGGCATTTCATCAATAATTTATTGGCAGATACCCAGCGGTTGAAATTGCTGGTCAATCGTCTACTGGAGCTGGCACGCGCCGATGCGTTGGAACCCAGCAAGCAAACCAGCACCCTGACAGAAATGCTCAAAGCAGTGCAAAATCGTTACCAAGAGCGCGGTTTGGCATTGCAAATACCGCAAGGCTTGCCGGAATGCCGTTTGGCGATTGCCCCAGACGCACTAGAGTCTATTTTCAGCAATTTATTCGATAACAGCGTGCAGCATGGCGCAACCAGTACTGCGTTGACCGCGCAAGTGCGCCCGCAAGTGCTGGAAGTGCACGTGCAGGATAACGGCGAAGGCATTTCCCCGGCGAATCGCGATAAAATTTTCACCCCGTTTTTTACCACTAAACGCAGCAACGGCGGCACGGGGTTGGGGCTGGAAATCATTGCGTCGTTGCTCAAGGCTTACGGTGGCAGTATTCGTTTAGGAGAAAGTGCTGTGGGGGCGGCGTTTGTGCTGGAATTACCTTTGGATAAAACTTGAGATTGGCATCGTATCGTCTGACTTATGCCGGTTAGCCGAAAATATTTGGCTTTTATCGCGTGTCAGTCGCACACTGGATAGCACGATAATGAACCCGAAGTTATGAGTGACCCCATGCGTTTAGCCCATCTGATCCTGCTAGTGTTATTGGCGTTAACCCCATTGCGGGCGTTTGCGTTTGTGCCGCCAGCGCAGATCAAATTAACCACCCAAGAATGGGGGGGAGCGGCTCCGGCAGATGTGCAGGCGGTACTGGATTCGGTCATCACCGTGATTAGCCCCTACATTGCGCAACGCAAATTCGGGACGATTTTGGTTCAGCGTAGTGAAGACGCGCCGCGTGCAATGTACGAAAAAAGCGCGGATGGCGAATACATTGTGCAGGTGCAAGCCTCCGGCAACCATTGGGCACGCATTGCTTATCAGTTTTCGCACGAAATGTGCCATTTAATGAGCAATTACGACCTTGCCCCGAACAATGTTTCACGCCAGCAATGGTTTGAGGAAGCGTTGTGCGAAGCCTTCGGTTTATTTACCTTGGAGCGCATGGCAGAAGCATGGGCAGAAAATCCGCCTTACCCGAACTGGAAAGATTACGCCCCGCATTTGCGCGAATACAGTCAAAACAACCTGCAAGAAGCACACCGCCAATTGCCTAAGGGTATGAAATTACCCGCTTGGTATCAGCAATACCGTGAGGTGTTACGTGCTGACCCTTACGCTAAAGACCGCGACTTGAACGAGGTGGTGAGTAACCAAATCCTCCCGATTTTGTCAGCAACACCGCAGGGTTGGACAGCGATCAATTACCTGAATCTTGGCGAAACCGGCAAAGACCTTTCGTTGGAAACGTATTTAGGCGATTGGCTGGAAAATTCACCGCCAGATTTACGCGAACCAGTCAGCAAAATTAAGGCGTTGTTGTTAACGTCACAGTGATAAGCCGTTCTTCCAGAAAGCCTTTGGGTTGCGGGTGAAATTGGCCTAGTATTATTAAGTACAATAAGATGAACTTTTCGGCATAAGCCGTATCAATAATAATGAAGAAGAGCACACATGCGGGGAATACGCCATGAACAAGCCACTACTACTACTCGGCGCACTGACCGTTTTTATGATGGGTTATTGGATACCGGAGGATCGTCATCTCCCGGTTGAAGGCGCGAAACCTTACGATTGGAACCCTTCCGCCTTTTGGTATGTCGGCGGAATGAATGCACAAAAGGGCATTAATATTTTCGCCAATAAAGGCACATCGGTAGAGGCTGCCACCAGTGGCTGGGTGATTTACCGTGAAACTGATCCTGAAGGTGATAATTCCGTATTGGTATTAGGCGCGAAGTGGCGGTTACATCATTATGCCAATCTGGAACAAGTGACGGTTAAACCCGCTTCTTGGGTTAAAACCGGTGAAAAAATCGGTACGGTGGGCACACCTGCTAAAGCTACCCCGCGTCCGGCAAATTTGTATTACTCCATTCGTAGCTTGCCCCCGCAAGTCTCAGAATGGAAGCCGGATCAGCCATTTGGGTTGGATCGGATGTTTTACGTGAATCCCCATGAGTTCCTGACAATTTATCAGTCAACTCAACACGATGACGCAGCCGCTGCGCATTAAGCGTGGCGTTGCAAGTTAGTCACGACTCCTCTACACTTTAATGCAACTTTGTTGCAAACGAGAACGATGCAGGAATGAATCATGGCTGACGCGGTGGATGTGCGCATCCCGATTACTTTGCTTACCGGCTTTCTGGGCAGTGGCAAAACCACAGTACTCAACAATCTGCTGAAACCGTCGTTTTGGGAACGGTTGTTGCGTGCGCCACCACTTACCGCTGTGATTATGAACGAGTTCGGCAGTATCGGGCTGGATCATCAACTGGTCGATAATACCCAAGGCACAATGGCACTGCTGTCCGGCGGGTGTGTGTGTTGTGAAATCCAAGGATCGCTAGTACCCACCCTGAAAAACCTGTGGATGGGGCGGCGCGATGGCAAAATTCCCCCGTATGAACGCATTATCATCGAAACCACCGGTATCGCCGACCCCACGCCGATACTCGAAACCCTGCTGCGTTCCGATTGGGTCGCTAAACGCCACTATCTGGATGGTGTTGTCACTACGGTGGATGCGGTATTTGGCAGCGGTCAACTTGACCAGCACTTTGAAGCGGTGCGCCAAGTGGCGGGTGCTGATCGCTTATTGCTTACCAAAACCGACCTTGCCGATGCCGCCACAATTGCGCAACTGGAAAGTCGTCTTGCCAGCCTGAATCCTGCCGCGCCAGTAGTGCAGGTGCAGCATGGCAATGTCAGCCCGGATCACATTTTCAAATTGCGGGCGTATCACCAATCCGAACCTGTCAAAGCCAAACAATGGTTGGCTGCGGAAAACTTCCGCTTGGTGACGGGCGGTTCGCCGTTAAAAACATCAGGTATTCTTAACCCCAGTGCGCCGCTACACACGGGTGCAGATGGGCGGATTCGCAGCTTTTCCCTGCAATTTGAGCACGCTTTACCTTGGGCAGGAGTGGCGGAAGCCTTGGAAACACTGGCAGAATTTTGCAGCCAGCGTTTATTGCGCATGAAAGCTATCGTCAATGTGCAGGAATACCCTGGTCGTCCGGTGGTATTACACGCAGTGCAACATTTGTTTTACCCGTCAATCGAACTCCCCGCATGGCCGGATGATGATCATCGCAGCCGTTTCGTCTTTATTACCGCTGACCTAGATGAAGCTTTTGTCAGTCAGTTACTTACTTCGTTTACCCAAACGGTGACTACCTCACCACGCGACACTTTCGGAGCTTAAAATGAAATACCCTAGCTTGTTAATCAGCAGTTTCAGCCTGTTATTGGCACTTTCCGCCAGCAATCTTCACGCCGAAGAACACGAGCAACACGGTGCACACGAACACGGCGTTGCTACGCTGGCGGTTGCAGTGGGTACAGAAGGTGTGGAAATCACTTTGGAATCTCCCGCCGCCAATATCGTGGGTTTTGAACACGTTCCCACCAGCGATGCGGATAAAGAAACGTTGGATGATGCGGTGAAAAAGCTCGAAGCGGGTGATGAGCTATTTACGCTTAATCCCGAAGCTGAGTGCCAATTGCAAGACACCGAAGTGTTGTCTGCGTTACTGGGGGACGAAGTGTCTGCTGAACATGAACACCAACAGGAGGCTGAGGCCGCGCACAATGACATGGATATTGCATGGTCTTACGCCTGCGCTAAACCGACGGAACTCAAAGAGGTTGCGGTGAAATTGTTTGCGGCATTCCCGAACGGTTTCCAACACATTAAGGCGGAGTGGGTCACGGAAAAAGGTGCGTCGGCAATGGAACTGACCCAAGATACGACGCTTACGCTGACACAATGAGTGTCATTGAGCTGCACAATCTGCGCTACCGCTGGCAAGGCCAAAGCCAGGACACCTTGGCGATTGCCGAATTGCAGGTTGAGCAAGGCGAACATTTGTTCATTCGCGGGGCAAGCGGTAGCGGTAAAACCACGTTGCTCAACCTGCTGGCAGGTATCCTCAAGCCTGCCAGTGGCAGTTTGACCCTGTTGGGGCAAACCTTGCACAACATGAATCCAGCGGCGCGTGATCGTTTCCGCGCGGATCACATGGGCGTTATTTTCCAGCAGTTTAATCTGTTGCCGTATTTGTCGGTGCGTGAAAATGTGCAATTACCGTGTCATTTTTCCGCACGGCGCAAACAACGTGCTGGCGATGTGCAAGGTGCTATCGAGCGTTTATTGGAACATTTGGGGCTGGATAGGTCGTTGTGGCAGCGAGCTGTTACCGAGTTGAGTGTCGGGCAGCAACAACGGGTGGCCGTGGCGCGTGCGTTGATCGGTAGCCCGGAAATTTTGATTGCCGACGAACCGACTTCCGCGCTGGATACGGATACCCGTGACGGTTTCCTTGAGCTGTTGTTTCGGGAAGCACAAGTGCAGGGCAGCACCATTATTTTCGTCAGCCACGACCCGCACATTGCCAGTCATTTTCCGCGTGTGGTGGATTTGAGCAGCGTCAATGGCGCGAGCATGGTAGAGTAATGCAATTGCATTACCCTGTTAGTCTTATGGAGGCGCGTCATGCCAACCACCGTGTTTGAAACTGAATCCACGCTCACCGACCGTTACCAAACTACCGTGCCAGAACCGGTGCGGCGTGCGCTGAAATTGGGCAAACGTGACAAGGTGCATTACACCATCCAATCCGACGGCAGCGTGTTGTTATCGCGGGTAATCGTGCCAATTGAGGATGAACCAGACCCGGTATTGGGTAAATTTCTGCAATTCCTCGCTAATGATATTGAACAGAACCCACACCGCTTACAGCCGCTTTCTGCTGAGTTGATGGCTAGAATCGAACGTTTGACAGCTAATGTCGATGCGGATCTCGATCTCAATGCGCCATTACCACCCGATGATGACGAGGACGAATAATGCCAGCACTACCCTCGGTCATTCATGGTTGGACTGTGCTTCCACACCCCTTATTTTCAGAGCAATTGGAAATACTCACTAGAGAAGTGGAGCGGCTTGAATACAAAGATCCACTCAATTTTCATAAAAAACGCTCAGCAAAACGGCTTACCGCTTTGAAACGTCTGGCTTTTGACATTATTCCGCAAGACCCGACGCTGCCCGAATACCGGCAAGGCAACACGTTGGGCGCGGAATACAAACACTGGTTTCGTGCTAAATTTTTCCAGCAATACCGCCTGTTTTTTCGCTACCACGCCGAAAGCCGTATTATTGTGCTGGCATGGGTTAACGATGATAGCACCAAACGCGCTTACGAAAGTGAACGCGACGCTTATCGGGTATTTCGCAAAATGCTGCATTCTGGACATCCGCCCGACGATTGGGATGCGTTGTTGGCGGAAGCGATGAGTGAAGCAGGGCGTGTTTACGGTTTTCCTGATGTTATTCACGATGGTGATTAAACCATGATTTTGCTCAATCTCACCCTGCGTAGTCTGTGGAATCGCCGTGCTAGTTTGCTGCTGACGCTGTTTTCTATCGCAATCAGCGTGGCGTTGCTGTTGGGCGTGGAGTACATCCGTAAGGAGGCGAAAAGCAGTTTCCTCAGCACGATTTCCGGGACGGATTTGGTGGTGGGCGCGCGGAGTGGGCCGGTGCAATTGCTGCTTTACAGCGTATTTCGGATTGGCAATGCCACCAACAATATCAGTTGGCAGTCGTATCAGGAGATCGCGAGTAAGCCGCTGGTGGATTGGACAATTCCGCTGAGTTTGGGTGATTCGCACCAAGGTTTTCGGGTGTTAGGCACGAATCAGGATTATTTTCGCTATTACCGCCACGGTGATAAACGCCTGTTGGAATTTGCGGCTGGCAAGCCTTTTGATGGCGTATTCGACGCGGTGTTAGGAGCGGAAGTGGCGCGGAAGTTGGGCTACAAGCTCGGCGATAAAATCGTCATCGCCCACGGAGCGGCTTCAACGAGCTTTACTTTGCATGATGATAAACCGTTCACTGTCGTCGGCATCCTCAAACCCACGGGCACGCCGCTTGACCGCACTGTGCATGTTTCGCTGGAAGGCATTGAGGCCATTCACGTTGATTGGGTGGGGGGCGCAAAAATTCCCGGTTATCAAATCAGCGCGGAACAGGCGTTGCAGAAAAACTTGCAACCTAAAGTGATTACCGCATTTATGGTAGGTTTGAAAAATCGGGCGGCAGCATTTCGGATACAGCGCGAAATCAACGATTACAAGCGTGAACCATTGCTGGCGACTGTCCCCGGTGTGGCGTTGGCGGAATTGTGGCAAGCGATTGGTTTATTTGAAAACGTGCTGCGGATTATTACCGGCTTCGTGGTGGTGGCGGGGCTATTGGGGATGTTGACTACGTTGCTTTCCACGTTGAATGAACGGCGGCGTGAAATGGCTATTTTGCGGGCAGTGGGGGCGCATCCGCGTCATGTGTTCCTGTTGTTTGTGCTGGAAGCGGGCGTATTGGTCGTGTTGGGTTGCTTGCTGGGCGCGGTGTTGGTGTTTGCGGGGGTGTTAGCGGCGCGTCCGTGGGTGTTGGCGGAATACGGATTTTATTTGAGCACTTGGTTGCCGGATGTGGGCGATTTGCTGCTGCTGGCAGTGGTCGCGGGGTTAGCGTTGCTGTTTAGTTTGATTCCGGGGGCGATTGCGTACCGGCGTGCGTTGCAGGATGGGTTAACGGTGCGGGTGTGATTTATATTGATTGGTAAGGATTTGAAATGAAAACTAAGATTTTAGCGTGCTTATTGCTCACTATGGGTTTAACAGGGTGTGGTGAGGAAAAACAGGTTGCTCCGGCAACACCGCCCGCTCAGACAGCCTTGCCACCGGAAGCTCCGGCGATTGGCACGTCGATTCAGGCGTTGGTGAAACCCAGCGATGCGGAATTGGCGAAACGCAAGGCAGAAGATGCGCAATTTACCGAACTCGAATGGGAAAACCTAGAGTTGCCGGGACAGGGTTTGGCGGATATTTTGAAGAAATATCAACCGCAGATTGATGCGATTCCCGAAGGTGATCCGTCCGAAGACGCTGTGTTAGAAAAGATGCAGGCGGAACTCAATATGGCTCCGGTGAACCCCGCGCTTAACGGCAAACAGGTGAAAATTCCGGGTTTCATTTCGCCGTTGGAAGTGGACGAAAAGCAAGGTGTGGTGAAAGAGTTTTTGCTCGTGCCTTACTTCGGGGCGTGTATCCATGTGCCGCCGCCGCCGTTGAACCAAACGCTGTTGGTGCAACCGCTGCCCGGAAAAAGCGTGGGGATGGAACGCATGTACGAACCGGTGTGGGTTTTCGGTACATTAACGGCGGAAAGAGTTAAAACTGACCTTGCCGAAGCAGGTTATCAACTCAAAGACGCACGGGTAGAAATGTGGCAAGAACCCGCCGCGCCCGCACCTGTGGCACAACCCACCAAACCGTAACGCTAGCGGTGTGGTAGGCGGTTTTTAAGCAACCACCACCACACCAGCCAGTACAACCCCAAGCCCAGCGCGTCAGCAAACCAGTCAGCCACCGAAAACGAACGCCAAGGCAGGAACGCTTGCAGCACCTCAATCATTGCACCGTAACCCAGCAACAATGGTACTTTCCACTGCCAATACCGCCGTAAACTCGCGATGTCGAGTAATGCCGCGAGGCTGAAAAATGCCAGCGCGTGCTGTACTTTATCCACGTGTTTAACGCCCATGCCGTTACTGGGAATCAACGCTAAGATCGTGCCCACGACCAAGGCGGCGAGAAAAAAAGCTTTAAACAAGGTACGAATGCGCGATGAAGGGGTATACATGGTTGGCCTGTGTGTCGTTAGCTTGCGGTCTATTTACCGCGCTGTAGCGTGCTTTGCAAGCCTTGCGTGTATTGCTGTCCGATTTTGTCGTATAAACGCTGTGGATTAATACAAAATACCGGCTTGCTTTATAACTGATTGATAACTAAATAAGTGGCTCTTGCTGTTCAGCTAATATTAAGTTTAAATGGCAAGTTCGGTATGCCGCTGTTGGCGGTATCTATCAAATAGAATGGATTTAGAAGAAAACTTATGGAAAAGATGCTATCAATCGCACTCAGTGTCGCGATGGTTATTGCTGTTGCCATTGTGGTTGCCCCATCGTCACGCGCCCACGCCGCAGCTCAACAAGCTGCCCAATCTTACACCCCACAAAAAGCCGGTAACGCCCTGAAATCGCGCAGCCGTTCCGTTAAAAAACGTCGTGTAGCCCGCCGCACGGGTGGTGGTTGCCAAACCTTGAGCGGTTCCACACTCGAACAAAAAGCCAGCGCGTATGGACAGCCGATTCACAATGCGGCACGTCAGCACGGCGTGAGTCAGGATCTGATTAAAGCGGTAATTACCATTGAAAGTTGCTTTAAATCCAAAGCGCGTGGCACGTCCGGTGAAAAGGGTTTGATGCAATTAATGCCGGGAACTGCACGGCGTTTTAATGTGAATGATGGTTACAACGCTTGGCAAAACATTAACGGCGGGGCGCGTTACCTTGGCGTATTGCTGGCGCATTACGATGGTAATACTCGTCGTGCGATTGCCGCTTACAATGCTGGCGAAGGCAATGTGCGTAAAACCGGTGGTATTCCCAACCCCGCTTACGTGGGTAAAGTGATGCAGGCTTACGGGAAATTTTCCGGGACGCAAGATCAAGCCGCCACTTTTAAAAAGCAAGTGGTGCGCCCGTTACAGGTGGAGCCTGCGAGTAGCAGTAAAGTGTTACCTTGGGCAGATTTGCATACAGTAAAAGCCGCGAGTCCGGGAGCCGCAGGGCATTACACAGTGCGTGCTGGTGATACGGTTTATCAGGTCATGCGGGTGACGGGTGTGGCAGTGCCGGAATTGATTCGGCTGAATCAACTGCCCGCACCTCATGGGATCAAGGTGGGGCAGGTGCTACGCTTGCGTTAAGCGTTTAGCTGTTGTTACCGCCAAAGCTGGCTCGCCCCACAATCAGCGGGTCAGCTTGGCTGATATTACGCAGGTCTTTACCTTTGTAATCCATTTTGTTCAGCACATAACGCATCGCATTCAGGCGGGCGCGTTTCTTACAGTCGGATTTCACAATGATCCAAGGGCACTCGGAAGTGTCAGTGTGGAAGAACATTGCTTCTTTAGCCTTGCCGTATTCATCCCATTTTTCGAGGGAAGCCAAGTCAATCGGGCTGAGCTTCCACTGCTTGAGTGGGTGAATTTCGCGTTCTTTGAAACGGCGGCGTTGTTCTTTGCGGCTGACCGAGAACCAGAACTTGATTAAATGAATGCCGCTGTTGACCAGATGGCGTTCCAGTTCCGGGGCTTGGCGCATGAATGCCAAGTATTCATCTTCGTTACAAAAGCCCATGACACGCTCAACGCCCGCACGGTTGTACCAAGAGCGGTCCATCAGCACGATTTCACCGGCGGACGGCAAATGCTGGATGTAACGCTGAAAATACCATTGCCCACGTTCCATTTCGGTCGGCTTTTCCAACGCCACAACACGCGCACCACGCGGGTTGAGGTGTTCCATGAAACGCTTAATCGCCCCCCCTTTACCGGCAGCATCACGGCCTTCAAACAGGATTACTACGCGCTGCCCGGTTTCACGTACCCACGCTTGCAGTTTGAGTAGCTCGACTTGCAGGTGGTATTTCTGCTTTTCATAGGATTTGCGTGATAAGCGGTTTTTGTAGGGGTAAACCGCGCTGCGCCAATCGTCCACCAACTCGTCATCCGGGCTGATAGGCATTTTGGCTTCAAATTTTTGCCAACGTAACAACGCTGCTTTGAGTGCCGCCGCATCATCGGGGGACGCGCCTTCAAGAATCGCGCCGATGGCTTTCAGGGTGGCTTCGTTGTTGTCGGGTTGCGGTTCAAGGTGTTCGAGGATGTCTTCCACCGCCGCAAATTGCGCGTCTTGCGCTTCAGAACTCGCTTGCAGAACCGCAAAATCTTCCACGCCAGTGGCGGTTAACTCAGAATTTGCAGGGGTTGGGTTGGGGTTTTTTTCTTGCGCCATTGTTTGCTCCACAGGATTGTTGTCGTTAAAAACAGTAACCCTACCATGCTAGTCGGGTTGTGGCGCGTTTGTACTGATAAATGTCACTACCCGATTCAGTTGATCAATTTACTGGCAATTTGCGAGTTTGTAACCAACCCCATGTACGGTTTCGATAATATTTTCGCAACCTTTTTCCGCAAATTTCTGGCGAATATGGCGAATGTGGCTGTCAATGGTGCGGTCACTCACGTAGACATTGCCGTCATACGCGCTGCCCATAATGGTATCGCGGCTAAATACCCGCGTCGGCTGGCGGGCAAACAGGTGCAACATGGCAAATTCGGTAGCAGTCAGGGTAACGTTTTGCCCCTGCCAACTGGCGGTGTGTTGTTGTGGTTGAATTGTGAGCTTACTCAGGCGCAATTCACCGGGGGTAATCGCCGCACTGCTTGGTGTGAGTTGCTGGCTGCGCTTGAGGATCACATTAATGCGGGCGACTAATTCACGGGGGCTAAACGGTTTGGTGACGTAATCATCGCCACCGATTTCCAACCCCAGAATGCGGTCTATTTCATCATCCCGCGAGGATAAAAACAGAATCGGTACATCGGAAAACTTACGCACTTCGCGGCACACTTCCAGACCGTCAAGTTCTGGCATATTGATGTCGAGCACGATCAAATCCGCCGCTTGCGCCCGGAATAAATCCAAGGCTTGCCGCCCGTCTTCGGCGAGGGTGGGTTGCATCCCGGCTTTTTCCAGCGCGAAACTGATCACGTCGCGGATGTGCGGGTCGTCGTCGGCGATGAGGATGTGTTTATTCATGGGGGTAACTATAAAGCAAGCGGGCAAAGTAATTCCAGTCAGCGACGCTAAAGCCGCTAACCGGAACCGAAGGAGTCTTATGGGTTGTCAAACCCACCGGGATAACAGCTTGTAAACATCCGATTATTGTTGGCATCGTCCGTTTCCCGGTTCATGTGAGTAGTGTCAGGAGTAGATAGTACGCGCCACTTGTGCAGGTATTTACGCGCTGATGTGGAGGGAGCACGGAAAGATTTTGCAGATTTGGTGCAGGCACGGGGGCGTATTTGTGATTTTGCATTGTTCATGACAATCTGTCTGTCTAAACTCGCCTCATTTCAGGTAACGCAAAGGAAAACCCATGTCATACGAGTTCAACACCACACTGCAAAGCGGTTTTGAAGAAGCCATTGAAAGAGTCCGCGCCGTCTTGATGGAAGAGCATCTGGGCGTTGTCAGCGAAGTCAATGTGCAAGCCATTTTCAAAGCCAAAATGGATAAAGATATTCCGCCTTACCGTATTTTCGGCGCGTGCAACCCCAAGCTGGCCTCCCAGATTCTGGAGGTGGAACCGAATGCAGGCACGTTATTGCCATGCAATTTCATTATGTACGAAACCACACCGGGCAACGTGGTGGTGAGTTTTATGGATCCTGTCACCGTGCTGGGGCTGGCGCAAAGCGACGCAGCACAAGAAGTTGGCAAGGTGGCAAAGGAAAAGCTGTTGCGCGTCATCGACAAACTGTCCGCGTAATACGCAACCCATCCCAGTCTCCTCTGCTCAGGGGAGACGAGGGATGCTCCTCATGCCAGAAAAATCCGCAAAGCCAATAAAATCAGGATAACACCCAGAATTCGCTCGACCCACACCTGATGTTGCCGTAACCATTCCAGCCATTTACCTTGTGACAAAACCGCAGCCACCAGCACATACCAAGCACCATCCACGATAGCAATCGTGCTGACAAACATGGTTTTGGCAGTCAGACTCATCCCTTCCTGCACAAACTGGCTGAACAGCGCGAGGAAAAACAGCCCGACCTTGGGGTTGAGCAACGCTATCAGCAAGCCGTCACGGGCAGCGTCCAGCAATGTGGCTTGATGCGTTTGAATAGCGGCGTGTCGCCCCGTGTGCGCTTTCGCCATCAAGCCTTGATAGCCCAGCCACAGCAGGTAAACTGCCCCGGCGTAGCTAATGGCTTTGACCAACAGCGGCGATTGTTGCAGCAGCAAAACCAGACCGAGTACCGAAAGCAGCGCGTATAAACCGATGCCCAGCGCGTGGGAAACGCCAGTCACGATGCCGTGCAAGCGCGAATGATTGATAGTGTTGCGCAGCACCACAGCAAGGCTTGCACCGGGGAACATTGCACCCATCAAACAGATGGCGAGCAGGGAAAACCAGTCAGTTAAGGGCATTTCACGTAACTCAATACAACATCCCAAACAACCACAACGGAATCCGCCTGCCATCGCCGATGACCACATCATCGACCACCGCATAGCCATCCGGGTGCTGTGCCAGTTGTTTGAGCGTCTTACCCGCACCTCCGATTTCAAATACCCAGCGGTCATCCACCACAAAATCGCCTTTGTCGTGGTAATGCACCTGATGCTGGTAACTCAGTTGCGAGACAAAAAAACTTTCGCGCAGCGAGCCAACATTGGGGCTGGCACACAGCGCGTAAAACAGGTTGGTGTTATCCAGCAATAGCTTGTCCGGCTTGTTGACGGTACGCATTCCGCTGCCGCCGCGCACGATATGCACCAGACTGCCCGCGCTCATGCTGTCGAGATAGCGTGAAAGCGTCGGCCAAGATGTACCCACCCCCGCGCTCAGTTTGGAAATGTTCAATTCCACCGGGTCAGTGCTGCACAGCATGTACAGCAGCTTTTTCAGCTTATCCAGTTTGTCGGGGGCGATGCTGTAGAGGCTGGCAAGGTCGGAATCAATCGTCAGGTTGATCACTTCCAGCAGCTTGCTGGTGTAATTATCCAGCGATTCGCGGTAGAACGGGTAAGCACCGTAACGCAGGTATTTCTTGAACTGCTCAATCGGGCGCAGCGTTTGCATGACGTTTGCCGCCAAGTTGGCGTGATTGGCGAGGATGTCGGGCAGGGCATAAGCCGCGAAGTGTTGCCCGGTTTCGATTTCCATGAATTCGCGCAATGACAGCACCGGCAACTCATGTACCACCGCCCGCCGTGACAAATCCGCCAGTTCGTGTTCCAGCCGCAACGCCGACGAGCCGGAAAAGATCACCTGCAAATCAAAGGTATCGCGGATCGCCTTGAGGTGAACGGCAAAGCCCTTGCTTTTGTGGATTTCGTCGATCAGCAGCAGTTGCCCGCCTTCTTGGTAAAAGGTTTGGGCTAGGGCATACAAATCCACATCCACCATCGCGGGGTGGTCGCAGGCAATATAGAGGATACGGGAGGCTTCCAAGCCGCAGCTTTGCGCGTGTTGCAGCAGCACGGTGGTTTTGCCACAACCGCGTGCGCCCTTGATGCCGATCAGTTGCTCGCCAAAGTCGATGCGAGTGTGCAGGAAACGGCGGTAGTCCGGTTGCCGTCGGGCAAGGATCAAGGCGGATGTCTGACGGAGGATGGGGGAGATCATCGTCTGTGAAACCTATTTCAGTAAAAATCAGCTTTAGTCTAAAGTATAGTTTAGAGCATAATGCGAAAATTATCACACGTTGTTTTTCACGTAAAAGCGTGCTACACATGAAAGCGTGGAGGTGATGACATGAAACAGAATATTACGCTTTCGTTGGAAAAAGAACTGCTCCAGAAAATCAAGGTACTGGCAGCACAACGTTCTACGTCAATCAGTGCCTTGCTGACAGCGGAGCTGGAGCGTTTAGCAAAGAAAGACGATGCCTACCTGCAAGCGATGGAACAAGCACTAGCTTCGATGGAAAAAGGTTATGACTTCGGCGGTGGCAATTACTTAACACGCGAGGAAATGTATGACCGCAAAAACTTTCGTTGATAGCAACATCTTGTTGTATGTCTACGATCATGCGGCTGGCTGGAAGCAGGAAATCTGCAAACAAGTCGTGCAGGATTTGTGGCGACAGCGTTGCGGGGTGATTAGCACGCAGGTCATGCAAGAGTTCTACAACAATGCCACCCGTAAATTACGCAAGCCGATGACTTATGAGACCGCCAGAGCCGAACTGAAATTGTACGAAGCGTGGGAAGTTGTGCAGGTTGACCCGTCATTGATTCAGATAGCCTCCAACATTCAGGAAATGGTGCGGCTATCGTTTTGGGATTCATTGATTGTCGCGGCAGCGCAGCGGGCAAACGCCAGCGTTTTGTTGAGCGAAGACCTCAATCATGGGCAAGTGATTGGCGGGGTGCGTATCCATAATCCGTTGTTGAATCAGGTGCAGGAAGAGGGTGGACGTTACTTACACGACTAAGCCGATAAATTGCTCAACGTAAAATTGGTTCATCCGGCAAATCAAGCCTGAGAAATGCTGCTGGAGTTACCACATCAACACCCACGCAGACATCCGCTGGAAAGTCGTTGCCATTGCCCGTTACCAAATATTTCGCGCCACTTGCCAGTGCGGCTAGCAGATAAGGCACATCCTTTGGGTCTGGGAGTGGGTAAGCAATCGGCTCTGGGTAAACGAATTCAGCTACCCGTGCCATATCCAGCATGAAACCTTCCAGTTTGTCGCGAACACGGACAAATTTGGGGCGGGATACTACTTCCTGATATTCAGCCAAAATAGCCGGTGACATCACTATCTCGCAATGAGCCAGTGCCGTTTGTATCACGGCGCGGCATGTTCCTGCTGTCAGCCCTGCTGAAATCAAAATGTTGCAATCAATGACAACCCTCATGCTTTACCTTGGCGGTAGGCTTGAATTTCTTCACGCACCATGCGCATAACTTCTTCTTCGCTCATGTCGGCAAATTCTTCGGGTGGTGGTTCTGCCAAACGCTGTTGCAAGTTTTTGCGGGCGATGTCCTGTATCAGTTGCCACTTGCGGTCATCTTGTTCGCGCTGGGCTTGTAGCTGCTCTTGGTCACGGCGGATGAGGCTGCGGATGTAATCGCTAATATTGCTGTAATCACCACCTGTTACCCGTTGGCTGATCCATGTTTTCATATTGTCTGGTAAAGAAATGTTTAGCGTGGTCATGATTTGACTCTCCCATTTGCCGATACCTAGAGTCTTGAACGTTGACTCATTATTGTCAATATCGCCACATTGAAGCGGTGATCAAATGTTCATAAAGTCGGACAAAATGGCGGATAAACGGTATCATTCCCCATGTAAATTTTATCCCCCATTCCTCGTTATCGGTGGCTTGATGGCTCAATTAGAATGTTTGGTTGGTTCGACCAAGAAAGATGATCTTGCCGTTATATTCATTCACGGTCTAAACGGCGATGCCCGTGGAACTTGGATGATGGATGAAAAAGATGATTCCACGTTATGGCCTCGCTGGTTGGCATCTGATGTTGATTGCTCGGTTTGGGTGCTTGGCTACGATGCGAAATTGAGTAGTTGGCAAGACAATGCGATGCCACTACCCGATCAAGGCGATTCGGTGCTGGAAACACTGGCTACCGAAGAAGGGCTAAAAAACCGTCCCTTACTATTGATCGGTCATAGTATGGGTGGGTTGGTCATCAAAACCTTGATCCATCACGGATGCACAAAAGGAGTTGCCCGCTATGAAAGTGTTGTTAAACGCATTCGAGGCGTTTCTTTCGTTGCCACACCACATAATGGTTCACAGCTAGCTACGCTTGCTCAATATATGGCCTTCTTGCTGCGTACTAACCCGCAGGTCGGAAACATGCAAAATCATGATGCGCACTTGCGTTCACTCAATCAGCAATTCCTTGCCTATTTCAATGCGCAAGATACTTGTGTTGCGGTGCGCACTTTTGCTGAGAGAAAACCAGTGCAAGTCGGTGTGAAATTCTTTAAGCCAATAAAAGTCCTTGTCGTTGATGCTAATAGCAGTGAGCCACACGTACCACATGAAATAGCAGTTCCACTGCCTGAAGATCATATCAGCATCTGCAAGCTGGCAAACAAAGGCGACCAGCTTTACAAATCGTTGCTGGCTTTCATCAAGGAGGACGTGCTCCCAAAGTCTCAACCCCTACAGCAATCTGATGTTGAAACTGTAGGGGAATCCGCAGAACCTCCGCCTGCCGATAAAATCCAGATCACCAAACTTCCCCATACCAACAGCCATCTGTTTGGGCGTGAAGCAGAAATTGCCATGTTGAATAGAGCTTGGGCTGAAGGGGTCAATGTTCTCATTCTGAAAGCAATGGGCGGTACGGGTAAAACTGCATTGCTGAAACATTGGTTAGATCAATTTGTTGCAAGTGGCTATCGCGGCGCAGAAGCCGTCTTTACATGGTCATTCTATTCTCAGGGTTCAGCAGAGAATAAGCAGGCTTCTACCGATGACTTCTTCGAGTCTGCCTTGCGGTTCTTTGGTTATGCCGAGCAAAATCTGCCACCGCCACATGAACGCGGTATCAAGTTAGCCCGATTAGTTGCTTCACAGCGCACCCTCTTGATCTTGGATGGTTTAGAGCCATTACAGCACCCGGTTGGGATTTTCCACGGTGAGCTTAAAGATCAAGCTTTAAAAGCGTTGTTGCAGCAATTGGCAGTCAAAAATCCGGGGTTGTGCCTGATTTCGTCACGGCAAACTGTCGAAGAACTCAAAGGTAAGCCGGAAAAACTGGTATTAGCCCACGATCTTGAACAACTACAAGAAACAGACGGCGTAGCCCTGTTGCGAGCTATCGGTGTAAAAGGCTCAGAGGTTGATCTGACAAAGGCTGTGAAAGAAGTTGCAGGTCATGCCTTGGCACTTAACTTACTGGGTAATTACGTCAAAAAGGTGTTGAGCTGTGATATTCGCCAACGAGACAAGATTCCGGGTTTGATGGCTGAGCGTAGTGATGGCAAACACGCAGAAAAAATGTTGGCTGCTTATGAAACACATCTCAAGGGTACATCCGCATTGAGTGTGTTGTACTTGCTGGGTTTGTTTGATCGACCCGTTTCACCCGGAGCTGTCCAGTGTTTGAAAGAGGCGAAAATCCCCAGACTTACTGATCAGTTGGGTAGTGATGCCGATTGGTGCTATGCAATATATGACTTGCGCGAACAACGACTGTTAAACGCTCCAAATCCTGATTATCCAGATAACCTCGATTGCCACCCGCTGATCCGCGAATACTTCGGCGGGCAACTACAAACCCAGCAGCCACAAGCGTGGCAGCAGGCGCATGAACGGCTGTACGAGTACTACAAAGCTCTGCCGGAGAAGGAATTTCCCGATACGTTGGAAGAAATGCAGCCGCTGTTCAGTGCTGTGGCGCATGGGTGTGCGGCGGGGTTGCATCAGCAGGCGTTGGATGAGGTGTATTGGCCTCGTATTTTGCGTGAGAATGAAAAATACATTTGGAGAAAACTCGGAGCTTTCAGCGATGACCTCGCTACCGTAGCGCATTTCTTCACTACCCCGTGGCACACCCCCGCAGCGGGTTTGACGGAAGGCGATAAAGCCGTATTGCTGAGCTGGGCAGGTTTCCGCTTACGCGCCTTGGGGCGGCTGCGTGAGGCACTGGAGCCGATGCAGGCTGGTATGGAAATGCAGACAAACAGCAAAGATTGGGAAAATGCCGCAAGTGCCGCCAGTAACCTCAGCGAACTGCAACTCACCCTCGGCGATGTGGCGCAAGCGGTGGAGAGCTGCGCACGCAGCAGCCGCTACGCCGACCAGTCCGGGGATATGTTCCAGCGCATGGCAAGACGCTCCACCCACGCCGATGCCCTGAATCAGGCAGGGGACACCGCCGCCGCCCTTGCCCTGTTTCGGGAAGCGGAGCAACTCCAGCAGGAACACCAGCCTGCGTACCCGCGCCTGTATTCGCTGCCAGGTTTCCTCTACTGCGACCTGCTGCTGGTGTATGGCAGCACGGCGGAGGTGCTGGAGCGGGCGGAACAGACGCTGGAATGGGCGATGCGAAACAGAGCAAGTTTACTTGATGTATGCCTACAACAACTCACCCTCGGACGTGCCCATCTGCAACAACTCTTACTCCCCTCTACCTCCGGGAGAGGGGTTGGGGGTGAGGGTCTTCACTGGCTAGATCAGGCTGTCGCTGGTTTGCGTGCAGCAGGACAACAGATCATGTTGCCTCACGGTCTGCTCGCCCGCGCTGCGCTGCACCGCCACACCCGCAACTTCGCCCGCGCCCGGCAGGACTTGCAGGAAGTGTTCGACATCGCCGACGGCAGCGGGATGCGGCTGCATTTGACGGATTATCATTTGGAGATGGCGCGGTTGTTGGTGGCGGAGTCTCTTGCTCCCTGCCCCCCTTGCGGGGGAAGGGCTGGGGAAGGGGGGAATAGCCGCGCAGCGGCTGACCCTGCGTACCACATTGCCGCCGCCGCCAAACTCATCAAAGAAACGGGTTATCACCGCCGCGATAAAGAGCTGGAGGAATTGCAGAGTTTATCACTCCGAACCTAACCCCCCATCCCCAGCCCTTCCCCCGCAAGGGGTGAAGGGAGCAAAGATTCGTGGGTTAGTGTTTAATACACCAACTCCGCCCAACGCCCATCCGCCACCAGCCGGTTCTTCAACGCCTGCCAGTTCGCCGCCGAACCCGCCAGTTCACCCATCACCTTATCCAGCACCGCCACCTGTTTCTTCAACCCGGCGAGGTAAACGTAAGTATTCGGCATCTGCATCATCACCCAGGTTTTCGCGCCGTTTTCCGCCAGACTCTTGCCCAGATTACCGGACGCATCGCGCCACGATTGCGGGTCAATCGCCTGATACGCCTCAAAGGTAGCCTGATCGTAATAGTTGGTAATGTCATTGTTCTGGTCGTTCATGTACAACGCATCCAGCCCGCTCTTCGCGCCGTAGAACAAGCGCACTTGCCCACGCCAGCCCTGTTCCTGCGCGTATACTGACTTGATCAAAGTACGGAACGGCGCAATCCCCGTCCCCGTCCCAATCATCAACAAGTTGCTGGTGTTATCCGCAGGCACTTTGAACGCCGCCTTGTAAGGCCCGGTCAGGGTAATTTGCTTACCCGGTGCAGCATCACACAGGTAGTGCGAAGCAATGCCGGGGTATTCTTCACCCGACACCTCGTCGATATAGGAACAACGCCGCACCAGAATCTCGATGTCCGAGCCTTCGCCATGCGGCTGTGCCGCTAACACGCTGTAATAGCGATGATGGAAGCGGTTGCCAAACGGATGTTTGCCTTCCACCAGCACGCCAATATTCTGCCCCGGCATCGCCCGGAACGCAGGGTCATGGATGGTCAATACCATTTCACGCACCTCATCCGTTTTGGTATCGGTGATGCGCTTGCTGGAGCGCACGATAGCGTCGCAGGTATTGCTGTAAGTCTGTTCGTTGGTATCAGTCATAAAAATCCTCTCTCTTCAATGTTCGTGTTTGTCGCGGTTCTTGCACGCCTTCTTGCCACTGCACCCGCACGACGACCCGCAGCCGCCGCCCTCCTCGCGTGGCGGGCCAAACTCCGGGTGGCGCAAGGCAAATTCTTTCACGATGCGTTGCACCACAATCCACGCGCCGAACAACACCGGAATCACCAGCATTGCAATCAGATAATCCCGCATCATTCCGCTCCCAGTCCTGCAAATCCCATAAACGCCATTGACAGCAATGCGCCGAGGATCAGGCTCAACGCCGCCCCTTGGGTTACACTCGGCAACCGTGCCAAATCCAGCCGCTCACGTAAGCCCGCCATCAGCACCAGTGCGAGGATGAAACCGACCCCCGCGCCCCCGGCATACGACACCGATTGCATGAAAGCGTATTCCTTGGAAGTCTGGAACAAGGCCACACCCAGCACCGCGCAGTTGGTGGTAATCAACGGCAGGTAAATCCCCAGCGCACGGAACAACGCCGGGCTGAGTTTCTTCATGGTCATTTCCACCAGTTGCACCGCCGACGCAATCACCACGATGTAACTGATCAGGCGCAGGTATTCGATATTGAACGCCACCAGCAATTCATTGATGAAATACGCGCATATCGAACTCACCAGCATGACGAACGAAGTCGCCAAGCCCATTGGCACTGCTGTATTCAGCTTGCCAGATACGCCAAGGAACGGGCACAGCCCCAAAAACATCGCCAGCACGAAGTTATTTGCCAGCACCGAGTTGAAAAAGATAAACGTGACGCTATCCGTGTTCATGCGCTGACACCTCCGGTGGTTGGGGTTTGATCTTGCTTGCGGGTTTTCAGCCATTCAAAGAACAGCAACCAGCCACCCAGCACCAGGAAGCCGCCCGGTGGCAATACCATAATGACCCACGGCTGGAACTGTTCCCCGAACAGTGGCAAGCCAAACAGCGAACCATTGCCCAGTACTTCCCGCACTGTTCCCAGACACAGTAACGCCAGCGTGAAACCCAGCCCCATGCCCGCCGCGTTTACCATCGACTTCAGCGGTTTGTTGCGTGACGCACAGGCTTCCGCCCGCCCCAGAATAATGCAGTTCACCACAATCAACTGGATGAACGCCCCCAGCGCGTTGTACAAGGTCTGGCTTACCGCCTGCATGGTGTAATCGACGATGGTCACAAAGGTGGAAATGATCACGATGTAAGTGGCAATCCGCACCCCCGACGGGATCAGGTTACGGAACAACGACACCAGCATACTCGACGCAATCAAGACGAAGGTCGTAGCCAGCCCCATTGCCAAGGCGTTAATGGAGGAATTGGTCACTGCCAATACCGGGCACATCCCCAGCATCATCACGAACACCGGGTTTTCGCGCCAAATGCCTTCGAGGAAAGTATCGACCGTGATGCGGTCATCCTGTTTGAGTAAGCTCATGGTTGCGCTCCTTCCATTTGCGACAGTAACGGCACGACCTTGGGCAACACGTCTTGTGCACTGCCATTCAGCCCCTTGGCAATCGCCTTGGAGGAAATGGTCGCCCCACTAATCGCATCAATTTCCCACGGGTTCTTTTTCGAGCCATGTTTGACCGCGACAATCGCGTTTGCCAGCGCATCGCCCTTCACGGTGGCATCCAGCTTGTCGAAGTTGGCGACGAAATCCTTGTTGGTAATCACCTTGTCACCCAGCCCCGGCGTTTCAGTTTGCTTGATGACCTTGACCCCGGTAATGCACTGGCAAGATGGGGTGTAGGCGTAAATGGTTTCCACCGCGCCCGAATAACCTTGCGCCCGACCTTCCGCCGCCAAACCCGTCAACTTGCCCCCAGCATCGTAACCGGCGTAGACATTCGTGCCTTTCAAGCCGGGGGCGGCTGCCAGCAACTCACCTTTTTCATTGATGACGAAATGCTTGTAAGCGGTTGCGCCCTTGATGACTTCCAGCACGGTTTTCTGGATAGCCAGCCGTTTGTTTTCCTCAATCGCCGGTTTGGTGGCTTGGTACACGGTCACGATCAGGAAACCCGACAGTGCAGTCACAAACCCCAAGGTGGCGATCATCGCCTTACTGGTATTCCCACTCATGCGGTTCTCCCCTTAGATTGTGCGCTCTTGGGTTGTGCGCCAAACAAGCGTGGTTGTGTCCAGGTATCAATCAGCGGGGTCATGGCATTGCCCAGCAAAATGGCGTACATAATGCCTTCCGACAAACTCCCGAACTGGCGAATGAGTACGGTGAGGAAGCCGATCAGCAAGCCGTAAATCATTACCCCTTTCGGTGTGAGCGGCGAACCCACCATGTCGGAAGCCATGAACATTGCCCCCAACATCAGCCCACCCGAAAACAGCATGAATACTGGGTCAGCGTATTTGTCCGGGTTAATCAGGTACAACACCCCGGAGGTGGCAATCACGCCGACGAAAATCCACGCCGGAATCTGCCAGTTCATCATCTTGCGGATCACCAGATACATCCCGCACACCAGAATCAGCAGTGCGGACGTTTCCCCCGCCGAACCCGCTACCATGCCGGTATACAGGTCAAACGGTGCAGTGCTGATGTGCTGGAACTTGTGCAAACTTAATGGCGTAGCCCCGGTAAAACCATCCACCGCCACCTGTTTCACCCACTCGGCGGTTTCCGGCGGCATCATGAACGGCGCAGTCAGGCTGGAAGGCACAAACTCGCTGAAACGCCCGGTGAAAAACGCCGGAGTCCAAGTGGTAATCGCCACCGGAAACGCCGCTTGTACAAACGCCCGCCCCACCAATGCCGGGTTGAATACGTTGTAACCAATCCCGCCAAATACCGCTTTACCGATGGCAATCCCGGCAATCCCCGCCACCGCCGCCATCCACAACGGAAAACCGGGTGGTAAGGTCAACGCCAGCAAAATGCCGCTGATGGTGGACGACCAGTCGTTCAAGCTGCTGGGCTTGTTGCCCATCCAGTTGAAAAAGCGTTCCGTGCCAAGGCAAGCCAGCGTGGTGACAATCACCAGTGCCAGCACGCTAATGCCAAACTGGTACACCGCGAACGCCACAATCGGCAGCAGCGCGTACACCACATGGCGCATGATAGTCGGCACATCCTGCGGCTTTTTCACGTGCGGCGCAGTGTGCAGAACAATGTGTTTCTTGCTCATGCTTTCCCCTTCTGTTCACGGTTGACGGCTTTGGCAATGCGGAAATATTGCACCAGCGGAATGTTGGATGGGCACACGAAGCTGCAACAGCCGCATTCAAAGCAACTGTTGAGGTGGAAATCGCTTTCCATTTCGGCGTAGTGGCGTTTGCCCGCCAGCCAGCCCATTTGCGCCGGGTTGAGGTGCATCGGGCAGGCATCCACACAGCGCGAACACTTGATGCAGGGGAAAACCGTTTCGCCCTGTTCGCCGATGAAAGTGCGTTCCTGAAACACCAGCAAACCGGACGTGCCTTTGGTGATCGGCACATCCAGCGAAGGCAGCGACATCCCCATCATCGGGCCACCGAGGATCACTTTTTCGTGGTCGGCGGTAATGCCCAGTTGCTCAAGGATGAAGCGTACCGGTGTGCCAATCGGCATCAGGTAATTGCCTGCTTTGGCAACATTCGTGCCCGTGACGGTGACGACGCGCTCAATCAGCCCTTCGCCTTTGGGTAACAGTTTGCCGAGTTGCGCCAGCGTACCGACATTGTTGACCACAATGCCGATGTCGATGGGCAAGCCGCCAGCGGGGACTTCCACACCCAGCAGCGATTTCAGCAGCATCTTTTCCGCGCCCTGTGGGTACTTGGTTTCCACCAGTTCCACGGTGATCGGGTCGTCGGGTTTCAAGGCGGCTTTTATCGCGGTGGCTGCGTCGGCTTTGTTGTCTTCAATGCCGACGATGGCGCGTTTGGCTCCGGTAATGTGCAGCGCGTAACGGATGCCTTGCAGCAAATCCTGTGGCTGTTCCAGCATCACCCGGTGGTCGCAGGTGAGGTAGGGTTCGCATTCGCAGCCATTCACCACCAGTGTGTGCGCGGTTTTGCCGTGCGGAATGCGCAATTTGACGTGCGACGGAAACGCCGCCCCGCCCAGACCTGCCATGCCGGTGGCTTGCACCCGCTGGATCAGTTCGTCGTGGTCCAGCGTTTCCGGCTCGACCGGATTGCCGTACAGCACGTACTGGGAAGAGGCTTTGTACACATCAATCACAATCGACAGCACTTTGGGGCCAGCCGCACTCGGCATCAGCCCAATGCTGCTAACCACACCCGTGGCAGGCGCGTGTACCGGGACGGACATGAAGCCATCCGCCTCGGCGATGATTTGCCCACGCAGCACTTCCTGACCCACGTTGACCACAGGCTTGGCAGGTGCGCCAATGTGTTGTGCCACCGGCACTATCAGGCGCGGCGGGAACGCCAGCCGCTGGATCGCCTTCCCCCGCGTTGCATCCTTGTGGTAACGCGGGTGAATGCCGTGCGAGAAGCGGCCTTTGCGGAATTTTTCAAACAGAGCAAGCATGGTTGTCACCTGTTCCCTCGTGGGTAATCAGTCAATCTCGGCGATGTAGGGGCAGACCTATGTGTCTGCCCTTCTGTAAATTCACCGCCGGTTACGGCAAAGAGGGCAGACACGCAGGTCTGCCCCTACCCATTTTTACTGATACTTCGCTGCCCGCGCCACCAGCTTATCCAAGCCAGCTTCGTTCGGGTTGTGCGGAGTCCCAGGGTGCAGGCAACCTGCCGTGCATTTCTCTGCCGCTTTCACGATGTCCTTGAACGAGCCGCCTTGTGGGTTAATCACAATCGCCTTTTTCTGGTCGTTGTAAGCAAAGATAGCGGGGTTGATATTGATGCACTCGTCACAGGCGGTACATTCCGGGGTATCGACCCACACTGGCTCGAAACTGCCCGCGTTAGCCGCTGGTGCGCCAGAAGCCGGAGACAATGCGCCATTGCCACCGCTTGCCAGCAAACCGGCAGGCAAGCTGCCCGCCGCCATGCCCATCAGGGTGGCAGTGAGTTGTTGCGCCACTTCGGCTTTGGCTTGCAGCTTGATCGCATCCATATCCACCACTTGATCAACCCCGGTCAGCGACTTGAGTTGATGCCAGAAACCACGGCGCTCTTCGGTGGAAGCCAGCAATTCCTGTGCAACCAATACCCGCATCAGACGGTTTTTGCCATCGACTGCCCAGATGTACGGGAACAGGCCGTCGCGTGCGTCTTCATCCAGTTCGATGAAGTCGTGCAACTGCACCATATTGTCGTTCCAGGTTTCCGGCGGGGCTTTGCGGAAGCTCTTGCGGAAACGGCCTTCGGTCAGGGCGAAATCGGCAAAGGTCATTGGCACTTTCATGCTGGCGGTTTTGCCTTTTTCGTCGGTGTATTCCAGCGTGTAAGTTGGCCAGTCGGTGTCGATGGACGGGTTGCCTTCGATGCTGGCGCAGTCTTTCAGGGTTTCGCCTGCATCCGGGTCGAAGCGGAACAAGGGGTATGCGCGGGATTCGACCGCCAGTTTGCTTTGCTGTTCGGCAGCATCATCGGCTACACCGTGTTCGGGTTGGCACACGGCATAGATGTTGAACAGGGCTGGACGGCGGCTGTTCAAACCGTCGATAAAGCCTTCGATCATGTGGGTCATGTTGGAAATGGAGCTTTGCAGCACGAAGGACGTGCGGTGTGCCATCCCTATCAGGCTCATTTCCTTGCGGATTTCGGTCTTGCCTTTCCACGCCTTGCCATACGGAGCCATGTCGGACACCTGCCCGATAAAGCCGGAGGTACACGCCTGACCGCCCGTGTTGGAATACACCTGCGTATCCAGCACCAGCACCTTGATCGGCATTCCTGACATCAGCGCCCGCGACAGGTTTTGGAAGCCGATGTCATACATCGCACCGTCACCACCCACGGCAACGACTGGTGGGCACAAACGCCATTCTTCATCACTGAAGGCTTTCCAGTTGAAGTAGGTCAGGATGGAATCGTGTTCCGCCGGGTCGTATTTGTCGGCAATAATCAGCTCGGCCTTGCGGATGGCTTTGAAACCGTCTGCCATTTTCGCCATGTGACCTTCAAAAATACCCATCGCCATCGACGGCGCGTCCTGGAACAAATGGTTTGCCCACGGGAACGGATACGGGTTGAACGGGAAGGTGGATGCCCACACCGAGGTACAGCCCGTGGCGTTGATAATGCCCATTTCGGCGCGACCTTGCTTGGTCTGGCCTTCGGTGTAACGCCATTTCAGGTTGCGCAAGGCATCCAGTAGCTTGGTAATGTCTTTCAGCCATTGCTGGTTGAGTGGCTGGGTCGGGCCGTCTGCTTCCAGTGAATGCGAGAGGATGCCCAGTGTCAGGTCATGTTCCTTGTTGCCGTCGATAGCGGCGCGGAAGGCAGCGGTGTCGCCAAGGTTGATATTGTTCGCCAAGGTCATGCGCACCTTGGTTTCGAGCTGGTTGATCAGGTTGTCGATTTTTTCCAGATGCGTTTTGACGCGCGGTTGCAGCAAGGCGGTTACGGTGGCGGTGAACAGGTGGATACTGGTCTTTTCGCCGCAACCCAGACACGCGCCGTCGCCGGACATCATGGAATGGTAGTTGTGCTTGTCGAGCAGTAGGGTTTCGAGTGCACCAACCTTTTCATCCAGATCGTCAATGCGGCTGAATTCGGGGGCGGTGGTGGGCAATTCCAGCCAGAATTTCCATTCCTTGCGCATCCGCTCGACCGCTGATTCGGTTTGCGGGGCGGCTACCAATGCCTGATCGTCACAGACCTTGATGCATTCCATGCAGCCTTTACAGGTGTAAGGGTTGATGGTGATGGAGAACAAGCCACCGCTGCCTGCCTGCTTTTTCTCGCGGGTGGAGTAGTAAGGCTTGGTAATGGCGAAACGGAAGTCGCCGATGGTGGCGAGCAGGCGGCTGAATTCGCGTTCCAGACTCTGCTTTTCCGCACCTTCCAGCGGGGATTCTGCCAGTGTTTCCAGTACCGCATGGTCGATGAGCTGGTTGACGTTGGCGGCTTCACCGTTTTGCTCGATCAGGCCGCGCAGCTTTTTCTCAACGGTACGCACTTCACGGCGCAGGAAACGGGTCGGGTTGCCGCCGCGTTCAATCGTCATGATGGCGGAATTGAATACGTCGCTGATGGAGTTGACCAGACCGGGAATTGCGCTATCCGGGCACACGCTGTAGCAGTTGCCGCAAGCGGTGCAGTTTTCCGGCTTGAATTCAGGGTATTCAAAGCGGATCTGGGTCATGTCGCGGTAGAAGCCGGTGGCGACGGGCATCAAGCCGGTTGCCATGTACGGGTCGGCGAGGTTGCCGCTGCCTTTGCCTTCGAGGTAGAAGCTGCCGGTCTGTTCCCAGAAACGGTGGATGTCGGATAAACGTCCGTCGCCTTCCGGCAACTGTTTCAGCATGATCGGCAAGGAACTGGCTTGCTTGCGCACCGCTTCCGGGGTCAAACCGACGGTTTTTTCCGTGATTTCAATGATTTCATCGAAACCACGGCGTACCACTTTGAGGTTGTCTTCAACCACCCGTGCGCCTTTGCCGCCGAACTTGTCGCGCAATTGTTTTTCAATCGCGTCGAACAGGGTGTCGCGGGTCATATTGTTCCGCGCCATCAACGGGGAAGCGGCGAAGAACGCACCTTGGAAGGCGTTACCCTGCATACGGAATTGCAGTTCAGCGTTGGAAGCTTCTTCGCGGGCAATCTTGAAACCGTCGATGTAGTAAATGCGGATGCCGTGGTCAACGATGTATTTCTGTGCCTGACGCGGAATTTGCGCCCACACTTCTGCCGCAGTGCCGAGGCTACTTTGGATAATGAACACGCCATCCTTGTCCAGCCCGTGCAATGGGTTGGAGTGCAGGAACACGTTCGGGTCGGGTGAGAGCACCACATCGACGAAATGGTATTCGCACGATAAACGGATCGGTTCAGGCGCAGCGGACAGGTAGTAGGTGGTCGGCTGACCTTTCTTTTCCGAACCGTATTTGGGGTTGGCTTTGATGTCGAAACCCAGCAAGTCGTACAGCGTCATCGCCAGGTTTTTACCCGTGGTGATTGCGCCCCAGCCGCCGACCGAGTGCATCCGCACGGTGATTGAGCCTTTCGGCATCAGGTTGGGATTTTCACTGCCATACACCGACAAATCCTTGATTTGCGGGTAACGGCTCAACAGGTCATTGAAATACACTTCCTGACGCGGGGAGGCGGCATTGCGGTAGAAGTCGATGCCGAGATAGAAGAAACGCTGGTTTTTGCCGGTGGGCAGCATGTTTTCGATAGCACCGATAATGCCTTCCGGTTGCAGGTCGCGGCTACCCAAGCCGTAGCAGCCGGAGTACAGGGCTGGGGCTTCGCCGCTTTTGTAGCTGGCATACAGCGGGTAAGGCAGTTCGCCACGGGTAGCAAAACCGTTTTCCATGCTTTTGGTGAGGGAGGCGCGGACTTCACGCATCACGGGTAAATCTTCCGCCAGTGGCTGGTCGGTACGCTCCAGCACCACGCAGCCTTTCTTGCCCTTGAGTGCCTTGCTAATCAAATCGCCGGGGAAGGGGCGGTACATGGTGAGGTTAATTACGCCCACTTTGAGCTTGCGGGTATCGCGCAGGTAATCGGCAACCGCTTCCGCCTGCACGATCATGCTGCCTTGCCCAAGGATTACGTAGTCAGCGTCATCGCAACGGTATTCGGCAATGCGCCCGTAGTAACGCCCGGTAAGGCTGGCGTATTCCGCCATCGCTTTTTCGGAAAGGTCGCGGATGTGGTCGAAGAAATACGGGCGTTGCGCGGCAGTCGCTTGCATGTAAGCGTCTTGGTTTTGCACCGTACCGGCAACCATCGGGTTATCCACGCTCCACACTTCAGGGACACGACGGCGTTTCGGGCCGTAAATCATTTCCTGCGCCGGGGTGGGGCAGTCGATCATGTCGGCGGGGTTGCCGAGGAATTCCGCAATCAGTTCGCGTTCCGGCACTTGCAGCGGTTCGATCAAATGGGTGGTGAGGAAGCCGTCTTGTGCAACTGCCGCTGGGGTCAGGGACATTTCGGCAATCTTGCGTCCGATCAGGTTGAGGTCAGCCGCTTCTTGCGCATTCTTGGCAAAAATCTGGAAGAAACCGGTGTCGTCGATGCAGTGGTAGTCATCATGCCCGCAATGCACGTTGAGGCTGGCTTTGGTAATGGCGCGGCAACCAATGTTCAGCACGTAAGGCAGGCGTTTACCGACGGCGGCGTACAAGGATTCGTGCATGAATGCCACGCCCTGTGCGGAGGAGAAGTTGGTGGCACGCAAGCCCGTCATGGACATCCCCGCAGTCACGGCGGCGGCAGCATGTTCGGATTCCGGTTCAACGAAAATCAGCGGTTGCCCCGCGTTATTGACGTGGCCTTTGGCGACTTCTTCCGCCCAGTATTCGCCCATTTGGGTGGAAGGGGTAATGGGGTACGCACCCGCAGCATCCGATGCCTCGCGTTCACACATAATGACAGCGGCGTTGCCGTCCATTGCCATGCGCGTACCGGGGTACTTGACGGTAGGGGTAACAGGTTTCTTGATTCCGAACATGGTTTGACTGCCTCTACGAGTGAGATTCAAAGGATTATGCGTGGCTAACTGGGAGTGCCTTCTTTCTAATGACAGGCTTGGCTTTTGACCCTTTTTCGGTCTCCCCTTTGCGGTTCAGCCACACGATTGCACCGGTAGGGCAACGCTGGATGCTGACGCGAGAGGCTAGGGTGTTTTTACTGTAATCAATGGTTGCCAGGTTGTCCCTGATCGTTATTAACCCTTCCGGGGAATCGTTCACGCAACGCTCACAGGCATTGCAAGCCACTTCGCATTCGGCTTCCGCCTCTGCGCCGTGGTGGAGATTTTTGCAAGCCACCCACAATTGGTGGCTGACAGGATGCAGTTCAAACAGTTTCTTGGGGCAGACATCGACGCAATCGCCACAGGCGGTGCATTTGTCGGCATCGACGACGGGCAGGCCGTTTTTATCCATCGAAATCGCGCCGAATTCGCACACGTCGGCGCAATCCGCCATGCCCAAGCAGCCCCACGTACAGGTTTTGCCACCGCCGCCCACCATTGCTGCGCCCCGGCAGGAATGCAATCCGGCGTATTTGGCGCGGTTGTAGGCAACGTGGTTGCCGCCAGCGCAAGCCAATCGAGCCACGCGCTTTTCCTGATTACCGAGATCCACGCCGAGGAAATTGGCAATCGCAAGGTTGTTGGCAGGCGCGTTAACGGTGCATTGCCCCGGCTGGACTTCGCCCGCAATCAGCTTTTCGGCGAAAATGCGGCAACCGGCTTCACCACATGCACCACAATTGGCGTGTGGCAGGGCGGAATCCACTTCGTCGATGCGCGGATCTTCGTACACAAACAGGAAACGGTTGGCAATTGCCAGAATAACGGCGAGAGAAACTCCCAAGGCCAGCATGTAACCTAGGGCAACTACGGTGTCTGCGGAGAGAATGCTGGCGTCAATCACGCTAAAATGTCCTATCGTGGGGAAAATGTTACATTTACATTACCCAAAATTGTGCAGGCGCAATAATGATTTATATCAAGGTTTTATATTGCACCGCACAACGTGAAGGGATAGCCTGAATAGCTAAAAGAGATATAGAAAGGGTAGGGATGGCACTAGAATAGGGCTTATAATGGGGGAAGTGCCTTCTCAAGAGAAAATAATAATGCTTGTTTCTGATGCCATTTTTTCAGCCAGCCCCTATCTGCAACACCAGCTTGCCCGCCACCCTGAATGGCAAGCCTACCTAGAAACGAGCCAGCCGTATGCCAATGGTGAATTGGTGCAAAACATCGCGGCTGAAGTGCTTACACTCCCCGATTACGACAGCCTATTGCGCACGGTGCGCATCATCCGTAACCGCGAAATGGTGCGCATCGCCTACCGCGATTTGCTAGGCAAAGCAGAACTCGCCGAAACCTTGCAAACCACTTCCGACCTCGCCGATGGTTTGGTGGACGCAGTTTACCGCTGGTGTTACGCCGAACTCACCGCCAAACACGGCATCCCGCGCAGCCGCAGCGGTGAGCCCCAGCAGATGGTGATTATCGGCATGGGCAAACTCGGTGGGCAGGAACTCAACTTTTCCTCTGACATCGACATGATTTTCGCCTTCCCCGAAGCAGGCGCAACCGATGGCAAGCGCGATCTCGATAACCAAACGTTTTTCACCCGTGTGGGACAACGCTTGATTGGGGTGTTGGGGCAAACCACGGCGGAGGGCATTGTGTACCGCGTCGATATGCGCTTACGCCCCTTCGGTGAAGTCGGCGCACTTGCGTTGTCGTTCGATGCGATGGAGCATTACTACGAAACCCACGGGCGCGAATGGGAACGTTACGCCCTGATCAAGGCGCGGGTGATGGCGGGCGACAAACACAATGGCGCGGAATTGATGGCACGCTTCCGCCCGTTTGTGTTCCGCCGCTACCTCGATTATGGCGCGATTGAGCAATTGCGCGATATGAAAGCCATGATCAACCGCGAAGCCGAACGCCGTGGCAAATATTTGGATGTGAAGCTCGGCACTGGCGGTATCCGCGAAATCGAATTCACCGCGCAAGTGTTCCAACTGATGCGCGGCGGGCGGATTCCCGAATTGCGGGGGCGTAGTTTGCTGCCGACGCTGGATGCCTTACTGGCGCAACAATTGCTGACGGCGGACGAGTTTGGGATTTTACGCAGCGCGTACCATTTCCTGCGCCGCACGGAAAATCGCCTGCAAATGTGGAACGACGAACAGACGCATTCGCTGCCAACCACGTCTGAACGCCAAGCCTGTCTCTCCAGCTCGATGGGCTTTGCGGATTGGGCGAGTTTTGAGGCAGAACTCAATCGTCATCAGCGTGCGGTATCGCAGATTTTCCAGAGGGTGTTTGCACTCGAAACCCAAGAGAGTCAGCCGATGCCGGAACATCCCGCGATTCAGGCATTGCTGCACAGCCGTTTGTATAACACGTTGACCGATACGGGGCGCAGTCGTTTGAACCGCTTGCTGCCTGCGTTGCTGGATGCGTGTAATGCTTTGGCTGACCCTGAACAGGCGTTGGAACGGTGTTTGCGGATTGTGCAAAAGATTGCGCCGCGTTCCGGTTACATTGCCATGCTGGCGGATCACCCGAATGCGTTGGAACAATTTGTGCGCTTGGTTAGTGATAGCTTGTGGATTACCAGCCAGTTGACCGATCACCCGATTTTGCTGGATCAATTGCTGGATTCGCGCCAGTTGTATACGCCGTTGGATCGTGAGCAACTGGGGGCGGCATTGCGCTTGGAATTGGAGCGTATTGATCAGGGCGACACCGAACAGGTGATGGAACGGTTGCGCCAATTCAAGCAAGCACAAGTGTTGCGGGTAGCGGCGGCGGACATTACCGGCATATTGCCGCTGATGAAGGTCTCGGATCAGTTGACATGGATTGCCGAGGCGGTGTTGGAAGAAACCCAGCGGCATGTGTGGGTGACGATGACGGCGCAAACGGGCGTGCCGTGTTACAAGAATGATGCGGGAGAAACGCAACAAGCGGGGTTTGCGATTATTGCTTACGGCAAACTGGGCGGGCTGGAACTCGGTTATGGGTCGGATCTCGACATTATTTTCTTACACGACAGCCACGGCACGGCGCAGCAGACCAATGGCAAAAAGACGCTGGAAAATGCGGTGTTTTATGCACGATTTGCGCAGAAAATTATTCATACGCTGACGACGTTTACGCCAGCGGGACGCTTGTACGAAACCGATACGCGCTTGCGCCCTAGTGGGGCTTCGGGTTTGCTGGTCAGCAGTTTGAATGCGTTTTGCACTTACCAGCAGGAAAAGGCGTGGGTGTGGGAACATCAAGCCTTGCTGCGGGCGCGGGTGATTACGGGAACGGAGCGTTTGCGGTCGCAGTTTGAGCAAGTACGCCATGACATCCTTTGTCAGCCGCGTGATAGGGCGGAGTTGCGCAAGCAGGTGATTGCGATGCGCCAGAAAATGTGGGAAAGCATGGCGAGTAAGGATTCCAGTATTTTTAACCTGAAAAAAGACCCCGGTGGCGTGACAGATATTGAATTTATTGTGCAGTTTCTGATTCTGGCTCATGCGCACGAACACCCGGAATTGGTGCGCTGGAGCGACAATATCCGCCAATTAGAATCGTTGCAGGGGGCGGGAATTTTGCCAGCAGATACGGCGGTGATGTTGGCGGATGCTTACCGGACGTTGCGTGATCGTATCCACGAGCTGTCGTTGCAGGAGCAGGACGCGGTAGTGGAGGCGGGGCAGTTTGTGCGTGAGCGTGAGGCGGTGCGGGCTGCTTGGGTTACTTACCTTGGCTAATGCCGTGGCGGTCGGCGATTTTATCGACCAGTTGCCAGACTCGCGCTTCCAACATGCTGTAGCGGCTGGTGTGCGCAGTTTTTAGTAGTAAAAAACTGTGCAAGATGTGCTCCAGTCGAATATTTACTAACGAGCCTTGTTTCAGCCACTGCATATGCCATGTCGGAAAACGGCGTGTTTCCAAGTCATTATCCATCACCAGGCGCTTGATGGTGTGGCGCGTGTCACGCTCAATACGCCCGATTAACAGGTCAATAGCCCACGCTTCACCTTCGATGTATTGCATGAAACGCCCGTTGTCGAAATACAAATAACCCGTGACCCCGGATTCAGCATTACGCGCGGCGGCATCTGTAGCAAGTTGGGCAAGGTCATTTTCACTAAAATCAATGCACGCAAAACTGGCGTAAACTAGGCATTTCATCAGAATTCTTATCTCTCGACGTGGTGTTTAGTTTGTGTTTCCAAAATGACAAGTGAGCGGTTATGCCGCAATCCGGTCGTACAACTGCTGCGCACCTTCCGCCACAATCCGCTGCGCCCAACTTGGCTTCATTTTCATATCCGCTGCCCGTTCCAGATACAGTGCAGGTCGTGTCAGCATATCTGCCAACGATTTCAACAATGCTTTGCGGGGAACACTGCCGTATTGTCGCTCGGCTTCTTGCCATGCAGCTTGCGGGATTTCACCCCATGCCAGATACATCGCCACCAAATCGAAGACATCCTTGAACGGTGGGGCAAGCGCACGGTCAGCATTCGCCAACAGCTTGGTCATGAAACAGGATTCGCGTGACAAGTAGGGCAGCGGAAACAAGTTCAGATCAGCACCTGCGCCCAGTCGGTATTCATCACAACTGACGATTTCGAGTTTGACCAGTGAATCATCCAGCTTGAGAAACGTTCTGACAGCGTAACGGTCGGCGCGAATTTCGCGCACATAATCAAACTCTTGCCTGACCAATGCGCCGAGGGAAAGATTCGTCACCTGTTCACGCACAGCACGGTAGGCATCCTTGTTTGGACACAGCAAATCAATATCAACCGATTCGCGGTATTCGTCCAGTTCCAAGGCAATGCGTGTCCCGCCACCGAAACAAATGGCATGTTGGGTAAAGAAATCAGCATCGAACTGCGCCAATGCGGTCATGATCAGGCGGTGATGGGGCAGTTGGTAATCAGGCATGATGCACCACCCCAAACGCTGGAATGAAAATGCCTTGCCCCACTGTGCGAGTGAGTTCCTTGATTAGACCTTGCTCGTTGTCGCTTAGATTCTGTGCTTGCACGAAGCCCCAACGTTCTTCATACACGCGGAAAGCAAAGTCAGGATCGACGGTTTCGCAATGGACATCCCATAGCAGCTTGTCCAGTTCCGGGTAGAGCTTACGGTTGATGGTGGTTGGCATGGCGGTTTTCCTGCTTTGCTGGTGTTTTCATGAGGATAGCATGAAACCTTGTGTAGCCAATCCTATGCACTGTCACCAAATCCGTTTGCCACGCAAGTGGGTTATCCGTACCGACGTAAACATCCAAGTTTGCGAGTGCGGTTGGGGCGTGCCACAATGATCATGTACCTCGTTAGCGGAGAAATCTCATGCAATTGACGCTCGATATTCCAGAAAAATTCTTTGCTTATCAAACACCCAAAGAGCTGATACGCCTACTCAAACTGAATACGGCGATTGACCTTTATCGACGCGGCAAACTGTCGGCGGGTGCTGCGGCTGAATTTGTTGGCGACCTTGACCGCTACGAATTTCTCTACGAATGCCGCCAACGCGGGATTGAGCCACAAACCTACGACAATGTTGAAGAGCTGCAAGCAGAAATCGACATGCTGGCAAAGGATTTGGCGTGATTATTATTGCGGATAGCTCGCCTTTAGTCGCTTTGGCACTGTGCGATTGCTTGGACGTTTTGGATGCACTCTTTGGCGAAGTCCGAGTGTCACAGACTGTTTATGAAGAAGTTACCGTCGGGAATAAAGCTGGCTCAGCCAAACTTGCTCATTATTTACAAGGCAAAGTAAAAGAATCGTGCCTTGATTTGCACATTATTGGTGGCGACACAGTCGACAAGGGTGAGTTAACCTCTATTGTATTGTATAAAAACCTTAATGCTGATTATCTGTTGATTGACGAGAAAGCAGGGCGAAAAGTCGCACAAATCAACCAAGTCAAAATCATTGGCAGTCTCGGCGTTTTGATTGAAGCCAAGCGCAAAGGCATGATTCCTTTACTAAATCCTTATATTGAAATTTTGCGCAACTCCAAAACCTATTTTGGCGAAGAGTTATTAAATTACGCACTGACTGTTGTGGGCGAATAATGCTTTAAATGCTTTGTCACGCCACTTAAAATAACAAAATGTGTAATTGTTAATTTAAATTAGGCTCATTACATCCAATCATATCAGCTATCCAAAGGTATTTCAAAAAGCCAACAGAAGTAAGACTTATATGTAATCTATCACGCCAAGATGCTATTTGTTCTAGTGTTAATGATGCTGTGTTTTGAAAGTTCTCTATAGGATATAGCGCAGTACTTATCTCTAAAATCAAATTCAGGCAAAGAAATATATTTGGTCTTGTTTCAGATAGCAAGGTGAGATCTTGATCCGAGAAATAATTAGTTAACTCAGCCATTGAGTCAAAAGTTTTTTGAGCGTGCGAGTTTATAGCCACTTCTTCATCTTCTAAATAATTACGTAGCACATCTGTGCCAACATCGTCCATGCCTTGAATTTGCTTATTAAAATTAGATAAATAATCAATATGCTCAAATAGCTCCCCATAAGAGTTGACAAAAGAATCAATAAGATCTGTCTTACCCAGATATGCCCACTGCCTAATTCCAAGTGCATCCAAAACATCCGAGCTAATAGGCTCAGGAAATAAACGCCAACGTTGGCTGCTTATAACATCAATATCATATTCCATAACTCCCTTGAAATTAGTATAAGCTAATCTTTCCAAGCTTTTTCCTTTGACTAGCGGGATCAGTATTATATGTTGCCAATAGAGATCCATTGCTTTGATTCTAACAATTTTGTCTTGGTCTATATTTAATGCACTTGCTATTGCTTGCCATAAAGCATCCAATGCATTTAAAGAGTCAATTGGATGTTCAACATCGAAAGTGATCCATAATGCATTATTTCCTTTCCAGTAAATATTATCCGCATGAATTTTGGCATGAATACCTCGTTTTTTTAATAGTTTTAATGAGGAATTAAGACGATTGGATGTAGGGATTAAACAATCACTTAGCATTCCTTTTGTTAATTTTCTTTTGGTTTTCTGGAGCTTTCCTTCCATGAGTGGAAACTGTTCTGGATATGCAGCTCTACACCATTTGTATATAGTTTCAATCCATGCTTCATATTCTTCTTTTGGTGATAAAAAGTCTAGCGACTGGGGATTTGTCAAGACCTCCTCTTGTTGGTGAAGTTTTTTTAGCATTATACATGCATCAATTCCATTGCATACTGATAAATGAATATCATGTTTGTTGATACCCTCTTTTTCAGCTAAAGCATAAAGCTCTTCAACTTGATCTTTTGCTTTTGCAGATGGCATAAGAACCATGAGAATAAGGGCTTTTTCAGCCGACCTTACGAAATCACCAACCCTATGCCTATATTCATTAAGTGCCACTTTAAAATCAGACAAACGTTTGCTGGCTAAAAATCTTTGGCTATTTCTTAAATTCGAGGTTTCTTTAGCTTGACTTTCAGTTATCATTCCCCATTCGTCAAGAGCAGATTTTGGCAACAAAAAATTATCCGTTGTTAATCGTCTAAAGCTATTCCACTCCTTCATATCGGTTATAAATTGTATATCTTTTGAACCAATATCATGTAAAGCAATGCCGATTTGTTTTAGTGAATAAACTGTATCTCTACGCAGTTTATATATTTGGGAAAAGTACTCACTCCATTCTTTCGGGCGAGCTTGATAGTCTACTAATCCCTGAAACCAAGAATTAAAAATAGGCAACCAAGGTTTCAGAATGTTTTCAATAGGCATTCGCTTTACTGTGTCATCATAAGGCAATTCCAGCAGAGATGTTTTATTCCCATATCCCGATGATCCATACTTATTGAAGTTTGGTATACACCAAGCGATTGTTTCAACCCTTTCTACTGAAAGATCATTATAAGTAACAAGTGTATCAGGCTTCGATCTTGACAATCCCATGCCAGACATTCTATTGTTTTGCCTAATTATATAGTGTGCAACCAAACAGTCATCTTCTTGATCTAACGCAAATATTCCTTCTTTTTCTTGGATATGTTTTTTCAACTTTTCTTTATTTAAATCAAACCAAGAAGAATATAAATTCTCATTAAATGTACGAGTGGCAATAGCAAGCCGAGCAAAAGAATAAACAGGTAGAATAGTTAATGCTGCATCCAAATCATCGTTGGCAATTAACTCATAATCGACTTTTAAATTAATATGTCCAAGCCAAAATATAATTTCTGCAAATGCATCAAATTCAAGAATTGACTGTGGATTTCTAGGAAAATAAAGCAAGCTTCCGAGAAAATCAGAAAAATAATTAAATATATCCATTTTATTTGTTTGTTTTTCTTTTAATGCCATTGCTGCTTGAGCAGCTATTGCAAAGTTAGGATTTGATGCTGCCAATGGTGCAAATAAATCATTTTTTACTTTTAATGCATTTGCTATATCAAAATCTATTAACATCCACCATGCCTGTCCTACAAGAGTACGCGCATCACTCAAAACTTCCGCATTAACCAAAGCATACTCTTTGAGTCCAAGCCATTGCAAAGATCTACCAACACCTCTTACCGCCTCCCATGTTGTTAAGGAAAGAGAAGATAACGCTGATATTAATTCTTTTGAATCATGATAGTGGCGTGAGAATGTACATAGTAAAAAGAACTCAAGATCATTTTCTTCTAGAATTGATAAAACCTGTTTTGCTAAGCTGGGCCAAGGATAAAAAACCTCATCTAATAACTGGGAGCATATAATTTCGCTGCGTACTGAGTGAAAACCTTCAACATAATGACCATCAATAGATGTTCGCAATAAAAATTCGTTATTAAAGCGTTGTAATGTCCGTTGGGGTTCTGCTAAGTAACTAGCTAGAAGTTTCCACGTATAAGATCCTGCTGGTGTAAACTGGTAGTTTGTCACTTAAGAATGTCCGCACCGATGAAATTTGCCCAGCCGATCCCTGAAGAAATCCGCGTGACCTTGCAGGAAATGTATATGAACCACCCTACATTCCGCTGTCGTCAACGTGCGCAAGCAATTTTGTTGAGTACACGCGGCTTTACCCTTGCGGAACTGTGGTCAATCTTGGATGTACGGCGCGATGCCATCAGTGAGTGGCTCGACCGCTGGGAACATGAAGGGCTGCTGGGACTTTACGACCGTCCCCGCTCTGGTTGCCCCCGGATATACACAGAAGCTGAAGTAGCGTTGTTGAAAACCCTAGTGGACGAAGAGCCACGCCAAATCAAGACGGCTCAAACCAAACTGGCTGATCTAACCCAGAAAGTAGCCAGTACCAGCACCTTGAAACGCCTGTTAAAAAAAAGTTCCACTACCTCTGGAAGCGGATGCGTAACTCATTGAAAGATAAACGTGACCCCGTGGCTTTCAAGCGTGAGCAGGAAATTCAAGCATTACTCCACCAGCAAGCGGCGGCTGGCAAGTTGCTTATTTACTACTTCGATGGTTCAGGTTTTACCACAACTCCTTGCGTCCCTTACGGGTGGCAGAAACGGGGGAAACACGCAGGCTACTCACAGCTCAGAGCAAACGCTTGAATGTCTTGGGTTTTATGAGCCTAGACAACGATAGTTTTTTCCACACGGTGGAAGGGCGCGTTGACTCACAAGCTGCCATCGCCGCCTTTAGTGCCTTTGCTGACCGTTATGCCGAAGAATTTGCACAAACAAAAATACCTTGCTTGGTTATTCTGGATAACGCCCCGATACAAACCAGCAAAGCCTTTCTTGGTAAACGTGAAGATTGGATGTTGGCGGGAATTTGCTTACATTTTTTGCCAACCTACAGCCCTGAACTCAATCCTATCGAAATACTCTGGCGAAAAATCAAATATGAATGGTTGCCGCTGGATGCCTATAAAAGCTACAAGGACATGAAGGAACTGGTGTTAGCTATACTGGCTGGCTTCGGCGAAAAATACACGATAACTTTTGGATAATTACTTATATCGCAAAGATTTACAAGATCAATTAACCGAATTCGTGCCTCATATGCTGATGCCACAGCTACCAGACGTAAGAGCTTCAATTCATTACAAGTTAATTTACCTTCATTTACTTCATCTTGCAATGCAGAAACTTGCTGTTTTATTTTAAATGTTAAGCTTTGATTTTGTGTTAAAAGATAAACAAATTCAAACAGTGTTTTTCGCTCTCCTAGCTGTTTCCAAGCATCATCAAAATCCAAATAATGCGTGACTTTATATTTTTCATTAAGTGAGCCAAACAACAGCATTGCCGTATTTTCATCAAACTGTGGCTGTATATCTGCAAAGAAGAAATCATCAATAGTTATTCTTGAGAGAAACCAGTCTTCTTCTCGAATAGTGATAAGAACTTGTATGCCTGAAATACCTGATACTTCTCTTACGAATTCTTTCCAGGCATTATCACCGGGGCGTACATCTAAATAAATAAAAGTTGGAACTTGCAATGACTCATAATGCCCAGCCAAAGCTATTGCCATACGTCTTGCATGAATAGTATCAGAAGGTCTTAGAATCTCAAAGCAGAACTCAGCAGCACAAAACTCTAACAAATAACGATAGGCTAATGTAGTTTTACCTTGCCCTGATGCAGCATGAACCACTACTACATTATTTTTGAGGAAAGCATTATTAATCTCAGCCAGCACCTGATTTCTAGGAATATCAAGATTAGCGGCAATATGTTCAAATCTTACGCGCCCTCCTTGGAAGAATTCACGTTCTAAGATTTCCGTGCTTTGATGTGGCGTTAATAATGAAATAGGCAGAATAGAAACATTCCATTCACTTATATGAGAATTTCTTTGAGCTAAGAACTTGCCTATGTTATTGAGTCGCTCAATAACAGCCTTCCTAGTGATTTCTGTCCTTTTTTCTGATGCAGTAAATAACCACCACATGAAATTATCAAAAGCTTGTTGTGGTTGTCCTGCTGCTACAGACTTTCTCAATTTAGAAAAAACAATCTCAGTTAATTTCTCATCTTCAAGTTGAACATATTGGATATGATTGAGAATTTGTGAAGCTTGAGTATCTGATAAAGTTTCACCTTTAACGGTTTTTAATGTGCGCTTAGGTATGTTGGATGACGTATCTAAAGCCATTGCTAATTCACTACCAATAGCCCCAAAAGATGCCAACGTTACTTTAACCTTAGATGTTGGTTGGCAATATTGAGCAATCCGTTCATAGAAAAAAGATGTAAAATCAGATGCAACTAATGGACTGGAATAATCTTTTACCTGTACAACTTCTAGCAACACACCTGAGGCATCAAAGATCGCTAAATCCTCAATGCCTTCTGGTTGCAGAATATAGTTTTCTGGCAAGCCATCTTCAAAAAGACGAAATAAACAATAAAGTGCTTGGCGACGATAACCACGATAGGTAAGTAACTGAGCCAAAGTTTTCGTGTATTCCTGATTCATAACTCATTGAGTTTCAAAGGGGGTAATGTGCGAAAACTTAGTACTAGTTACTTAGCAGAAGGATCATCCACTTTTTGCATACGTTTATGTCCTAATATCGGTAGCTAGGATGGCGAATTTTCCGCCTTGCTTGTGTTCTCACAAGGATAACATGAAACTACGCGCATCCGAGCCTACCCACAACAACTACAATTCCTCTTATAAGTAATTATCCAAAAGTTATCGTGTATTTTTCGCCAAAGCCAGCCAGTATAGCTAACACCAGTTCCTTCATGTCCTTGTAGCTTTTATAGGCATCCAGCGGCAACCATTCATATTTGATTTTTCGCCAGAGTATTTCGATAGGATTGAGTTCAGGGCTGTAGGTTGGCAAAAAATGTAAGCAAATTCCCGCCAACATCCAATCTTCACGTTTACCAAGAAAGGCTTTGCTGGTTTGTATCGGGGCGTTATCCAGAATAACCAAGCAAGGTATTTTTGTTTGTGCAAATTCTTCGGCATAACGGTCAGCAAAGGCATTAAAGGCGGCGATGGCAGCTTGTGAGTCAACGCGCCCTTCCACCGTGTGGAAAAAACTATCGTTGTCTAGGCTCATAAAACCCAAGACATTCAAGCGTTTGCTCTGAGCTGTGAGTAGCCTGCGTGTTTCCCCCGTTTCTGCCACCCGTAAGGGACGCAAGGAGTTGTGGTAAAACCTGAACCATCGAAGTAGTAAATAAGCAACTTGCCAGCCGCCGCTTGCTGGTGGAGTAATGCTTGAATTTCCTGCTCACGCTTGAAAGCCACGGGGTCACGTTTATCTTTCAATGAGTTACGCATCCGCTTCCAGAGGTAGTGGAACTTTTTTTTAACAGGCGTTTCAAGGTGCTGGTACTGGCTACTTTCTGGGTTAGATCAGCCAGTTTGGTTTGAGCCGTCTTGATTTGGCGTGGCTCTTCGTCCACTAGGGTTTTCAACAACGCTACTTCAGCTTCTGTGTATATCCGGGGGCAACCAGAGCGGGGACGGTCGTAAAGTCCCAGCAGCCCTTCATGTTCCCAGCGGTCGAGCCACTCACTGATGGCATCGCGCCGTACATCCAAGATTGACCACAGTTCCGCAAGGGTAAAGCCGCGTGTACTCAACAAAATTGCTTGCGCACGTTGACGACAGCGGAATGTAGGGTGGTTCATATACATTTCCTGCAAGGTCACGCGGATTTCTTCAGGGATCGGCTGGGCAAATTTCATCGGTGCGGACATTCTTAAGTGACAAACTACCAGTTTACACCAGCAGGATCTTATACGTGGAAACTTCTAGCTAGTTACTTACTTCTCCATCTTCCCAATCCCCGGATTAAACGTATTGGTCGGATCAAGCCGCTTATAAAACTCCCGCAAGCCGCTTTCCGCCTGATACAAATGCCCGACATTATGCTCCGCCGGATATTTCGCCCCCCGCGCATCCAGCAACGCCAGCATCGCCTTTTTCACCGCATGGGCATCCGCACCCTTTTTCAAAATATAATCCTGATGGAAAACGTGGCACATAAAATGCCCGTAATACAGCGTATGTTCAATCTGGCTGCGAATGTGTTCCGGCAACACTTCCACCCAATCCGCATCATTGCGCCGCAACGCAATGTCCAACGCCAACATTTCCTCGCCGACCTGATCACTGAACAAGGTCTGGTAACGGATCGCCGCGCCCGCCGCCGCAAACCGCTGCAAGAACGCCTTACTCGCCTCCTGCGGCGTACACTCAAAATACGCGCCCGCATTACCCGCATCCGCAAAGAATTCCGGCAAAAACGCCTGCGCCTCGGCAATCCCGCCCTCACTCATTTTCAGAATCAAGTGATGCTCATAACGGTCACGGAATTCCAGCAAACGGTCAGGTAAATGCTGCGGAAACAAACTACTGACGCCCTGCATCACCCGATCACTCAAATATTTGGGCAGCAACGGCAACTTATTCAAAGTCGCATCGGTACGCCCCTTAATCGCAAACAACTTCGGCATCACATCCGTCCCCAACTTTTCAATCGTCAGGAAGGTATCTTTGCCGTACTTTTCCGCAATATTAAAAATATCGCGGTGCATGTATTCGCCCACTTCCGGCACATTTTCAAACTGGCTGAGGATGTGGCGACGCAAGCGCGTCAACACCTGCGGATCATTCGTGCCGATGTAAAACGCTTGCTCCTGCTGCACCATCGGAAACGTATCCAGTCGCACCGCAAACACCGCCAATTTCCCCGCGCACCCACTGGCTTCAAACAAACGGCTTTCATCGGCATTGAAACGCGCCGGTGTTGCCGCATCCACATCGCGCAACCGCGCCACGTAGTCGCGAGCCGATGCCAGCTTGCCGCCATCATCCACCCCGTCTTTGGCAAAATTGCCAGACTCCAGCCGTGTAATCATCTCCTCTGGCGAATCGCCCAAGGCAATCCCCAAATGGTTAACCATTTCGAGCTTGCCCTGTTCATTCACCTGCGCAAACAACGCCATTTCGGTGTAAGCCGGGCCGCGTTTGACCAAGGCTCCGCCCGAATTATTCGCCACGCCGCCGACAATCGACGCGCCCAAACAGGACGAGCCGATCACCGAATGCGGCGCACGTTTTAACGGCTTGAGCAATTTTTCCAGCTTGTGCAAAGTCGCACCGGGAAAACTCAACACCTGTTCACCGCCATTCAACAGCACCAAATCGTCCATCGCCAAGGTATTGATCACCACCACTTCACGGTCGTAATCGTCCCCGCTGGGGGTCGAGCCTTCCGTCAAGCCGGTTTTCGCCGCCTGCATAATGATAATGGTGTTCGCATCCACACAAGCTTGCAGCACGTGCCACAGTTGCATGAGGGTTTGCGGAAACACCACCGCCAATGCCGTGCCACTGCCCGAACGAAAGCCGGTACGGTAATACTCAGTACGGCGTTGCCCAGTCGTCAGCTTATCCGCGCCCACAATACCTTGCAGGGTGGTGATCAGGGGATGGTTCATGGCAATGCCTCACATTAACGGGTCAGTCACGCCTAAGAAATGGATGGCAACCATGGTAATAATGCCCGCCATCACCAGGTAATACAGCGTCGGAATAATCGTCAAGCGAATGGTTTGCCCTTCACGCCCCAGCAAGCCCACCGTTGCCGATGCCGCCACCACGTTGTGAATCGCAATCATATTGCCCGCCGCCGCGCCCACCGCTTGCACCGCCACCAACATTGCACCCGATACCCCAATCAACCCGGCGGTATCAAACTGGAATTGCGCCAACATCAGGTTGGAAACGGTATTCGAGCCAGCAATAAACGCGCCCAATGCCCCAACCGCAGGTGCAAAGAACGGGTAAACATCGCCCACACTGCTGGCAACCAATTGCGCCATTGCGCGTGGCATGGATGGCAAATCCGCCAGATTTACCCCGGAGTTAATCAGAATCCGCACCATTGGAATGGTGAAAATCAATACAAAGCCCGCACCCAGCAATGTCCGTGAAGACTCGCCCACTGCCGCTTTCAACTCGGAAAATTTCATGCGATGCAGGAAGAACGTCGCCAACACCACCAACACCATAATGCCACCCGGCAAGTACAGGAACTCGATTTTGCCGGAAATGCCCTTTTCACCCAGAATATCCACCCACGGCAACACCAGCGTATTGCTCAGGAAGGTTTTCACCTCGGTACTAACCCGTGACAACACCAACAACGCCGCCAGCAACACATACGGCAACCACGCCATGCCAATCGACACGGGTGCTTTTGCGGTCAGGCTATCCAGCTTAATTTCAATGCTGCCCATCCATTCCGCAGCCCATTCGCTCGGTGGCGCAAAATCCCACGATTTTTTCGGCACCAAAAAACCGGCACGTGCCGCCGGTACAACCAAGGACAAACCCACCAATGCACCAATAATGGACGGGAATTCCGGCCCCAAAAACACGCCAGCCAGCGCGTAAGGAATTACAAATGCCAAACCCGCAAAAATCGCAAATGGCGCAACCGCCAAACCTTCACTCCACGACTTGTTACGCCCGAAGAAGCGGGTCAACATCACACACATGAACAGCGGCATTAACACGCCAATAAGCGCGTGGGTAATCGCCACTTCCGAGGTAATCAGCGCGTACAACACGTCCCAGCTTGAGCCTTCGCTGAGCAGTTTTTCGCTGATGCCCGCCTTATCCAAACCGCCGGAAACCCCGACGATAATCGGCGTACCCACCGCACCGAATGATACCGGCGTGGATTGCACCATCATCCCGACCATGACCGCTGCCATTGCCGGAAAACCCAAGGCTACCATCAACGGTGCAACCACCGCTGCGGGTGTACCAAAACCGGATGCACCTTCAATAAAGCAGCCAAACAACCACGCCACGATAATGACCTGAATGCGTCGATCGGTACTGACATTCGAGAAGCCCGCCCGAATCGCGGTAATCGCCCCCGAATGCTTCAGCGTATTCAGCAGCAAAATAGCCCCGAAAATAATCCACAGAATCGCCCCCGTCAGAATCAGCCCTTGCAGGGTAGAAGCCAGCACCCGATTAGCGGTCATTTCCCACGCGGTAAGCGCAATCGCCACCGTCACCACGAAAACCACGGGCATCGCTCGCCGTGCAGGCCAGTTAAATCCCACCAGCAGCACGGCTGCCAGCACCAAGGGCAAAAATGCCAGTAACGAAAGTAGCGTTTGACTCATTGAGAACTCCTCCTCCTGAATATAATTGGTCTTACCAATATTGCTTTAATAACCAACTGGTAAGACCATGAATTCTGGGGCTTTTCGTAAGTCCTTGTCAATACACAATCTAATCCACTTGCAATAAAACTTTCAGGCTTTTATGATCTGATGTTACGCAGTCCGACCTCTCCTCGACTATATTTCAGGTATGAATCAAACACGTCTTGACCTCTACACCGACTACCTGACCGTGACCTTTGGCTACGCCACAGCAACGGGTTTATCCCAATTATTGGACGGCGAAATTAGCCACGATGCGATCAGTCGTTTTCTTTCGGGAGATGAGTACACCTCGAAAGACCTGTGGAAACAGGTAAAAAAGACCGTCAGGGAGGTCGAATCAGCCGATGGCATCCTGATCATCGACGATACGGTGCAAGAAAAGCCCTACATGGACGAAAACGATCTAATTTGTTGGCATTACGACCACTGCAAAGGGCGTAATATCAAGGGAATCAACTTGTTAAACTGTCTATATCATAGCAATGGTGCATCCATTCCTGTTGCATTTGAACTGATACGGAAACCGTTCCGTTTCTGTGACATCAATACACGCCAAGAAAAGCGGTGCAGCGATGTCACCAAAAATGAGCAAATGCGCTCCATGATTGACACCTGCATTCAAAACCAACTGACATTTTCATGGGTGTTGAGCGACATTTGGTTCGCCTCCGCCGAGAATATGGAACACATCAAGGAGAAACGGCAAAAGGACTTCATTATGGCATTGAAAAGTAACCGATTAGTGGCATTGAGCGAAGTAGACAGCAAGGCAAAACGTTACACACGACTCGACCAATTGGTATGGACAGAACAAAAAGCCATCAAGGGCTGGTTGAAGGGGCTAACCTTCCCCGTCAAGCTCGCCCGGCAAGTCTTTACGAACAAAGACGGCAGCAGCGGCATTTTGTATCTGGTCTGTAGCCGCTTGGCAGCAGAGTGGGACGAAATCACGACAACCTACCAAAAACGGTGGAAAGTCGAGGTCTTCCATAAATCGCTCAAATCCAATGCTGCCTTTGCGAAATCCCCTGCCCACACCGCTAAAACACAAGCGAATCACTTATTCGCCTCCATCGTCGCCGTCTTCAAAATGGAGTGTTTGACCATCAGCAAGCATCTTAACCACTTTGCCTTGCGTTCAAAGCTCTACGCCAAGGCAATTCGGGGCGCTTTTGATGAGCTACAGGTGCTTAGGGCTGCGTAACATCAGTTATGATAACCAAAATTGGTAAGGCCAAAAGAGCGGAAGCCATGAAGAAATTACGCATCGCCGAACAACTCACTCAACAACTGGAACAAATGATCACCAGCGGACATTTCACGCTGGGCGAACGTTTGCCCGCCGAACGCGCCTTGGCGGAACAATTCGGCGTATCGCGCCCTTCCTTGCGTGAAGCCATCCAAACCCTGATCAGCCGGGGCTTGCTGGTTTCCAAACCGGGCGGCGGCACGTTTGTGGAAAACGATACCCCGCAAGCCACTGCACCGTGCAGCAGCCCCTTGGTCGAATTGTTCCGTGAAAACCCCGAATACCGTTTCGACGTGCTGGAAATTCGCCACGCCTTGGAAGGCAATGCCGCTTGGTACGCCGCCTTGCGTGCCACCGATGAGGACAAAGCCAATATCCGCGATTGTTTCGAGCGCATGATTCAACGTCACGGCAGTGCTGACCCGATGGACGAAGCCCGCGCCGATGCCGATTTTCATCTGGCGATTGTCGAAGCCTCGCACAATCTGGTGCTGCTGCACGTCATGAAAAACCTGTTTGAACTGCTGCAAAACAGCATTTCGCACAATCTGGATAAGCTCTACACCATCCCGCGTGTGTTCGATCCGCTCAAGAATCAGCACCGCGAACTGATGGAAGCCGTCCTTGCCAGTGATCCCGAACGCGCCCGCAAAGCCGCGCAAGAACATCTGGCTTTTGTGGAAGATTCCCTCAAATCCATCGACGCTGACGAAGCCCGCAAGGTGCGTTCGCTGCGTCACCTAACACTCGTAGGCAGGTAGGCTCCAATGGCAACAAAACCCGATACCATCTACTTTTTTGGCACATGCCTAGTCGATTTGATGTACCCGCAAGCGGGTGTGTCAGCGATGCAATTGCTGCAACGTGCGGGGGTGAAAGTCATTTTCCCACCTGCACAAACCTGCTGCGGACAACCCGCTTGGAACTCCGGCTACCGCGACGAAGCGCGTTCTGTGGCACGGGCGCAAATCGCGCTGTTCCCCAAACCCATTCCCATCGTGATTCCATCCGGTTCGTGTGCGGGGATGATGAAAGTGCATTACCCCGAACTGTTTGCGGGGCAGCAGGATGAAGCACAAGCGGTGGATGTTGCCAGCCGCGTGTACGAACTCACCGAATTCCTCGTCGATGTGCTGAAAATCGAGTTGCAAGATTTGGGCGAACCGCTGACAGTGGCAGTACACACCTCTTGTTCTGCCCGCCGTGAAATGGGCGTTGCCGACAAGATCGAATCCTTGCTGGGGCAACTCAGCAATGTGCAACGGGTGGAGCACGCCCGCAAACCCGAATGCTGCGGTTTTGGCGGCACGTTCGCGGTGAAAGAGCCGGAAATTTCGGCGGCGATGGTGCTGGATAAAGTGACCCACATCCGCAATACCGGCGTGGATCGTTTGATCAGTCAGGAATGCGGTTGCTTGATGAATATTGGCGGGGTAATGGCAAAGCAAGGCGATGCGCTTCCTCATCAGCATATTGCCGAGTTTCTTTGGGAGAGAACGCATGTTTGAAGAAAATCCCCCTCAGTCCCCCTTTTTCAAAGGGGGAAGCCAGATGCGCCACCCCTCTTGTTCCCCCCTTTGCAAAAGGGGGGGTAGGGGGGATTTTTCCCCTTTGGCAGGAGACAATACGCTATGACATCCACTTTCCGCCAAACCGTCCGCGCTAACCTCGCCAAGCCCGAAGTTCGCGCCAATTTCTACCGTGCGATGGATGGCTTGATGACGCGCCGCCTCGACCAATTCCCCGACAAAGCCGAACTGGAACGCTTGCGCACCCAAAGCATGGCGATCCGCGCTAACGCTCTGAGCAAGTTGCCGGAATTGTTGGAAACCCTCGAAGCCAACCTGACCCGCAATGGCATTCAAGTGCATTGGGCAGAAACCCCCGAACAAGGCAACCAGATCGTGCAAGCGATTTTGGAACGCCACAATGCCAAGTCGATTATCAAAGGCAAGTCGATGGTGTCGGAAGAAATGGGTATGAACCATTTCCTCGAAGCCTTGGGCATTGAGTGTTTGGAGTCCGACCTTGGCGAATTCATTATCCAACTCGATGGCGAAACCCCGTCGCACATTATCATGCCCGCGATTCACAAAAACCGCATACAGATTGCCAAGTTGTTCCACCAAAAATTCCCCGACATTCCTTACACCGAAGACGTGGATGAATTGACGCAAACCGCTCGACGTATTTTGCGCGACAAGTTTTATGCCGCACCCGTGGGGCTTTCCGGCGTGAATTTCATGGTGGCAGAAACCGGCACGTTATGTTTGGTGGAAAACGAAGGCAATGGTCGGATGTCGACTACTGCGCCGCCAGTACACATTGCAGTCACGGGCATTGAAAAAGTCGTGGAAAGCCTGAGCGATGTGCCGCCGCTGTTGAGCATTTTGACGCGCTCGGCGACGGGGCAACCGATTACCACCTACTTCAATATGATTTCCAGTCCTCGCAAAGTGGGGGAGAAGGATGGCCCCGAAGAGGTGCATTTGGTGTTGCTGGATAATGGGCGTTCCAATATTTATAGTGATCCCGAATTGCTGGCGACCTTGCGCTGTATTCGTTGCGGGGCGTGCATTAACCATTGTCCGGTGTACGTGCGCATTGGTGGGCACAGTTACGGCACGGTGTATCCGGGGCCGATTGGCTCGATTTTAGAGCCGCAAAAAGCGGGGCTGGATGTGCATGGTGAGTTAGCGCAAGCCTCGACCTTGTGCGGCGCGTGTAGCGAAGTTTGCCCGGTACGCATTCCGATTCCGAGTATTCTCAACCGCTTGCGTTACGACGGGGTGCGTAAGGATGCTGCTAATACCAACACCGTGGGTTCGGGCAAACGCCGTACTTTGAGCGAGGCGGCAACTTGGAAAACCTGGGCATGGGCGGCGACGCATCCGACGATTTACCACGCAGGTTCGACGCTGGCGACGCGCTTCAAAGGCATGTTGCCGACGAATTTGGGCGCGTGGACGACGGTACGTAGTGCGCCAAAATTGGCGGAATCGACCTTGCACCAACAAGTAAAGAATCTGGGAGTCGACCATGAGTAATACGGCACGCGCTAATATTCTTGCTCGTTTGCGCGAACCGCAACGCCCGGATTGCGGCTTTAACGAACGTGATTACCTGAGCCGTTACGATTGGGATACGGCGGAACGAGTACGCCGCTTTACCGAACGCATGGTCGCAGTACGCGCCGAAGTACATCACGCCACACCCGAAACGTGGTTGGATGTCGTCAGTCAGGTGTGTGCAGCCAAGGGTTTAAGCAACCTGTTAGTTTCGCCGGAAACCATGCTGGGTAAACAGCTTCACGCACAAGCCGACCGCTTTCCTGCCCTAAAAACCTACGACCAGCCCATTGAAAGCTGGAAACAGGAGCTGTTTTACGGCGTGGATGCGGCTTTCACGGGCACGTATGGCGGGATTGCGGAAACGGGAACGTTGATCGTGATGCCGAGTGCGGATGAACCGCGTTTGATGTCGCTGGTTCCACCGGTGCATATTGCGGTGTTGGAAGTAGATAAGTTGTACACCACATTTGCGGAGGCTGTGCAGGCGCAAGGCTGGGTGCAAGCGGGAATGCCGACGAATGCGTTGCTGATTTCGGGGCCGTCGAAGTCGGCGGATATTGAGCAGACGTTGGCGTATGGGGTGCATGGGCCGAAAGAGTTGGTGGTGATATTAATCTGAGGGATGCGCTACTATTGTGCATATGAAACCCTTGCTCCTCATTCTCCTGTATGGTCTGTTGATCTTTTCAACGGCGAATACGCCAGCTATTGAGCAAATTCCGCCATCCGCTGCTATTGCTTTAAGCAAATCCGAACAAGCATGGCTAAAGCAACGCCAAGGCGCACCCCTGCGCTATTGCTTTAGCCCCGTCTGGAAGCCCTACGACTTCCTAGAGGGTGGCAAGCACAAAGGCATTTTTTCCGACTACCTCCAACTCTTTTCCCAGCGGCTGAATATCCCGTTGCAGCCGGTGTTGAGCAATACGTGGGGTGAAGCCTTGCAGTTTGTTCGCGAAGGTAAGTGCGATTTCCTTTCTGGGGCGGTCAAAACGCCAGAACGTGAAGATTTTTTGTCCTTCACCACGCCTTATTATCAAACGTCGCATGTTTTGCTCGCCAAATCCGGGCGGCCGTTTGTCCAGTCGTTGGCGGATATTGCGGATCAAAAAATCGTTATTCCCACCGGAGGTGCAATTGGCAAACAGTTGCGTCAAGACTACCCCAATACCACTTTTATTGAAGCGGAAACCCCCGATGAACTGTTTGAAATGGTGGAAAACGGTGGGGCTTACGCTGGCGTGGCTTCGTTTGCGCACGGTATCCAGATTATTCAGCAGGGGCTATACAATTTAAAGATCATTGGCAAACTGGATTACGATTACCCGATTTCGATTGCAGTGCGCAAAGATTCCCCGCCATTGCTGGGTATTATGCAAAGAGCCGTCGACTCTTTGACGCAAGCCGATCACGAGGCAGTTAAGCGTAATTGGAATTCGGTCTACGTGGTTGAAACGACGGATTATTCCTTGTTGTGGAAACTCGTTATCGGTGCAACCCTGATTTTGTTGGGCAGCATTTATTGGAACCGCAAACTGACCCGTTTGAATACCGCGCTGCAACAAGCTAAGGAGGAGGCGGAACGCGCGAATCAAGCTAAAAGTGAGTTTCTGGCGAATATGAGCCATGAAATCCGTACTCCGATGAATGCGATGATTGGTTTGGGGTATTTGCTGCAACAAACGGATTTGACCGCACAACAAGTGGATTACCTGAACAAAATGCAGTCGTCCTCCAAGATGTTGCTGGGGATTATCGACGATATTTTGGATGTGGCGAAAATCGAAGCGGGCAAGCTCGCGCTCAATCCTACAGCGTTCCGACTCAGTAATGTGTTGCAGCAAATAACCTATTTGTTTGAAGAACAGGCGCGGCAAAAAGGCTTAGGGTTTCAAATTCAAGTGGCGGAGGATGTGCCAACTTGTTTGGTTGGCGACCCGCAACGTCTTGCGCAGATTTTGCTGAATTTGGTGAGTAATGCTATTAAATTCACCGAGGCGGGTGAAATTGCCATTCGTATTGGGCTGTTAGCGATACGGGATGCGCAAGTGCGGTTGCAATTTACGGTGAAAGATACCGGCATTGGGATTAGTCCAAACCAACAGGCAAAGCTGTTTCAACCCTTTGCACAGGCCGATAGTTCCTTGTCCCGACGGCATGGCGGGAGCGGCTTGGGATTGGTGATTAGTCAATCGTTAGCGCGGTTGATGGCGGGTGATATTACGCTGGCAAGCCAGTTAGGGCAGGGGAGTACGTTCGTTTTTACCGCTGCATTTGCGACGTGTACGGATGCGCTACCCGTTGATACCGCCGCAAACGCGATAGTCACGAATTTCAATACCGTGCAGGTTTTGCTGGTGGAAGATGATCCGCTGAATCAGATGGTAGCGGGGGCATTGCTGGGCAAATTAGGGGTAAGTGTTACCGTGGCAAACAATGGCGTAGAAGCCATTGAAATGCTGGAACAGGCGACGTTTCAGCTTGTTTTTATGGATATTCAAATGCCCCAAATGGATGGTTACGAAGCTGTGCGGCTGATTCGCCAACGCCGCGAATGGCAGCATTTGCCGATTATTGCGATGACGGCGCACGCGATTTCTACCGAACGTGCCAAATGCATTGCGGCGGGGATGAGCGATTACCTCACCAAACCCATTGACCCCCCAAGATTGGCGGCGATGCTCTCGAAGTGGATAGTGTAATATATAACCTAGTTGTTCTAACCAAGGGAGTATTACGATGAATGTTCAAATCAATGTCGACATGTCACCGGAAGAGTTGCGCCGCCTGATGGGGTTGCCGGATGTGCAGGAATTCAACCAGAAAGTCATGGAGCAAATGCTGCAAAAAATGAAGGAAGGCGCGGAAGGTTTTGATCCCACCAGTATTTTTCAATCCAGCATCGGTACTAATGTGGATGCGATGAAGTCATGGATGAATCTGTTTGGCAATTTCGCCAGCGGCAAGAGTGCTGAGAAATAACTCCATGAAACCCATCCCAAGGATGCGTATAATCGCCCGCTTAAATACGCAATACACCATGAAGGAATCCCGATGAGGCCAAGCGAACGTGCTCCCGACCAAATGCGAACGGTCAAATTTACCCGTCATTACACTTGCCACGCGGAAGGTTCGGTGCTGGTTGAGTTTGGCAACACCAAAGTGTTGTGTACTGCGACGGTGGAAGACCGTTTGCCAGGTTGGTTGAAAGGTAAAGGGCAGGGCTGGGTGACGGCAGAATACGGGATGTTGCCGCGCTCCACGGGTTCACGCACCGCCCGCGAAGCTGCCAAAGGCAAACAAGGCGGACGCACGATGGAAATCCAGCGATTGATCGGGCGTTCGTTGCGGGCAATGGTGGATTTGGAAGCCTTGGGCGAATTTCAAATCACCCTCGATTGCGATGTGTTGCAAGCCGATGGCGGCACGCGCACTGCGTCCATCAGCGGTGCTTACGTGGCATTGTGCGATGCGGTAACCTGGTTACAGCAAAATCGTCGTCTCAAGAAAAACCCGTTGCATGGGCAAATTGCTTCGGTGTCGGTGGGGATTTTTGATGGCGTGCCGGTGCTGGACTTGGATTACGATGAAGATTCCAAAGCCGAAACCGATATGAATGTGGTGATGAATGAAGCAGGGCAATTCATTGAGTTGCAAGGCACGGCAGAAGGTCATGCGTTCCGCCGCGATGAGTTGGATGCGATGTTGGTGTTAGCCGAAAAAGGCATTCGTGAAATCATGCAAGCACAACGTGAGGCATTAGCAGGATGAGTCAGCGGATTGTTTTAGCCTCCGGGAATGCCGGAAAGTTGCGTGAATTCAATGCCATGATGAGCGATTTGGGTTTGGAATTCGTGCGTCAAAGCGAATTCGGGGTCAGTGATGCGGATGAAACCGGGTTAACTTTCGTCGAAAACGCCCTGATTAAAGCCCGTCATGCAGCACAAGCTACCGGAATGCCCGCGATGGCGGATGATTCCGGCATTGTCGTGGATGCACTCGGTGGTGCGCCGGGGTTGTACTCCGCACGTTATTCCGGTGCAGGTGATGCTGCCAATAACACCAAGTTACTTGAAGCGTTAAAAGATGTGCCGGATGCGCAGCGTACCGCGCGGTTCTATTGCTGCATCGTGTATTTACGTCATGCCGACGATCAATTGCCCATCATTGCGGAAGCGAGTTGGGAGGGCAGAATCTTGCATGAGTTGAGTGGTGCAAACGGGTTTGGCTATGACCCGTTGTTTTATGTGCCGACTCACGGCTGCTCTTCCGCTGAATTACCGCCGGAAGAAAAAAACCGTATCAGTCATCGCGGACAGGCATTACGCAAACTGCATAAGTTATTGGCAGTTCCCTCTCCCCTTGAGGGAGAGGGGTAGGGTGAGGGGTATAAACAAACTTATTATCCTCGACCGCGACGGCGTAATTAACGAGGATTCGGATAATTTCATCCGCAGCGTGGCTGAATGGATCCCAATTCCCGGCAGCATTGAAGCAATGGCGCGGCTGTATCACGCGGGTTACACCTTGGCGGTGGCGACCAATCAATCGGGTATCGCACGCGGCTATTACAGCGTGGAAGAATTGGATGCGATGCACGCCAAGTTACGCGGATTATTGGCGGCACACGGCGCGGAAATTGCGTTGATTGCGTATTGCCCACACCTAGGCGAAGCGCAGTGCGCGTGTCGTAAACCCAAACCGGGCATGATGTTCGATATTGCGCAACAGCTTGGCGCGGATGTGACGCAAGCGGTAGTGGTGGGGGATTCGTTACGCGACTGGCAAGCCGCCGCAGCAGCGGGCGCGGGTTATGTGCAAGTGCGTACCGGCAAAGGCGAGCGCACCTTAGCTGATGGGCGTTTACCCGCCGATATACCTGTGTTCGACAATCTGGCACACTACGTCGATTCACTCCTTTAGCAAAAGTACACAACGCATGAACGCATTAAATACATTCTGGTTGGGGTTGCGGGCTGCCATTTATTGGGCGGGTTCTGTGGTCAGCACTTTGTTGGTTGGCGGTATGATGATGGTGGTGCTGTGGGCATTGCCGGATAAAGTGCGTTACCCGGCTGTCACCTTGTGGAATCGTTTCAATGTGTGGTGGCTGGAAGTGACTTGCGGGGTCAAATACCGGGTGTTAGGGCGTGAAAACATCCCGGCGCAAGGTGCGTTTCTGATCATGGCAAACCACCAGTCGACTTGGGAAACTTATGCCTTGCCGGTAATTTTTCCGCAGCGTTTGACTTGGGTGCTGAAACAAGAGTTATTGAAAATTCCGTTTTTTGGCTGGGGTTTGCGTATGCTGCGTCCGATTGCGATTGACCGCAGCGCGGGGCGTGCCGCGATTAAACAAATGAGTCAGCAGGGGAAAGCCTTGCTGGAAGCCGGTATTTGCGTGGTTATTTTCCCGGAAGGCACTCGCATTGCCCCACCGGAAACCGGCGAATTCAAAATCGGTGGCGCATTGATGGCGGCACAAATCGGTGCTTTGGTGGTTCCGGTGGCACACAATGCCGGGGAAAGCTGGCGGCGGCACGCTTGGATCAAAAAGCCCGGTACGATTACCGTGAGTATCGGCGAGCCATTGTTAACCAAAGGCATGAAAGCTGACGCAATTAATCAGCACGTCAGAGGCTGGATTGAGGCTGAAAAAGCTCGTATGAATAAATACGAATAAATTTATGGATATGGACGTTTTCAATGAAGGTCATCAAGCCTGATATTACCTTTGAACTTCTCAATCTTATTGCTGAAATTGACGAGTTCAAGGGTGGTTGGCGTACTTACCAGAATTTAGCACCTGAACGATTGGAAGCTTTACGCTGGGTGGCGACAGTGGAAAGTGTCGCTTCCTCCACCCGTATTGAGGGTGTGAAACTGACTGATCGTGAAGTGGAAAACCTGCTGCAAAATCTGGAGCAACGCCAGTTCAGCACTCGCGATGAGCAAGAGGTGGCAGGTTACGCCGAAGTCATGCAACTGCTGTTTGAGTCGTACAGCAGCATTCCCCTGACCGAAAACCATATCAAGCAGTTCCATACCCTGCTACTGAAATACAGCGACAAAGACGAACGCCACCGGGGAGCGTACAAAATCCTCTCCAACAGCGTGGCTGCTTTCAGTGCGGACGGTAAGGAAATCGGCATTATTTTTGAGACTTCCAGCCCGTTTGAAACCCCACTGCAAATGCAGGAACTGGTGGAGTGGACAAACCAAGCCCTGCTTGACCGTTTCTTGCATCCTTTGATAGTTGTCGCGGTGTTTGTGGTGCGCTTTCTGGCGATTCACCCCTTCCAAGACGGTAATGGCAGGTTATCGCGCATTCTCACCACACTACTGCTATTGAAGGCCGGTTATGTGTATGTGCCTTACAGCTCCTTGGAAAGTGTGGTGGAAGCTAACAAGGATGGCTATTACTTGGCACTGCGTCGCACCCAATCCACCCTTAAAAGCGATGCGCCAGAGTGGGGACATTGGCTGCTATTTTTCCTACGTTCCATGAAAAAGCAAAAAGATAACTTATTGAAAAAAGTCGAGCGGGAACGCCATTTCTTGCAAGCACTACCTCAACTCTCAGCAGATATTTTGGAACTCGCACGGGAAAACGGCAGGATCACCACCGGGGAAGTTTTGTTGGCTACTCAAGCTAACCGAGCCACTATTAGGAAGCGGCTGGAAGAATTGGTACGTAGCAAGTTATTGCAACAACACGGTCAGGGTAAAGGAACGTGGTATTCACTGCCCCACTGACGATTCCCGTACTAAACCAAGGAAGGCTTAACCCGCACGGTTACGCATGTGATCTGCGACGTTGGCAAACGAAGACTTCAGTTGTAACTTGAATAATTCGTCACTGACTTGTTCATCCAATGCCTGATTAATGCACATTAACCACTGGTCACGCATTTGCGTATCTACCGGGAAAGGCATGTGCCGCGCCCGCAAACGCGGATGCCCGTATTCGGCTTCGTACAATCCGGGGCCACCGAGCCAGCCCGATAAAAACTTAAAAAGTTTGTCACGTGCACTTTGCAAATCTTGCTGATGAATTTTGCGTAATTCCCACGCTTCCGGCAGTTCGTCCATTAAGTCATAAAAGCGGTTAACCAATTGGCGTATGCCTTGTTCGCCGCCGAGCATGTCGTAGTGGGTTCTGATGGGTAATTCCATTAAGCACTCCGTGTTTGCTGAAAAGAGCGCAAGTCTACGGCGTTTTTCGCACTATCAGCATGTAATTTCGCAAATACATTAGAAAATTAACATATTGTCAGTATAATCGCGCCTTTCATGAATTCATTGAGTACTCCGTTGTGATCCAGAACCTGCGAAATATCGCCATCATTGCCCACGTTGACCACGGCAAAACCACCCTTGTAGACAAACTCCTACAACAATCCGGTACTTTGGGCGAACGCGCCGAAGTCTCCGAACGCATGATGGACTCTAACGCGCTGGAGAAAGAGCGCGGCATTACCATTTTGGCGAAAAACACCGCTTTGCGTTGGACTAACCCTGAAGATGGTCAAGAATACCGCATCAATATCGTCGACACACCGGGACACGCGGACTTCGGCGGCGAAGTAGAGCGCGTATTATCAATGGTTGACTCCGTATTACTGTTGGTTGACGCAGTTGATGGCCCAATGCCACAAACTCGTTTCGTTACCCAAAAAGCCTTTTCCCACGGCTTGAAACCGATTCTGGTCGTCAACAAAATCGACCGTCCGGGCGCGAATCCGCACCGCGTAATGGATCAGGTGTTTGAACTGTTTGATAACCTTGGCGCGACTGACGAGCAGCTCGATTTCCCAGTGGTTTACGCTTCTGCCATCAACGGCTATGCGGGCTTGGAAGAAACGGTTAGCGGCGGCGATATGACCCCGTTGTTCCAGACCATTATCAACAGCGTTGCTGCACCAGACGTTGACCCGGATGCACCGTTCCAGTTGCAAATCAGCCAATTGGACTACAACTCTTACCTCGGCATTATCGGGATTGGGCGTATCAAGCAAGGTCGCGTTAAAACCAATACCCAAGTTAAAGTCATTGATACCGAAGGCAAAATCCGTAACGGTCGTGTGCTGAAAATCCTCGGCTTTAACGGTCTGGATCGCGTCGAAGTCAACGAAGCGCAAGCGGGCGACATTATCGCGTTCTCCGGTATGGATGAGCTGCACATTTCCGACACCGTGTGTGACCCAGAAAATGTGGTTGCATTGCCGCCGCTGACCATTGACGAACCGACCGTTACCATGACATTCCAAGTCAATACTTCACCGTTTGCGGGCAAAGAAGTTAAAACTGGTACATCTTCACGTCGCTTGAACGAGCGTTTGAAGCAAGAATTGCTGCACAACGTAGCCTTGCGCGTCGAAGACACCGCTGACCCTGAGAAATTCAAAGTTTCCGGTCGTGGTGAATTGCACTTGGGCATCCTGATCGAAAATATGCGTCGTGAAGGTTATGAACTCGCAGTTTCCCGCCCGGAAGTTATCATCCGTGAAATCGACGGTGTGAAAATGGAACCGTTTGAAAACGTGACCGTTGACATCGAAGAGTCCAGCCAAGGCAAAGTCATGGAAGCACTGGGCGAACGCCGTGCGGAACTGAAAGACATGGCTCCCGATGGTAAAGGTCGGGTGCGTTTGGAATACCGGATGCCTGCTCGCGGTTTGATCGGTTTCCAGACTGATTTCATGACCATGACTTCGGGTACTGGTTTGATTTACCACGTATTTGATAACTACGCACCGTTCAAAGCGGGCGCGATTGGCAACCGTCACAACGGCGTATTGATTTCTAACGGCACAGGCAAAGCCTTGGCTTACGCCCTGTTCAGCCTGCAAGAGCGTGGTAAGTTGTTCGTCGGTCACACCGAAGAAGTGTACGAAGGTCAAGTTGTCGGTATCCATACCCGCGACAATGACTTGGTAGTTAACCCGCTGAAAGCTAAGCAGTTAACCAATATTCGTGCTTCCGGTACTGACGAAAACCTGATCCTTGTCCCGGCGATCCGCATGACGTTGGAACAAGCGATGGAATTCATCGACGATGACGAATTGGTTGAAATCACGCCAAAGAATATCCGTATCCGCAAGCGTTTCCTGATGGAAAACGACCGTAAACGTGCGGGCGCGGCGAAGAAAGAAGCGTCGTAATACGTTAACCCCCCATCCTCAGCCCTGACCCCTGCAAGGGGGGAAGGGTGTTAAGAGGGGAAAAATAGGGGGTTACTTCAATTTTTCTGCGTAAGATACGGTATAAGACTGGCCTTGTTTGAGCTTGTCAAAGTTACCGAAAGTCTCTTTTAGATTGCGCTTCATGTATTCACGCAAGCCATTGATTGTCACCAAATAGATTCGCCCACCCGGTTTTAGGTGGTGTTTCATATCGTGCAGCAAGATACTCATCATTTCCTTCCCCACTTTTGCTGGGATGTTGGATGCAATTACATCAAACCGCGCATCTTTAGCAATGTGTTGAAAGCCGTTACTGAGCATGGCTTTGGCATTGGGTAATTTATTCAAAGCGGCGTTACGGTTCGCGTATTCCACCGCCATGAAATCTTTATCTACCATTAGCGTTTGCCCAAGTGGTGCGAGTTTTGCCATTGCCAAACCCACGGGGCCGTAGCCGCAACCCAAGTCGAAACAATCATCCGTCGGGTTAATTTCCAAGTATTTCAGCAGCAAATCAGTGCCGTCATCAATTTCACGCGGGGAAAAAATCCCCCAAGTGGACAAGAACGTGAGCTTATGCCCGCACAATTCGGTTTCAAAACGAATGTCATTGCGCAAGTCTTTGGTGTAAGGAATATCAGCCATTAGAACAACACCGGTACAACGCCTTTAGCGACTAAGTAACTGAACACAAAACCGCCTAAACCAGCCACCCACAAGACAATCGCAGTGGGGCGCGGTAAGCCCGGTTTCAGCGCGATCACGCCCAGCACGATGTATTCAAGCAAACCCATAAACTTGAAAACCACGAAACCATCCAGCCCGTGCGCACCGCTGACAAATGCCAGCCATACACCCGTTCCCAGCAAAATCAGCATGGAAAGCGACGCGCTGGCTAAGGCCGGTTTGCCAGTAACTGCCGGATTATTGGTCATCATCCACAAGCCGCGCAGCAAATAAATAGCCAGCGAGAGCAACGCGATAATGACGTGTACTTTTAAAATCAGGGTATTGTTATCCATGTGGTGTCACCTCTACAGTTTTACAGTTGTTGGAAAATCCGCCCAGCTTCTGCCAGTGCGGCATCGGCATTGTCTGCCAATGTGCAGTAATGCCCCATTTTACGCCCGACGCGAGCTTCGCGTTTGCCGTATAAATGGAGTTTGGTGTGCGCACTTTGCAGCAATGCCAACCACAGCGGTTGGGAGTCGCCCCACACATCGCCGAGTAAATTGACCATGACCACGGACGATAGCAGGTGAGTATCGCCAAACGGCAATTCGCAGACCATGCGCACTTGTTGTTCAAATTGCGAAGTGATGCACGCATCCAAGGTGTAATGCCCGCTATTGTGGGTGCGCGGAGCCATTTCGTTGACGAGTAATTCGCCGCTGCGGGTAATGAAAAATTCCACCGCCATCACCCCGACGAAATCGAGTTTATTCGCGATGCGGGTCGCCGCCGCTTGTGCCGATTGTGCAAGAGCGGGTGCAACCCGTGCCGGGACGATGGTTTGGTGCAAAATGCCGTTGCGGTGTTCATTTTCCGCCACGGGGAAGCATCGCACTTCACCGCTGACACTACGCGCCAGAATCACGGAAATTTCGCAGGCTAAATCCACCCGCTGTTCCAGCACGCATTCGACCTCGCCCATGCGTACAAAAGCGGCTTCGGCTTCGGCAAGATCGTGAACCGTTGACTGCCCCTTGCCGTCGTAACCCAAGCGTGCGGTCTTCAAAATCGCCGGAAATGTCACTAGCTCTTGCGCTGCCGCAAGGTCGGGAATACGCCGAATCGCCGCAAACGGCACGGGCAATAAACCGCAGGAACGCACAAATTCCTTTTCCACGATCCGGTCTTGTGCCATTTCCACCGCGCTGGCAGCAGGGCGCACCGGGCAAAACTGTGTGAGGAATTCCAGCGTTTTCGCAGGAATATTTTCAAACTCAGTGGTAACAACATCGCAGGCGTTGCCAAACAAGGTCAAGGCGGCGGTGTCGTCGTAAGCGGCAATAATGTGTTCGTCGGCAAATTGCGCGGCGGGGCTGTGCGGGTCGGGTTCCAGCACGATGACGCGATAGCCGAGGGTGCGTGCGGCAACGGTGAACATACGTCCAAGTTGCCCGCCACCGAGCATTCCGATGGTTGATCCGGGGAGTAGTGTCATAAAGCCTAGGGTCTATTCATACGATAAAACAAGCACGAAGGATACAGGAAACCACAGCGCGAAGCATCAACGCAGCCATCGCTGCAATATCTGCTGCAAGTCCCACAATTGATACGGCTTGCTCAAGAAATCATCCATCCCCGCCGTAAAACAGCGTTCCCGTTCCCCTTCAATTGCGTGCGCAGTCAGGGCGATAATCGGTAACGCTGCCGCTGGTTTGAACTGGCGAATTTGCTGGGTTGTCTCATAACCATCCATACCCGGCATACTCACATCCATCAACACCATTGCAAAATCCTGTTGCTGTGCCTGCTGGATAGCGGCTGCCCCACTATCTGCCACAGTGACGCGCATCCCTAATTTTTCGAGGATGGCTTGCGCAAAAAATTGGTTTAGCACGTCGTCATCCACCAGCAAAATGTGTGCATCTGGCAGTGTACGCGGTGCGATGCTGGCAGGTGATTGCGTCGCCGGGATTATTTCAACAACGGGGAATTCCAGAGTAAACGAGAAGCTGCTGCCTTGCCCCGGTGAACTTTCCACACTTAACTCTCCTCCCATCTGCCGCACCAATTGCGCACTGATGGCAAGCCCCAGACCACTGCCACCGTAACGTCGCGAGGTTGAGCTATCTGCCTGTGAAAATGGTTGGAATAAATGCACCTGCTGTTGCGGGGTAATGCCGATGCCGCTATCGGTGACGCTAAACGTTACGGGAAGCCCTTCCTCACTTTTCTTGCCCACCACCAGCGTACACTCGACACTGCCGCGCTCGGTAAACTTGATGGCATTACCCAGCAGGTTTACGAGGATTTGCTTCAAGCGTGTTGGGTCGCCTTGCAACCAAACTGAATCCGCAGGTGCATGAATATTGAATGCTAAGCCTTTGTCGACTGCCTGCCTTGCAAATAAGATTTCCAACTCGGTGGCGATAGCGTTGAGATCAAATGAAATTTTTTCCAGATGCAATGCCTGCTGCTCAATACGGGCAACATCCAGAATATTGCCAATCAGGGTCAGCATGTGGCGGGCAGCAATTTCCAGCTTGTCGACGTAGCTGCGTTGCTGCGGTGTCAGTGCGGTATCCTGTAATAACACACCCGCACCCACCACCGCATTCATCGGGGTGCGCAATTCGTGGCTCATGGTGGTGAGAAAATCGCCTTTAGCCTTGTTAGCCGCATTTGCACTGGCTGTTTCTTCACGCAAACGGCGTACATGATCGGCTTGCACGGTCGATAGCAACAAAACAAAGAGCGTAACCCCAGTCAGTGACAGATTAAGATGATCATTGAATCCGAGCGAAATACCTAAGGTATTCAATACTGTCGGCAACAATCCACCAATCAAGACGAAAAATGCCCAGTTCAGCTTGTGAATGCGAGGTATCTGCAAGCGGCGCAAACGCCAGATAGCCAGCAGGGTTATCACTCCGCTCAGGAGAGCCAACACATTGATGACGTACAGATCAAACGGTAGCCAAGGGGAACCCAGCATCATGACCACCGCCAACCAAAATATCCCTGCAAATACCTTATCAAGGTAAGGCAAGTAACTGCGCGTCCCTAGTAAATGACGGAAAAATGCCAAATAGCTGATAATACAAAGATACCCCAGCGCGGAATACAGAAATGCGTATTGCTCGGATACCCGAATATACTGCTGGAACAAACCTGTATACTGGGTCAATTTCAGCATAATCGCCAAGATAAACGCGGCTAACCAAGCAAAATTACGATCCCGCAAGTTGAATGCTAATATCCCGTTGTACACTCCCAACGCCAGTAAACAACCTGCCAACAAGACACCAAAGACAACACTGTGAATATTCACCCGCTGCTCAGCTTGCTTGAAGTGGGCATTACCCAGCAATGCCGCATTCTGATTGTGTAAGCGTATGTACAGGGTGTAAGCCGTTTGAGAAGCCAATGGCAATGGGTAAGTGTGATAAAGGAAATACGGCTGCGGCTCAAGGCGTGTCGGTGGAGTAGCCAAACTTGGCAAATCAGCTTGCAGGTATACGGCTACCGAGGCATCTTCCTGACCAATTAATTGCAAAAACCAAGGATGTGCGGCGTTGGCTTGGTTCAGGATACGCACACGCAGCCAATACACATCTGTTGTTAGCCCCTTACTAAAATCTGCCGCACCCGTATTGTGGAATTGCTCGGCATAAGCGTGGGCCGCGACATCTTCAATGCCTAGATTGCCAGCAGGGTCATGCAAAAAATCGAGATGCGTGTTCACCGATACGGACGTTTGTGCATCCGTCAAAACCGTTGTTGGGGCTGCCCACAACGGTATAGTGAAACAATACAGGCAAACAAGCAGTACAAGGCGGGTTGCACGGATAATGCACCGATTCCCCATATTGTCTTTATTCTGGAGGCAATGGCATATTCATCGCGTGTTGCCGTTGTTCTTCACGGAATTTCTCCAGCTTTTCTGCCAGAACCGGGTCGTTATTGGCGAGCATGGCCACTGCAAACAAGGCCGCATTCGCCGCACCCGCCTCACCAATCGCGAAGGTTGCCACTGGCACGCCTTTGGGCATTTGCACGATGGAATACAGCGAGTCCACCCCACTCAAAGCGCGGCTCGTCACTGGCACACCCAAAATGGGTAAGGTGGTTTTTGCCGCTAACATGCCGGGTAAATGCGCCGCGCCGCCAGCACCCGCAATAATGCATTGCAGGCCGCGTTCCCGTGCGGTTTCGGCGTATTCAAACAATAAATCAGGGGTGCGATGCGCGGAAACCACCCGGTATTCGTGAGCGATGCCGAACTTTTCCAGTTGCTCGACTGCTTTTGACATAACGTTCCAGTCGCTGTTACTGCCCATAACAACGCCGACGACGACACCTGAACCGACTTGGGCCATGATGCTACCCTTATTTCCTGCAAAATCTGATATTATACCGTGATGTACCCTTTCGCACTATTTGATTACGGCAATACCCATACAATGGATACCACAATTACTTCCTCCAGCGTGTTTGAAACCGCTATTACCTCCCTGCCTTTAATCGCACGCGGCAAAGTTCGCGACATTTATGCGGTGGATGAACAGCACATGCTGATCGTTACCACTGACCGTTTGTCGGCGTTTGACGTGATTATGCCCACCCCGATTCCGCAAAAAGGCGTGATTCTTACCCAAGTGGCGAACTTTTGGTTCGGTTTATTGCAGGACGTGATTCCTAACCACTTGAGTGACAAAACGCTGGACGATTTGCCACTGACTGCCGCCGAAAAAGCCACGTTGCAAGGCCGCAGCATTATCGTGAAACGCTTACGCCCGTTGCCGGTGGAGGCTATCGTGCGTGGTTATCTGATCGGTTCGGGCTGGAAAGATTATCAGCAAACTGGCGCGGTATGCGGCATCACCCTGCCGACCGGATTGCAAATGGCGGATCGTTTGCCTGAGCCGATTTTTACCCCATCCAGCAAAGCTGAAGTGGGCGAACACGACATCAATATCTCGTTTGCGCAGATGCAGGATAAGATTGGTGCGGCCTTGGCTGAACAAGTGCGTAGCGTCAGTATTGAGTTGTATAACCGTGCGGCGGCTTACGCATTGGAGCGTGGGATTATTATTGCGGATACCAAATTTGAATTCGGTTTGGATGCGAATGATCAATTGGTGTTAATCGACGAAATTTTAACGCCGGATTCCTCACGTTTCTGGCCTGCGGATCAATACCAGCCGGGGATTAGCCCGCCGTCGTTTGATAAGCAATTCGTGCGCGATTACCTCGAAACCTTGGATTGGGGCAAGGTTGCGCCGGGGCCGGAATTGCCCGCCGAGATTATGGAAAAGACAGCAGCTAAGTATCGGGAAGTGGCTGATTTATTAATGAAGTGAGGGCAGGGCAATCATGCGAGTACTAATAACAGGGGTAGCTGGTTTCATCGGGATGCATTTAGCTCTGAAACTGCTGGAGCGCGGCGATGAAGTCGTGGGGATCGACAATTTCAACGATTACTACGATGTGACGTTGAAACAGCGTCGTTTGCAGCGCGTGGTGGATGCGGATAGTGCAGGGCGATTCAAATTCATGCGCTTGGATTTGGCAGATCGTGACGGCATGGCGCAATTGTTTGCGGCGGAAGGTTTGGATGCGGTAGTAAATCTCGCAGCGCAAGCCGGGGTGCGTTATTCCATCGACAACCCGTTGGCGTATGTTGACAGTAACTTGGTGGGGTTTGCGCACATTCTGGAAGGTTGCCGCCATAACGGGGTGAAGCATCTGGTGTACGCTTCGTCGAGTTCTGTTTACGGCGCGAATGAATCCATGCCGTTTTCGGTACACGATAATGTTGACCACCCGCTGTCATTGTATGCGGCCTCGAAAAAAGCCAATGAGTTGATGGCGCATACTTACTCGCATTTGTACGGTTTGCCGACTACCGGGCTGCGGTTTTTCACGGTGTATGGCCCTTGGAGTCGCCCGGATATGGCGATGTTTAAGTTTACCAAGGCGATTTTGGCAGGGCAGCCGATTGATGTGTTTAACTACGGTAAACACCGCCGCGATTTCACTTATATTGACGATATTGTGGAAGGGGTTATCCGTACTTTGGATAATACCGCAACCGGCAACCCCGATTGGCAGGGCGCAACCCCAGACCCGGCGACTAGCAAAGCCCCTTGGCGGGTGTATAACATCGGTAATCAGCATCCGGTGGAGTTGATGGACTATATCCAAGCGATTGAAAATGCGTTGGGGATGAAAGCGCAGCTCAATTTATTGCCGCTGCAACCCGGCGATGTGCCGGATACTTACGCTGATGTCGGTGCTTTGGTGCAGGATGTCGGTTATCGTCCGAGTATGTCCGTGGATGAAGGCACGCGCCGTTTTGTCGCGTGGTATCGGGAATACTACGGGGTCTAGTTACCAGTAAGGTTAAGTCATGCAAGCTATTCGTGAACACCGCAGCGTCAAACAACTGTTGAACCGATTGCCGGATTACCTGAGCTTGCTGCTGGTCATTTTGTGCGGGTTTTTGTTGGCGCGGTTGTTGTGGGCGTTGTATCCGGCGGAAACTACCGCGTTCGACGAGTCGCTAACCCAAACGCAAGCACCCGCGCAAACCACGACCGATACGCCTGATGTGGGGGCGCAAATCGCTGATTTACACTTGTTTGGGCAACCGGCAGTCGAGCCACCAACGACCCCGACCGATACCAAAAATCTACAAACCAGCCAGTTAGCATTTAAGTTAGCGGGCGTGGTGTCAGGTGAAGCAGGGCAAATTGTCATCGAAGATGGCGGGAAGCAGAGCAATTACCGTGTCGGGGAAGACATTGCGGCGGGGGTGCGCTTACAGGCGGTATTCGCGGATCATATTGTGATTTTGCGCAATGGCACGCCGGAAAAGATTGCCTTGCCTGCGTTAAAAGCCAGCAGCAATGCCGGTTCTTCCCCCAGCGTGCCGGACTTCGCCATGGAAGAGCCGATGCCGCCCGTGATGGACGAAGCCTTGCCGGATGGTCTGAATGCACCCATTGATATACCGCCCGATTTACCCAGCGGCATGTCGCCCGAACAGCCGGAAATGAACGTGCCGCATGAGTCTTTACCTGAGCCGAATTCAGCCGCACCAGTGCCAATGAATACGCCGCAACTGAGTGAAGTGGTAACGCCAGAACCGCACGAAGCTAATGGTAAATTCGTCGGCTTTCGGCTGATGCCGGGGAGCAACGTGGGCTTGTTTAATCAGCTTGGGTTGCAACCCGGCGATATAGTGACCGCGATTAATGGCACACCACTCGATAGCCCCGCCGCCGGAGCACAGGCATTGAGCGCGGCGGCATCTTCCCCACAGGTCAATTTAAGTTTGACCCGTGGCGGGCAACAGCTCAACTTACCGATTTCCTTGGGGCGTTAACGCGCCCTACCGCACCTGTTTCCACCGTTTTTCCGTAACCCTTGCACGCGCCCTGCACATCCACTGCTTAGACTAAACGCCTGATCAATTAAGCCATAAGGCAGGTGTAACCATGCTCAAAACGCGCTACTGGATAGCGTTAACCCTGTTGAGTGTTGGCGCGTTGGGTGGGTTGCTGCCTGAAACCCCGACGATTCCGGTGCAGGGCGCGACTACCCGCGATTGGCATCCGCAATCGTTTTGGTATTACCCGTGGGGGCGTTCCGGCACACACAAAGGCATCGACATTTTCGCGCAGGAAGGCACGCCCGTGCTGGCGGCTACCCACGGTTTGGTGGTGCATACCGGGGTCGATAGTTTGGGCGGCAATATTGTGCTGGTGCTGGGTGGTAAGTGGCGGCTGCATTATTACGCGCATTTGCAAGACATTGACACGCAAGCGTGGCACTGGGTCAAGGCGGGGGAACGGATTGGCACGGTGGGTACGTCGGGCAATGCCGTGGGCAAACCACCGCACTTACATTACGCAATCCGCACGCCGTATCCGCAGCCGTGGCTGTATGATGCGGGTGTGCCGCAGGCGTGGAATAAACTGTTTTTTGTTGATCCAAATCGGTGGCTGTCGCGGTAGGGTTGAATATTTTGGTTTGGCACTATAGTTTTGCATGAAAAATTTTTAGTTGACTGATTTTTATTGAGTTAATTTGTTAAAACTCGTGATAGTGCTTTCCGAAACTCGTATTAAGGTCTACTATTTCTCGTATTAAGGCGATGAGAGATCTGCATGTATCAACGTAATAGCACCCCCTTGCTGCTGGACTTACTGGCAGAATTCAGGATTCTTTACCTCACAGGGCCACGTCAGGCAGGCAAAACCACGATTGCCAAGTCCATCGCTGCCGAACGTGGAATGCAATATTTGTCGCTGGATGAGGAAGGTGTATTGGCGGCGGCACGCAATGATCCCCACGGTTTCATTCAATCGTTTGCCGGGCAGAACTTGGTGCTGGATGAATTTCAGTACGCACCCGAACTCACTTCTGCGATTAAACGGGTATCTGATAATTTACCGCCGGGGCAGAAAGGCAAATTCCTGTTGACGGGTTCAGCGGATATTTTCAGTTCAGCTCGCACTCAAGAAGCCTTGCCGGGACACATGGCACGAGTGGAATTGTGGCCGCTTTCCATCACTGAAATCCGGGGTAGCCGTTTCAACCTGATCGACTATTTGCTGGCAGGTGACTTTTCTTACCAACAAGCATTACCCGAACTGGGGCGCGAACAACTCGCGCAAATCCTGCTAGATGGTGGCTACCCGGAAGTGCAAAGCAAAAGCGCACGCGGCAAATCCATCTGGTTCAAATCGTACATACAGGGGCGTTTGTTCAAGGATTTTGAAACGCTGTACGCAGCGCGGGGGGAATACCATGCCAAACTGCAAGCCTTGATCCCTTACCTCGCGGGTTTGAGCGGCAATCTGCTGAAATATGCCAGTGTTGCCAACGATTTGGCGCAAAACGATCAAGTCATCAGATCCTATATCGAAGCGTTGGAATGGATGTTTATCATCAAGCGTATTTCCCCGTTTGTGAAAAACAGTGCCAAACGTGAAACCGTGGGAATGCCGAAGCTGCACATGGTGGATACCGGGCTAGCTTGCCATTTGCTCGGTATTAAGACAGCGCGGCAACTGGCGACTTCCGCCATTTTTGGCAATCTGCTGGAAAGCTTTATCGTGATGGAATGCTTCAAGCACATGGGCTGGGCGGAAGAGGAAGTTGGCGTTTACCACTTCCGTGACACCAGCAAAAACGAGGTAGATATTGTGCTGGAACGCAGTGGCGGCAAGCTGATTGGGATTGAAATCAAGGCTTCGGCATCGGTGGGTGAGGCGGATTTTAAGGGGCTGGTGCAGTTGGCGGAGTTTGTGGGGGATAGGTTGGAAGCGGGGTTGGTGTTTTACAGTGGGGAGCGGGTGTTGCCGTTTCGGGTTGGGGGACAGCAGTTTTTTGCTGTGCCGATCAGTTTGTTGCTTGCGGAAGTTGTCAATGCCGACTGATGTCCACACCGCTTTCGAGCGTTTAGTCACACACGACTTTGACCAAGCCTCGCTGGAGGATGTCAAGACCGTGGCGTTAGGACTTTGGTATCAGGATTTCATCCCCGACTTCACACAATTACCCGTAACCAACCTGCAATCCCAACTCCGTGCTGGCTATTTGGTTGACCGCCTATTGCGCTATAACTGTGTATCGGATGAGCGTAAAAAAACCCTGTTTGCGAATGTGACAGCCCTCAAGACACACCTTAAACCGGCAGTCAGCACCAAACCGAATGTTGAACCACTAGCCAAAAATTGGGGGCTGGATCAGGACTTGAAGCGGCTTGCCAAAGAACTGCTGCCTTACCAAACCCGCCATTACCAGCGATAAATCGCAACATTAGTGCATCCGCTTGGGCAGTGTTTGCCCGCCTCCAGCATTCCGGTTACTATCCAGTCATCATCCCTTATGCTTGACTAACCATGTCTATGACTCCGCTGGAAATCGCCCTGCAACGCATCGAAGAATGCCGCCGTACCCGTGCGCCCGAACTGGATTTGGGTGGGCTTGGACTGGCAGAAATACCGGGAGAGGTGTTTGAGTTGACATGGCTGGAAAAACTGGATGTGTCGGGGGATAGAGAATATTGGGAATGGGGAAATATCCGGGAGATCCCTGCTGAGATTGGGCAACTCACTGCACTGAGAGAATTCGATTGCACGCTCAACCAGATCAGTGACCTGTCGCCGCTGCGTGATTTGCCCGCGTTGCAAATGCTTTACTGTGGCTATAACCAGATCAGTGACCTGTCGCCGCTGCGTGATTTGCCTGCGTTGCAAACGCTATACTGTAGCTCTAACCAGATCATTGACCTGTCGCCGCTGCGCGATTTGCCCGCGTTGCAAACGCTATCCTGTAGCGTTAACCAGATCAGTGACCTGTCGCCGCTGCGTGATTTGCCCACGTTGCAAACACTAAAGTGCAACTCTAACCAGATCATTGACCTGTCGCCGCTGCGTGATTTGCCCGCGTTGCAAGAACTATCCTGTAACTCTAACCAGATCATTGACCTGTCGCCGCTGCGTGATTTGCCCACGTTGCAAGAACTATCCTGTAACTCTAACCAGATCATTGACCTGTCGCCGCTGCGCGATTTGCCCGCGTTGCAAACGCTATCCTGTAGCTCTAACCAGATTAGTGACCTTTCACCATTGTGCGATTTACCCGCGTTGCAATGGCTATCCTGTAACTCTAACCAGATCAGTGACCTTTCGCCGCTGCGTGATTCGCCCGCGTTGCAAACGCTAGACTGTAGCACTAACCAGATCAGTGACCTATCGCCGCTGCGTGATTTGCCCGCGTTGCAAACGCTATTTTGTCGCTCTAACCAGATCATTGATCTATCGCCGCTACGTGGCTTGCCCGCGTTACAAGGGTTTTATTGTCACGATAACCAAATCATTGACCTGTCGCCGCTGCGTGATTTGTCCGCATTGCAAACACTAGAGTGTAGCTCTAACCAGATCATTGACCTGTCGCCGCTGCGCGATTTGCCCGCGTTGCAAACGCTAGACTGTAGCACTAACCAGATCAGTGACCTATCGCCGCTGCGTGATTTGCCCACGTTGCAAACACTAAAGTGCAACTCTAACCAGATCATTGACCTGTCGCCGCTGCGCGATTTGCCCGCGTTGCAAACGCTAGACTGTAGCACTAACCAGATCAGTGACCTATCGCCGCTGCGCGATTTGCCCGCGTTGCAAAAACTTACTTGTGGGGCTAATGAAGTCAATGACCTTTCTGTGATTGATGACTTGCTGTTGTCGGATCAGCTACAAAAATTTTCTTTTCATGACAGCCCTAAATCCGGCATTCCATCTGCATTGTTGGGTAGTTATCACGCTAACAACTGTCTCGAAAATATTAAACACTACCGCCAAGCCATCCTCTCGCACGGCTCAGTGACGCAAAAGCAACTTAAAATCCAGCTAGTCGGCAACGGGCGGGTTGGTAAAACCACGCTGGCAATTGCGTTGGAAACAGGCAAACCCGTTGAAAAGGATTGTGCCTCAACGCATGGGATTACGATTAACACCATTCTCTTTCCGATGGATAGTGGAGACACCATCAGCTTGAACGTATGGGATTTTGGTGGGCAAGAAATTTATCACGCCACCCACCGTTTATTCTTGTCGCGTGACTGCCTGTATTTGTTGCTATGGGCAGAGGAAACCGAAGAGAACGTCCAAGAAATTCGTCATTCCGTCAATTACTGGTTGGAGGCGATTCACGATTTGGGGGGGAACAGCCCCGTTATTATAATCAAAAATCAGATAGATCGAGCCAAGAACAAATCTCCCGTGCCACCGGAGTTGGCTATGGAAGAGCTTGAACAAGATTATAAGTTCGTCGGTATATCAGCCAAAAAATACGAAGGCATCCGTCAACTGCGCGGTATGATTGAAGACTTCCTGCACGACCCAAAACTGCAAGTTCGTGTCGAATTACCAAACACATGGGTGGCTGTTCAGGAGCAACTGGAAGCACTGAAAACCACCGAAAAGAGCATCGCTTTTTCTCGTTTCCGCGACCTGTGCATAGTGGCAGGTATTGACTACGTGGATTGGTTTGTGGATTACCTGCATAAAATTGGTGTACTGTTTTATCAAAAGAATACCTTCCAAGATCAGGTGATCCTTGACCAAAACTGGGTGATTGATGCGGCTTACCGCGTGTTTGACCCCAAAGGTTTCCGTGAAGACATTCAAGACAAGCATGGTAAATTTAAAGGCAAATTTACTCGCTTTATTTGGTCGAAAGTGGATGATGTGGAACGGCAAATTTACCTCGATTTCATGCGCAATTGTGGCATTTGTTATGAACCACAGTATCGCGATAATCAAAATAAAGAAATTCCCTTTGCCGAGCGTGAATTCATCATCCCCGCGTTATTGCCACCGGAGAGTAAAACGCAAAAAGCACGGCGTGAGCAGTCACAAGCGGATGATTGGTTACTGGTGGTGGATTATCCCTTCCTTCACCGTAGCATTATTGAACGCCTGATTTTGCGTTTGGGCGAAACTTACGACAGTGAGGTCTGGCGAACAGGCGTTTTCTGCGAAACAGAATTCGGGGAGGTGTTATTACACTGTGAACCAGCGACACCAAATTGTAAGACTTCCAACGCGGGGCAATTGCAGTTTTACATCCGGGCGAATCAGCAACCTCATAAGTTCGTTCAGGTGCTGCGCAAGTTGGTGAAGGAAATCAGTCCACAACCGCCACGTTACAAGGAATATTTACAGCAAGGGCAAAAAGTACGCGAGGAACTCCCGCCATTTGCTGAAGGGGAAGCGGATACAATCCGCTCGCGCCTCGATGTGATTGAACCTGACACAACCGTCAAGCTTTTCATTTCTTATTCACGCAAGGATTATGAGCATAAGCTCATCCTAGAAAGACACCTGCGCCTGATCCAGTCCGCGCTCAAGCAGCGGGTTAAACTCGAAGTTTGGAGTGATAACAGAATGCAGGCTGGTGACAGTGTAAATGAACAAATCCTGCCCGAATTGCACCGTGCCGATTTGATTGTGTTGTTGGTCAGCCCTGATTTTCTCGACCCGGAGCGTTACAGCCATCGTGTTGAGCTACCGATTGCCTTGGAACGCCACGAGCAAGAAGGCATTCCCGTTATCCCCGTGCTTGTCCGTCATACGGCTTATTGGCACGAAACCTTGGGAAATTTGACCGTCGCCACCAACGAAAATGCGGATTCCTTGGAAGATTGGTCTTCCCCCGGCAAATTCTGGGGCAGCGTCGAAACAGGCATCCGTAAGCAAGTCGAAAAGCTGGGAAAATGCTAGGATGCTTGTCTCGTATTAACGATGACGAGAATAGTGTTGGAGCTGAACTTTCCCCATCGCGTCTTCCTCTAACTTACACCATCACTATGACCCTAAGAACGAGGAACCCACCATGAAACTGCTAATCGCTGCTTTGTTAACCGCTGCATCCCTCAGTATTTGTGCCGCCCCGTCAGTCATCGCGGGTGACAAGCCGGTGTCACCGACTAAGCCCATCGTGAAAAATCCGTTGGCGGAGGCGGATCGTCAATTGAAAGCCGCTGAAGCAAAGTGGAAGAAAAAACGCCCGGAACATTACAGCTACACCCTGCAACGCTCTTGTTTCTGCGCCCCGGATTACCGCAAGCCGATAGAAATCCGGGTGTTCCGTGGCAAGGTGCAGCAAGCCAGTTTGTTACCAGAAGGCACGCCACTTCCCGCCGAGCGCAAGGCAGAAGCGTTGCCGGTTGAGGGTTTGTTTCGCATGATCCGCGAAGCGATTGTTAATAAATCGGCGAGCGTGACGGTGAAATACAACGCGACTTACGGCTATCCGACCAGCATCAGTATCGACCGTGACCGGATGATGGCGGATGAAGAAGTGTATCTTTCCGCCAGCAATTTCAAGATTGCCAGCGGTTTGAAACCTAAACAGCAAAAATAAGACAATACGTTTGCAAACCGGGCAATAAGCGCGAAAATGCTGATTTCATCTTGGGATTTGCCATGTTTACCATTAGCAGCCTGCACATTTACCCGGTCAAATCGCTGCAAGGCATCGCTTTGAGTGACGCGGTTTTGACCATGCAAGGGTTGGCGTTTGATCGTCAGTGGATGTTGGTTGATGCCGCCGGAAAGTTTGTGACCCAGCGACAAATGCCTGCATTGGCGCGGATCAGCACGCGCTTAACCGCTGAGTGTTTGGTGTTGGAACACGCTGGATTGCCGCCGTTGTCGATTCCGTTAGTTCCGATGCCTGATAATCGTTGCGCGGTGACGGTGTGGCGCGATACCTGTATGGGTTGTGACGAGGGCGCGGCGGCTTCGCATTGGTTGACGCAAGCGGTAGGGCAGTGGCAGGGCGGCGACCTACGTTTGGTGCGCTTTGCCCCTGAAGGCGTGCGCCCGGTTGACCCCGCGTACATGGATGGCGATAGTGCGGATACCGCGTTTTCCGATGGCTACCCGTTTTTGATTGTATCCGAGGCTTCGCTGGCGGCGGTGAATGTGCAATTGCTTGCCAATGGCGCGGAGGCTGTGCCGATGGCGCGTTTTCGCCCTAATATCGTCCTTAGCGGGATGAGTGCGTTCGGGGAAAATGACTGCAAAACATTTACCGCCACTGATGCCAGCTACCGTTTCACGCTTCGCAAGCCTTGCCAACGCTGCAAAACCACTACTGTCGATCAGCGCACAGGGGTGATTGCCAACCCGAAAGAGCCGTTACGCACGTTGACCGCGATGAACCCTTACCCGCATTTGAGCGGCGCGTATTTTGGGCAGAATGCCACGTTGACGCTAGGGCATGGGGTGGTGATTAAGGTCGGAGATCAAGTGCAATGACCCCAGCCATCAACCTCGCCAAAAAAGCCAAGATCGCCTTCAAGGTACACGAATACACCCACGACCCGGACAACGCCGCCTACGGTTTGGAAGCCGCCGAAAAACTAGGGCTTCCCCCCACGCAAGTCTTCAAAACGCTGGTGGTGAGTCTTGATGGCAAAGAACTCGCCGTCGGTATCGTGCCAGTCGCCGCGATGCTCAGCATGAAGCACCTTGCCAAAGCCGCCCACGCCAAAAAAGCTGACATGGCAGACAAAGCATTGGTTGCCCGCACTACGGGTTACGTACTCGGCGGGGTCAGCCCGTTGGGGCAAAAGAAGCTGCTGAAAACCTTCATCGACGAGTCTGCGCTGCAATTTCCGACGATTTACGTGAGTGCTGGGCGGCGCGGGCTGGAAATCGAACTTGCCCCGCAAGACTTGCAAAGCCTGACCCGTGCGGTGTTCACACCCTTGATGCAAACCGAGTAACGTTTTTGTGGGGTAAATGATGGCAACAAAACTCGTCCTCCTCCCCGGTCTTGATGGCACTGGCTTGCTGTTCCAGCCGTTACTGGAAGCATTGGGGGCAGCATTTCCGGTTCAGGTCATTTGTTACCCGCCCGATCAATGCCTGTCGGTGGAAGCGCTGGCGGCACAAGTTCGCTCACAAGTGGCGTTCGACACCGACACGGTATTACTGGCGGAATCGTTTTCCGGCTTGATCGCGGTGGAATTATTGCGGCAGGGAATCCCGTTACGTAGCGTTATTTTTTGCGCGTCGTTTGCCAGCGCACCGCATCCGTGGCTGTTGAAACTGGCGATGCATTTGCCGTTGGAGCGTTGGTGGCGGTTGCCATTACCTGAGTCATTGCTGCGATTGTTGGGTATTGATGCACGCTTACAAGCCTTGCTGAAACCTGCGCGGGAGCAAGTGCTGCCCGGCGTGGCGGCGTACCGTTTGCGGCTGATTGCAGCAGCACGCCCGTTTGCTTTGGCGCAACGCTGGGAAATCCCCTGTCATTATTTGCGGGCAGTCAATGATCGGGCAGTGCCGGAGCGGTGTGCAGATGAGTTACGGCGGTACTTTGCCCATGTGGAAATCACCCGCATTGCGCAGTCTGGGCATTTTTTGCTGCAAACCCAACCTGCGGCGTGTGCGGCGGTGTTAAAACGGTTGGTTCTCCACTAAAAATCCGCGTTATTTCCTGAACTGCTGCAAAATCGCTGCACGCCTGTTGTCGATAATCCTCGCTATCTGAACCACTGACGAGGCGCATGGCAGCGATGGATTTTTCAGCCGAAAACGGTTGGCGCGAATGCTTAATGCGCTGGCTGGTGCAAATACTGCATGACTTGTATCGTTGCGCTAACTATCGCCATGCAACAGCTTGGGATGTAACACTTGAAGATTTGCAACAGCTACCGGCGGCAAGCACAGGGCGGGCATTGGCGGTGTTTTTACAGCAGCACGGTTTCGCGCTAATGCCCAAGTTTGAAAGCCATGATTTGTTTCATGTGTTACTCGGCTATGGCGTGACGGTGGTTGATGAGGTGCGGATGCAATGTTGTCTGGCAGGCAGCGGGCGACGTACTGCACCGACATTGGTGGTGATTGCGGTTGGTTTGGTGTTTTACCCGGAATACAGCAGAGATTTTTGGCGGCATTATCAGCGTGGAAAAAGCATGGTGAATTTTGCAGGCTGGGATTTTAAAGTGATGTTACTTGAGCCGATGGCGGCTTTGCTGGCTCGAATACATAATAACGGCTCTCAACAATGACGGAGGAATCACCATGAAACGCCACGGAAAACACTTATTGCTCTGGCTATGCCTGTTGGGACTGAATGCCTGTGCCACGGCACACCCCGATTGCGAAAAGGCGGATGCGTTTGGGCATTGCCAAAAATGGAAGGGAGTTGAGCCGAGTTGCCCTAAACCGGATTTTCTGGGTTTTTGCCCGCCGAGTCGGTAAGTGTTGAATTAAAGGAGTTACTATGCGTTTGAATTTGCCGATGCTATTTGCCGCTATCGCTTTGTTTGTCATTGAGGTGATTATCGCCACCAAGCTTAACGATTACACCTTCATTCGCGCCTATTTCGGCGATTTTCTGGTGGTCATTTTGGTGTATTGCGCGGTGAAAGCCTTCTGGGATGTGGAACCGAAACGGCTGGCTATCGGTGTATTTGCCTTCTCCCTGACGGTGGAGTTGGCGCAATTGTTCCGTGTGGCGGATGTACTGCAATTGACTGGCTGGGCGCGGGTGGTGGTGGGGACGAGTTTCAGTTTCCATGATGTGTGGATGTATGCGGCGGGGTGTTTCGTGGTGTGGTGGGTGGATATTCGCCTGAGCGGGAAGATATGCTGAATAGTATGGTACAGCCTACCGACGTAATGTTTATTATCCCCCCACATTTTCTGAGCGTCCGTTACAACGGCGCACATTACCCCGGCTCGCCGAATACCAACGGTTTGCAAGGCGGGGCAAATTGCCAACAGTTTGCCTACGAATTGTTACGACATTTTGGCTATCAAATCCCAGACTTGCGTTCCCGCGAATTGTGGGAAGACACTACGCATACTTGCCATGTTGCGGAATTGGTGTGGGGTGATTTGTTGTTGTGGAACAAAACTTCCGACGCTTACGGTGCGCATGTGGGGGTGTATATCGGAGCGGGACAGGCTATTCACCTTGCTAAAGACAACGGCTATCCGGTGATTGATCGGCTGGAAAATTTTTTGCAACATCCTGCGTATCGGGTGTTTATCGGTGCAAAACGTATACGAAGTGAAAAAGATCATTATGATTAAAAAATCATTGCTTATTTTTGCATTGCTGTATTTCTTCGGCATTGCCGCCATCTGGCTTGACGGTGCAACTACTGGCTATGAAAAGTCGGAATACGCCGTGGTGCTGGGCAATCAGGTTTACCCTTCCGGCGAACCGTCCGAACGCCTGAAAGCACGGCTGGAACGCGCCGCCGAATTGTTCCGCGACGGCACGGTGCAACAGATCATCGTCAGCGGTGGTTTGGGTAAGGAGGGTCACGACGAAGCATCCGTGATGAAGCAATATCTGGAGGCGCAAGGCATCCCACCAACATCAATTATTCTGCACTCTTTCGGCAACAACACGGAACTCACTGCATCGTATGCGGCTGAAATATTACAAAATAACATGAACAAATCTATCATTGCTGTTTCCCAGTTGTATCACTTGTCCCGTACCAAAATGGCATTCGCGCACGCTGGGTTTAAAGACGTTGGTGTTGCATACCCCCATTATTTCGAGTGGCGGGATGTGTATGCATCGCTACGTGAAGTCCCCGCATGGTTAAAATATCGGTGGCAAGTATACACCGAACCTGAATGTGAAGATTTTTTGGCAAAAATGGACTGGAAAATAGCAGGATTAGTGTACCAATCCTGTCATCGGGAAGTGAACTCACAAACACGCAAAGCCATAGCAACCTATCGCGTTGAAGGTAAGTATGCGACGGTGGTAGAGCAACTTTTTCGTGAGCGGACGGGAATGCCTGCCATGAAATTTGCCTGCTGCGGCTGGGAGGTGCAAGGAGCATCGTCCTTTGGTACAGAAATTCCCGGTACAGTGTATGGTGTATTTATGATGTCAGACGAAACGGGCATCAATGAACGGGGAATGTGGGACAAAATCCCGTCATTCACCGTGAAGCTACTTAACGTGTATTGGGCAGATATTTGAGTGGAGCATAATGTGATGAAAATGCAGCAAACACGCCCACAATTGAACTTACTGGTATTGCGCTGCCGTGATATTGAACTGACCCGCTTGTTTTACGAGGGGCTGAACCTCCACTTTATCTCAGAACAGCACGGTAACGGCTCAAGGCACTATACTGCTGTGATGGACAACGGGTTGGTTTTGGAACTATACCCCGCCAAGGGTGAGCCGGATAACACCCGTCTGGGATTTCATTTCGGTGGGAAAAGCCAGCGTGTCTTGCAAGATCCTGACGGGCGATACGTGGAGGTATGGCAATGAAAACGAACGCTTCAACATTGACCATCCCGCCGTATTTCCTGACCACTCGTTACAACCGCCACAACGGTTTCAGCCTCCCTGATTTACGTTTCCGCGAATTGTGGGAAGACACTGCCTACACTTGCCACGTCAGCGGTTACGAACAACCATGAAATGGCTTACCCTGCTTATTGCGCTTTGGCTCATCACCGTCAGCAGCACTATCTGGCACTACGGCACACAAGATAACGCCGCGCCCGCCGCTTGCATCATCGTGTTGGGTGCAGCGGTGCAAGGCAATGAGCCTACGCCCGTTTTTGCCGAACGTATCCGTTATGCAGTCAGTCTTTATCAGCGCGGGTTGGCGGCAAAGCTCATCTTCACGGGTGGCAGAGGTGAGGGCAATGCACATTCAGAAAGCAGCGTTGCCAGCCATTTTGCCGCGCAGCTTGGTGTACCGAGCGACGTGATTTACCGCGAAGAAAATTCCCACACCACGCAGCAAAATATGGTGGAAGCCGCCGCGATCATGCGCCAATACGGGCTGGATTCAGCGATTGTGGTAAGTGATCCGCTGCACCTGAAACGCGCCATGTGGATGGCAAATGACGTAGGCATTGCGGCGGTATCCTCGCCAACACCGACCAGTATGTACCGCTCGTTAGCGACGCAGTTACCGTTTTTGGCGCGGGAGGTGTATTTCATTCATCATTACGCAGTGACGGGGCTGTGATGTATAAATGCTAGGAATCGCCAGTGTACGAGATGGGTGCTAAAACGGGAGAAAACGAAGGTTTACGCTGTGGAATCCTGCCCAAACTTGCGCAATAATCATCACATAATCAGCATAACAGGAACGCACCATGCCCGTACTTGGCGGACTCATCATCCTTATCCAAATAGCCTTTGCTATTCACGCTATCCGCACCGGACGCGAAACTTTCTGGATTTACATTATCGCATTTTTGCCCGGTATTGGTTGTGCGGTGTATTTTTTCACGCAAATCTTGCCGGAAATGCAAAACAACCGCGCGGTACGTTCCGCTGGTAACACCATCCTCAAAGCCATCGACCCGGAACGTGAATTGCGCCGTCGTAAGGAGGAACTGGAGATTGCCGATACCGTTCAGAATCGGGTAAAGCTTGCTGATGAATGCATCGAATCCGGTTTTCCTACCGAAGCGATTGCATTGTTACAACGTTGCTTAAACAATGGACATGATGACCCTGATATTTTGCTGAAACTGGCGCAAGCTCAATTCGTTGCAGCGCAGTTTCAGGAGACTGTTGATACTTTGGACTCGTTGATTCGAGCCAATCCTAACTTTCGCTCACCTGACGGGCATTTGTTATACGCCCGCAGTTTGGAAGCATTGGGGAAAATTCCGCAAGCACTGGAAGAATATCAAGCCCTTGCCGTCAGTTATCCCGGTGAAGAAGCCCGTTGGCATTATGCTCACCTGCTGCACCAGCAAGGGCAAACCGGACGGGCGCGGCAAGTGTTGGAGGAAATGCAGTTACGCGCCCGCCGTTCTCCCAAGTATTATCGCCGCAAAGAGCTGGAATGGCTCAAACAGGCGGAGCAATTGCTGAAAACCTTACAGGAGTGAGATTATCAATGGATAAATATCATGAATAACAAGCGTTTTCTGCTATTAGATATATTACTGCTGTTTTGCCTCAGTTTGTTCGCTTGTCAAGCCGAGGCCACCGATGCGCCGCGTCCTCAGTGGTGGGCGCAACCACTGGTACTGGAAGGTGTCCCCAATCTGCACCGCATCAACGAGCGGCTATACCGCTCCGCCCAGCCGACAGCAGTAGGGTTTCGGGCGGTGGAATCTTTGGGTGTTGGTACTGTGCTGAATTTGCGCCAATACCACGATGACGACGATGAGGCCACTGGCATTGATATGGTGCTGAAACACCGCTGGGTCAACACGAGTGATTTCGGTGACACAGAAATGTTGGATGCGCTGCAAACCATCGCCACTGCCGACAGCCCGGTGTTGGTGCATTGCTGGCATGGCGCAGACCGTACCGGCACGGTTATTGCCTTGTATCGTATGGTGTGCCAAAGCTGGAGCAGGGAACAGGCATTGGACGAACTGCAACACGGCAACTACGGTTATCATGCCGTTTTCGATAATATTCCGGCTTATTTGCAACAGGTAGATATTGCCAAATTACGCCGTCAGGTGAGTGGGGTAAATTGTCCGCGATAAATCGGGAGCGTTCCCCCAAGCTTAGAAATATGCGCCTTCCTTTTAGCTTATCTGCATTATCATTTTGAACTAACCACCAAGGAGTTCCTCATGCCATTATCAAAACGCATTAAAACCACGCTATTTGCTGCACTTGCTACTACGCTTTTCATATTACAAGGGTGTAACAGCGCGAATCCAGTGACGCCACCCAACGATGGCGGCGGCATTGCCTGTACCCAAGAAGCAAAGCAATGCCCTGATGGAAGTTATGTTGGGCGTTCAGGGCCGCGTTGTGAATTTGCCGCTTGCCCGCAGAAATCAAAAGGAGCGATGTAATGCATAAAGATCAACTGAAACAAATTCTGCGCAATGCGGTACTGCTCGCGTTGCCCGTAGCCACGCAAGTGGGTTGCGTATCCGAACCCGTTATTGTCGACCCACCCAAATCTACCGACCCGTGCCGTGAGCCAGCGGTACGTTCACCCGGTCAAGCTACTATTGATGAAAAGATGTACCTGAATAGTTCGGGTACGCTGTCCGCCGCTGAATGTGTCAAGGTATGTCAGCAATTGGTGAAGAAACAGTACAGCCCTGAGTGGAGCGACTTGATCGGCCTAGAAAATTTCAAGGCTAATAAGTGTACAACCAAGTTTGATCCTAAAACTTACGACACCACCCTGCAATGCACGGCGAGTTTCACTGAAGTAAACTCGGCCTACACTGGTGCGCCCGGTTGCTATTACCCATCACGCCCGGTTCCGGGGCGGATGCCCGCAGGTTTGCAGATTCATCCGCAAACCGCAGCAAGTGAATTAGGCAACTATTTCGCGGACATGGCAGCGATGGAAACAGCAGCGATTACCGCGTTCCGCTATCTCGTGCTTGAATTGACGGCGTATCAAGCCCCGGCAAACTTGATCCAGTTGGCACAAGCAGCGGTTAAGGAGGAAACCCGTCACGCGCACATGGCAGGTTTATTGTCGCAAGCCTGTGATACGGCGGTTCCGGTGGTGGAAGTGGCGGATTTCCAATTACGTTCCCTGTTTGAAATTGCCTTGGAAAATGCCATCGAAGGCTGTGTCAATGAAACCTTCGCCGCTGCTTGCGGTTTGTGGCAGGAACAGCAAGCGGAATTTAGCGTTTTCCGCCAAGTGATTGGGCATATTGCCGAGGAAGAAATCGGTCACGCGGCCTTGTCTTGGTCAATCCACGAATGGGCAATGCCGCAATTGACGCTGGCGCAGCAAGCCCACATTCGCCAAGCACAAGCCGAAGCGGTGGATAGTCTTGCGCAGAAATTCCTGCGTGAAGAAACCCCGCTGGTGCGTCGTGCCGTCGGTTTGCCACAACAGGCGGACGCGGCGCAGTTGTTCCAGCAATTACGCACTCAATTGTGGAATGAGCGCGTCGCTTAACGCACGTCTTAATTCACCCCCAGTACCGCCGCGCTGCGTGTCAACACCTCCGGCGGTACGGCTTCAACGCCCGGTGGTTTTATTTGTCAGCACCAAACCCGCCACGACCAGTAGCATCCCCAGTGCATGGTAAAGCTGCAAGCGTTCCCCCAATAACAACGTCGCCAGCAAAATTCCGAACACCGGCATCAAATGGCTGAACTGCCCGGTACGGTTTACCCCCAGCTTTTGCGTCGCATGATTCCAAAACATATACGACAATAGCGACGGAAACACCGCCACATACGCAATACTCGCCACGCTTACCGCCGTCACTGGCATGGTTTGAAACGTCACACTTTCATACACATACAGCGGCAAAATTGCCAACGCCCCTAGGGTAATCGAAAACCCCAGAATCGGCGTACCCCGCAAACCTTGCGGCAACTTGCGCAATAACACCGTGTACAACGACCAATCCAGCGTTGCCAACACAATCCACATATCGCCACGATTGAACGCCAACTGCTGCAAAACCTGCCAATCCGCTTTGGTAATAATCACCAATACGCCGACTAACGAAACGCCAATCCCCGCCCATTGCGCCAGCGTACTCTTTTCATGCAGCACTAATCCCGCCAGCAAAATCATCGTGATTGGCGTAACCGATTGCAGCAACACCCCATTCGTCGCGGTCGTCGTTTGCAACCCGACATACACCAGACTGTTGAACCCCGCGATCCCCAACACCGCTAACGCCAGCACCAAACGCCAATGTTCCCGCGCCAACGGCAACGCCGCTCGCATCGAACCCCACGCAAATGGTAACAAAATCAACGCCGCCACCGCCCAACGCCAAAACGACAAGCCCAGCGGCGGCACATCCGCATGGATAGCCCGTGCTAAATTAAAATTACCCGCCCAGAACAAAATCGTCAGCACTAGCAGCAAGTAAGGGGAAAACCGATCAAGAAATGAATGTTGCATCGCCGCAGTATAGCTTCATCGCACTTACGCCGTAATCTGCAACGGAGCGTTTTGATCTTCCAGCTGAGGTGGAAGGATTAATCCTCTCTGGTCAAGCCAGAAGGGGAAATTGCTTTGTTGGAAGGAAATTTGAACGATAATATGTAAAACTTTGACAAAGATTTACATCAAGCTATGATTAGAAAAACGCACAAGAGAGGCAAATCATGGCAACTTTACACATTTCACTTTCTGACGCATTGAAAGATTTCGTGCAACACCAAGTAGAGTTGCGCGGTTTTTCCAATGCCAGCGACTATGTACGCACCCTAATTCGTGAAGCACTCGAAAAGCAGCAATTTTCTGAAACGGAAAAAGTGTTGCAAAAAATGGCACAACTGCAAACCGCTTATCCGATACTGGCAACCGCAGCTGGGCGCGATGCTTTCTTTGACAACATGATCAAGGAATCAGCGGGTACGACCGCACAACAAGAAGATGACATTATGCAAATAGCCATCGCCGAAACCAATGTGCATCGGCAAAGCAAATGATGAAAGTCATCATTGATTGCAATATTTTAGTCTCATCTGGACTGAAAAGTCGGGTGTGCAATGCCGTTTTGCGCTATGCCTTACGGGAAACACAGGTCGTGTTCAGTATTGCCATTCTGAGCGAGTATCGGGATGTGCTGACACGGAAAAAGTTTGTAGCACAGCAGGAAAATATGCAGAAAATCCTATTTGCGGTGTATTCGGGTGGCACACTAGTAGCGCATGTACCTGAATCCAATGTGCTTTCCCCAGACCCCAAAGATCAACCCTATATCGACTTGGCGTTGGCTACACAAGCTGACTACCTGGTTACTGGCAATATACAGGATTTTCCAAACTCACCGTATGGCGTAACGCAGGCCATCAAACCTGCGCGTTTTCTGGATTTACTGGGAATAGTTGCTTAATCAAATACATACACATTGAAGAACGCGGAGCGCATCCCATGACCCACCCCACCAACATCGTCATCCTCACCGGCGCGGGCATTTCCGCCGAATCCGGCATTCAAACCTTCCGCGCCAGTGATGGTTTGTGGCACAACCACCGCATCGAAGAAGTCGCCACCCCGCAAGGTTTCGCCAAAAACCCCGCGCTGGTACACGAATTTTACAACGCCCGCCGCCAGCAATTGCGTGATCCGGCGGTGCAACCCAACGCCGCACATCTTGCCCTCGTCCGCTTGGAGCGTGAACATTCCGGCAATGTGTTGATCGTTACCCAAAACGTCGATGATTTGCACGAACGTGCTGGCAGTGACAACCTGCTACACATGCACGGCGAATTGAATAAAATCCGCTGCAACCATTGCGGCACGGGTTATGAGTGCCAAGAAGACATTGGTACGCACACTGCCTGCAACCATTGCGGAAAAACCGGCGGAATGCGCCCACACATCGTTTGGTTTCGTGAAATGCCCTTGTACATGGATACCATCGAAACCGCCTTGCTAAACTGCGATTTATTCATTTCCATCGGCACATCTGGGAACGTTTACCCCGCCGCTGGTTTTGTGGAAGTTGCCCGTAATAACGGTGCACACACGCTGGAGTTAAACCTTGACCCCAGCAGTAACAGTGGGTTATTCCACAAGTCTATCAACGGGTTAGCCAGTAAGATTGTGCCTGCGTTCGTTGAAAGTCTGTTAAGTCACACAATCTAATCGGTTTCTAACTCAAGTTCCTGACATAGATCTCGACAGCTTGAGCGTGATATTGTCAAAGTTCTTTTTGTGCTGGTGACAGAGCGTCTTTACTTAAACGATATGCACCATAGCCGATAGTGGCAGCGACGGTAACAGGCAAGGGTACGATAAGCCTTGGTACAATGACTAGAGCTGCGGCTATTGCTAAAGCTTTCACACTATTGACTTGTTCGCTACTGTGTTCGTCGTTAATACACCATTCGCAGAAATGTTCACAGTTGTTCGTCCGAACGCAATATAGGTCTTCTTCCAAACGCGATAGAGCCCGATCTACGACATATCGACCTTTAAAGCGTGGGTTGTTGTAGTGTCTTATCGTGAAACCGCGTCCGTTGCTGAAGGCTTCGAGTGTTGTTTCTTCTATTGCTCCTGATTGTAAGCCATCTGCCAATCCAGAATAGTGAATGACTTTACCACCACCGCTATAAATACCATGATGTGTGTACCCTGTGCGAGGAGAAACCAAATGATCGCCCAGCTTAGGCTCTTCCGTCGTTTCAATTGGTGTTGATGTGGGCAATATGTTCATATAGATGCCTCTAAATTGGAATTAGTGTTTTGTGGACTATTGGTGTAGGGCAATGCCCAATTGCCGCAATTTATCGCTGACAACCGTATCAAATTTTAGATTTTGTAAATGAGGGGGTAATTCCTTCAAAAGGGCGGGATTGCCATTTTTCCATTCATTTTGCATCACACCTAGCCATGTACTTTCTTTTTCGAGGAAAGAATCCCGTAGACTGGATAATTCTTGTTCGCGGAATGTTTTAAAACCTGCGGCATCGAAAATTCCTTGTAATAGAAAATGTTCTAATGCCTGAATGTCGGCTTCCACTTCAAGTACTACTGTGTCGTAATGATTGCTGTCGTTACTGGAAATGGTGTCGGCAGCTTCTTCAAGCAAGTCTACAGCGATATTCGTCATGAAGTTTTTACGTAAGACAAATTTTGCTGCCGCAGACGTACTTAAAATCTCAGAACGTAACTTGGCATTAGTCAGTAAACTAGAGCCATGTTTGGCGTAGCGTTTGATGCGATGGAAAGCGGGTTCATCCGTTTCAACGTAATTGTCGATGCTTTCAATATCGACATCCAGACGTTTGATAATTTCTGTGCGGGCGGTACTGCCAACGGGTTTTCTGATTAATGTTTCGACTACCGGTCGTGCAAAACGCATGAATAAGGTATTAAAACTGCGCTCAAGATCGTGTTGGTAGTGTTGTTTATCTTCAATCAAGTGTGATTCGACATCATCGGAATGCCATAATTCTTGCTTCATGTCGTCAATCAGCGTGTGAGCCTCTTGCACCAAGCCGTTAGCCATATTAGTAGCAATAGCATTTAGTAGTTCACGTGATTCTTTATAGAGCTTTTCACGCCATGCAAGGTTACTAGCTGCTGGATCAAAAACAGGAGTACTGCATTTATCGAATACGAGGTTACGTGCATCCACTTGACGTGATGGCAAATTTTCTATCTTGTGCTGTACCGAGATTGCATAGCTTTCGCTAAAATTATTAAAAATAGCTATGTTGTCAAGATAATTTTTGCTGATTTTATTAATGTTTGCATGAATTTTATCCCATCGTGGTTTCTGCCATTGATAAAACTCTTTTATATTGTTTTCGTCTTGTTTGCGTTTGGCTTGTTCGGGATCTTCTGGATAGAGCTTGCTGATAGTTTGGTAAATGTGTTGGGCTGTGTTGGTAATATCTTCTAACATACCTTTACAGCGTTTTTCTAGTAAAGTGGTGCGCTCAATATTCAGATAATGCTGGATCCGGCACTGTAATTCGGGAATGCCAGTGGCTTGTTTCAATTCGCTAAGATCGGTAATATCAGTCAGTAATGTCATTTTTTCTTGTACGCTGCTTAGCGAACCAATTTTAGGGATGTCAAAACCCTGCAACACCAAATGAGCTCCGGCTGAACCACGAACAATCCGATTTTCTGGGATGTTTTCCGCTTGCCAGATAGCGAGCAGTTTTTGCCAGTCTTCTTCTAAAATAGTGCGGGAAGGTTGCAAATCTACTTGTCCCCAGAATACAAATAGTTTATCTGCTAGTTTGAGATACGGATCACCATTTTCCCCAAATCGAATTAAATCCTGTTCATAAGCTTTAAGACTGATGTCGCGACGTTGTACCAAAATAATGGCATCACAATCTGCTAGCATCGCTTTCGATTCTTCGATGTGTTTAGATAAACCGGAATCCAGCCCTGGTACATCATAAAATACTACACCATCTACAGCCGCGAGTTCGCGAGTATAAAGTCGTGCTTCCTGCATGGCATGGGCATAACGCTCATCCGCCACATATTTAGTCAGCGTTTCTTTTATGTCTGTCAGTTGAGTGAAAACTTGAGAGCGTTTACCTTCTGTAAGGATTTCTTGCAGCGTATTACGGTGTTTGCGGATAACTTCCAGATCATTTACGGCTTTTTGGGCAGCACTCCGGTCAGCACTGTTGGATTGACTGGTTAATTCATCTTCGTATAAACGGAAAGCTGCGGTTGTTTTAGGTTCTGTTTCAAAGCGTTGCTCATTGGTATGTTGAACAGAATAAATTTGAGTGGTAGTAAACGTGCAGCGTTCGGTTTTGGCGGGCAATAGGTCACAGCCCAGCCATGCATTAATGAACGTACTTTTTCCTGCCTTCTCTAATCCCACGACTGCAATGCGAAACTCACCATTATCCAGACGATGCATTTGTTTCTCAGCAATCTTACCTGCTTGCTGCAACTTGTTAATTTGTGCCTCGGTGATGCCCGCTTGGCGAGCTTGTGACAAGTTTGCCAATTGCAAGGCATGACGTTGCACATCTAATGCAGATTTTAATTTAGTGGCATAAACTTTTGAAATTGATTTCCAATCCATGACAAGTGGGCCTTTGGTTAAATGCTTCTTATGAATTCTTCTGGGATGGTCATTTTGAGTTTTTGCATAAACTCTAAAGTGCATTGTGGTGAGGTGATGCTGTCACGCAAGCCCATTTTTGTTTGATGCGTTGTTATGTTTTCTTTGCCTTCTCCATTAATCTTGACAAGAAAATCTATTTCTTTATCAGGGTCTGGGTAATCTGATTTTCCGCTATTTTCCATGCTGTTTTTTTTTGGAATTTCAATCATGAAGTAACTACTTTGATTAATAAGAGCCGTTACTTCATCCAAACTAATTTTTTTGTTTTTAACGAGATCAGTATCTGTATACTTGCTTAATTTGTTTGAGGTTATTATCAATGATAATGAAAAACATTTTTTTACTTCTTCTCTTTGTTTAAGTTGTGATCGAATAAATTGCGCTATTATTATCAATAATAATATAATCACCAAAACGGAAGGCGTTAAGTAATTATTTGATGTTGATTCGGTAATGTTTGATGTTGCATCAGTAATGTTTGATGTTGTATCAGCAATAGCGACTTCCATTATCATATTGATAGCAAGAAATGTATTTGCAAAAAAGATTTTTTTATTTTTAGAAAAAAGCATGTTCATGCCGCCTTAATGTTTTGTAAAATATTCATAAGTTCATTGGGTTTAATTTTGAGTTTTTCCCAGTAATCTATATTGGTGCTGTAATCTTTTTGAATTTCATCGAATGCTGTTTCATATTTTTCACCGAGATCATCCATGGTTGCATCTATATAACGAGTCATTTTTACTTCAATTTCTTCAAGATACTTTTTCGTAATTTCCACGCATGATTTGACAGAATTTTTTTCTATAGCATTCAAGTTCTTTATATATTCTTCATGTAATTTTGCTGTCGAAGGTATATCCGTATAAATTACACTTTGTGTCATAGTCCATAATCGCCAAGGATTTCTTCTTGAGCTTGGCTTGTCTTTTGTTAAGTCGTTTGTTAGATTGATGTGTAAGGCGTTATTAAATGCAATATCTTGTAAAATTAACGATGGAATTTTAATAGCTAGGCCAATGCTTCCTTCTTTTATTTTCTTATTAAGATATTCAAAAAAATTGAAAATAGTGCTTTCTAAAGACTCTCGAATCCTATGGTTTTCTCTTTTAGACTTTTCAATGTATATGTCATGCAATAATGAAGATAACTTCCCAGAAAAATCACTTAATCCTTTTTTTAGCCTGTCCATTTCTTCTGTTTTATTTTCTATAGAAGTGATTATTGTTCCTCTGTTGGCTATTTCGGTTGTATAACCTTTTCCCATCAAGTTTTTACAAATGACACTAAGTCTGTCTTGGTGTTTTGATGAAAGATAGTCTGCTTGTGTTCCTGAAAAATTAATTTTCCCTTGCTTCAATGATTGCATCGCGCCTTCTAATGCTCCTGACAACCACCTATTAATTTCTTCGGAAGCAGTATACAAAGGACTCAATGTACCTTCTGGTAGGGTTTGATAAAAACCTTGATGATTTTTAGTTGAGTTTATAATGTTGCGTAGCTCTTTCATCTCGTTCTCACCAACACTTGGCAAGTTTTCAATAGGCTGCATCAGCTCAGTATAAGAGCTTTCTAAAATAGCCAGTATGGCTTCGTGATCAGTGCGTAAGTTTTGCTCGACAATTTCGTAACCGTTGGTCATTATATCAATTTTGGCGTTACAACTATTAATAATGTCATTAAGAATAACCATTGTCCTGTCTTCAAAGGCTATCAATGTAGGGGTTATCACTAATTTGGAGAAATTATCATGAATATGCTGTCCTAATAAAGCATAGAAATCATTAGCGTAACTACTATTCCAAATGGCATTGCTAATGTTGCCGTACTCAACATCATTCCATTTTTTTACGGAACGTGGCAAATCTTCTTTGATTTTTTCAGGAATCATAAAGGCGAAATGATCGTTTATTTGTTCAGCCGCTGATGTTTTATTATTGTTTTCAGTGGTTTTTATCTGCCAAGCAAGCAGCGCTGGCAAACTACTTAATTTGCCGTATGATAATCGTTCCAATGATTGACGGTGTTCCGGTAGTCGCTCATGGATAATTTGCTTGATTTCTTCGATAGTTTGGTTAACTGCCTCCTGTTCACGTCGCTGCCAATCATAGTCTTTGCTGAACACATCAATCCGGTTTAATGCGAAAAGCATTCTAGCCGGTGATCCCCCCATGAGTTTGACCTGATCCAATACCTCTTCCATCAGGGATTGGCGTAACTTCTCATCGGTCTGTGCCATATCGTAAGTGACTATCGAAAGAGCCTGACGGCAATGCTGAATCACAGAACTATTGATTTGGTCATCCTGATTACGTTTTCCTGGCAGATCGATGATCTGGAACTGTGTGTTTTCAGGCAGATCACTTAAATTCAATAGTCCCGCATAAGGGAAAAAACAGGCAATTGGATATGTCAGTTCAATGATGGGACTTGATAAATCAACGTGTTGTTTTGCCCGATTGAATGAATCCATTGTGCTGGTGAGTTTCTCCCGAATTTCATTATCGTTCAGGTCTTGCCATTCACCACAGTCCCAAGTAGCATTTTCGGTTGATTGGATTTTTAAATGTCGCTGCCTTTTGCTGGAATGCTTAATGGTAACAATTCCAGCACTCATTTCACCAGCCATGCGCGGCATAATGTCTGCACCACATAATAAATTTACCAGTGTACTCTTGCCACTGCTGGTTGTGCCGGTGGTGGCAAGTGTTAACATTGGAGTAGTCAAGTCGGCGAGTAGCTTGTCTAATGCTTGTTCAAAGTGCGTATTGTGCGCTTTGAGTTCATCCGTATATCGCGAGTCGGATTTTTGAAATTCTTGGTAAATATTCTGCCAAATTTCGCGCATTCGTAGGGCTTTACTGCGTACTGTTGCAAACACTCCCTCTGACTTGTCGCTAACTAACTGCTCTGGTTCATTTTTTTCTAGGAACATGCGGGTTTTTCCTCGGGAGGGTTGTCCACATCGCAGTTAGCTAACAGTGCAATGTAGTGCTGTCTTACTCTGTATATTTTTTATATATGCGTAAATTTACCCGCTCTTTGATCTTAGATCTAGTCCCGTTTGTCTGATGAGCGTTTCCATAATTTACAATATTCTTAGTTGGGGACGATTAAGATGCTCTTAAATACTACTCTCCCTTTTCTGCCCAAAACGCCCGCATATCCGCATTATCCACGCGCTCATAAATCGCCTCGACCGCGACCGTGAGACCGATGGATTCGATGGAAACTTCAGAGCCGGGGTAGTAATACGAGGAGCGCCATGTCTCGCTGCGGCGTTGCACCACGACTTCGGCAATATCTTGTTCGATTAGCATGTATTTCAGCAAGCTGGGTAGGGCGAGGTATTCGGCGCGTTTTTCGGTTTTATCCTTGCGGTGGGTGCTACCAGATAACACCTCTACAATGAGAGTCGGGTTTTCGCGTACATAGGTATTTTGTGATGCATCATCTTCACATACCACCATTAAGTCGGGGTAACGAAAACGCTGTGCAGTGGTTTTAACCAGCATATCACTGGTCATGGGTTCACAAGGTTTGCCTCGCTGGTGACTCCAAATCAAAGCATACAAATTGCCAGCAATACGATTATGGTTGGCACCTGCCCTGCCATTGCGCACATCTTTCCATCGACGTACTCGTATTTTTGTTCGCTCTCGCGTTCACCTGCGAGGTAATTTTCTACGCTGATATAATCAAGTTGGCGTGCTAAGGGTGGCATAGGCTTTCTCCTGAACGTGTTTGGATTTGATATTAGCACAAGCGGGTAGCACCGGCTGGTCATGGTGTGCCAGTGCATCTGCCAACGACGGGTATTGCAAACTAACCCCCAGCTCAGACAGCAATTTGCTATTGCCAATGCGCCGCGATTCCTGCAAATACGACAACATTCCCGCGCTCATCGCAGCTTGCGCTTGTTCCATGCTGACTTGTGGCGGGCGCGGCAATCCGGCGAAATCCGCGACTTGGTTGAAGTAGTCGGTCATGGTGGACGGATGTCCATCCGTGGCGTTGTAAATCGCATCAAAGGGGGCGACCTCCATTGCGCGTTTACACACCATTGCCAAATCATCGGCGTGAATGCGGTTAGTCCACGGTGCTTCGGCAGCGTTTAACACCGGCTCACCGCGCCGCAAGCGTTCGAGCGGTAAGCGGTCGGTGGCATAAATGCCCGGTACGCGCAAAATCACCGTATCACCACGAAACCGTGCCGCCCACTCCTGCAACGCAGCTTCCGCATCCGCACGGCGTTTGGCACGGGCTGCGACGGGTTTGAGCGGTTCGTTTTCGTCAATCCATCGCCCCTCACAATCGCCGTAAACCCCAGTGGTGCTGATCAGCACGATTTTTCGCGGTGCAGCATCCATGCCTTTGAGGAAGCGGCGTAAGCGGTCATCGGTTTCGCCGGTGGGTTGCGGCGGCATAAACCAGTAAACCAAGGCTTCATCCAGCGCGAAAATCGAGAAATAGCTGCCGCGATCCACGTCACCTTTGCGCATGGCTAAACCTTGTGCCAAGCCCAACTGTAGGGATTCCTCACTGCGTACCCAGCCTATAGCCTTAGTACCCTCGTTTTGGTATAACCGTGCGACACGGCGACCTATATCGCCACAGCCCATAATCCACACTTTTTGGTTAGACGTATCCATGAACAACTCCCAATTCGATGCAGGCAGTATAAACGAAATCAAACCCGGCAAAACCAAACGTGTGGACGCTGCCAACGGTAAACGCATGTTGGTGTGCAATGTCGACGGCGAATTTTACGCGGTGGATGACCGCTGCACCCACGAAGATTCCTCGCTGTATCTGGGGTGCTTAAAAGGGGAGCGGATTCATTGCTCGTTACACGGGGGCGAATTCAGCGTAAAAACCGGCGCAGCCTTGGCAGAACCGGCGGAGATTGCGTTGCAAACTTATCCTGTGCGTATTGAGGATGGGCGGATTTTGATTAGTTGTTGAATACGGTCAGGATACGGCTGACGCGGAAAAGCCACTGCTTACATGCCAGCCGTTTGATCTGTGCGTAAATTTATCTCGCTTTCAAACGGTTGAGCTGTTTCCGCAACTGTTCTGCTGTTTTGCCTTCCACGGATTTCAGGATCGCTTCCCACCCTGCCAGATTGGTTTCCGCTCGTTCATCGCGTTGGCTATCCCAATCGGCTTGCAAAGCGTCCAGCGTGGTTTTCACCATTGCCAATGCGGGTTCAACGTATTTGCCCTTGGGGAAACGTTTTAGGTATTCACCTTCCGAACTTTGGCTGGCAACCGAATAACAGGACATAAACCCTTCACACTCACCGCCCAAAGCAGCATTGGCGGCATGGAACGCAATGGCATCGCCGATCGCGGCATTTTTGTATTTATCTGCCAACTTCCAAAAATGAGCGGCAGGAACCAGATAAGAACCCGAAACTTCATCGGCAAACACTTGGTCGCCCTGCGCTTTCAGCCAACTGGCATAAGGCTCAGCAGCGCGTTTTTCCTGCTCCATCGGCAGTGCATACGCGGCGATTTGCATAGCCCGCAAACGTGCCAACGCCAGTTCGCCTTGGGTTTCCGGGTCTGTGCTTTTGGCCGCAGCCGTTTTAGCGAAAGTCGCCAATTCAACCGCGTCGGAAAAACCCAGAGGTAAAGCATCACCCGTCAACACTTTATCTTCCTTGCCCAATTTCGCGCGAGTCAGCTCCAACCACGCCGCATCGGGATGAGCCGCATCAAAATCTTGGGTAAAGCCACCAAACACCCACCCGCTGACGGGGCTGGAAATCTGATACCAGTAAGCCGTATTACTGCCCACTTTCGCTTTCTCTTTGCTGCGTTGACTGACATCCACTACCGAACCCAAGGTCAGTTTGCCAACTTCTTTAGCACTGACTGATGGTGCATTACGCACCCTCACGCCTGCCCCAACCACAATTTTCTGTCCACTTGCAGCGACGGAAGCCTCCATTGCCGCAACAGGCAATACCATTGACAACCACAATACCGCTACCGCCAATAGCATCTTTTGCAGGGTGATTTTCATTACGTACTCTCCTTTAAACATTGGCTGGATTTGTTGCCGTTGTGATCAAGACTCCACCATCGGTGGCTTGGTGCATCGCTTGTTGGCATAAAGCGGCTAGTTGTTCTGGTGTGTCGGCATCACCGTGAGGAGGCTGACGTACAATCACAAGTTCACGCCCTGATTGTTGCGCCCAAGCTTTAGCAGCCTGTTCCGCATCAGCGTAACGTTGTTCGCGTGGGGTGTGCGCTGGCTCATCGCGGTGATGGCTTAACAGTAACAGGCGATCTATGGCTGTTCCGGCGGATAGTAAAAATCGGCGCAGGCGAATATCGCTGACACCGCGTGCGGGTGGGGGGGCGAACCAGAATACCCAAACATTTTCGCGGGTGTAAAACGGTTGGGTGCAACTGGAGTCTAATTTACCTTGGCGCAGGCGAACGCCATTGGCGAGTCCGGCTTCGAGTGCGGCGTTAGTCCTGACCCAGCCGATCACTTCCGGCACGTTTTCACGGTTGTAATATTGCGCGATGCAGCGTCCCAGCTTGCCGCAACACATAATCCATACACTCTCTGGCATGGTTTCACCTTTGGGGATTCCCTAATTGCTTGCTTTGAGAATACACCGAAACGCGCGAAAAGTGGTGAATGGATGATGGGGAATTTACCGCTGATTCAGGCTATTTGTCTTAAAGTTCACGGATTTTGTCGGGTTTTGGCGGATCAATGCACACCAGATTTGCTACGCTCTGCTTCACATGCACGCAAAAATATAAGGCAAGGTAGATATTATGCACACCGCGTTAATCGTTGAAGATATTCCTGAAACCGGGGAATGGTTACAAGCCTTATTGGAACGCGCATTTACAGGCGTTGCGGTGAAGGTTTGCCCGACATGTGCCGCCACACGCCAGTTTGTGAAAACCAATCCGGTCAGTTTAGCCTTGGTTGACATCAATCTGCCGGATGGTAATGGCTTGGATTTGATTGGTTGTATTCTCAAAACATCTCCTAACGCTTACATTATCACCAGCACCATTTTTGACGACGACGAACATATCATTACCGCATTACGTAATGGTGCGCACGGTTACTTGCTGAAAGATTCATCCGAGCAGGTGTTTATCCAGAAATTGCGCGGTATTTTGACCGGCGATCCGCCGCTTTCCCCCAGCATTGCCCGCCGTATCTTGCAATGTTTTTCACAACCCACCAACAAGTCAGCAACGGCAACCCCCAGCAATGCCGAAACCTCAGATGCTACCAGCCTCAGCCAGCGGGAACGCGATGTGTTGGTGTTGGTGGCAAAGGGTTTGAGCCGTAAAGAAGTGGCGGAATTGTTAGGGCTTTCGGGCAATACCGTGGCACGTTACATCCGCGATGTGTACCAAAAGCTCAATATTTCCAGCCGTGCCGAAGCTGCGGTGGAAGCCTGCCGCATGGGGTTGGTCAGCACCGAAGCTTCTTAAGGGTATGTTGAAAATCGGGCGCGACAAGTCACTCATTCCCGCCAATGTGTTTTTGCTGGCGTTGTTGTTTGTGGTGTTGGTCGAAGCGATGGTGTTGGGCGTGCGCTTGCAGCAGCCGTGGGTTGGGGTGCGTTTACAGATTCAGGGTGAACAACTGGCAGTCACGGCGGTGGATGCGGATTCGCCGTTGGTGGCTGAGTTGGCGGTGGGTGACGTGTTGTCGCATCTTGAGTTTCGTGGGGAACGCATTCCGCTGGAAAAAGCACTGCTGGTGTTGCCGCTGACTTTACGCACCTACGCGGATATTGATGCGCTGTTGGCAGTGCAAGGGCAATTGCAACAGGCATTTCTGGCGAATGAGCCGCTGGTGCTGGTCACGGCGGATGGGCGACGTAACGTGTTTAAGCCTGAGCCACACACGCACATTGACGACTTGCCGGGTGTGTTTTGGTGGCTGTTGCTTGCCAATGTGGTGGGGTTGATGTTGGGGGTGATCGTGTGGACGTACAGGCCCAATACGCTGGAAGCAAATAGCTTGCTGGTGGCGAGTCTTAGCTATTTTGTGGCTGAAAGTGTGTTCCGTATTGCGATCAGCAAAGAGTTTTACCTGCCGCCGCAACTGACGGCGACGATGGCGGGCATTGAGGCGGCGTGCTTCAATTTATTCATGACCAGCTTGTTCAGTATTTTGTGTTACTACCCGCGCCGGGTCGCGCCGCGTTGGTTATTGCCGGTTACGGCTACCGTGCTGTTGTTGCATTCGGTGAATTACCCCATGCGCTGGTGGGAAGTGCCGATCCACAGTTTTATGCTGCCCATCGTGCCGTTCGTGTTGTATGCGACGTGGTTGTTTTACAAACAGTGGCAGGGCGCAATCGGCAACCCGTTGAACCGCGCTACCTTGTTGATGCTGCAATTGTCGGTGTTATTACCCGTTTGGCTGATTATGTTACTCCACGCCATTCCGGTGATGTTGGGCGGCTCTGCCATTATTGGGGATGTGGCAACGCGCACCTTGTTGGTGGCAATTTTTGCAGGTTGGGCGGTGGGGATTCTGCGGTTTCGGCTGTTTGACATTGAATACTGGTGGCTGAAATCGCTGTTGTGGATTGTGGGTGGCAGTCTGGTGGTAGTGCTGGATATAGTGTTGGTGAGCGTTTTCCAAACTTCGACGACCTATGCTTTGGGCGGGGCGGTACTGCTCGCGGGTTTTTTGTATTTCCCGTTGCGCCAATGGCTGTTGGAAACCCTATTGCCGACAGAACGCCAGCCGCTGTTAGCCGCGCTACCGGCGTTTAGTCAGGTGATGGCGCAAGCTACTTCGCTGGTAGAATTTGAGCAGCGTTGGCGCGAAACGTTGCTGCAACGCCTTCATCCGTTGCATTGGGAAATTTACCCCGAAGCGATTTCCCACACCGCACTGTCGGATAACGGAATGCACTTGCTGATTCCAACACTCGCGGCGAATCATGCGTATCAATTCAGCGGTAAACAACGCGCCTCGCGCCTGTTCAACTCAGCGGATGTCAAAAACGTTGATGCGCTTTTGACCATTGCACGTATGGCAAGCAGTGCCAGTGAAACCCGCCAGCAAGCGATTTTCGAGGAACGCCAGCGCATTATGCGTGACCTGCACGATAGCCTCGGTGCGAAACTGCTAACCCTCACCCACAAGCTGGCTGACCCGGAAGGTAAGGAGGCAGCCAAGCAAGCCCTGATGACGTTGCGCGATACCATTCGTTTATCGCTGAAAACCTCACCACTCAAACTCGAAGACCATTTGGCAGATTGGCGGGCAGAACAAACCGATCGCACTGAAGCCGCTGGTGTTCATTTAACTTGGAAACAAACCGGACAGCTTGAGCAACACCTGCTTACCTCCAAGCAAGTGCTGGAAATTACCCAACTGTTACGCGAAGCGGTCAACAATGCCTTGAAACATGCCGCCCCGCAAGTGCTCAGTCTGCAATTCACCCTGCAACACGGGCAGTTACACATCCTCATCGGCAATGACGGCAAGGTTTCTGACCCGCAAGGCTGGCGGGCAGGGACGGGGTTAAGCAGCTTGCGTAACCGTACCCGGCAACTCGGTGGTGACATCCAGTTCCAGTTACGCCCGGAGCCGCGCCCGCATAATCGGGTGCAAATCCGTATCCCGCTGCAATCACCGTCGCAAGCGCATGAATAAAGCGATACTTACCCCGGCGAATGTGTTGTTAGCGGTGCTGCTGTTTGTCGCGTTTGCACAAATGACCGCCGTTTATTTGCTGATGCAAACTCCTTGGACGGGGATTAATGCGGTGGCTGGTACGCTACCCGACACCGTGGTGGTTGAGTCGATAGACGCGGATTCTCCCGCTGCTGGCAAGTTATCCGTTGGCGAAGTTCTGACCGGGGTGCAAACCGCGCAAGGGTTGCTGAAACTCGCGCCGTTGCTTTACGATTTTCCGCCGCTGTCACCTGCCACGTTTGCGCAATTGGATGCGTTTTATCAACGGCAAGCGACGTTACACCGCGCTTTTACTGATCCGGTGGGAGTGACGTTCGTTACGGTGACTGGGGAAAATGTTACCTTGACACCGCTGCTTTACACCCCGTTGTCTGCCTTGCCATTGACATTTTGGTTGCTGAGTTTAATCAATTTGATTTCACCTTTGGTGGGCGTATTGGTGTGGACGTATCGCCCTAATCAGCAAGCGTCGGCGTTGTTGCTGATGCACGGGCTATTTTATTACCTGTTTGTGATGGGTGGCGTATGTGTGGTGGCATCGGAATTTTATTTGCCACCGGAGATTTTGCAGCAGGTGTTGCTGTTGCAAGTGGCGGGGATCGGCATCGCCGCGCCACTGATGGTGCTGATTTTGTGTTACGCGCCATCGCCGTTGGTACGCGGAAATTGGCTGTTATGGCTTACCTTGGGTGGGTCGGCTTTAACCATCGTCAACTACCATTACCACTGGTTTGAATCGCCGGGGCATATGTATTACTCGCAACATCCGTTGATTTACATCGGGGCATCCATTGCGATCATCCTGCAATGGCGACGCACCCGCCAACAACCGGTCGAACGCGCTGCCTTGCTGGTTCTCGCTACTTCGTTTATGTTGCCTAGCACCCTGATTGTGGCGATACACGTTATCCCTATTTTGTTCGGGAAACTGCCGTTGGTGGGGAATACGATCATATTGATGCTATTCCTATTGATTGCAGTAGGGTTGGCGGTGGGCATTTTGCGCTACCGCTTGTTTGATATTGAATTTTGGTGGTTGAAATCGCTGTTGTGGTTACTCGGCGGCTGTTTGGTGGCGGCGATTGATTTGAGTGTCACCGCGTTGTTCCAGCTCTCTGATAGTTACGCGCTGGGCATTTCGGTGATTATTGCAGGCTTTTTGTATTTCCCGCTGCGTCAATGGTTGCTGGGGAAAGTGATTCCGGCGGAAAAGCAAAACTTGCAGGATTTCCTGCCCGCGTTTAGCAGCAGCTTGTCGGATGCGGTTTCCCAAGACACCTTTGAGCAACGCTGGTTGGAATCGCTGCAACAACGTTTTCACCCGCTGCATCTGGAGCCCTTACCTGAAACCATTACGCACACCCAGCTATCGGATAATGGCTTGCACCTGCAAATCCCCAGTCTCGATAACACCCGCTCTTACCGGCTCAGTGGTAAACAACGCGCCGCGCGTTTGTTCCACAAAACCGACGTAAAAAACACCGAATCGCTGCTGACCGTAGCGCGGATGGCAAGCAACGCCAGCGAAATGCGCCAGCAAGCCATTATGGAAGAGCGGCGGCGCATTATGCACGACCTGCACGACAGCTTGGGTTCAAAACTGCTGACCTTGACCCATCAGCTACCCGACCCCAACCACAAGGAATCTGCTAAACAAGCCCTGATGACCTTGCGCGATACTATCCGTTTATCGCTGAAAACCACGCCGTTACGTTTGGAAGACCACCTAGCCGATTGGCGGGCAGAAATTGCCGAACGCGCCGATGCAGCAGGTGTCACCCTGCATTGGCAGCAAACCGGTGACGCAAGTATTCATGCTTTAACCCCTAAACTGGTGTTGGAAATCACGCAACTGTTACGCGAAACCGTCAGCAATGCCTTGAAGCACGCCGCACCCGCACAACTCAGCCTGCGCTTCCAGATGGATGCCAGCACTTTACAGATTTTGGTGGGCAATGACGGGCGGGTTTCTGATCCTGCAACCTGGAAAGCAGGGACGGGGTTAGGCTCGATTCAAACACGGATTGCGCGGCTGGGCGGTGATGTTAGGTTTGAATTGCGTGATAAGCCCAAATTGCATAATCGGGTGGTGTTACGCATCCCCTTAATCTGAAATAAACCACAGCTAATCAGTAAAAGCTGGCATTCACAGTAAAAATAAAAGATCATAAATTCTTTACTATTCAAATTGATACATTCGTTTAGATAGTTATATTGGCCTTGCTTTCCCGTCACAATAGCTCCATCACCTCAATAATGTATGGAGACTACCAATGCAAACCGCACGCACTTTTTCCCTGCCTTTATTCGCTGCTTTAGGCTTCGCTACCTTAGCCCCTGCTGCCTATGCTTTCCAGCTTTCACCCGTGGTTGCCGCGCTGGAGCCAACCGGTCCGAAAGCCGAACAGGTGTATCTGCTCACCAACAGTTCCCAAAAACCTGCCGCGATCCAGTTTGATGTTACTACTCGCCAACAGCGCAGCGATGGTTCAGAAACTCGCCAAGCTGCGAATAACCATTTCAGCGTGCAACCGTCGCAAGTGGTGATTCCGGCGGGTGGCACGCAAAAAGTCAAAGTGAAATGGCAAGGCGGTAATGTCAGCCGCGAACAAGCCTACCGTTTCATTGCCAAACAAGTGCCGGTCAAACTCGAACAAGGCGGCGACATTAGCATCAATGTGGTAATGACGATGGAAGGTGCGCTTTACGTCAAGCCGGGTACGGGCAACAGCGCACCCGCCGCCAGCAAAGGTGACGATTACACCCCAACCCGCGAAGAAATGGCCGCCACCGAAGCCGCCGCCAACCAAACCAGCACTACCCCTGCGATGTTGCAAGTGCAAGATATACGCAAACAAGGGCAATATCTGGTTATCAGCGTGCATAACCCCGCGCAAGAACACATCATTCTCAATGCCACCCGTTTGCAACTTAAGGCAGGCATCAAAACATTGAACCTGAGCGGGCAGCAACTCGGCAATCTACAAGGGCAAAACCTGTTGGGCGGCGCGACTCGCCACTTCCAAATGCCACTGCCTGCTGGATTTGATGAGCGCGTCCAGTGGCAGGGGCAATTGGCAGCCGGTCGCTAACCGCTGCCGATTAACACCATGAAAGCCCTGAACCCTCATCTTTGGCTTTACCTCTCCCCGTTGCTGCTGGCGACGGGGGCGAGTCATGCCAATATTGCTGCGAATGGCAACAGCGAAGAAGAGTTGGACGCGCTGTTTCGGGAAGCCTTCGGTAAAGAAAACGAGCAACTTCCCGGCGAACTCGAAGCCGAGTTGCGGGTGAATGGCAATGTTCAAGGCACAATCCTCGCCCGCACCAATGGCAAAACCATTACCCAATTGCAGCGCGAGGCATTGCTACCCAAATTACGCCCTTACCTGAAAGAATCCTTGCTCAAATCGCTGGAAAAAAACGCGGCTAACAGCGGTTGGCTCAGTGCCAGCGCACTTGAAGCGGCGGGTATCCGCACCCATTACGACATTCAAGAATTAGCCGTCGCGGTCAAAATCGACAAAAAAAGCATGAACCGGCGGATGCGCTCGTTACTCAGTGCGTTACCCGGTGACAAGCAGCACGTTATTCCCGAACGCTTGGCTGACCCTGCTAAAGTCAGCGGTTACATCAATCTTAGCAGTGGGATTTTGCAAGATTTCAGCAATAGCAGCGCGGAACCCAGCCTCAATGTGCGGGCGGAAAGCGCGGTCAATGTCCACGGCTTTGTGCTGGAAAATCAACACACCTACCAACACGGCACGAACGGCAAACCGGGTAAGTTGACCCGCGATTACACCCGCTTGGTCATCGACGATGCGGAAGAGGAACACCGCTATCGCATTGGCGACATCAGCACTGAAAGTCGCAATTTCCAAGGCTCGTTACCCCTCGGCGGGGTGCAAGTGACGCGTGATTTGACTTGGGCAAGCTCACGCGAATACACCCCGCAAGGCAACCAGCGTTTCAGCCTGAGCAGCCCCGCCGAAGTCGATATTTACCTTGATGGACGCTTACACCGCAGTGTGCGCTTACAAGCAGGGGAACACGAGTTGGCGGAACTCGACGCACTCGGCGGCACTAGCGTCAAGCTGCGCATCAAAGACGATCTTGGCAAAATCACCACGCAAGAATTCAGCCGCTTTACCGACAGCCGCTTGTTAAGCCCGGAATTTTCGCGCTATTCCATTAGCGTCGGTTTCCCCTCGCGCCGCGAAGCCGACCAGCTCAAATACGACACCAAACGCCCGGTTGCCAGTGCCTATTACCAGCAAGGTGTGACCGAGAACCTCACCGCCGGGGTCGATGTGCAAACCGACGGTAAGGCGCATCAAGTGGGCGGCGACATTATTTGGGCAACGGAAATCGGTAATGTCACCGCTGGGGTCAGCCACAGCCAAAGCCGCAACGGCAAAAAAGGGCAGGCGGCACGGGTGCAAATCAGCCGCCGCCCCGATAACCGTGGGGAAGGCGACAAACAACACCCGATCCAGTGGGATATTGCCGCCGAACGCTTCACACCCGATTACCAAAATCTCAATCCGCAAGACGACGGTACGACGACTACCACCTCCACTCAGGCGGTTAAGCAGCAACTCAATGCCAGTGTCAGCAAAGCGTTTAGCGACCGCACCAGTGGCAATCTTGGGGTGGCGCACACCACCCAACACGATGGCAAAACCCGCACCAATCTCAATGCCGGGGTGAGTACCCGTTTGGGTAAAAACCTCAACGTGTCGGTGTATGGCTCGCAAAGCCGCGATGCCAAGGGTGCGGCGGATATGTCGGTGCGGGTCGGTTTCAGTATGCCGCTGGATGCTACCGCTTCCGGGCGTGGGCAATCGGTGAGCGGTTCGCACGATGATAAAGGGCGTTCGCAACTGGCATACCGCATTTCCGGCAAGCGTAAGCGCGGGGTGGACAGTTTGAGCGGCGGGGTGCGCTTGCAAAATGAGCGCGGCAACACTGGGTTGGGGGCGGATGTGCGCTACCAAGGCGAAGCATTTGACGCGAATTTATCCATCACGCCGCAGCTTGCCAGCAGCAAAGTGGGTTACAGCGGTTCGGCGAATGTGAATACCGCGATTGTGTTTGCTGACGGTGCGGTGGCGATGAGTCGCCCGGTGCATGACAGTTTCGCCATCCTCGAACCGCCGGAAGGTTTGGAACACCCAATGGCAGCCAGCCGTGGCAAGAATTTATTCCAACGCAAAGAAAACACGCTCGACAGCTTGCCGGAGCGTTACGACGCGGTGATGCAACCGGGCAGCAAAGCGGTGCTGAATAACCTCGCTTCGTACCAAGTGCAACATGTCAGCAGCGACAGCGCGGTATTGCCGGAAGGCTTTGACCTCGACGCTACCGAGTTTGATGTCATGCCCGATTACAAAAGCGGCTATCGCGTGAAAGTGGGCGGGGAACGCGGCGCAATGTTAGAAGCGCATTTAGCCGATGCCAGCGGGCAACCGCTCAAGCTGCAAGGCGGGCAATTGATCGCGCTGGATGCCAAACAGGGTGGTAAACCTATCCCATTTTTCACCGACGAGGACGGCGTAATGCGCTTATCGCACATCCGCCAAGGCAATTACCGCGTCGAACTGTTTTCCCTGCCGGATTTGCGCAACCCGCCGATACGGGTCACGGGCAAACCCGGCGAAACCCAAACGCTGGACTTGAGGGCAACCTCGTGAAACACCCCGACCCAGCTATTTACTCTCCCCTAAACCTTTGTACAGGAGTACATACCATGAAAAAGCAACTCATTATTGCCGCTATCGCCTGCGCTGTAAGCGGCGCGGCTTTCGCCGCTACTGAAGGTAGCCATACTATTAATCTGTATGCTACGCCTGATGTACCAGAATTCAGATTAAATGGTAGTGCTGTCACCGGAACAACACAAACCGATCTTAGTTTTGATTAATTATCTAGCGTTCATGATACCATCACGAAATCTATGGGTACTATCGGCATGAGTGCCACAGGCTATCCAACCACATTCACCGGAGTTTGTGAACTCAGTGCTGACTCTGACTGGGAGTTAGAATCAGACGGACTTGATCCTATCAAATATGAGATCAAATCGAGCAATCTCCATTCTACTTTTGGGGCGGATAAATACTTAGAATATGGTTATTTTGATCAAAATGATAACATTCCAGCAAATCATCCACTGGTAATTAGTGTTGGTACAGGAGGTTCAACAGCGGGAGGATGTAATTTACCTGATACTGAACTTGCTATAACTATTCGTGGAGTGACAAGACCAGCAGTCACCGCACTCACCCATTATACAGATACCATCACTTTTATCGCTCGTGTCATTTGAATATGAAGCATAAAATGGCTTTGATTGATGACCCAAACGAATGTATCCAAAGTGATAGTGTCGCAACGGAAAATAACTGATTACACTTAAACCCATGACAGACACACTGTCGTTGCAAATGGAAAGTACAGCTTGAAGTTGCGAAGTTTTTATACTTATTGATAGTCGTGTCATGCAATACACATTCATGGATGAATGTTCTCTCTCCTAAAAAATGAACCTGAGTTTTTTTGTTGATCATCCGTTTGAAGCCCCACTTGTTGGGGCTTTTTTTTGATTATTTGCTATATTATCAATAGAGTGGAAATGATGAAGTTGGAGTTCGGTTATGAAAATTAAAAATCACCTGATAAAATTTATTGGTGCCTTGCTGATGATTGTGAATGCACAAGTAATGGCAGACGCGATTTGTGGGCGTTCTATGTGTGGTTGCTGGGGCGATGTTAACTTGTCTTATAATCTGACTTTGCGTGATAAAAACCGTCAGCCAGTCAAAAATATCCAAGCTTTTTGTGATAATGAACACAGCCCTATGGGAAAAAGCAATGCCACAGGTGTAGTGCAATTTTCTGTAGCAACGAAAAGCAGCCCCGGCTGTGGTTTTGAGCGTTGTGGTAGTATAAAGTTGGTTGATCCAGCTAAAAAGTTTGTCGATAAGCTTATTGTAAGGCCAAAATTAGATCACGCATTAATTAAGAAAGATGTTGTTCTCGATGGTGCAGGTTTACCAGTTGGCACAATTTATTCAGATCCTAAATATACCCATCCTTCATTCAGGCCAGATGATTTGTCATTTGTGTTGCCAGACCTGCCATTTGGTCGCGTTGAATCGGTGCCATTTTATGCAATCATACTTAAATCACTACCCAAGTGTAGTTTGCAGGATTCCGAAAGAAAAAAAGCGCAGGCGTACTTCCCAAAAAATAAAGTGTTTTACGATAAAGAAGGCTGTACTGGAAATTATCTGGATGATTTGATTTTTTACACCAATGTGAATAGTGATGATTATGATTTTCTTGCTGTTTATGCGGGGGCGAATTTAACGCAGGCGAAACAACTTGCAGAAAAAGTAAAGCGGTTGGATCAGTTTGCTGGCTATAATATTCGCAAAATGCAGGTTGTATATACATCGCCTTAATGCTGTTAATAAGTGAATTTTTCAGGCTTTTTCCATAAAAATGAATTTTATCTTTTTGATCATTAATTTATAGTCGCCACTTGTGGGGAGTGATTAAAAATCTAATTTTCGCAATAAGAAAAAATCACACTATTCATTTGGATACATTCAAAGTGATAGTAGATGAACCAAAAGAATAAAACTAATATTCAACTTGAGAAAAGAAACAAACACTACCCATATAATCAAGTGATTTCGGATCTCTAAAACCAAGCATATAAACTTTACTATATGTTCAACCCCACTACTGCCCGCATCGTAAAATGTCATAGGCAGTTATTTGTTTTGTTATTCCAGAAAAGGAGCTTCAATATGGCTAATACCATACGTGTAACAGGATGTGACAATCAATTGATTTTGATCGCTTATCAATGGGGCGCAAGTTATGAGGTTGGTACAATCCAAAGTGGTGACAAAGCTGTCGATGTTACCATTAATATCAGCAATAACCCTTACCAAGGTCAGATCAAACTGAATGGGCTATGGACACCACTATCGGGTTCGTATGAAGTCGGGTTGCCCGCAGGTCAATACCATCTTGCGATTATTGGTCTTGACTGGGGTGGCCCCCAACATTTCAACGTAGAAGTCAATGGTACTCGCCTAGCTTATCCCTACCGCAACGCCGGAGAGGGGACAGTTTGGACACCTGCACCTATCCTGCTAACCGTTCAATAATTCAACTTTAAAATCTCCCGTATTAATAGCATTTTTTGAATTACCATGAATTATAGAGCAATAAAACACTTGGAGTATATCATGGAAGCTGATGATAAATTAGTAGATGCAGCACCTGAATCTGAACCACAAAAACCAACCATTGATGAATTAACGGAAGCACCTCCTACTGAATCAATGCCTGAAAATCAATTGCAACAAGCTATTAACCGAGTTTTGGGTGAGGGACTGGATAAAGTAGTCAAACAAGCGTTTCAGATAGCAATTCAAAAGGCACTTGAACCTATCGTTACTCAAGCAATAGAAAAAGCTTTAGGATCTGTCACGGTTGAAGTGCCAGTATTGGCAGCAGTTACCCCTCGCCGCTTTAGTAGTATTTGCCCTGATAATGCTAATCGTCGTGGTGGTGATGGTAGCCCCTGTAATAGACCGATGACAACCTAATTAAACAATAGCCTTTAACTGAGCGCGATAAGGCAATGGGGAGAGATATTTATTTCTCCCCTCATTAAATAAAATTTTCAGAAGATCCACAGAAACATATACCTTGAATTTCTTGGTGAAATTTTGAAAAATCAAACAAACCTCAATATTCAACTGACTGGTTGTCAGATTCTCCACAGCGTCAACAAACGCCCCCCAAGACACCTGCGGAACGCAGAGTTGCTTGAACATAATCGGCACATTCATCGGTACATCATTGGCTAACAGATTCATGGGTTCTACTTCTTTCACCCAGCCGAGCCACCCTTGCCCATTTGGGGTTAGTGACACTTCAGCTAACCAAGTATACGTAATAGGTTCCGCCAACCCTGTTAGCGTCGCATTCACTTCTTGAAGCAAAATAGTCTCAAATTTACCCTTAGCGACTAACAGGGTTAACGGGTCTAGTGTCATGAGTAGACTACTATTAGCAAACGTTTCTGGATTTTCCGGTGGATAGATACTTGGTCGAAAATCCACAAATCGGTTCGCGATACAGCTCACGTAGTCTTCGCCATAGTTGATGATCAGTTGTTGCCACTGACTAATGCCTAGGGCAGTACAGACCTTTTTTAGGTTGCTTAAGCTGCCTTCGCCACGTTCCAAGTATTGCAAGGCTCTAATACTGACGTGTGCTTGCTCTGCCAACCATTCTTGAGTTCCTATGGAGGGGCTACCTATCTCTCCACGCCCGGGGAAGTTGGCACGTAGCTTTTGACGTGCGGCTATCAATGCTGATCCATCAATTTTCATCAATCATCCTCCATGACTAACCTGCAAGTATTTTTTGCATGGTAACTGGCGTGGTAACACAATGCTAGTTCTACGAAAATAATTTTCAAGTTGAGAAAGTATTCACCATTTCCAAGATAAGGAGGTTTTTATGAATAAGAAACATCAAATGTTATTAATGGCTGCATTATTTGTAGGCAGCATTAGCCAAGCCCATGCCGTAGTAAGGTCTTGTGATAGTAGTAATCATCGCGTGGTGGGAACGATTGCACTTTCTGATGGCAGTCAACAACGTGAGGTTAGTGCCAGTTTTAATGGCGTAGCGGCAGTTAAAGCAGATGGAGAACATTTACGACCGCCCATAGCAAGACGACGTGCTTGCACCGCTGCAAGTGATCGTGCAACGAGCATTATGGCTAGTCGGGGAAATGCTGAACTGGCGAAAGCGTTGTGTCGAGCAAATGTACCGGGCAAGGTTATTCTGCGGGTAAGACCCGATTATGTTGCTGCTGATGCTTGGCATGGTTCCGAGAATAATAACTATCACCGTACCGTTTCCCAAGGTTGGGTAGATTGTCAGCGCGAACTGAAGGAATTTCGCGATCCGATTCGCTATGGTGCAAATAACACTCTGCTTGATTGGTGTTCTCCTTGGGCACAAAACTGTGGTCGTCCTACAGCTGATAAGTTTTGCAAAGATAAGGGGTATACCACTGTATTGAACCACGGTGCTATGCGTCACATTCGGTCTGGAGAAATGACTCGCTTATTTGGCACTGGACAAGTTTGTGATGATGGTGGTTGTGGAACATTCACCAGCATAACTTGTACACGTTAATAATGTAATACTCTGTACACGACAAAAAACGCTGTTTGCTTGTAACTCATTGATTTACGGTTCTTCAAGGTTTGCACTCATGCCAATAAATCAATCACTTACAGCACCACAGAAAAAATTGTCGTGTACAGAACTCATAGAGTATAAATATTTTTTACTATCCAAATGAATGTATTCAAAGAGGTAGTGTCGCAGCGGAGAATCACTGACTATACTTAAACCCATAATAGAAAAGTTGTAATTGTTAATAGACAGCACCGTTTTTAAGATAAGGAGGGCTTCTATGAATAAAAGCTAGACAAAATTTTTTTGATTTCTGATGTGCCATTATTTAATGGTTGTTTATGCTTAGGGATACTCCCCTAAAATATTTAAAACTTAATTAAGGATTTATTTAGATGAAAAAATTATTACTTATGTTTATGGCTGTAACTGTGCTGGCTGTTTCGTCATTCAATGCATCGGCAAACACATTACGCTGGGTCGCAGCAAGTCCTGCTACATCGTGCTCTGAAATATGCTCAAGTGCAGTATCTTCAGGAAGAGATAGGCAGGGTTATCAGTTCTATGTTTGCAGAGGTTTTATTAATGGAGAATGGCGACCTGGATTTAATATATCCACTTCACAAGATTCCGCTAACAAGTGTTTATTTGAGTTGGGTGGTGGAAGGGGAGAATCTAGTCGCTATCAATGTCTCTGTCATTAATAGTTTCACGACTGCGAGCAATAGCAGCCTTGATTGATATTTAATCGCTTATTGAAAGATGTATTATCATTAATGGATGGAAAACATAATTTTTAGGATTAGGAGAATTTTCATGAATAAAAAATTAGGCAAAATTTCTTTGATTGCTGCTGCGCTGCTATTGAATAGTTATGCTTATGCCGATTATCCGCTTACTTGTCGCGGGGGTGGTAGTTTGAGCATACATAATGTGGGCGGTAATCAAGTCCAAATCAGATTTTCACCAGGAGCTGGAGCAGTAACGAATGGATTGCAACCCGGACAGTGTACTTGGTCTGATCGTGCGCTTAGAGACAGTGAGCCAAGGAGAATTTGTGATTCAAGCAGCAGTGCTTCGTCATACGTGGCACAACTGCTTAATTCCAATGCCTACACCATCTTCCAGATTGGTCAAGGAAGACCGGGTTGCTTTAGTGTAACTAGGGTTGGTCCGTAATTGTAAAAGTCGGTGATGAGCAAAATCTCAATTCTGGTATGAATGTCTATACCTAGTTCGATCTTGTTGATGAGCAGGAGAATGACTATATAGTGCATGATAGTTGATTGGGAAAAGCAGGTTGCCCCATCACTTTTGCTATTTTTAGAATTTATCCTTTATTGACGGAGAGTGTCATGAAAACATGGAAAGCTTTTGTAGTTCTTATTGTATTAGGGATAGTTAGCCAGAATTTTGCTATGGCTCGTGATCGGGCAAATCCATTTGGAGCAGTCTGTGATAATCGTACACCACGGCATTGTACATATCCAAGTGACAGGTATTCACCGCCACCACTTCCTCCGCGCGAGTCTCGGCTTCCTCCGCCTCCGCCAAGGCTTATCCCCCCACCGCGCAACACGCAGCCAAGGCCGGGTTATACGCCACCCCGCACACCTCCTCCAAGTCCAGGATGTATCCGAAGCCGTGATAATTGTTAGTGTTCAGGCTATCTATAGTGCTTTGTGGAATATCAATAGTCTTGCCTCTATCATCTTCCTTAGTAGGGCTTTCAAGGTGATAAATTGAAAGTCCTAGTGTACTCCGCATAATCGGTGGCGCAGAGGCATTTTGTGTTATCCGTTCCTTATGGAAAACCGACAAGCTTCAGAGACGGAATTCGTTTGAGTCCCTCAGAGCGGTTTTTGGATAGACTGAGTAGTTACCAAATATTTAAAGGATTTTACCGATGAACATTATCAAGTTGAAGCTGGTTTTGCTAGTCACTTTGTTAACCCCAATACATGTTTTCGCCGATGCCAGCAAAGCCGACTGGTTCGGAACTTATGCGATGAACCATGATGGTTGGCGAGGGACATTAACAATAACAGATACTCCGGCAGACTGCGCCCGTCCCTTATGGTGCGACATGACAGTCCGTTATCGTGGATCAGATGGGCAGAACCTCAGCGGTCATATCTCAAGCATTGATGATAACGGCCAACACATGATTTTTTTCATTCATTTCCCAGGAAATCAACAGCGTTTTGATGCATATATATTCAGTTGGGATAAAAGTAAGATGGCAGGTGTCACCTATTGGGGAGGACGAAAATTTGGTTTTTTTGCCACAAAAAACTAAGAATTTAGATTTGGCTTGCTTTTAATCTGTTAAACCAAGTCTGGATTTGTATTAAATTGTTTTTCTACCTTTAGTTTAGTCTGAGGATTTTTATCATGAAACTTGAAAGAAGTAAGTTGTCACTATTGTTGGTAATGACAACCATAGGTTTTTCTTTTCCTTTTGGCATCGCAGTAGCTCAAGATTTTAATTTTAATAATAACATACCTAGACTACCAACTACTCCACTGAGGCCAACTAATTCTCTGTCGCAGTGTTTGGCTGATTTGAAAGCAGATGGATTTAGTTTTCAGATTTTGGAAAGAAAATCAAAGTTTCAAGCTAAAGTAAGAATCACAGGCACTGTGCTAAACTACAGCGATCTTAATTACACTGTTCCGAGTGCAGCATCCCCTACAACAATCACTCTTTACCGTGAAGGGCCACGAGTGGCTTTGAAGTCTGTGGCTGTTCGTCGTGTTAAAGGCAGTTACGCTCTAAGTTACGATCAAGAGTGGAATACCCGTTCACCAGCCGAAGGTGAGTTTCCCTGGATATTTTCATTGGGTATTGGTGATGAGAATAAAGGCTGCAATCTTAATAATAATCGTGTTGAATGGAACTCTGAACCTATTAATGCATATTTGCGACGTACAGCAGGAAATTATTAATTATATTTAAAAAGGCGCATATTATGAAAGTCAATCAATTTGTTAAATATCCTGTTCTTACACTGATCGCAGCTTTTGCTCTAAACCCGACACTGGTTAGTGCTGATGACTACTGGTGGGTTAAATGCAAGAGCATGGATTATGGTGTAGATTTTAATATAAAGATGCAACGTGCTTTTCTTGTTATTAAGGTTGAACCAAGTGGTGGTACAATTCCTGCGGCTAGTACGACAAAAATAATCAAGCAAGTCATCAGTGCGGATGAAAAATATGCTATTTTTGACTTTGGCAGTGAAACGAAAATTGGTGTCAATATCAGCGATCCAAATCGAACTATTATTTATCGCCATTTGCTAGGTAACAGTTACCCACTCTGTAATGCAACAGCCAGTATTAAATAGCTGCGATAGGGAATTATCATGAAAGAAGTTAAACTTTATATCGTAATTGCCACGCTGTTAATACCTGTTAGTGGTTACTCAGCACCACCAGGCACCTACTCCTATGAGAATAATAAATTTTCATATATCAACTCCAATATTAATATTGGAACCGGTGATAACTGTCCAAGTCAAAATATAAGCTCGTATCGAGCACCAGAAAACCCGCAAATGCTTATTCTGAATTTCAGAAACTCAACTACAAATACTATTCGGTGTTCTTTTAATTTTTCGATTGATGTCTCAACAAAAGATCAGCTTGATGAAATTATTTTTGATACTGAATTACGTGTCTCAGGTGATGCTACTTTATCAAGAAGTAGCCATGTTTACGGTAGTTCAGGCATTTCACGTTCAGCAAAAAATAATTTTGTGAATGAAAATAGCACTTACACAGACTTCACAGCGACTGATGTTCTTTCTTTTTCTAAGAACCCGCAACCTTGCGGTAAAGATGAGACTATCAAAGTCGGCATAACTGCCCAAGCCACTTACCTTAAGACGGCGCTTAAAAAGCAAACTATTAGAATAGTTACAAAACCTTGTTCTGTATTTGAAAATTTCCGAAGATAGGAATCAATCATGGAACTCCCTGAATGGCTAAGATATATTTTTGAAGTATCATTCACTCGTGACTTATCGGAAGGATATACTTGCCTTAATGCTCTTGATCTTGAGGAAACAGATGATGAAATTGCTTTTTTGATTAGTCAATCCTTTGAGTACTATCATTCTTATGAGCTTTCATATACGGATGATCAGATTGCGTATGGCATAGAGAAAATGCTGACTGGTAGCTATGCGCACAGTATTATTCACAGCAATAACCTTGAAAGTAAGCTAAGCCTTGTTCGTTCTTTCAAGAAGGTTTATCAGTACGGTTTTAACAAGCGGTGTCAACAAAAATTTCATTGTGATTGCAGTAATAAAATTAATTGTATTTGCGACATGCTCTGGGATATCAGCCCTTTACCTTATTGCTCTAGTAACCAAGTTTCTTTATGTGAACAACATAAAGTGTTTACTGCTTTGGCAGAAGTAATGGAGTTTGCTTTATATTTACCAAATCCTGCCTGTGTGAAAAGTGGTTTGCATGGTTTGGGTCATTTACATCATAGATTCCCAAAAGCTGGTTTAATTGTAGATAGATTTTTGAGTAAATCTCACGACTTACCCTCGGTAATCATTGACTATGCAAGAGAAGCCAGAACAGGTTGTGTATTGTAACTGTTTTGGTTGCAAGTGAATACATTCACTTGGCTATACTCATCTTGGTCGTATCAAGCACTGATTATTTTATATATTAATGGATGAATGTTATCGCCCCTAAAAAATAAACCTGAGTTTATGTTAATCATCCATTTTATAGCTCCGCTCGCTGGGGCTTTTTTTAATGATTTTCTATATTATTAACAGAGTGATAGCGGCTGGATCAGTTTGCTGGCTATAATATTCGCAAGATGCAGGTTTCATATACGTTGCCCTGATGCATTACAAACCAGACATATCCAAGGGCTGTCTTAGGATATGTCTGCTGTAAGGTGCTGGTAATGCTTATCCCATCACCTGCGCATTAGCCGCTGCAATCATACTTTCCACCAATGTCGCTAACGGCGTGCCTTCCCGCGCTGCCGCCTGTGCTGCAATACGCCAGCTTTCAGGCAGTGATTGGGTGCTGTCCCACTCGCCGGTAGCCGCAGCTTCATGACGGGTAACGGCGCGTGATCCGGCTGGCGGAGTCCACAAAAAGTCGGGGTGGTCACGGGTATACCATTCCCCGCCAATCACTTTTCCAGCGGCATCCAGTTCCAGATCGTAGTAGTAATCCTGCTTACTCAGTTGAAGCTGGCGACGGATCACTTCGATGTCATCGCTTTCTGTTGCCCATTCGGGGACATAGCTTTCCGGTTCGTTTTCAAACGGTTCCACCACGTAAGTGACGCGCATGATCACGCCCACCACGCTCGCTGCTTGTGGCGCACGGTAGCTTGTGAAAATGTCATCGCTGAAATCCGCCATCGCGACACTAGCAGCGGCGAGGTCGTCAGTTTGCACCAAGGTTTGCGGGTTGAAATAGGTGTATTGGTAAGCGTACAGCGGTTGATTCCACACTTCGTTGTTGAAGCTGGCATCCATCACCATTGCGCGTTGGGAAACACCTAATTGGTTCACCAATGCCAAGTGCCAAGTTGCGGGGTTGGTGTCGGTGCACTCAGCGGCGATAATGCGCCCGCCGCTCAGGGTTGATTCGCCGGTTTCCTCATTCCATTGGTATTCGCCCAAGGTCACTTCTACCCAGCCCAGTGGTTCCGCATCAGGGAATTCAACCGGGTCGAGTGGTGGGGCTTCCGCCGCAATGAACGGGTTAAACAAGCGTGCAACCCGCCCGGTGGCAGGGTCGGTTTCATACGGTGGCTCGATATTGCAACGCCCGCCGACGAAACGTACCCGTGGTGCGGCATTTGCCCACAGCAGGCTTGCCAAAGCTTTCATATCCGCAGGATGAAAGGTAATCGGTGTGCCATTAGGTGCGGCTAAAGTCAGCGCGTGTTGCGGGCGCGGCAACATGAAAGCCGCTGGAGCCCAGCCGTGGCAAATGCCAAACCACCCAGGCACTTCGCCGTACTGGTCAAACGCCGCTTGCCCTTTTGCCCACACGCGCTTGGTTAAGGTTTGTTCTGCATCGCCCACCAGTGCATCGTATTTTTCCGCTGGTGCAAGTTCGGCAATCCAGTTTTCAAGACCGCCTTGCAGAATCACTTTTGCCGGATGGTTACGGATATAAGCAAAATGTTTGCTCCACTCTTGATCAGTATTCCTATCGAGGTAACGACAGCCGAGTAATCCCGCTGCCATCGCGGTAGTGATGTAATGCCCCGCCCACGGTTGTTCGGGCAAAGTGGCTTCGCGCAACCCTGCCGCTTCAATCGCGTCGAGGGTTTCATGGGTGAAAGTGTCGGCAATATTACGCGGGTCATCGTTACGGGCGAGGGCAGAGCGGGTAAGCTCTGTTTCGCCGATGATTTGCTGGCGGGTATAGTCGTGCGCTTGCAGTAATTGCGCTTCCGATAATTCTGATAGTGGCGGATAAGGTGTTGTATTTTCAATCATTATAAGCACTCCTTGTGCGATTACTTCAGTGCGGGAAAAACCGTTTTCCCAGCTTTGAGTGTAGGTCATAACCGATATACGTAGCCCTTGTAACGTGAGAAAATGCCATTAAATTTTTGTCATTATCCTTGGTAGGTGAAAAGCTTATGTTGTGGCGCGTTATCCTGATTATCTTGCTGATTATTGCTACCGCATTGGCAGGTATTTGGGCGTATCGGCATTTTATTTTACCGTCGCCGACACCGCCGGTTGTGACCATTCCTTCGCCGTTTCAACCGCCGACTACCCCGGATTTACCACCGATACTCAAACCCGTGCCGCCCGCGCATGTGGCGAAATTACTCAACTCCATTACCAAACAGGTGGAAGTGACCCGCTCGTATGACCCGTCTTACGTGAACCTGAAATACCCCGGCGGCGATGTCGCGGATACGACCGGCGTGTGTGCGGATGTGGTGGTGCGGGCGTTTCGCGCGCAGGGTGTGGATTTGCAGCAAGCCCTGCACGAAGACATGCGTAAAGCCTTCGAGGATTACCCGAAAAAGTGGAAGTTGAGCCGCCCTGACACCAATATTGACCATCGGCGGGTGTATAACCTGATGCGGTTTTTTGAGCGTAACGGCAAGGCGCAACCCATTACTCAAAACCCGGCGGATTACTTGCCGGGTGATGTGGTCGCGTGGGATTTAGGCAAGGGTCAAGCACACATTGGCATCGTGACCCATTACAAAACTGAAGATGGTGTGCCGCTGATGGGGCATAACATTGCTTACGGCACTAATATTGAAAACGCGCTGTTTTATTGGCCTATTATCGGTCATTACCGCTATTTCAATGCACAGGGAGACGTGAGCGCAACACCTCGCGGTCGTACCACCATTGACCTTCCACGATAGCGTCAATCACTTGCCCCAAGCGCGGTAAAAATACTGCCGGGTTGAGCAAATCCAAACGGTTTAACCACATTGTCATGGCTTCTTGAGTACTCACATTGCTGTGACGTTCCGCCACTTTGGAGAGCATCGCGCTGGTGAGGAACATCACGCTGTCGCGCTTTTCGCCTTCCAAACGCAAATCAGCAATGTAATGTGCCACCGTAGCCGCCACCGCCGCGCCGTCGGATTGCGGCGGGGTTGCGTCGATTAAATGGTTGAGCATAATCAGGGTGAGTTGCGGGTCAATCGGGTACGTGACCGCCAGCCACAAACCGTTCCCTAACGCCGGAACCGACGCAGGCAAATCGCAGCGGAACAGCACATCACAGCAACGCACCGCGTCTTCCCACATTTCGTGATCGCGGAAAATCTCAAACGACTCGCGGGTCATACCCCATGCCGCTTCACGCATTCCCGGCTCTTCCAGCTCCAACATAATGTCAGCAATTTCGTATTGCACTGTGGCGCGTTCGAGAGGGTTATGCGCCGGGGTCAATTGCATCAATGCCGCCTGACGTTGCGCCAGCTCGTTTTTTAACAATTGGCGGGAATCTTGGCCTTCGGTGAATTCAACAGGGGTGGTATCGCTCATGGGTGCTGCCTGACAGTGAAATAATGTCCGCAAGCATAACAAGCACGGCGGGCGGATCAAATATCCCTAAACAATGGGGCAGGGTTGTTTAAAAGGTTTCGCATTGCGAACGCATCAAGTTCACGAAATCGGGTAAGGTTTGCCCCGCTAACTCCTCAAAGCTGCGTTCTAACGTGTCCAGTCCACTGATACGATCAAGGCGGAAGGTGCGGAAATCGTTACGCAACTCGCACCACGCGGTCAGCGTCCACACATTGCCCCAGAAAAACAGCCCCAGCGGTTTGACTTCGCGCTGGCTGGATTCGTGGTCAGCCCGTTGGTAATCCAGCCGTAGGTAACGGTGTTGCGCAATCGCATGGCGGCAAGTATCAAGGGTGGTTTCAAGGTCTTCGCGCACCCCGAAACGCACGGCGAACAGGCGGCTATCTTCCAGATGACGGTGCAATTCGGCGGGAATTACTGCGTGAATTTTGTCGAGGACGGACTGCGCACTGCTGCCCAATTCATTACCACCCCACGCCTTCAACATTCGCGCCCCGACTACTAAGGCTTCAATTTCGGCGGCAGTAAACATCAGCGGCGGAATGTCGAGCGAATAACGTAGGTGATAACCCACCCCCGCTTCGCCTTCCACTGGCACACCCGACAGGCTTAAGTCCTGAATGTCGCGGTAAATGGTGCGTTCGGAAACCTCCAAACGTTCGGCAAGTTCACGCGCCGTCACCAACCGCTTGTTACGCAGGATTTGCACAAGCTGGAACAAACGGTCGGCACGGCGCATGGGATGTCCTTAAATCATGGAATGCAGACCAATCATATTGCCTTCGGTATCCAATACCAAAGCAATAAAACCGTGTTCGCCGATGCCCATTTTTTCCTTGAAAATGCTGCCACCGTTGGCGGCGGCGCGAGCGGCATCCACCGCGCAATCTTCGCAACTGAAATACACGATGGTGCTGTTGCCACCGGATGGGCAACCGCCCATTTTGACCAATGAGCCTGCCGAGCCGGTCACATTGTAATCCATCGGGAATGCCCACATTTCCAGATCAGGCCATGCTTCTGGGTCAGACATCGGCAGATTTTCCAGCTTGGTGGCAAGCATGGCTTCGTAGAAGGCAACTGCGCGTGGCATATCTTGCACGTAAATTTCAAACCAGCCGACTGGGTTCGGTTTCATGATATTTCTCCTTTGGTGGGTCATTGTTGATTGGTTTTTGCAGTGTAACTGCCTGCTCCTGACAGCATTGTGTCAGGAGGGTTTCATTCACTTTCCACGATCCTGCTTACAACTGTGAAATCCAGCTAACGAGGATAGGGGTTAGTGCGTTCATTTTTTCACGAGCGTCTTCAGGTGAAGTAAGCGTTATCGTACAACGGTCTTTTGCCATCCATTTGACGATACCTAACGGGTCTGGAATCTCGAACTGTTTGGGATCAGTGTGCTTTTTCACACCCGCATAAAGAACCAATTGGAGCATAGGGGCTGGCTGAACACGCAGAGTGGCAAAATCCTCTGTCAGGTAGAAACTTGGTGCATTCCACTTCACTTGCTCTTTAATTCGGTCATCAATTGATAGAATGAACTCACGGGGTTCCTGAATAACCGCCTTATGAGGGTGCTCCAGTTTTTCCATAAAATGATCAATAGTTATTTTAGGCATGGGTAAATTCTTATAAATCGACCAGCGTGGTGAAGCCGCCGTAATTCATGCGGGCGCAATCGAACGGCAAATCTTTCATATCGCCGCACTGCATACGCGGGTCTTGGTGGACTTTGGCGTTCACTTCATCGCGGTGTTCGCGGGAGTTGAAAATGATAAAGGCCAAAATGACGGTTTCACCTTCTTGTGCCCCGGAGATTTTGGGGAAAGAGCCGTTGGCAAATTCGGAATTCAGGTCTTCGCCCACGCATTCCTTGTAAGCAAGTGCGCCGTGTTCAATCCAGACTTCGCCTGCTTGCTGCGCCATCACGCGGTAGTCTTCTAGACGATTTTCAGGAACGGGTAATACAAATCCGTCTACGTAACTCATGGTTTTTCTCCTTGGTGGTTGTCATTCAGGTGTTTTTGTTAAGTAATACAGTCAAGTATGAAGTATAGCAAAAGATTACTGACACCCTTATGTCAGGAGCGTTTCAATGCTTATCCGTAGTCTTGCGCAAGGGCTGTTGCCACCCTGCCGATGAGTTCGTAAGGGATCGGCTGGTTGAGCGGGAATTTCAAATTGCCCTTGTCATTGCGGAAAGGCAGCAGTTCCTTGAGCAAGGCTTCATCGTGTTTGATGGGCGGATAGATGCCGATATGTTTCTGGAAAGCCGCAAAGTAGATGAAGGTGCGTTTGCGCTTGAATGCGGGCATCTGGTAGCTGATGGTTTCCTGCGCATCAGGCACGTTGCGTTGGATCAGTTCCCGGATGTTGGCAAGGATGGTGCGGGCTTCAGGCGTGACCGACAGCAGGTAAGCGTCAATGCTGGTCAGTTTGGTTTGGTCGGTCATGCGTATCTCCTGTGTTGGCTGCGCCGGGAAACTGCGACTTGCTGACGAACAGATTTTCCAGCCGGTAAGGTTCTTTCAGTGCAGCCAGCGCAGGTGGCAATTCCAGTTGCAGGCGCACCAGTTGCGACATTGCCTTGCAAGTGTCAGGCCGGTCGCGGCGGATGCCCAGCGTCGAGAACGCTTCCCCGCCCTTGCCGTTGGCGAGGATGGTGAAATCTTCCGGCTGGGTGCAGCCATTGCTCTGCACTTCGATGGTGACATAAGTGTTATCGAATTGCGCACTGTACAACGGTTCCAGCGGGGTGGCGTTTTCAGCGTTGGTGTTAATGCTGACCAAGGTGGTCAGGATGATGCCGATGGTTAACAGGGGTTTCATGGTGATGCTCCATATGCGTGTCTGAATAAGGCTAAGCATACGGATTTACTTCGGTTCAGGCGAGTCGGGCGTTAGGGCATTGCTTCAAAATAAATACCCCCGCTTTGGGGCGGGGGTTAGAGGAGTCGAAACATGGTCAGGCATCTTGTTATTATTGATGATTACGCCTGCTCTCTGCTTCTTGGGGCTTGCTGATAAATTCTTTTGCTGTTGCACTGTTCTGACTGAGAATGTTATTGCAACCCCCGTGCCAACGTTAGTTGTTTATTCAAGTTATTGAAAATTAATTGGTTTGTTTTTACGTCGATAGCGTGCGTCAGCTAGTGGCAGTGACGCGGCTGTCAGGAAATGACAACTGTGGCGGTATTGGCTGACGCAACCGTAATATCAGTTATGATGCCGTTTTTGAATCAGCTCCTTGTGTGAGATTTCATGATATTGATCTCCTTGTTACTCATTGCCGTTTCTGTGTTGATGCATGTCTCTTGGAATTTGATGGCGCGTCATGTCAACACCCAGTGCCATTTTTTGTGGTGGGGGCTGTTAACACACCTAGTGTTACTGGGGCCGATAGGGGTCTACGGGTTGCTGGTGGATGCGCATTGGTCGTGGGCATTGGTGGGGGCGATGGTGACGACTATGTTGGCTAACAGTTTATATTTCATTGGGTTGCGTCATGCTTATGCGAAAGCCCCCGCCGCGTATGTTTATCCACTGGCTCGCAGCTCACCGTTATTGATTATTCTTTGGGCATGGTTGTGGTTTGATGAAATCCCCGGCACACAAGCGTTGTTGGGTATTCTGATCAGTGTGGTCGGGTTATGGTTACTCGCTTCCGGCGGTAAACAGGGAAACGCCCGCCATGCGTTACCGTGGATCGTATTGGCGGCATTTTGTACCAGTATTTATTCGTTAAGCGATAAAGTGGCAATAGGCTATTTACCAAGTTTGCCTGCTGTATTGGGGTATGTTTCGTTGGGCTACGGCGCATCTTTCGTACTGCTCAGCGCACTGAATTACTGGCAACAGGGGAGGGTCGTACCTGTGTGTCGTCCCCAATGGCGTTTCGTATTGCCGGGTGGGTTATTTATCGGTACGGCCTATGTGTTAGTGATTTATGTTATGCAATACCTGCCTGCGGCCTATGTCGTGGCTTTTACCAACAGCGGTATCGTAATCGCCAGCCTATTTGCGATTATTGTTATGCAAGAGCGGGAACATTGGCGGCAACGCTTGTTGGGGGCTATCGTTATCAGCTTCGGGTTGGTGGTGTTGGGAATGGGGTTGTAGGGTCATATCACTACCGCCGAAATCCATGTTGAACACTTCCCGTAGTGATGTGGGAACCCGTTAAGTTTCGGCAAACGTTAGCGTGTAAACCGCAAAAATCCGGTACGGCCCCGGTTCGGAATTCTTGAAAAATCCACGTTCTATGGCTTCTTTTGCCTCAATAAACGTATTGAACAGGCAATGTTGGTTGACCGAAATATCAGCGGCTAATGCGTTGCATGAAAGTGGTGAGCATTCCGGCTCGACGTGTCCCGAAAACGTAGTGACATCAAAGCCTTCGAGGTGTTTGTGTGCTGGGATTTGCACCTCGGTCACGCATGATGGTTCGGGTGCGAACGTTGCCCATGTGTCGGTTTCTTCGATGTATTCGTACTCATAGGCTTCGTAATAAAACAGGGTTGTGTCGCTTAGGTCGATATTTTCAGCCGCTGCGAGAGCTTCGATAATGGCGGGCGAATCGAATAGCCAGTAACCGTTGTGTTCCCAATAGTTGATGTAATCGGCAAAGCCGTGGGAAATGCAGTTGCTGAGTGAGTAGACATCAACGGCGTTGGCGGCTTGCAGCCAATCCGGTTTGATGACAACTTTTTTGTACATATAGCCGACGGGAATCATGGTGGTGTCCTGATGGTTTGTGTCGTGAGTATAGCGCACTCATTTCCACTGGTTTGCTGCCAACCCAGCGATGAAACGGGTAAATGGCACAATGTTTTGCCCAACGCTAGCCTGTTCCAGCGCATCCATGTACTCGTCGCGTTTTGCCAATGGGACGACTGTCCACGGGTAGCCGCCTGCTGCCATCATGAGATTCATCAGGAAACGCCCGCAACGTCCGTTGCCATCCATATACGGGTGGATGTAGACAAAGAAAAAGTGTGACAGCACCACATTCACGGCGGGTTCGGGTTCATTTTCCATGAGTTCAAACAAGGCGGGCAGGAGTTCGCGTACCGCTTCGTGGTTGGGTGGGACGTGCTGGGAATGGCGGATGTAAACGGGGTGATTGCGGTAGCCTGCCAAATTGACAGCACTCAGGATACCGGCGGTAACGCTGGGGGCAAACAGTTCCCGATACCACGTATCGAGATCGTGGCTGGCAACCGTACCTGCGTTTTCGCCTTGTAATACTTTGGCAACGCTGTGTTTGACCGCTTGAAAGGCTTGCCAGTAACCACGCGCCGCCATCGCATCCAGATGTTCGCGGTCGGCGGGGTTGGTTTGCGGATTCCATTGCCCGCTGCGTACCTGCTCAATTAGTTGGGTGTTGACTCGATAGCCTTCGATGGAGAGGGAGTTGTAAGCATCGGTCAGATACACCTCTTCGACGTGTTGCAGGTAGCTTGTCGCATCCGTGACTGGATTGGGGGTAACGTTGAAATGCTCGATGACAGGCTGGCGGTATTGCTGCCACATCATGCGCAGGCGGTTGACATAGGGGGAATGGCTGCGGCTTTGCAAAGGTAACGTCGGCCTATCCGCAAATGGGTCTTGCTCGCTAACGCTGTAACCGGCACTGCGGAGGGTGGCAAGTAGATTATCGGCGATGGCATCCCGCCCGATATTGCGGAACGCGCCAGCCAAACGCCCCGCCACGACACTATTGCCGCCTTCTAGCAAATGCCGTAACAGGTTGGACGCATCGGGTAACATCGCCAACGCTGCCCGCATTTCAATCGGATTGGCACTGAATTGACGCGGTAAGCATTGGATAATTGCCACTTCCAGCCGCATAACGCGAATACCGTCAAGGGTTTGGATGTATGCAGGGGCGGGAATCTCCAAGCGCAAATCCAGCAATGATGTGCCATGCAAGAGTGCAACCGGTTTGTTGCCTGCCTTGGGGGAACGTACCAGCAATTGCCGGGGAATTGTCCAGTTGCCGACGTGCAGGCTGATGGATTGTTCTGCGCCCAAACACCATTCAGTGCCGAAGCGGGTATTTAGATAATCGTGGCAGAAACCCCAGAAGGATGCGTACCAAGAAGTGCTTTCACCTTGGCGTTCATCCGGGCGGGTGGGGATGAACCAGCCCTTCATGACTTCGCGCAGGAAACCTTGTTGCAGCAGGCGTTCGCGGTGGGTGCGGGTTAGCTCGCTGCTTTGGATGCCAACGCGCTGTTGGTCTTGCAAGGCTTTCAAGACACTCAGGGATTGTGCCAGTTTGTCGGCTGGGGACATGGGGGTACTCGCGGGCTGTGACAGACAATCTTTAGGTTATCATGCTATACCATTATTAGGTTATTGTGTTGTACGATCTTTAGGTTATTGTGCTTTTTTTTAAAAAAAGACGCACGGAACAATAGTTTAGTTGCAGAAAAACGTGACAGAGCCTTGGGGATTTCTTACAAACGAGCTAAAAATGCAGTCCAACGCTTTACGAAGGAATAAATGGTTCTGCTAGTTTCTAGTCATCCATGATTTGTCCGATTATCAAAATCTATAAATGTCAATATTTAATTTTCCTGCATGGTATTTTTTATGACAATCATTGCATAGAGTTACAAAATTGATGATGTTATCACTGCCATCTTCTGAGTAGGGAATTAGGTGATGTCCTCTAGCTTCCTTTTTTTCACTACTCCAGCAAAAAATGCAAATATTTGCTTGTATTTCTTTAATTTCTCGCTGATTTTTTGCATGAGAATATGGGCGTTTCTTAATCATTATTTTGATTTTCAAGCAATGCTTTAATCTTGCTCGGTAACTCTTTAGCGTTGCCTTCAACAAGAGTTGCTTTTGCTTTATCTGAAGTTAATCTTTTCTTTAGCTTCACCAACTCTGAGTGCATTATATTCTGCTCTTCTTGAGTCATTCCATCTATTCGTAGGATAATGACTCTGTCTCTGGATTCTTCATTGGTTGAAACTGCATTTGGACATACTCTACGATTGTGACCTTCTTGGTTACAGTTACTACAACGCATGTAACCACCTTAAAATGTAGAAATTTTCATATCGCCTTTGCTTACTTCTATTTCATTATCACCTTCGCTGATTTTCCATATAGAAGCGATTTCAGGAATGCCTTCATTATTTTCATTAAGTAAAAAAATATCTATATGCCCATTTTTTCTTTTTACAGATACAGCTACGCTATTCATATAATTAAAGACGTTTAATACAGAGTCACCTTTTCTCAAAATCTTAATGTCTATATTCATTATCATTCTCTCTATTAGAGCGTATGGAGTGTAATCCGCACTTTGCGGAAATTCTGGTGTACTAACGAGTACAGTTCCCGTAGCAGCATGTTTTTATGTACTTCTATACCAAGATTCGCTTCCGATCAATAGAATAGAAATCACAAAGTAGCCCAAGTATTGATTGTACTTCTGATGACATTCCCAGTGGGGTTATATACTTTCTATTAAAGGCACTGCCTTCTAACTCGATAGCTATTGGGAGTAAACGTTGCATCATTTTTGTACTCCCAAGGTAGTCAGCAATATCTGTAGATGGAATACTCATGAACTGAGATAACACTTCATTTTCAATGGCATTAATATCATAATCCTCTTTGTTCATAAATGATGTCATAAGTGCTGAAGACATAGCAATAATTTCTTCTGATTTCTTCTTTCCCATTTCGCCAAATCGAACCCCTTCTGAAATTAGTTTAGAGCGGTCTTTTTGGTCTTTATAGCTAAAATCTTTTATTGAGTAATCCAACGTGATTAAGAAATATGCGATATAGACATATAAAGCACGATAACATACTTCATTTGAATGCCCCGAACAGATTTCTTCCATAAAATTCTTTATTTTATTAAGTAGGCTATTTAATCCATCAAAATTGAATCTATTTAATAAGTTTGACTTGGCTTCTTCGTAATCCTTTTTCCAGCTCTTAGAGTTATAATTTTCCATGAGTGAAATAAATTCTTCTTCATTTAGTCGTTCTATAGAATAGCGATTTGTAGAGTCTAGCTTGTTCATAAAGTTACCATCTAATACTAAAACTTCATTTTTAGCTCCAAACTCCCCCACATGACTTCTTTTATCAGTAGTGGCAACTATACACTTTTCTAAACCAAGGACTTCTTTTAATCCTCTCGTCCAAAAAACTCTTTCCAGTGCTTGGGGACGCTGTTTCATTTTTATATCAACATTGGTTCTTTCTCGTGAAATAGGAGAAGATCTTGAATATAAAAATAAATCTACGTCTGTAACATCGAATCCCTTGTATTCAGCTTTTACTGATCTAACAACAAAATAACCAAGGCTAAGAAAGTAAAGTCTTAACTTTTCCTCTGCATTTTCTCCTTTTTTTAACTCGGCATTAGACATTATATTCCCCCTGTTCTTAGCTGATTCAATATTTCACCAACGTTGCGCTTCATTGGTGTGGTTTGATTTTTACGAATTAACTGCCTGGTTTGTTCTGGGGCTTGATAAGTAGTAACAGAAACACTTGGCAATGATTCAAGTGAATTTTGACTAGCATCACCTTCGTTTATTACTTGTAGAGCTAACTGTCCAACGTCTCGTTTTAATAACTTCATTCTACACCGATTGCCAACTACTTTCTCAACTTTAACAACTCCTTTCATTTCCAAAATCTGATAGTCTTGACCTATTGCTGTTGCTGGCCCGACCCACTCACCACGATTTAATTTAGAAAGCAAGGCTGTAATCATTTGAATTCGACCTCGATTATAAGCACTTGAAGTCATGCCATAAGTCAAAGAGGTAACAAACGCCTTCGCAAGATCGAACGCATCTTCTACTGTTGAATTAGAGTATTTATTAAACGCAGATGGTCGTGTAACAAACTCATGGCGTCCGCTTTCATTACCAATAGCGTTCACATCGAATAATGCTATCGACTGAGCCTTTACATATAAATCATTACCTAGTATCCTCTTTACTATTGCCGCACTTAAGCATCCTTCCTTAGCCAGCATATCGTTTACTTCTTTTAGCTTTAAATTATCATTTTGGTTCATTGCACTAATAATGGCGTAAGCTTTTTTAGTATCAGTGCCTCGAAACAAGTTACCGTTAAACAGTAGTTTGTTTTTATTATAAGCTTCTTCGCTATCTATAAATCCTATGCACTCGGCATTGTGAAATAAATTATTAATGTCAGATGAATCTATTTTAAATAAATCGGATATAATTTCTTTTGCATTCTTTTCATCCATCGGTAGCTGAGAGCAATTTTCTGCTAGTTGAATTACAGCAATTTCTTTACTTTCAGGTGATGACTCTTCAAATATTCTTGATGTATGCTCTAAAACGCTGCCAGCGTGCAATCCTAAAACCTCAATTGCATTTTTACCTATTGAAATTATTCTTTGTCTTTCGAGTTCGCCTAAAAATGCAGGAAGTTCCGTTCTTGCATTAATATTGGCCGCTCGTGCTAAAGCATTTACGCGATTATTATCCAATACACTCTGATTATCCGAAGACAAACTTGACAACAAAACACCACACTTTCCGGCAAAATTAATTTGTTCAAATTCATTGTCAGCATTTGTTACAGATTTTAACTTTTCAGCATGGTGGACAATCCATGCACCTTGTGTCTTCTTATCCATTTCATAATCCATTTCTTGTACTCATGAAATCACCATGCTCAAACGGAAGCCATCCATAACATGGCTATGCGGAAACCGCTAATCAGAATACACAACCACTTGTGCTGAGTGATGACTTATTGTCATTACGGAAAATTTTCCTATTTGGCTATAGATTACTCAAGATTATACAGTCAATTATCACTATCATGCAGTGTTTTTTCGCTGAAAATCCCCCCATGAACCTCAACCTCTTCAACACCCCGCCCGAACAGTGGACTGAACCCTTAAGCCCCGGTGCGCAGGTATTGCGCCAATACGCCACCGCCCACACCGACAGCTTGCTGGCAGGCATCCACGCCATTGCTGCCCAAGCCCCGTTCCGGCAGATGCAAACGCCCGGCGGCTATACGATGTCGGTGGCGATGACCAACTGCGGCACGGCGGGCTGGATCACCGACCGCAAAGGCTACCGCTACAGCACCACTGACCCGCTGAGTGGGCAAGCCTGGCCTGCAATACCAGCGGATTTCCGCAGCTTGGCGCAAGCCGCAGCACTGGCGGCAGGTTTCCCCGCGTTCCAGCCGGATGCTTGCCTGATCAACCGTTATCAAGTGGGTGCGAAAATGGCACTGCATCAAGATCGCGACGAACCCGATCTGACCGCGCCGATTGTGTCGGTGTCGTTGGGTTTGCCCGCGACGTTTTTGTGGGGCGGTTTGCAGCGCAGTGACAAGGTGCTGAAAGTGCCATTGCTGCACGGCGATGTGGTGGTGTGGGGCAGGGAAGCGCGGCTGGTGTTCCACGGCATTGCACCACTCAAAGCGGGACAACACCCGTTGCTGGGTGAGGCGCGTCTCAACCTGACGTTTCGGCAAGCGTTGTAATGCCATTGCCATTAATACAAAACCCCACCGCACCACCCGCGATCATTAGCGGAGTGGATACGGCGGGGCTACACGGTATTTTCCCTAAAAGGCAAATAAGTTAACGTCAGGTTGTAACAGCACATCCGCAATTAATGCAGGGTCAGCCTGAGTCACGCCCTCTACTACATCGGTCAGTGCCGCCCCTTTATTGGGTAAATACAACGGGCAAACCTGCACGACTACCCCTTCTTTCATCAGGTTTTTTAACAGCATTTGTGGGGATTTCTTTTGGGGTTCTAAAATAACTTCTTGCGTATTTTTAAGAGCAAGATCCCCTCCAGCACTGCACAGCAATACCTGCACAGTTTTGCCTTTTTTAAGGGTCTGGGTTGATAATACCATTGCCATCATTTGTGTTTGCGGGTCAGGTGTCGTCACAACAACAAACAAACCTTTTACTTCATCCGCCGCTTTTACGCTAAAAGACGCTAACAACATCATTGTAACTAGCGCGGAAGATAATATTGATTTCAGTTTCATAAACTTTCTCCTTCAAATCTTAAAACAGAACAGGGAAAGTCAATTGATTTCCTTTGCGTAACTCGCCTTCTCCTTAAGGCTTACCATCATGCTAACTGATGGGTTTGCAGGGGCTGATGATAAATATCAGAGAAGCCGGTTAAAATCCCCCCATGAACCTCAACCTCTTCAACACCCCACTGAACCGTGGACTGAAGCGCGTATCAACCTGACGTTTCGGCAAGCGTTGTAATATCATGACTGCTAACGTAAAACCCCACTTCCTTCCACAATCTACCCGTTGGTTCGGAGAGCAAAAGCTATGGCAACCGAGTTAAGTTTCGTCGAATACGTCCGCGACCAGATGCAGGGTGCGGGGCAAATCACCTTCAGAAAAATGTTTGGTGAATACGCGCTGTATTGCGACGGCAAAGTGGTGGCACTGGTGTGCGACAACCAAGTGTTCGTCAAGCCGACAGCGGGAGGACGTGCCAAACTCGACAGCATTACCGAAGCACCGCCCTATCCGGGCGCGAAGCCGCATTTTCTGATTGGCGAAGAGTTGGATGACCAGCGGGCAATGGCGGAGCTGATTCGGCTAACGGCTAGTGAATTGCCGTTGCCTGCCCCAAAAAAAGCCAAGCCGAAGAAAACAACGTGAAACAACTGGTTTAAGCGACGTAGGCGTGACAGGATGATGTTCAAGCCTCGCATTCATCGAAACGGAGCAGCCCATGACCGCTATGATTCGCGCCAGTTTTCTCTACTTTGCCCTCGTGATGGGCGCAGGTTTTCTCTTGGGCAGCGTGCGTGTGCTCTTTGTCGTACCTCACCTCGGCGAACGTTGGGCAGAGCTTGCCGAAATGCCGATCATGGCAATGGTCATCGTTGTCGCGGCGGGCTACATCCTGCGGCGTTACCCCGAAGTGCAAACCCGTGGTCGTGTGCTGGTGGTCGGGTTTACTGCCTTGGCACTGTCCGTTAGCGCGGAACTGGTACTGGCTGTTGTGCTGCAAAGCCAATCACTGGCGGAATACCTCGCCAGCCGCGACAAAATTTCTGGCTCGGTGTACCTTGTCATGCTGGTGGTCTTTGCGCTTATGCCGCGTTTGCGTCTTGCCCACCATCCATAGCTCCACGAGTCAAACTCACGCAGTGGGTGAGTGTATCGAATAGCAAAAGGGAATGGTGTCTTGCACACTTGATTGCGTAAAGACAGTGTGAGGCTGATTATCTCAAAGGTTGACCATATGAGAACTCGCCATGAAAATTGATTATCTTGATCACTTGGTGTTGACCGTTAGCAATATCGAGGCTACCACCACCTTTTACACCAGTGTCTTGGGCATGGGCATTGTTACTTTTGCTGGTGATCGAAAGGCTCTGTCTTTTGGCTCGCAGAAAATCAACTTGCATCAGTATCAAAAAGAGTTTGAGCCAAAAGCACAACAACCTACCCCCGGTTCTGCTGATTTGTGTTTTATCACGTCAACTCCGCTATCTGAGGTAATAAACCACCTTACTGCGTGCAATGTCGCAGTAATTGAGGGGCCAGTCCAACGTACAGGAGCAACTGGCTCCATTCTTTCTGTGTATTTCCGCGACCCAGACATGAATCTGATCGAAGTTTCAAATTATTTGAACACCTGACGCTTTCAATGACACAACGCTTGTTCCACATCCCGCAGTAAATCTGCGATGTCTTCCAGACCCGCTGAAATCCGCACCAGTCCTTCGCTGATCATGTGTTCTGCACGTTCTTCTGGCGTATAGGTGGAATGCGTCATGCTCGCGGGGTGTTGCGCCAGACTTTCCGCATCGCCGAGGCTTACCGCGCGGGTGATCAGTTTGAGTGCGTTCATGAAACGGCAACCTGCTTCAAAGCCGCCTTTGAGTTCAAACGCAATCATGCCGCCCGGTTGTGCCATTTGCCGTTGTGCCAAAGCGTATTGCGGGAAGCTTTCCAAGCCGGGGTAATGACAGACTGCGACGGCGGGGTGATTGGCAAGGAAGGCGGCAATCGCTTGCGCATTTTGGCAGTGCCGATCCATCCGCAGCGCGAGGGTTTTCAAACCGCGCAACACCAGAAATGCATCCTGCGATGACATTACCGCGCCAGTCATATCTTTGATGCCGTAAAAGCGCACTTGAGTCAGCGTTTCCGCATCGCCAACAATGGCTCCTGCAATTAAATCGCCGTGTCCACCGAGGTATTTAGTGGCGGAATGCACCACGTAATCCGCGCCCAATTCCAGCGGGCGTTGCAAATAAGGCGTGCAATAAGTGTTGTCGACTACCACTTTGCAATTGTCGTGCTGGTGAGCGATTGCCGCAACCGCCGGAATATCCACCAAACGCATATTGGGGTTGGCAGGCGATTCAAAGAATACGATGCGGGTTTTCGCACTAATCGCAGCCGCAAGGTTGGCGGGGTCAGCCATATCGACGTGGGTAATGGTTACGCCGAATTTCGCCAGCCCGTGATTGAAAAACGCATAAGTGCAACCGTACAGTGTTTTATCGGCAATGATTTCATCGCCCGGTTTGAGTAACGTCCACAGCAAGGCGGCGGTTGCGCCCATGCCGGAGGCTGTGACCAACGCCGCTTCCCCGCCTTCCAAATCAGCGAGGCGTTGTTCCAGCAACACCGTGGTGGGGTTGCCAACACGCGAATACACGAAACCCTGTTGCTCGCCCGCGAAACGTTTCATGCCGTCTTCCACCGTGGGGAAGGTGTAGGTGGAACTCATGTGTACCGGCGGATTCAAGTCGCCCGTGCCTGCATAAGCGTCGTAAGCATGGTGGATTGCGCGGGTGGAAAATCCGAGTGTTTCGTGGGTTGGTTTACTCATGTGTTCCTCTGGCTGGTGATTTTGGTATTCGCGGATAGTATTACATCTGCGACGAAAGTGGTGGAGCGTTTGAAACCATCGGTGGCCTAATTGTCGATACACACCGCTAAATTGATGCAATAACGCGCATATCGCAATTCCCCGGTTTTGTGCAGCACACCCAATTCAACCAGATCTTGCAGGTCGCGGGTAGCCGTTGCGCGGGAGGCATTCGTCAAACTGATGTAGTTTTTCGCGCTCATACCGCCGTTGAACCCGCCGATGCCTTCCGCAAATAGCCGCGCCACGACCTTTTCCTGACGTGAATTCAGTTTGCCACGCACTTGGTCATACAAACGGGTTTTGCCGATCAGGAATTCGACTTGCTGGCGCGAATGGCGTACTGCCGCCAGCACGGTTTCGGCGAAATACGCCAGCCAACGTTGAATGTTGTTCGCCTTGTTCGCCCATTCCAGCTCGGTGTAATAGGCTTTTTTGTGCTGTTCGATGGTGTGAGCAAGCGCAATCAGCGTGGGTTGCCCCAAGCCTTGCGCAAGGGCTTTTTCTGCCAAAGCGCGGGCAATACGCCCATTGCCGTCTTCAAACGGGTGGATGCTGACGAAATACAGATGGGCAATGCCTGCGCGGATCAGGGGCGGCAATGCGTGCGGTGCGTTGGTTTCGGTGCGGTTGAACCAATCCACAAAGGTAGCCATTTCCGCAGCAACCCATTCGGAAGGTGGGGCTTCAAAATGTATCTTGGGATCGTCCAGTCTCCCGGAAACCACCTGCATGGCTTCAACATGCGTGCGGTACGCGCCGATTACCTGCAAATCCCGCCGCCCGTTCAACAACATCGAATGCCAGTCGAACAGGGTTTGATGACTGAGCGGTTGCTGAAAGTGGGTGTATAAATTCACCATCATTTCTGCGATGCCGTATTCCGCAGGTGTCACTTGTCGTCGATCGGTTTGCAAACCAAACTGCCGCCGAATCGACGATTGCACACTGTCACGGTTGAGGTATTCGCCTTCAATCGCTGAGGTTTGCATGGCTTCGTTGCTGACCATTTCCACTTTCAACTGGATGCGGTTGTCTTCCGTCAGGTGCGTGAATGCGCCCAGCAGCAAGCCGGATTCGTGTGCAAAAGCGGTTTCCAATGGCATCAGCTTCAGCGGGTCGAAGCTGAAGTTAGGCCAGTCGGGTTGTTGCCAGTTCCATGTCATGAGTCATTCGCCGTTATTCTATAGCTCACTTATAGCTTATTTTATGAGGCATGGAAATATTAGGCACATTTTTAGTTTAAGATGACGGCTTTGCAGCAAACCTAGGTGAATGACCATGACCGACAACACTAGCAACCCAGCCGAACCTTCGTGGACAGTGGTGCAACAAGCCGCAGCGGATGACGGTTTACACCTGTTGCGGGTGCTGGATGTGGGGGTGAATTTCCCGTTTCGGAACTACCCCGAACGCTTCAGCATTTTGTGGGAGTTTGCCGAACTCGACGCAGAAGGTCTGCCCAGCGCGGCAGAACTCACTCGCATGAAAGATTTTGAAAACGCTTTGTGTGCGGTGATGCAAGCCGATCATGCCGCGTTATTGGTGATGGTGTTTACCGAGCCTGCTCACCGCGAATTTATCTGGTTGGCACGCAATAAATCCGCCTTCCAGAACCGGCTCAATGCGGCGGAAGGTTTGGGTGAAAAACTCCCGATTACCCTTGATCATGAAACCGATGCGCAGGGCGAATTTTACTTGTCGTATGCGACGAAAGTGGTGGAGCGTTTGAAGCCAGCGGCGGCATGAGGGTCACTCCCAAGGATTCAGAATGGCAATGCCGGTGGGCTTGAAATCATCCACATTGCGGGTAACGACCGTCATTCCGTGGACTAAGGCAGTGGCGGCAATCAACGCATCGCGCTCTGAGCAAGGGTCGGGAACATGCAAGCGGGCGCATTGCCGCGCAACGGCGGTATCAACCGCCAGAATCCTCTCCTCAAACGTTGGTAATACTTGATTTTCAAGCCAGTTTCGTAACATTTTCCCCTGCTCCTGATCGCGGCGTTCAATCAGGAGAATGCCCATTTCCAGTTCCAAAATACTGATGACGGACAGAAACAGGCTGGCAGGTAGGACACTGTTTGCCCATGCGACAACATTTGCGTTCGCCTTGCCTGTGTTGGCTTTGCGCAATTCGGAAACTACGTTGGTGTCCAGCACAAACATTACGACAAATCCGCAGGTTGGTAGAGTTTACCGCGCAGGCGGGGCGGCTCGAATTCAATCTCAGTCACTGAGGGCATGGCTAATAATTCGACTATGCTCGTTGATTTGCCGGTGATGCGTTGGTATTCGCTGATAGTCAGCAACACGTGTGCAGGCCGCCCACGGTCAGTGATGAAAACCGGGCCATTCATGGCGGCTTTCTTGGCGTGGCCTACATCTTGGTTGAACGCACGGCTGGAAAGGGTGGTGATCATGGTGTGTACCTCGCTGATCTTGTGCTGATGTAGATACATTACTACAATCATGAATGCGCCTCAAGACAAGTATATTCAGTAATAACTTGTGTGATTATCCCCTATAATCATCCTATCTAACCATCCTTGGATATATAGGCATGAAAACGGTCAATATCAGCAGCCTGAAAAACAACCCTAGTGAAGCTTTACGCTACGCCCACGAAGATATGGTGCTGGTAATGAACCGCGACCAGCCCGATGCCCTCATGATTGGTTTGAACCAGACTGGCGGAATGCTGGATATGCCCGGTGTGCGCACGGCGTTAGCAACGTCTCTATTCAAGGGTGGGGTATTGTCACTGGCACGTTCCGCCCGGTTAGCCAATATGGTGTTGGCAGATTTCATCGCACATATTTCACGGCTGGGTATTCCCGTCATCAATCAAACCGCCTCCGAAGCCAACCAAGACATGGATACGCTGGAACAATGGCTCGCGTCGTAAAGAGGTTTGATCACGTCCGCCCGCCAAGTGTTTGAAACTTTGCATCAGGCAGATTTTCGGATTGCCGCCGCCGTTATCCGCCAAATCCTGACGCGAGTTGGGGAGTAGATGTAAAAGCGTTATGAAACTGCCCGAACGGGAACATTACCGCTATCAGCCCAGCTATTGCGAAGAAAACATCTGGCATCTGTGTCAGCAGCCAGAATTTCAGCACAGCGATGTGATTGTGATGGCATCAAAAGGCAGGTTTTTCCCCATCCGCTGCCAGCGCAAAGCGAATACGCCAACTGAACCCCTGCTGTGGGATTACCACGTTGTGTTGCTGTGGCACGCCGCGCCGGATGCGCGTTACATTCTCGATTTCGACACCACCTTGGCATTTTGCACGCCTATAGCGGATTATTTTCGCCAAGCATTTTTGGATGAATCCCTGTTAAAACCGAGGTTTGTACCGCTATTCCGGGTCATGCCTAGTGTGGAATATGCCGAAAAGTTGTTGAGCGACCGGCGGCACATGCGCGATGAATACGGCTGGTTGGCAGAGCCTCCGCCTTGGCCTCCGACCAGCGTTGCCGAAAGTAATTTGCGCAAATTTACCGATATGAGCGACGCGGACTATGGGCAAATTCTGACGGCAGCGCAGCTTCTGTGACGTAAACCCTTGATTGGATGCAACACCATGCAAAAATTCGGCTACAAAATCATGAAAAAGAACCTCGCGGACGAAGCACCCGTGGTTCATGCCGCCATTGCCCAGCAACGCCCGCTGGAAGTTGGCTTGTATTCGGGCGATGCGGAAATCTGGGAATTCATCGTTGCCACTCTGCGCGAAGCCGTCCAGCCGATCCCCATCAACACCCATTTTAACCATTACCAAGCGACGCTGTTTGGGCTTGACCGGCAGGAAATGGAATTGCACCAGCAGTTTGCTTCCGCCAAAGCCATCGGTTCGGCGTATTCAATTATGCACGCCCACAAGTATTCGCTCAGTCATCGCCCCGCGTTCCGTGACGCACTAGGCGAACATCTGACACGGCAATTGCGTTTGCTGGAACGCTTTTGTGCGGAATACGACCACCCGGTTCACATCGAGAATACCTTCCACTCGCTGGCGTTTTATCGCTGGTTGTTTGAGTTGGTGGAACGGCTGGAGCTGCGTTACGTCCACTGCTGTTTCGACATCGGTCATGCCAAGATTTGGTCACCGGAAAGCCTGCCGCAATGGTTGCAATGGCTGCATGAACTGGAAGATAAGGGCGTGCGGCTGCATTTCCACCTGCACGCCAACAACGGGCTGACTGACCAACACCTCACCTTTGTGGAAAGCGAAAGCCTCGGCTTGAACAGCGCGGATGACTACACGCAGGCATGGGATTACTTCACCGCACTGGCGCAATTGCACCAGCAGTTTCCTGACAGCCACAAGGTGTTTGAGGTTAAACCGGGGTTGGCGGTGGCGAATATGGAACTGGTGATGGCGCGGCTGGCATGACCGTTGGCTGGCAAGTAGCCGTTACCCGATACCGGCTTGCTGAAGCGGCAACACCACCTCAAACACCGTCCCGCCCCCTGCGCGGGATTTGCATACCACACTGCCACCATGCCGGGTGGCAATCTGCCTGACTAAACTCAAACCCAGCCCCCAACCACCTTGTGCTTCCCCATGACCAGCGGGGCGGTAGAAGGGTTCAAATACGCGGCTTTGTGCGTCGGCGGGAATGCCCGCGCCACGATCCAGCACTTGCAGGGTCAGGGTGTGCGAATCAGTGCCATACAAGCGGGCAGTGACTTCACCTCCGCCGTGGCGGCGAGCATTTTCGAGCAGGTTGCGGAGCAAACGGCGCAGCAAGCGTTCATCGCCCATGACTTGCAAGGCTTGTGCTTCGCAGTCGGCGGAGGTGCGGGCGCATTCTTCGGCAAGCAAAGCAGCAAGGTCGACGGCTTGCTGTTCGAGTGGGATTTCGAGCGTGTCCAAACGGCTGGCGAGGAGGATTTCTTCCACCAACTGGTTGAGTTCGCGCATGTCCTGACGCATCGCAGTCACAGCGGGCGTGTTTTCTAGGTGTTGCTGTTCAGCCAGCATCGCGAGGCTCATTTGCAGCCGTGCTAGTGGCGAGCGCAATTCGTGCGAAGCATTCGCCAGCAGTTGGCGATGCCCAACCAGCAGGGTCTGGATACGCTCGGCGGATTGGTTGAAACTGCTGGCGAGTATCGCCACTTCATCACAGCCCTTGACCGGCATTCGGGTTTCGAGCTTGCCTTCGCCTAGGGCTTCCACGCTTTGGCGCAACTGTTCCAGACGGTAAGTGAGGCGACGCGCAATTGGGTACGCCCCCAGTGACACCACCAACGCGGTCAACATCAACAACGGGATAATAGGGATGTGGGTCACGCCTTCCGCCCGCAAATGCAGCAGCACCCCGGAGAGTGCCGACACCAACAAGACGCTACTGACCACCACCACATAGATTTGCAGGAACAGGCGTTTGCGCAACAGGCGAAAGCGGCGCGGTTCTTCCACGCCCTCAATGTGCTTGAGGTAATGGCTTTCCAGATGCTGGCGCATGTGGTGTCCGGGGTGGCGGCAGTTTTTTTTCATAAGGCATCGTCACTGTCTTGTGCACGTGCGAACACATACCCTGCCCCACGCAAAGTGAGGATACGGCGCGGATGTTTGGGGTTGTCTTCGATGGCTGCCCGCAGGCGTGAAATGTGTACGTCAATCGAGCGGTCGAAGGCTTCCAGCGGTTCGCCTTTCACCATGTCCAGCAATTGTTCGCGGCTCAATACCCGTCCGGCACGTTCCGCCATCGCCACCAGCAGGTCGAACTGGTAGCTGGTGACTTCGCGCACTTGCCCATCGACACGGAGTTCGCGGGCTTCGCGGTCGATTTCCAAACGTCCAAAACGCAAGACCGGCACATGCGTGGCATCGCGTGCCCCACGCCGCAGGATAGCCTTGATGCGGGCGCGTAATTCTCGCGGTTCAAACGGTTTCGGCAGGTAATCATCCGCACCCATTTCCAACCCGATAATACGGTCGGTGGCATCGCCACGCGCGGTGAGCATGAGGATGGGAATGGATGCCGTATTGCCATTACGCAAGGTGCGGCACAAATCCAGCCCATCCGCATCCGGCAGCATCAGATCGAGGATAATCAAGCCCCAATGCGCCTGACTGGCAAGCTGCAAGCCCGCTTTGCCGGTAGCGGCACAGGTGACGGCAAAACCGGCTTCGCCCAGATATTGCACCAGCATCTGGCTTAAACGCACATCGTCATCAATCAGCAACAAGGGTTCCGGCACGTTCATTCTCCACGGGTAAGGGCAGCGTCACGGGGTAACGCTGCCTTGATTATCGCCCAAATGCAACTTAATGCAGTAGATCAACCGCTTTGGCCCGCTGTTCCGGGGTGGCAGCAATGCCATCCAGCATCATGCTTAAGGGCATTTGCTGGTTTTGTCCGTTGTAGGACTGGGTAACGGCGGGCTGTTCTGCTTGCCCCCGGTGTTGCCAGTGTCCGTGCGGGTGGTGGCTGCAACCCTTGCCTGCCATGAATGCCAGCAGTGTAATCAGGAACACACCCAACACCACTTTCTTTTTGCCAGCGTGTGGGACATGCCAGCCGTGCTGATCCCCAAAGGGACGGCATTTATGCCAGCGGCAAGTGTCAGCCGTGGTGTTGTCCGCTGCCGGGTTACTGGCGGTGGTTTCCGTAGTGTTAGTGGTGGTGTCTGTTGTTGTCTGGTTTACGTCAGTCATGATCAATGCTCCTAAAATGAGTGGTTTGGAACCAACCCGTGTCTGGCTGGTATGGGTTAATCATGAACGGCGTGCGTTGCTGGAATGTGCAGTGAATGTAAAGTTTTGTGTAGATTTGCTGCCACGACCCGATCGGGGCAGAATGGGCGGATCGTATTTTCAGGAGTTTTACCATGCGAATCCTTCACACCATGCTGCGCGTCGGCGATCTGGAACGCTCGATTGCGTTTTACACCAACGTCCTCGGTATGCAACTGCTGCGCCGCAAGGACTATCCGGCGGGCGAATTCACCCTGGCTTTCATCGGTTATGGCGACGAAACCGACCAGACCGTACTGGAGCTGACCTACAACTGGGGCGTGGATCAGTACGAACTGGGTACGGCGTTCGGGCATATCGCGCTGGAAGTGCCGGATGTGCACGCCGCCTGCGAAAAAATGCGGGCAGCGGGCGGCAAGATCATCCGCGAAGCCGGGCCGATGAATGCGGGTACGACCATTATCGCCTTCCTCGAAGACCCGGATGGCTATCAGATTGAGCTGATTGGCGAGAAGCACCAGCGCACATGAATTCAGATGGATCACATTGCTGCTGATTTTTTGTAACAATGGATGTTACAAAAAATCAATTGACCAAAATATAGTCAATAGCTTATAACTAAAACAAGTGGTTTGTTATTAATCAAATCATTTCCCTGTAAATCATCAACAAAGGATTATTCATGGCTAATAAAATTACCCGCGTGCTTGCAACGCTCATTACTGCTTCTGGTATCTTGGTTAGCGCAAATGCAATGGCTTGTAGCGAACATGATTACTTAGGTTCTGTTTGCCTTGTAGCTGCCAGTTATTGTCCTCAAGGATTTGCACCAGCAGATGGTTCAGCGACATCAAATCAAATGTTGAAATCTATTTTGGGTTCAGACAAGCTTCCATCTTTGCAGGCTCCAGCGGGAACTAAATATTGTGTATCCGTAGCAGGCCCTTATCCGACACGCCCTTAATTTTTAACGATAATTTATCGAGACATTATTCAATATTTGCCCCGTCTATCGCATGGTGGGGCTTTTCTCTCAGGCATTGTTTTAATGATGCCTAATTTTTATAGTTTGCGAGTTCTGGATGAGCGCAAATATTTAACGCTGCATTCCAAGCTGTTCCTGCGGGTATACTCACAATCCATGTTGTTGGATACTTGATCGGGAGCAAACACTATGACCCAACTCAAACTCTATGACCACCCCATTTCCGGCGGCGATTTTGGCTTACCTCGCCCGCCGCTACATCCTATGACGATTCAGTACCAGATAAATACCCCCATTTCGGCAGACCAATTCATCGACCTGCTGCGTCGCTCTACCTTGGGCGAACGCCGCCCCATCGACGACCGCGAATGCATGGAAGGCATGGTAAACAACAGCAACTTGCTGGTGACAGCGTGGGATGGCGACCAACTGGTGGGCGTGGCGCGTTCCATGACCGACTTTCATTACGCCTGTTACCTATCTGATCTGGCAGTTGACCAAAACTACCAGCGGCAGGGCATCGGCAAGCAACTGCAAATCCTCACCCAGCAGCAATTGGGCAGGCATTGTAAGCTGATACTGATTGCAGCTCCGGCGGCGAATGCGTATTACGGGCGGATTGGTTACACTCACCATCCACGTTGCTGGATACTTGATCGAGAGCAAACGCTATGACTCAACTCAAACTCTACAGCTACCCTATTTATCGTTACCAACAACAATTAGGTCAATATGGGAATCTCAAATAAAACTAGGAAGGTCTTATGGGGGCGATCAGGCAATCGTTGCGCGATGTGTCGGAAGGAGCTTGTAGCTGACTCGACCGCTGCCGACAATGAATCCGTTATTGGAGACGAATGTCATATTATTTCGGGACAAATTAATGGACCGAGGCACGACATCGTATTTCCAGTTGATCAAATCGACGCTATCGACAATCTCATTTTATTGTGCAAAGTCCATCACAAGATCATTGATGATCAGTGCGAAACTTATACAGTCGGCTTACTTCAGTCCCTCAAATCGAATCATGAGCAATGGGTCAGAACAGCACTAGAGCAATCGACACATGAAGGAATAAGGATTCGTCAGGTTACAGAAAACATACCCAGCCATTTGGTTCGGTTGATGACTGGTCAAGACTTGTTGACAATTTTGTCCAATGCACATGGCTACCAATTTGAACACGATGATCCGAAGTCGGAGACAGAAACCAACCTAATCGCTTCATTTCTGCAAGAAGCTCAAGATTATGGTGAATTATCAGCAGATCTTGAGGCTGGAGATAGGGTTCAAACTGCTTATCGACTTTCGCTTTTGCTCAATGAGCTTGAGGAAGGTGGATTCTGGGCATTTGGCAGCCGTGAAGTGCGAAAACTTGAAGGTGGAGTCGAAACACCTTCTGACTTCACCATATCAATTCTCCGCATAGTTAGGTCGACCAATTCGGACATTGTGAAAGTAGATTTGGAGATTTCAGATGAAAAAATCTAATTGCTCGAATATCCGTAATCACCTGATGGCAAATACAGCGACAACGATAATATCCCTATACATAGCTGAAGAACTATCTATTAAAGTATAAAACACAAGGTAGTTTTGGGCTGTATTTGGATAAAATACAAGGGTATTTTTTGCTCTCAGGATACCCGCCGGTTATGCAACCACAACAGCAGCCCCGCGCCCACGATCAGCCCGCTTCCCACAAAGAAATTCCACCCCAGCACATCCTGAAACAGGAACACGCTATATAACGTCGCTGCCACCACCTGCGCATTCAGCCAAGGCGACAGTTCCGACGCGGTGATTAGCGTATACGCCTTGATCAGCAGGAAATGCCCAATCGCACCGAACGCGCCCATGCTAATCAGCAGCAGCCATTGCAGCGCATCGGGCGTTTTCCACCACAGCGGCACGAGGAAACTCAGCACCACTGCGCCGACAATCGAGGTATAAAACAGCGAGGTGCGCGGATCATCCACACCCGCCACTTTACGGGTCAGCAGAAAATACAGTGCCAGCAGCAGCGAGGCAAAAAACGCCAGCAATAACGCCGGTTCAAAGGTCTGAAAACCGGGGCGAATAATCACCAGCACCCCGACAAACCCGGCAGCAACCGCTAATAAATGACGCGGCAAAATACGTTCCCCCAAGAATATGCCCGCGAATAAGGTGACGAGTACCGGCGACAAATACATCAACGCCGTCGCTTCCGCCAGACTCACCGTCTTGATCGCCATGTACAGCAAGGTGTTAATGCCGACCATGCACAAGCCGCGCAACAACTGCGTTTTCGGCGCACGGGTCACAGCAAAATGGCGCAAACCCTGCCCATAAAACAGCAGCGACACGATAATGCTGTGGAACAGGAACCGCGCCCACGTCACCTGAAAAGTCGAAAACTCGCGCATCAGGAATTTCCCCAACGAATCCATTCCCGCCAAAATGACGGAGGCAATGATCGTAAGGACGATGGCGAACAGGGCAGGACGGTTTTTCATGGCAGCGATTCTTATCATTCAGGGCGGGTGTTATATTCCCAATATGGGAAAAACGTCAATCGCCTTATCACAACACCATTTCCGTACCGGCTGGCTGCTGGCTGTCGGCGGCACGGCGTTATTCGCGCTCAAGTCAATTTTCATCAAGCTGGCCTACGCGCAAGGGGTGGATACGGTTACGCTGTTGACCTTGCGGATGCTGGTGGCAGCACCGTTTTATCTGCTCATGCTTGGCTGGTTGCTACGGCAAACGCCAACCCGGATACCTGCACCCAAACCGTTGGCGGCAATCATGTTGCTGGGTTTCATGGGCTATTACTTGTCATCCTGGCTGGATATGCAGGGGCTGAATTACGTCTCGGCACAACTCGAACGCCTCACGCTTTACACGTACCCGATCATGACCACATTGCTGGGTTGGGTATTTCTGCGCGAAGCGATTACCCCGCGCATTATGCTGGCACTGGTGCTGACGTACAGCGGGGTGATGCTGCTGTATGCGCACGAGGCCAATCTCGGCGGGGCGGATGTGACTTTGGGCGTGGCGATGGTGGCAACCGCTGCACTGATTTTTGCGTTTTACGTGGTGTTCAGTAAAGGTTTGATTGGGCAATTTGGCAGCCGCTTATTCACCAGCATTGCGATGTTGGCTTCGACGCTGTTCGTATGCATTCATTTCCTGTTGACCCATCGTGTCAGTGATTTGCTGGTCAACCCGACGGCGTGGGGTTACGCGCTGCTGCTGGGCATTTTCAGCACAGTGTTACCGAGTTTCATGGTCAGCGAGGCGATTGGGCGCATCGGCGCGGCGCGTACCAGCATTGTCGGCACATCCGGCCCGCTCATCACCATCCTGCTGGCAGTGGCATTGCTGGGGGAACCGTTCGGCTGGTTCCATCTGGCGGGGATGTTGTTGGTGATGCTGGGAGTGGGGGCGTTGGGTAAGAAATAGTAGCGAATCAAAAAGCCAGTGGAATAGCACACAACGCGCCCACTTTCGCCACCGCTTGTTCGACTTGCTCTGTCCATGGCTGCGCACAACTAATGCGGATGCAATTCCGGTATTTTTGCGTGGCGGAAAAGATTTGCCCCGGTGCAATGCTAATGCCTTGTTTCAGCAAGTGTTGCGTCATCTGCAAAGTATTCCTGCCCTCCGCCAATTCCACCCACAATACGAAGCCGCCTTTGGGTTGCGTCACCCGTGTGCCTGCGGGGAAATGCTGGCTAATGGCGTGGCTGAACAAATCGACTTGGCGGGCGTAGCGGGTTTGCACTTGGCGCAAATAACGTTCGTAGCCGCCGTGCGCAAGGAAATCCGCCAGTGCCAATTGGGGCAGCGTCGGCGCGGCAAGGTTGGTGACGTATTTGAGGTATTCGGCGCGGCGGAAAAAGCGTTCCGGCAATACCATCCAACCAATCCGTAAGCCTTGCGCCACGGTTTTGGAAAACGACGCACAGTAAATCACATTGCCGTTGGCAGGATCTGGCTCGACACTGAGCAAGTTGGGCGGGCGTGCGCCGTTGAAACCGAGGTCGCCGTAAATATCATCTTCGATCAGTAGTAAGTCGTGACGGTGGGCGAGGGCGACCAGTTGCTGCTTGCGCTCCACCGGCATCAGGCTGCCAAGCGGGTTACTGAAATTGGGGATCAGCACACAGGCTTTCACCGACCATTGTTCCAAAGCGCGTTCGAGGGCGGGCAAGCTGATGCCTTCCTGCGGGTCGGTGGGAATTTCCAGTGCCTTCATGCCTAATGATTCAATGACTTGCAGCAAGCCGTAGAAGGTCGGTGATTCGATAGCGATAATATCGCCCGCACAGGCAACGGTTTGCAGGGCAAGCGAAAGTGCTTCCTGACAGCCGTTGGTGATGAGGATGCGGTTGGCGGCAACGGGGCTGCCACACAGGTGCATTCGCCGCGCCAGTTGTTGCTGCAATTCGGGCAAACCGGGCGGGAAAGCGTAGTTGGCGGCGCGTTTGCCATAGTGCCGCACGGTTTTGGCGAGGCTGCGCTGAAAGGCACGCATCGGCATGAACGATTCATCCGGCACGGCTGCCCCCAGTTGCACGAAACCGGCGCGGCTGGTGGCTTGCGCGAGTTGTAACACCAGTTCTTGACCCGTTACGGGCGTGGGTTTGAGGACAGGTTGTGAAGTGGTAGGCAATTCGGGTTTGAGCCAGGGGCGCAGGCGAATGTAATAACCGGAACGCGGGCGGGCTTCGATCAGACAAAGGTTTTCGAGCTGGCGTTGCGCTTGCACGATGGTGGAAATGCTTACGCCGAATTGCTGGCTGAGGCGGCGTACACCGGGCAGGCGCGTGCCTTGCTGGTAGATGCCGTTGTCGATGTGGGCGGTGAGTTTGTTGGCAATATCGTCGTAGAGGGTCATGCGGTACAGTTTGAGTCAAGTAGCACTCAATCTAAATCTGTATGGTTTTGTAAGCAAGTGCTATTCCTGTTTCCTTGTCGCCTTGCGGCTTGCCTGGGTTTTACCGCTGTAGCCCCAATCGCTTGCAGGTACGCAGTCCAACACCACGTAACTGGCTTCCGCCAGCTCACCCAAAACCTCGGTCAATAGCGCAAAGATGGCGGCAATGGCGCGGGATTTTTCGGCTTCCGTATTCGTACCCTCCGTGATAATGCCGGACACAAACGCGGTGATGTTTTGCAGCACCTCCATATCCTGACTGGCGATAAACCATTGGGAGGCCGGGATACTTTCAATGGAAACCGCCACCAACGACCGCTGTTTGCGCAGGGTATTGGTCATGATGTCGGTGATTCCGCCAGCCAGTTGCTGGGCTTGCGTGGCGGATACGGTTTTGCTGATACGGACTGCAATGTAAGGCATGGTAAAACTCCTGTTGGTTAACGTAGCTCTACTTTAGCTTCCGATAGTGTTCGTGTATAACGATGTTTTCTGTTTAAATTAATCGTTATTGACGATCATTGTGGGTATCGCTATGAAGCAGGCCAATGTCAGTACGGAGCTACTGCAAACCTTTGTTACCGTAGTCGAGTCCGGTGGTTTTATCCGTGCAGCGCAGCACTTGTATAAAACACAATCCACCGTTAGCCAGCAAATCCGTAAGCTGGAAACAGAGCTTGATGCCAACCTGTTCGCCACTTCGGGAAGGCGACGGTTACTGACACCTGCCGGGGAACAGTTCCTCGGCTATGCCAAACGTTGGCTGGCATTACAGGATGAAGCCTTGTTTGCACTAGCAAAAAACAGCCTTGCCGCCGAAATCCGTCTGGGTGTTAGTCATAGCTTAAGCGAAGGTGTACTCCCGGAATTATTGGCGCAATTTTCCCGTGCTTACCCGCACGTCAATCTGGTGGTGGAAACAGGCTATGGTAATGAGTTGATCCAGCGCTATGACAGTGGCGATTACGATCTCATTCTGACCCTGGAGCGTGAACCGCTGGCAGGCAAGGTGATTGGAACTGCCGCGATGGTCTGGATCGGCAAGGCGGGGAGTGAATGGTCTGGTCTGCATCCCCTGCGGCTGGCGGGGTATCAGGGGGCTTGCGAGTTTCGGCAAGCCGCCACCCATGCGCTGGATCAGGCAGGCATACCTTGGCGGATTGTTTATAGCACCAACAGCTTGGCGGCATTGATGGCGGCGGTACGGGCAGGGCTGGCAGTAACGGTGCGTGCCGATTGCGCTGTTTCTGCCGGATTGGCAATCCTTGCTCCACCACCAAGTGTTCCTGAATTGCCCACCATTAGCGTAGTGTTGCGCAATCGTACCTTGAGCGAAGCCAGTGAATGGCTGGCAGCGGCTTTGCAAAAGACTGGATTACAAGCCGCGTGAGTTCCATCACCATATTCTGGAATTTCCGCAATACAATGCTCATACCTGCAAAAACTGTGTCGCTTAATTAAAGAAAATCTGTATCTGTAATGCTTTTTCTGGAAACCCTACACTGGCTATTCCGTAACAACAAGGATTCGGGGATCAGCCATGTTTGACCAAGCCCGCTGCTGGATAGACGGCAGCATTATGCCCGCATCAGAAGCAAAAATTTCGGTTTTTGACCACGGTTTCCTGTATGGCGATGGCGTATTTGAAGGCGTGCGTTTCTACAATGGCAAGGCATTCCGCCTGCCTTTGCACCTGAAGCGTTTGCAGCGTTCAGCGCAGGCGTTGCAACTGGCAATTCCACTGTCAGCCGATGAATTGGCGCAAGCGGTGGCGGAACTCATTGCTGCTTCGCCCCTGAGCGACGGCTATTTGCGTATTATCGTGACACGCGGGGTTGGAGTGCTGGGTATCAATCCCACCACTTGCCAACAGCCGAGTGTCATCATCATTGCCGACCAGTTGCAGATGGTGAGTGATGCGCAGCGGGCGCAAGGGGTACGGGCAATCATCGCTTCGACGCGCCGTTTGACCCCCGACCGGCTGGATTCGCGTATCAAAAGCCTCAACTACCTCAATGCGATTCTGGCGCGGATGGAAGCCAACTACGCAGGGGTGGAAGAAGCGATTCTGCTCAATGACCGGGGCTGCGTGGCAGAAGGTACGGCAGACAACCTATTCATCGTCAGCGATGGTGTGTTGCTGACACCGCCCGCTACCGAAGGCGCATTGGCAGGCATTACTCGCCAAAACGTGCTGGAACTGGCGGTCGCCAACGGCATCCCGGCGCGTGAGGCAATCCTCACACCCTACGATCTCTACAACGCCGATGAATGTTTCCTCACCGGCACAGGCGCGAAACTGATTCCGGTACGCGAAATCGACGGGCGGAAAATGGCAGAATGCCCCGGAACCTACTATCAACAACTGACACAGGCATTTTCCACCCTGATCCAGCAAGAAACAGGAGGCTGACATGAGCACCATCCTCAACTACCGCTACATCAACGCACGGCTCGCCAGTTCCGGCCAGCCGCTGGCGGATGAAATCCAGTCGATTGCTGATGCTGGCTACGAGGCAGTGATTAATCTGGCGATGCCGTATTCACCGAATGTACTGGAAGACGAAGGTTTCCGCGTCATCAGCCTGGGGCTGGATTACTACCACATTCCCGTACCGTGGGAGGAGCCAACACTAGCGCACTTGCAACGTTTCTGCGCCCTGATGCAAATGCTGGAAGGGCGCAAGGTGTGGGTGCATTGCGCACTCAATCACCGCGTTTCCGCGTTTCTATTCCAGTATCACCACTTGGTGCTGGGGATGCCGGAAGCAGACGCCAAAGCCGTGATGCTGCCGGAATGGGAGCCGGATGAAGTCTGGCAGGCGTTTTTGCAGATCGACAGCAACCTGACCCGGCTGGCTCCGGGCGCGATACCGGTTGGGAGTTATGGTGATGAGTGAGCAAGAATCCAGAATCTGGTACGGAAGCTGCCATTGCGGACAGGTCAAATTTACCGTCATCACGGTGCTGGACAAAGTGGTGCAATGCAATTGTTCCATCTGTAGCAAGAAAGGCGTGCTGCATCACCGGGTTAAACCGGAGCAATTCCAGCTATTGCAGGGGCAGGAAGCCTTGCAGCTTTACCAGTTTGATACGAAAGAAGCGAAACACTGGTTTTGCCGTCACTGCGGCATCCACCCATTCAGTAACCCCCGCGCCGCGCCGGACATGATCAGCATCAATGTGTGCTGTCTGGATGATTTCGAGCTGGATATGGTCAAACCCGAAGTGATCCCGTTTGACGGTCGCAACTGGGAAGCGGCTGTTGCAAAGTTGAACCAACAATTAAATTTTTGAGGAGTTCTCATGCTTGCCGAAAATTTCAACCTCACCGCTTACTGCCAACGAATCGGCTACACAGGCGAATTACGCCCCAACCTTGCCACCGTACAAGCCCTGATGCAGCACCAGTTGCGCAGTGTACCCTTTGAAAACCTGGACGTATTGGCAGGCAAACCCATTTCCCTTAACCCCGATGACATCGTGGCGAAAATCGTTGGTAGGCAGCGTGGCGGCTACTGCTACGAAGTCAACGGCATGTTTGCAATGGCACTGCAAGCCTTGGGAATCCCTTACCAGTTTGTCGCTGCCCGCCCGATGTTTTACCCGATGAAACGCCCACGTACCCACATGGCGTTGCTGGTCACGCTGGACGGAGCAGAATGGTTGTGTGATCTCGGTTTTGGCAGTTACGGCATCCGCGCACCGCTGCGGCTGGATGTGCTGGAAACGCCAATCCCACAAGGTTGCGACACTTTCATGCTGAGTGAGGAAGGTGGCGATATTATCCTCAAAGCGCAAGTGGAAGGAGCATGGGCAAAGCAATACGGCTTTAACCGCTGCCCGGTCGAGTGGATTGATTTTGCTCCGGCAAACTGGTTGAACTCTACCCACCCCGACGCAGTGTTTACCCAGAAACCGCTGGTGGTGTGCTTCACCGCAAACGGGCGCAATATCCTGTTTGGCGACAGTTTTAAGCAGGTGGATGCGGGTATCACCACCCAGCGCACCCTTGCGCCACATGAACAAGCGGCGGTATTGGAAGAACATTTCGGATTGAGGTCGTAACCGCTATACTGTGCCTCCAGCCACGTAATCCTGCGGAGGATGTTGATGTTGCAAGTAAAGCCCTGCTTTAGTCGTGAAGATTATCTGCTATTGGAAGCGCAGAGTGATGTCAAACATGAGTTCTTGGCAGGGCAGGCGTATGCGATGGCGGGTGGTACGTTCAACCATGCGCGGGTGGCGGGCAATCTGTTTGCGAGTTTGCGTCAGTTATTGCGTGGTAAGCCTTGCCAACCGATGAATAGCGATATGCGAGTGCATACGCCGTCGGGTTTGGATACTTACCCCGATGTGTCAGTGTATTGTGGGCAACCCGATTTGAATGACAAGCAGACAACGTTACTGAATCCTGTTTTATTGGTTGAAGTCTTATCACCTAGTACCCGTGAGTACGACCGCAGCAGTAAGTTTGCACATTACCGTTCCATTCCCAGCTTGCAAGACTATCTGCTGATTGACCCGGAAGCGGTAGCTGTTGAGCATTTTCACCGTCTGAAACGTGATGAATGGTTGCTGCGTGTTTATAGCCAACCGGACGATGTGCTGGTGTTTGATACGTTAGGAATTAGCTTGGCACTTAACGAGTTTTATACGCAGTGAACCCCCAACGCCGCGCCCTGCGCCTGCAAAACCTGCCCACACCCACCTACCCGGACGACCTGCCGGTTGCGCAACGCCGCGAAGAAATCCTCAAAGCGATCAGCACCCACCAAGTCGTGATTCTGTGCGGGGAAACCGGTTCGGGTAAAACCACCCAGTTGCCGAAAATGTGTTTGGAATTGGGGCGCGGGGTCAACGGTTTCATCGGTCACACCCAGCCACGCCGAATTGCTGCGCGGAGTGTGGCAGCGCGGATTGCGGAAGAGTTGAAAACGGTTTTGGGGCAACAGGTCGGTTATAAGGTGCGTTTCCACGACCGTTGCTCGCCCGACAGTTACATCAAGCTGATGACCGACGGGATTTTGCTGGCGGAAATTCAGCAAGATAAGCTGCTGCGCCAATACGACACCCTGATTATCGACGAAGCCCACGAACGCAGCCTCAATATCGACTTTTTGCTGGGCTACCTGAAATGGTTATTGCCGAAACGCCGTGACCTGAAAGTCATTATCACCTCTGCCACCATCGACCCCGAACGCTTTTCGCAACATTTTGATAACGCGCCGATTATTAATGTGTCGGGGCGTACTTATCCGGTGGAAATCCGTTATCGCCCGCTGGTGGACGTGGATGCGGAAGAAGAACTTGAACGTGACCAAACCCAAGCGATTTTGGACGCGGTGGATGAATTGGGGCGCGAAGCTCCCGGCGATATTTTGGTGTTTTTACCCGGTGAGCGTGAAATCCGGGAAACGGCGGAAGCGTTACGCAAACATCATCCACCTGCGACGGAAATTTTGCCATTGTATGCGCGGCTTTCCAACGAGGAACAGCACCGTATTTTCGAGCCACACGGGCGGCGGCGCATCGTCTTGGCAACCAACGTGGCGGAAACCTCGCTCACTGTTCCCGGCATTAAATACGTGGTGGATAGCGGCTATGCGCGGATTTCGCGCTATTCCTGGCGGGCGGGGGTGCAGCGTTTACCGATTGAAAAAGTCTCGCAAGCCTCGGCGAATCAGCGTTCCGGGCGGTGCGGGCGGGTTAGTAACGGTATCGCGATTCGTCTTTACAGCGAAGACGATTACAACAAACGGGCGTTATTTACTGAGCCGGAAATTTTGCGCACCAACTTGGCGGCGGTCATTTTGCAATTGGCGACGATGTGGGTGGCGGATGTCGAAGATTTCCCCTTTGTTGAGCCGCCTGATACCCGTTTGGTGCGCGACGGTTACAAGTTGCTGTACGAATTGGGCGCGGTGGATGACGATTACAATGTCACCGCTATTGGTCATCAACTCGCCAAATTGCCGCTCGACCCGCGTTACGGGCGGATGCTGTTGGCGGCACACGACAACGGTGCGTTACGCGAAGTGCTGATTATTGTCAGTGCGTTAACCTTGCAAGATCCGCGTGAACGCCCGATTGATAAGCAACAAGCCGCTGACGAAAAACACAGCCGTTTCAAGCACGAAGAATCCGATTTCTTGGGCTTTTTGAAACTGTGGGACTATTTCCACGAACAGCGTAAACACCTGTCGCAGCGCAAATTCCGCGAGTTGTGCCAGAAAGAACTGCTGTCGTATATGCGCTTGCGCGAGTGGCACGATATTCACACCCAATTGCATCAAATGGTGCTGGAAATGGGCGGTACTGTCTTACCCCCTGCCCCCCTTGCGGGGGAAGGGTTGGGGATGGGGGGAAGTACTAGCACAGCCGGTTACGACGCGATTCATTTGAGTTTGCTCACGGGTTTGCTCAGCAATATCGGGCAAAAAGACGAAGAGCGCGAATATTTAGGCGCGGGCGGGCGCAAGTTCCACATTTTTCCCGCCTCCAGCTTGAAGAAAAAAGCCCCGCAATGGCTCATGGCAGCGGAGTTGGTGGAAACTTCACGTTTGTATGCGCGGGTAGTAGCAAAAATCCAGCCGGAATGGGTGGAAAAGCTCGCCGATCATTTGCTGCGCCGCCATTACACCGAGCCGCATTGGGAACAAAAATCCGCGCAAGTTGCTGCATTTGAACGCACCGCATTATTCGGTATTACCATTACCCCTAAACGTAAAGTCAGTTACGGGCGCATTGACCCGCCCGTGTGCCGTGAGATTTTCATCCGGCACGCGCTGGTGTACGGTGAATACCGCACTGCCGCGCCGTTCTTTCGCCACAATGCCGATTTAATCAGCGAAATCGAAGTGCTGGAAGCCAAAGGTCGCCGCCGCGATATTCTCGCCGATGAACAGCGTTTGTACGACTTTTACGCGCCGTTAATTCCCGCGCAAGTGGTCAACGGGCATTCGTTTGAACGCTGGCGCAAACACGCGGAACACAAAAATCCCAAGCTACTATTTTTGACCCGTGATTACCTGATGCAGCGCGAAGCAGGGCATGAACGCAGCGGACAATACCCCGACAGCTTGCAGGTGCAGGGAATGATTTTGCCGTTGCGTTACCATTTCGACCCGAAAGCGGATGACGATGGTGTGACCGTGCGTGTGCCGTTGCTGGGTTTAAATCAGCTTGCGCCGACGCGCTTTGAATACCTCGTGCCGGGGATGTTGGAAGAAAAAATTACCGCACTGATTCGCGGCTTGCCGAAACACGTGCGTAAACAGTTTGTGCCTGCACCGGATTACGCACGGGCTTGCCTAGAATCCATTCAACCCAGCGATGATGTGCCGTTGCAAGTGCAGGTGGAAAAGCATTTGCGGCGCATGACTGGCAGCCAAATTCCGCCCGAAGCATGGGCAGAATTGGAATTGCCGACACACTTGCTAATGCGTTTTGAAGTCGCCGACGACAGTGGCAAAGTGGTGAAAGCAGGGCGCGATTTAGACGCACTCAAAGGCAAAGTGCGCGAACAAACTCAGCACCAATTGGCAGTGCAACCGGTGCAATCCATCGAACGCACCGGCATTACGGCGTGGGACTTTGGCGATTTACCCGACAATCATTGGCTGGAAATGGGAGGGATGAAATTGCGCACTTGGCCTGCGCTGGTGGATAACGGCAATAGCGTCAGCATTCGCCTGTTTGATAACGAACCGGATGCTACCGCGCAACATTGGTGTGGTGTATTGCGCTTATTCCTGCTGGCACTGCCTGCGGAAGTACGCGATGTGCCGAAGCACACCCAGCAGATGGCGGCAATGTGTTTGCAATACGCCGCGACGGGCAAGTGCGAAGAACTCAAGGAAAGCATTACCCGTTACGTTTTCCGCCAAGCATTTGCCGATTATCTCACCATTCGCAAACAGGATAGCTTTGCCCAAGCGCTCGGCGAATGCCGCAAGCAAGTGTTTGCCCAAGCGCAGGAAACCGCGCGGCTGCTTGCCCCGACGTTAAGTCTTTACCACGACATCCGTAAATCCCTGAAAAGTAAAGCACCACCCACCTGGCTGGAAGCATTAAACGACATCAACGACCAACTCAACCATCTGGTGTACGTCGGTTTTCTGGAAGCGATAACCCCGGACGAATTGCGCCACTTCCCGCGTTACCTCAAAGGCATTCAACGCCGTTTGCAAAAACTGGCGGAAAACCCAACCAAAGACCGCGCCTTACGGGTGCAAGTGCAACCGTTTTGGGATCAGTGGAAAGAGCGTCACAAGCGTGGTAAATCCAGCGAAAAACGCCACGAATACCGTTGGTTGCTGGAAGAGTTCCGCATTTCACTGTTCGCGCAAGAGTTAGGGACAGCGAAACCCGCCTCCAGCAAGCGACTGGAAGCGGTGTGGAAAGAGGCAAACGTTTAGCGCAAAAACGCCTTTAAAAATTCACCTGCCACCGAAGCCACTTGCTTTGCCGAATCCCAGTCAAAGCGATCTTCCTGTGAGGAAAGGTGTTGTGGCGCAGCAGTCTCAGGCTCTTCCTGATTGACCGCTTTGAGGAAATCGTAGGTTGCTTCCCGCAACAATGCCATGCAAACCAACAACTGTTTACGTGCCCATTCCACCGGGAAATCGGCAGAAATCGGGAACGCGGTTTGCAATGTGAGGTCGCCATCGCCGTCCAAGCCCCACGCGGGTAAACCGCTGGTTCCGGCGTTAGATTGTAAAAATGCCAGCGCGTCGCTAATTTCCAAGCCAGTGAAATACACTTTTGCCACCAGTCGATTGGCGGGTACGTCGCTGGCTTCACCGCCTTTCCATTCGCTTTGTTCACAGACCATGATTACATTGTCATCGACCGTTACCGCGTAATTCACATTGCCATCGTCACCGATAATACGTTTCAGCGGAACATGGCTGGGCGAATATTCCCAGCCCTTTTGCGGGTCAAAAATAGCATCCAGTAATAAAGTCTTGGTCGTCAGCATTATATTCTCCTTGGTTTTAGACATTGGTGGTAGGCGTGGCAGGCTGGCGTAACCAACACACTGGTTACACCCTTCACAACCCGTTAGAATATCGCACAATCAAAGACATGAATCAAAACGATGGACAAACAACACGCCCGCCCGCTTTCCCCGCACGCCAGCCGCGAAGAAGACCGCGCTGACGACCATATTCGCCCACGCCGGTTGCAAGATTACATCGGGCAGCCAGTAGTACGTGAGCAAATGGAAATTTTCATTGGTGCAGCACGGCAGCGCGGCGATGCGCTGGATCATGTGTTAATTTTTGGTCCGCCGGGGTTGGGTAAAACCACACTTTCCCATATCATTGCGCATGAAATGGGCGCAAATTTACGTCAAACATCGGGGCCAGTATTAGAAAAAGCGGGTGATCTTGCCGCGCTATTAACCAATCTTGAGCCACATGATGTATTATTTATCGACGAAATTCACCGCCTGAGTCCGGTGGTCGAGGAAATTCTTTATCCGGCGTTAGAAGATTTTCAGCTCGACATTATGATCGGCGATGGCCCTGCGGCGCGTTCGATTAAACTGGACTTACCACCGTTTACCTTGGTGGGGGCGACTACCCGTGCGGGATTGTTGACTTCGCCGTTGCGTGACCGTTTTGGGATTGTGCAGCGGCTGGAGTTTTACAATGTGGAGGATTTGGCGTACATCGTGCGGCGTGCGGGTACAATCGTGGGGGCGCAGGTTGACGAGGGCGGGGCGTATGAAATTGCGCGGCGTTCACGCGGCACACCACGGATTGCTAACCGCTTGTTACGGCGGGTGCGTGATTACGCGCAAGTGAAGCATAACGGTTTGATTACGTCAGACATTGCGGATCGTGCGCTAAATATGCTGAATGTCGATGAGCAAGGTTTTGACCACATGGACAGACGCTTGTTATTGGCAGTCATAGAAAAATTTGACGGCGGCCCTGTTGGGGTCGATAGCCTCGCCGCTGCGATTGGGGAAGAGCGCGGTACGATTGAAGATGTATTAGAGCCGTTTTTAATCCAACAGGGCTATTTGATGCGTACCCCGCGTGGGCGTGTCGCAACACGGCGATCATGGCAACATTTTGGGCTAACGATACCTGCGCATCTGAGTGCAGGCACTAATCAAGAAGGTAGCAGTTTTGAGCTGTTTGAATGAGTTTATCTTGCCAATACGGGTTTACTACGAAGATACCGATGCGGGCGGCATTGTGTATCACGCGAATTATCTGAAATTCATGGAGCGGGCGCGGACAGAATGGTTACGCAGCCTTGGGATGGAGCAAGACGCACTGGCGCAACAAGGGTTTTTGTTTGTGTTGAGTCAGTTGTCGATTAATTACCGTAAACCTGCCCTTTTTAATGAACAAATTTATGTCAGCGCGACGCTGACCGAATGCCATAAAGCCAGTATGCTATTTAATCAACAGATTTGGCGGCAAAATCAGGCCGATGCACGTGAACTGTTAGCCGATGGTAGCGTCAAAGTAGTGTGCATTACCCAAGATACGCGGCGACCCACGCCGCTACCTCCAGCAATAAGGAATTTGATCCCGTGACTACCGACCTTTCCATTTTGAAATTGATTACTGATGCCAGCCTCGTGGTGCAAATCGTGATGCTGATGTTGGTGCTGGCTTCGCTGTTTTCATGGTCATTGATTATGGCGAAGTCGGGCAAAATCGCGACGACCCAGACCAATGTTACCCGTTTTGAAGACCGTTTCTGGAGCGGGGTGTCGCTGAATGCCTTGTATGAAGAGTTAGCGCAGAAAACTAACCGGCGCGGTTTGGAACGTATTTTCTACGACGGTTTCCACGAATATAAGCGTGCGATTGCGACGGAGCCAAGTTCGCGTTTGTCAGTGACGGACTCGGTACAGCGGGCAATGCGGGTGGCGGCTTCCAAAGAAGTGGATGAGTTGGAACAAAATCTGGCGTTCTTGGCAACCGTGGGTTCGACCAGCCCTTACGTGGGTTTGTTCGGCACGGTGTGGGGGATTATGAATTCCTTCATTTCTTTGGGGCAGATGCAGCAGGCTACCTTGGCAGTGGTTGCGCCGGGGATTGCGGAGGCGTTGATTGCTACTGCGATTGGTTTGTTTGCGGCGATTCCGGCGGTCATTGCGTATAACCGTTTTAGCGATAAAATTGACCGTTTGGTGGTGAGCTACGACAACTTCCGCGAAGAATTTACCGCGTTGTTGGAACGTCACGCCAGCGCACAGAGGAAACCGGCATGAGTGCCCACTGTCAATGTCGGCGTAAACGCCGCGCCATGTCACAGATGAACGTTGTGCCTTACATTGACGTTATGTTGGTGTTGCTGGTGATTTTCATGGTGACAGCACCGATGATGCAAGCGGGGGTGGAAGTGGATGCACCCGATGCGCAGGCAGAAGCGTTAACCGCCGATAATCAGCAGGAACCTCTGACGATTTCTGTGGACAAAGCTGGACACTTCTTCCTTGATGACGGTGCGGAAGTGGATGCAGCAGCGATTACCAGCTATGTGTCCTCCCAGCTTGATCCCAAGGCAGAACGCCCGATTTTTGTACGTGCTGATGGCACGGCGGAATACCGGCACTTGGTAGGGGCAATGGTGGCAGCCCAACAAGCCGGGGCAAAGAAAATCAGCCTAGTGGTTGATTCAGCTCCCGCCCCGAACAAACCCTAAGCGCGAAAGGATGGATTAGACCATGTTTAAGGAATTGCTAAAAAACCCCAAAGCCCTGATGTGGGCGTTGGTTTTCCATGTGCTGATCATCGTTTTACTGCTGTTGAGTTTTAAATTCACAGATCGCCCTAGCGTTGATACCAATGTGCCGGTGCAAATGGTTGCCCCAGAAGGTTTACCGTTACCTGAAGAAAAAGTAACGCCACCGGAACAAGCCGCCACACCGCCAGCGACTCCACCAGAAACGGAAACCGCGACATTGCCGCCCACACCGCCGGTAACGCCGCCAGAAGTTAAACAGCCTGTAGTGGAGCCGCAAACCAGTGCCGCTGCTGCTGAAAAAGCTGCGGAAGTCGCCGAAGCAGAAGCGCGTCGTAAAGCCTTAGCCGACAAGCGTGCCAAGGAAATTGCCGAAGAAAACGAACGTGAACGTGCTGCTCAGGCCAAACGCGCGGCGGCGGAAGCAGAGCGTAAAGCTGAAGCTAAAACTGATGCACGTCGTGAAACCTTAGCCGAAGAAAAACGCCGCGAAGCCGAGCGCGAAAAAGCCGATGCCAAAGCCAAGGCAAAAGCAGAAGCCTTAGCGCAGGAAAAAGCCGCCGCTAAAGCCAAAGCAGAAGCTGCGACTAAGGCAGAATCCAGTGCCAGGGAAAAATCCGAAGCCATTGCCCGCGAAAAGGTCGAAGCAGCAGCAAAAGAAAAGTCCGAAGCCTTGGCGCGTAAACAAGCAGAAGAAGACAAAGCACGTACCGCACTCGAAGCGGATCGCCAATTAGCCGAAGACCGCGAACGTTGGAAGGCTGCGGAAGCCAAGCGTAAAGCTGCCGAAGCCGACGCAGATCGCCAATTAGCTGAAGACCGCGAACGTTGGAAAGCTGCTGAAGCCAAGCGCAAAGCCGCCGAAGAAGCTGCTCGCCGCAATGCTGCTGCCGCGACTGGCAACGGTGGTAATGCAGGCAGTGGCGGCCCTAGTGCCCGTGATTTAGGCTCTGCGCGTAGCGCGTGGGCGAGTGCGATTAAACGCAAAGTCAAAGGCAATTGGCGGCAACCGTCTGAGCGTTTCGGGATGTCCGGCACTGCGCGTTTGAAAGTCAATGCGCCGGGAACAATCGGACGTTTCTCTTTAAATTGTAACGGTAGCCCCGCGTTCTGCGAATCGCTTAAAGCCGCGATTCATGGTTCCGACCCGTTTCCAAAACCACAATACGATGAACTTTACAGCGATACCCTTGTAATTACGTTTGAGTAATAGCTATGACAAAGAAACTGCTTGCCACTACCTTGCTCTCTGTGTGCGCCCTGTTTGCCGCAGTCGCTCCTGCGCACGCCGAAGAGTTACATATCCGTATCGACAGTGATGCTGCCGCTGATGGCACGCGCATTGTGGTTGCACCGTTTGGCCCTCTGGCGAAAGTCATTGAGGCTGACCTGCAACGCAGCGGACGGTTTGCTTTAATTGATCCGACACGAGCGGGTGATATGTCTCCTGCTGCGTTACGTGCAGCCGGAGCGCAGTATGCGGTGGTTGGAAGCCAGTCCGGTGGGCTGGATTTTCAACTGATTGATGTAGGTAGCGGGCAGGCCGTCGGTGCTTTCCGTATTCCTGCGCACCCTAACCAACGCCGTATGGCACACAAAGCCGCTGACTTGGTGTTTGAAAAAATTACCGGGGTAAAGGGCGCGTTTGATACCCGTATTGCGTATGTGTCTGCCAGTGGTCCGGCGCGTGGTCAAACCTTTCAGTTAATCGTATCGGATGCTGACGGGCATAATCCGCGCACGATTGCATCTTCACGTCAGCCGTTGATGTCGCCTAGCTGGTCGCCTAACGGTAATCAGGTTGCTTACGTTTCCTACGAAAGCGGTCGACCGATGGTGTATGTACAGGATTTGGCTTCAGGTGGTAAACGTGCGGTTTCTGAAGCCGGTAAATCCAGCACTTCACCTTCATGGTCGCCGGATGGTCAATCGCTGGCAATGAGTGTGGCAACCGGGCGCGGCGAATACGATATTTTCGTGACGGGTGCAAACGGCGGCGGGATGCGTCAAATCACCAACAGCCGTGGGATTGATACCGAGCCGCAATGGGCTGACGGCAACACGATTGTGTTTACTTCGGATCGGGGCGGACAGCCGCAGCTTTACCAAACATCCGCCAGCGGTGGTGGGGATAGTCGCATGTCTTTCAGCGGCGGGTATAATGCCGGTGCAAGCATTGCGGGCAACAGCGTGGCAATGGTGCGTCAAAGTGGCGGCTCTTCCAAAATTACGGTGATGAATGCCGCGACTCGTGAAGAGCGCGTTATTTCACGCGGTACGCAGGACGACTCCCCAGCGATTTCCCCGAACGGCACGATGGTATTGTATGCCACCGATGCGGGCGCACGCGGTTCACTGGCAGTGGCGAGTGATAACGGCAAAGCGCATCAGCTTTTGTATTCTCAAGCAGGCGATGTACGTGACCCCGCTTGGTCGCCTTATCTGGATTAATGATTAAACACGAATAGCGAGAGAACGAGTGTTATGAATATTAAAACATTAGTAGTAGCGATGCTGGTATCAGCAGTATTAGCCATCAGTGGTTGCGCCCAACAAGGTGGTAATGCCAATGGTGGCGCGGGTGCGGGCGGTACTAACGGCGGTTACGGCAGCGGCGGTGCAGGTAACGGTAGCAATGGCTATGGTTACGGCAACGGTGCTAACGGTGGTTACGCTAACGGTTCCGGGCAATATACCCCGGCAGATTTACGCAATCCCAACAGCATTTTGGCGCAACGGGTCATTTATTTTGATCTCGACAGCTCCTCCATCCGCCCGGAATTCCAAAATGCGTTAAACGCGCATTCCGCGTTGCTGGCAGCCTACCCGAATTTGCGGGTGCGGTTGGAAGGTCATGCGGATGAGCGCGGTTCACGCGATTACAACGTGGCTTTGTCTGAGCGTCGTGGTTACTCGGTGCTGGATTACATGCAAATCAAGGGCGCAAATACCAGTCAGATGGAAGTGATTGGCTACGGGGAAGAAATCCCTGCTGAGTTCGGGCATAATGAATCCGCGTGGAGTAAAAATCGCCGCGTCGAAATCAAATATGCTGGAGAGTAAGGACATGCGAGACAAGGATAATCGTCGCCCATTGGCGATGCTGCTGGGGTTGCTGTTGTCAGCCCCCGCCATCGCCGCCCCGTTATCGGACGATGCGGCACTGCAACTGTTAGAACGCCTGAACCAAATGGAACGGGACATGAGCAGTTTGCGCGGTGAAAATGAGCAACTGCGTAATGATCTGCAAGGTTTACAGAAAAGCCAAAAAGAAGCTCTTCTGCAAGTCGATGAAAAAATGGACAAGTTAGCCCCTGATGCAACACCAGCGGCTACACCCAGCACCGGTGCAAGCAGTGATGCGGTCGGCAAATCCACTGTTTTGCCAGACCCCAATGCGGGTAAGCCTGATATTTTGCCAGACACTAGTGCTGGTAAATCTACGACCACTGATCCGAACAGCTATTACAGCTACGGTACAGGCGCGACGGATGACAAAAATCCGAGTAAACCCGCCGATAGCAGTAAGGTTGATGACAGCAAGCCCGATGCTGCAAAAGATGATGCTAAGCTAACAAGCACCGACAGCAAGTCTGAAACGCCCAAAGCGGATGACACCAAGTCGGCTGAAACCAAAACCGATAGCACGTTGCCACCGCCGGTACGTGAAGAACGTGCGGTTTACGACGATGCGTTTAACACCTTGCTGAAAAAGCCTAAAGACGCGATTCCGTTGTTCCGCAACTTCCTCAAGGATTACCCCAATAGTTCACTGGCTTCCAGTGCGCAATATTGGGTGGGCGAAGCTTTGTATGCTGAAAAAGACTACAAAGCCGCTTCTGATGAGTTTTTGGTGGTGTTGAAAGAGCACAAGGGTAGCGATAAAGCACCCGGTGCGGCGTTAAAGTTGGGTTACAGCTTTTACGAGCTGAAAGAATGGGATAAAGCCCGTAAAACCCTCGAAGACGTGATCAGTTTCTTCCCCGGTGAAACCGAAACCGTGCAAAAAGCCCAAGAACGCCTCGACAAAATGAAGGCCGAAGGGCATTGATTTGAGCAGCTTACGCATTACGGAAATCTTCCACTCCCTGCAAGGGGAAACCCGCACCGTTGGCCTGCCAACGGTGTTTGTGCGTCTGACGGGCTGCCCGTTGCGCTGTCATTATTGCGATACCGCTTATGCTTTCACGGGCGGCACGAGCATGGCGTTGGCGGATATTGTTGAGCAAGTGGCGAGTTATCAAGCGCATTACGTGACAGTAACGGGCGGCGAGCCATTAGCGCAGAAAAACTGTTTGACGTTATTGAGCACGTTGTGTGACCAAGGTTACGAAGTGTCATTGGAAACCAGCGGCGCAATCACTTTGGAAGGCGTTGACCCGCGTGTGGTCAAGGTCATGGACATTAAAACCCCCGCATCTGGCGAAGCGGCAAAAAACCGTTGGGAAAACCTCGCGTTACTCGACAGCAAAGATCAGCTTAAAGCGGTGATTTGCAGCCGTGACGACTACGAATGGTTTCGGGATATTGCCGAAGTTCATGGCTTGTTCGAGCGGTGCGAAGTGCTGATTTCCCCCAGCCATACGGAACTGAAGCCGCGAGAACTGGCTGAATGGGTGTTGGAAGATCGGTTGCCGGTGCGGTTTCAGTTGCAGTTGCATAAGTATTTGTGGAACGACGAACCGGGGCATTGAGTGCTTTACCCAACCGCTGCAACCAATCCCCCCGCAGGCATATACAGTTTCAACGGCTCATCCAGCAACGGCGTAAACCCAAAATGCTGGTAATAAGCTGCTGCTTGCGCATCTTTCGCGTCTACTACCATCGCTACAACAGCAAATTCATCCAGCAGTCGGACGATACGCACCATTGCATCTACTAGTAACCTCTGTCCAATTTGCTGCCCTTGATAACGTTGGTCGACCGCCAGCCGAGATAAGCGCACGACTGGCAGGTGGCTTTTAGGTAAGCGTTTAGCGTCGCCTGCATTCAAGTGTTCAGGCGGAATTTCAGCTAAGGTAGTGGTGTAGAACCCCAAAATTACGCTGGGTTGCGTCGGATCAATGGCTACCCAAGTGCGGGAAACCTGCTTTTTCTGGTGCTGCTGTGCGGTTTGTTGCAAATAGTGGTTCAAGTCTTCTTGTCCACAATCGAACGCTTTGCGGTCATGGATTGTGCTTAATGACACAATCGCTAACGTCTCGGCACTGCTGATCATTCGACAATCACACTGTCACGATAGCGTTTTACTGCCCGTAATAATGCGGCATTGGGTGCTGGAGGGTGTTCTAGTGCATCAAGAAAAGCATAAGTATCACGCAAGCTTAAACGAATAACCTGTTCTTGTTGAACAATCCGTTCGGCTTCGCGTACCGCTGATTGCACAATGAATTGATTAACCGAAGAAAACCCTGCCCAAGAAGCCGCTTGTTCCAATAGGGCTTTCACATTCGGTGAAACTCGACTGACGACGCGCTCACTTTTGTGTTCAATGCTTGTTTCTAACATGGGGTTTTCCTCTAAATAGTTCATTAGAGACTATCAAGATGTTGCCATTTTGGCAATATTACAAGCCATGCAAATTAGTCTAAGCCCACTTCTTTACGCACTCGTCGGTAGACGTTTTCCACTGCCATTTCCAACCCGACGGATTCGAGGGTAAAGGTGTCGCCCGCGTAGAAATACTCCGGCTTCCAGTTGTTACGACGGCGGAATATTTGCAGGTGGGGGGTGTCCTGCGAGACGATCACGTATTCGCGTAAAGTGGGAATCTGGGTGTAATTTGCGAATTTTTCGCCCAAATCCGTGCGTTGGGTGCTGGGGGATAGCACTTCGATGATCAGAATGGGGCTATTGCGCGTGTAGTTGTCGGCATTGTTTTTATCACAGGCAACCATAACGTCGGGATAATAGGCGAAATTCTTGCCATTATGCCGGATCACCACTTTCATATCGGACATGAACGGTTGGCAAGGTGGTTCGGTGCGGTTGTGGATAGCGGCGAACAGTTCCCCTGCAATGATATTGTGTGCGGCACTTGCCCCGCTCATGGCGTAGATTTGCCCATCCACGTATTCGCTGCGGACATCGACATCGCGCTCTCCAGTGAGATACTCATCGAGGTTCAGGTATTCGTATTTGATTGCGTGCATGGTGGTTTCCTGCTTTTGTGTTTTCATCACAGTATAGAGGCTTGCGTTTCACTTGTCCGCCCGCTGATGGTGTCAGCGAGTGTCCGCAGCAACGCAATATTTTGATGCCCGTCTTTCTCCGCTTGCGCAATGTTGCCGGAAAAGTCCCAGCCTTCCGAGCGTGCGCCCGTTTCCAGCAATGCCATGATTTCGGCTTGAGCTTGCGGGTAGTCTTGTGGGAAATGGGCGAGGCGGTAGAACCAGAGTTCTAGCTTTAGGTCTGCTGCTTCGGGATTGGTGGCAAAGGCTTGGTCGATGAGGGTTTTGCCTTGGGTTTTGTCGCCTTCTATCAGGTAAAGCTGCGCCAGATTTGCCATGACGTTGGCATAGTCCGGTACGATTTCCAATGCGCGGTGATAAAGCTGTTGGGCTTGCGGGTAATCTTTGCGGTACAGGTGCAAGAAAACGGCGAACCAGCCTAGGTTGCGGGCATGGTTGGGGTCAGCGTCGATGGCTTGCTGTAAGAGGGATTCGGCGCGGTCAGAGTCTTTGCAGATGTTTTGCATGAAGGCAGCGAAGTTGCCGAGGTTGTTGGCATGGCTGGGGTCAGCGTCGATGGCTTGCTGGTAGAGGGATTCGGCGCGGTCGAAGTTCTTGCGGATGTTTTCCATGAAGGTGGCGAAGTTGCCAAGGTTACGGGCATGGTTGGGGTCAGCGTTGATGGCTTGCTGGTAGAGTGTTTCGGCGCGGTCGAAGTCCTTGCGGGTGTTTTGCATGAAGACGGCGAAGTTGCCGAGGTTGTAGGCATCGTTGGGGTCAGCGTCGATGGCTTGCTGGTAGAGTGCTTCGGCACGGTCGAAGTTCTTGCGGATGTTTGCCATGAAGTCGGCGAAGTTGCCGAGGTTGTTGGCATGGTTGAGGTCAGCGTCGATGGCTTGCTGGTAGAGGGCTTCGGCGCGGTCGAAGTCCTTGCGGATGGTTTTCATGAAGTCGGCGAAGTTGCCGAGGTTGCGGGCGTGCTTGGGGTCAGCGTCGATGGCCCGCTGGTAGAGGGTTTCGGCGCAGTCGAAGTCCTTGCGTGTGTCTTCCATGAGGATGGCGAAGTTGCCGAGGTTGCGGGCGTGCTTGGGGTCAGCGTCGATGGCCTGCTGGTAGAGGGTTTCGGCGCGGTCGAAGTCCTTGCGTGTGTCTTCCATGAGGATGGCGAAGTTGCCGAGGTTGTTGGCGTGCTTGGGGTCAGCATCGATGGCTTGCTGGTAGAGGGTTTCGGCGCGGTCGAAGTCCTTGCGGGTGGAGTACATGAAGTTGGCAAACCAACCGAGGTTACGGGCATGATTGGGGTCAGCGTCGATGGCTTGCTGGTAGAGGGTTTCGGCGCGGTCGAAGTCTTTGCGGATGGTTTCCATGAAGATGGCGAAATTGCCGAGGTTGCGGACATGGCTGGGATCAGCGTCGATGGCCTGCTGGTAGAGAGCTTCGGCGCGGTTGAAGTCCTTGCGGATGGTTTCCATGAAGAGGGCAAAATCATGAAGCCAATAAGCATTCTTCGGGTCGGCTTCAATACTCCTTTGCAAAAGATATTCAGCTTCATCGTAATTGTTTAGTTTTATCCCCATGAACTTTGCAAATCTACCTAATCTGTTTGGATTATTTGGAGCAAGTTCAAGTGCTTTTCTGTGGTGTTGCTCACGCTCATCAGTTGGCAGGGAATCAACTTCTGCCATTAGTCCCCACACTTCAGGGTCATCAGGCGTTGTTTTTAGCAGTTCGCGGAGAGTGGATTCATTATCTTGCCAATCAGCAGGCAAATCCCCACGGCTGGCTTTTTGGGTCAAGTATTGGGTCGTGTGATTTTGGAAACGGGCTGAACAATAATCCCAATCTGCTTTTAACAGTTCGGAAGTTTTACGTGGTTCTTCATTGGGAAGCAGATCAACACGTTGCCGTTTCCAAGCATTTGAGCGGTATAATGAACCCGCCAGCATTTTCCAGAATTCTTCTTTATCTTGGCCTTGCTCCCGTTGTTCAAAGCCGAAGTCTGCCATAAACGTGTGATACGCACCTTCTAGTAAAAGTGCATTGTCATTTTCCGGTGTTTTGGCTTTCGGATCGGGGTATTTATCAGGCCAACCACTTTGTTGATCGAACCATGCGGCAAGGTTGGCATGAATTTCTAATGCTGTCTTATCCAGCCAAATCTTTTCCCGCTTCGCCCACGCGGTGAAGGCTGCGCGGGTTTCATCGTGCAGGAAGTAGCGGTCGGGGTCTTGCTCACGGTAAACCGTGCCTTTTTCTTCGTAGGTTTTCAGTCGTTGCAAGCCGGATTGTTCGCCGAATTCGTCTTTGGGGAACAGCAGTTCTGCCATGTCGCGGTGGATGTATTGGCGCGGCAGTGCCAGCCGCCAGAAAGCGCGGTCGTCGGGTAGCACATGCGTGAGCAGGCGTTGGGTGACGTACAGCAGCAGCCCGTGGCGTTCGTCCTGTTGGAAGCTGTTGAGTAATGGTTGCCATTGCTCCACCTTCCATTCCCACGTCGGTTGCCAGTCTGCCAACAGGCGCACTACCCGCTCCAGCAAGAAGGGGTTGCCAAGGGTCAGTTGTTGCAGCTTGCTAATGTCGCTGTCTTGCGGGGGCGTAATCTGGCGCGGCAAACTGCTTTCCAGATAGGTGCGGATTTCGTCAGCAGTAAACGCGGGGACATCCACCGTTGGGGCAAAATAATCCAAGGGCAACGCTCCCAATTCGCGGATGGCTGGCGGACGACCTGCCAACACCATAATGACAGGCTTATCGAACAAGAAATGTGCCATACCTGCACAATACTCAATCAGGTTGGCAGTACGCGGATGCTCGGCGGCAGGTGTTTCCAACTCGCCATCATCACGGAAGCGCAAACGGGTTGAGAGATTTTGTTTACCCGCTTGTTCCAACGTGTCAATCAGGATGACACCGTGTTTTTGGAAGTCCTTAGCCAAGGCGCGTAATAAGGTTTCTTCTGGTTTTTGCAGCAATTCTTGCTGTTGTTGGTTTTCCCTGCGTTGCCAAAATTCATACACTAGCTTGCCAGCATCACGGATTGCGCCTACTGCCAGCCCGTAATTCTCATCCTTGCCCACGCCTTTCTGTAATAACTCTGCCGCACCGCTGGCATTGTCGCCGTAGGGTTGCAGCATCGCGCTCAATGTTTCGTAACTGGTATTCAGTTTTTTGCGGTGTTCGTCAAAGGCTTTGGTATGGACAGTTTCAACCCGCAGCCACATATCCAATGCGCCCGACACGATCAAACGCGGCAAATCAATGTAAAGCGCGGGGATTTCATTGCGTTCGCAATAACTGAAAAAACGCCTCAACAAGCTGGTTTTGCCCGCACCACCGACCCCGACCAGCGGCAACACGTAGGCTTTGCCGTCTTTCAGCAGGTTTTGGAATTCGGTTTCGGCTTCACGCGGAATCCAATGGTAGTTGTGCTGTGCGGGGTTGCGGGCAATCGGCATGGGGCAAACCTGTTTGATGGCGAAGGCTGTTTATTTAATAGCGGATATGGGCAGTGAGTGCAATGAAAAGTCACAGCACGCCAGTCATCCTTGTAAATTATCAATATGAATGATAATTTACAAGGATGATCAAGCGAACTCTTACCCAAACGCTCATTGAAGCCCTGCAATCTCAACCTGCTGTTGTGCTACTCGGCGCACGTCAAGTGGGTAAGACCACACTGGCACAACATCTGCTCACCACGCACAAAGCGATCTACATTGACCTAGAAGATTACGTTGAGCGCGAAGGCGTGATGCAAAATCCCAAGCTATTTTGTGAGCAGCACAAGGATGAATTGGTAATCTTCGATGAAATCCAGAACACGCCGGACTTATTCCCCGTTTTGCGCGGTGTTATCGACAAGCGTAGGCGTGAAGGGCGCGAGTCTGGGCAGTTCCTGTTGCTGGGTTCGGCATCGGTGGATTTGATGAAACAGGCAGGTGAACGGCTGGCGGGGCGAGTCGCTTATTTGGACATGACACCGCTGCACGCGATGGAAGTGGGCAAGGAAAATATCGAAAAGCTCTGGACTCGCGGCGGTTTTCCGCAAAGTTACCTCGCCGCGTCAGATGAAGATAGCTTCCGTAAACGTAAATACCTGATTCGCAGCTATCTGGAAAAAGACATTCCGTTTTTTGACCGCTCCGTGCCGCAGGAAACCATGCAGCGTTTATGGCTGATGTTGGCGCATTTACAGGGGCAACCGTTTAATGCCTCGGTGATTGCAGATAATTTGGGGATTGATTACCGTAAAATCATCGCCTATACCGATTTGTTGGTTGATTTGATGCTGGTGCGTCGTTTGCAGCCTTTCCACATTAATATCGGCAAACGCCTGGTGAAAACACCGATATTGTATATTCGGGATAGTGGTTTGTTGCACGCGCTACTGACGATTCAGGACTGGGATACACTGATTATGCATCCGGTTTCTGGGGCAAGTTGGGAAGGCTTTGTGATCGAGAATCTGCTGGCGGCTGCACCTGATTCGGTCATTCCCTATTTTTACCGCACCAGTGCAGGGGCTGAAATTGACTTGATCCTGCTATTTCCAGATCAAAGCAAGTTGGCGATCGAAATCAAGCGTAATCCACGCCCCAAAATCAGTAAAGGCTTTTACATCTCACAGCAGGACATCAAACCCAAACACAGTTATGTGGTGACACCACAGGAGAGCGTGTTCCCGATAGATGAGCAGACCACTCAGATTGGGTTATATGGATTGATGGAACGTCTGAAAGCGATGTAGTATTTCGATAAAGCCGATTAACTCAAGGTTTATGAATGAAAAAAGCAGTAGTACTTCTTTCTGGCGGGATGGATTCCGCGACGGTGTTGGCAATGGCTATCGCGCAAGGTTATGCGTGTTACGCGCTGAGTTTTCGTTACGGGCAACGCCACACGGCGGAGTTGCAGGCGGCACTTGAGCAAGCGCAGCGTCAAGGCGCGGTTCGTCACGAAATCATTGATCTGGATTTGTCGCGTTTCGGTGGTTCGGCGTTAACGGATGATCGCATTGAGGTGCCGACCAGCCCGACGCAGGGTATTCCTGTGACCTATGTGCCTGCCCGTAATACGGTGTTTTTGTCGATTGCATTGGGTTGGGCGGAAGTGCTGGGTGCGCAAGCCATTTTTATCGGGGTGAATGCGGTGGATTATTCGGGCTACCCGGATTGCCGCCCGGAATTCATTGCAGCATTTCAGACGATGGCGAATCTTGCGACTAAAACCGGGGTCGAGGGTGCGCCGATTACCTTGCATACCCCGCTGATTGCGTTGACCAAAGCGGATATTATTCGTGAAGGCATTCGTTTGGGGGTGGATTATTCCGCGACCGTGACGTGTTATGCCGCGAATGCGCAGGGTGAGGCGTGCGGCGAATGCGATGCGTGCCGTTTGCGCAGTAAGGGCTTTGAAGAGGCGGAATTAGCGGATAACACCCGTTACGTGGCATAGTGACATTCACTGGTTTTAGCGTTTACGGAGGTTGCTATGTTTGGTCGATTTAAAGCAGCAGTTATGCCCGAAGCTGGCGATGCATTGCCGGGGCGTGATGAGCCGATGCCGGTGGAAAGCCGCCATTATGTAAATGGTCAGCCGTTGCAGCCGCCGTTTCCGGCAGGTTTTGAACAGGCAATGTTCGGTTTGGGGTGTTTTTGGGGGGCGGAACGTAAGTTTTGGTCTGCGTCCGGTGTGTATACCACTGCGGTGGGTTATGCCGCTGGTCATACGCCCAACCCGACTTACCGCGAGGTGTGTTCGGGTATGACCGGGCATAACGAAGTGGTGTTGGTGGTGTTTGATCCGGCGAAAACGAGTTACGAAACCTTGCTAAGCATTTTTTGGGAGGCGCACAACCCAACCCAAGGAATGCGCCAAGGCAATGATGTTGGCACGCAATACCGCTCCGGCATTTACACCTTTTCCCCGCAACAACACGCGGCGGCGCAAGCGAGTTTGACGGCTTATCAAGCGGCGTTGCAGGCTGCGGGTTATCCGGCAATCACTACGGAAGTGCTGTCCGCACCGACGTTTTATTACGCGGAAGATTATCACCAACAATACTTGGCGAAAAATCCGGGCGGGTACTGTGGTTTAGGCGGTACGGGCGTGCGTTGCGTTTAAGTTTTCGCAACCGGTTTGTGATGGCGGGTGAGGAAACGGTCTAACTGATTCGCAAATGCCTGCCGATCACTCAAGCTCAAGGTCGCAGGCCCGCCGGTCATCACGCCGCTGTTGCGCATTTCCTCCATCGCGTTACGAATCCGCAAACGTTCGCGGATATTCTCCGGGGTGTAAAACTGCCCGCGTGGGTTGAGGGCGTGTCCCTTTTTCTCAATAACCTCTGCCGCCAACGGAATATCGGCGGTAATCACCAAATCACCTGCTGCCAAATCTTGCACAATGCGGTTATCCGCCACATCAAAGCCCGCCTGCACTTGAATCGTTTTGATGTACAACGATGGAGGAATGCGTAAAGGCTGATTCGCCACCAAGGTGGTGCGAATTTGTAAACGTTCCGCCGCGCGAAATAGGATTTCCTTGATCACATTGGGGCAGGCATCGGCATCGACCCAGATTTGCATGGTGGTTTCCTCAATCACAGTGATTTGAAAAGTCTAAAATTAGCTAAAATTTTCAAAATAGTTAAACTATACTTTAACTAAATAAGTCATTTAGTATTATTTCCATGAAAATATCACCATCTGAACTCATCAGCGTACTCGCACAGTTTAACCCTTGGTGGCGTGGTGGGCATATAGCCGGTTTGCCTGCTTGGAAACGTGCCGCTTGGCATGAACTCAATCAATGGGTCACACAGCCGCCGGTTCACCGTGCGGTATTGCTATCGGGAGCGCGGCAGGTCGGCAAAACGACTTTGTTGCTACAGTGCATTGAAGATTTGCTGCAACAAGGTGTGCCAGCCGCCAATATTTTGTATGTCACTTTTGATCATCCCATGCTCAAATTAGGCGGTATTGATGCGGTGTTAGCCGCTTGGCGTGAACGTGAACCGCGTACCGAAGGCATCGAATACTTGTTTTTGGATGAAGCGCAATTTATTCGCGATTGGGGAACGTGGGTCAAACATCAGATTGATTTTATTAAAGATCGCCGCATTGTATTTACGGGTTCAGCCACGCCCTTGTTGGAAGCAGATCAGGAATCCGGGGTCGGGCGTTGGCACGCTATCCGTATTACCACCTTGTCGTTTTATGAATACCTGCACATCAAACAACTCGCATTGCCTGAATTACCGCCACTGCGTTCATTGCGCCATTTGTTCGATTGGACAGCACCCGATTTTTACCGTGTCACCGAGTTAGCTGCACCGTATACCGGGCATTTTCATGAATATCTGGTGCGTGGTGGTTTTCCGCAAACGGCACAAATTGAGAGCGTGGCACAAGCCCAACGCCTGCTACGCGAAGACATTATCGACAAAGTGCTGAAACGTGATATGACCGCTTTGTTTGGGGTGCGGCGTATTTTAGATTTGGAACACACCTTTTTGTATCTGTGTATGCACGATGGCGGGCTGCTGGATATGACCGACTTGTGTAGCAACCTGCAAGTTAAACGCCCCACGGCACAACATTTTATCGAATTGCTGGAAGCTACCCACCTGATCTATCGTTTACCGCCATTAGGCTATGGCAAAGATGTGTTGCGGGCGCGTTACAAAGTGTATCTGGCGGACGCGGCGATTTCCTCCGCTGTCTTATTGAAAGGCAAAAACATCCTCGATGACCCGACAGCACTGGGTGTAGCGACCGAAACAGCCGTTTTTCGTCACTTATTCGCCCGTTATTATGCCCAACAAGTACGTTTCACCTATTGGCGCGGTAAACAGGAGCGCGAAGTCGATGTTGTCGCAGAAGTCGGCGGGCAAATTGTGCCATTTGAAGTGAAATATCGCACCCAACACACGGGCGTGCGCGAACTCAAGGGCTTGATGGAATTGTGCCAGCAAAAAAATATCAGTCGCGGTTACGTCGTCACTAAAGCCTTGGATGATTTCGGGCTACTGGCGGGAACACCAGAAGGGATTAACATTATGCGCTTGCCTGCACCGTTATTATGCTACTGGATGGGTGAGGCAGAATTGCATGGGGTGGTGGAATAACACATGGCTAACTCTGATTTAATGCGTTTTTACAGTACAATCACACGATGAATAATACCCAATCCCCTATACTCGCCCCCCTAAACCCGCAGCAGCAACTCGCCGTTGCCGCGCCGCCCAAATCCGTCCTCGTCCTCGCAGGCGCAGGCAGCGGCAAAACCCGCGTGCTGGTACATCGCATTGCATGGCTAATCGAAGTCGAAAATGTCTCGCCATTAAGTATCCTCGCCGTGACCTTCACCAACAAAGCGGCGGCAGAAATGCGCGGGCGCATCCAAGACCTGCTGCAACTGCCCAGCGGCGGCATGTGGGTTGGCACATTCCACGGCATTTCGCACCGTTTGCTCCGCCTGCACTGGCAGCAAGCCAAATTGCCGCAAACTTTCCAAATCCTCGATTCCGAAGACCAGATTCGGATGGTCAAGCGCATCCTCAAGTCATTGGAACTCGACGAAACCCGCTTCCCGCCGCGTCAGGTCGCCGGTTTTATCAATGCGCGTAAGGACGAAGGTTCGCGCCCGCACCACATTGAAGACAAAGGCGATTTCAACCAACGCCAAATGGTGCAAATTTACAGCGTGTACGAACAAACCTGCCAACGCAATGGCGTGGTCGATTTCGCCGAACTGTTGCTGCGCTCGCTGGAATTGCTGCGCGATAACCCCGACCTGCAACAGCATTACCGTAACCGTTTCCGCCACATTTTGGTGGACGAATTCCAAGACACCAACGCGCTGCAATACGCATGGTTGCGCCTGCTGGCGGGGGATAAGAATCCGGTATTTGCGGTGGGCGATGATGACCAGTCGATTTACGGCTGGCGCGGCGCAAAGATCGAAAACATCCGCAATTTCACCAAACATTTCCCCGATTGCGAAACGGTGCGGCTGGAACAAAATTACCGTTCTACTGCGAATATCCTCAACGCCGCCAACACCTTGATCAGCAACAACAAAGGGCGCTTGGGCAAAAACTTGTGGACGGATGGCAAAGACGGCGAACGCCTGCACCTCTACGCCGCCTTCAATGAAATCGACGAAGCCCGCTTTGTTGCCGGACGCATTCAAAAATGGGTGGATCAGGGTGGAATGCGTCGCGACGTTGCCATTTTGTACCGTTCCAACGCCCAATCGCGGGTATTTGAAAGCACTTTCAATGAAAACCGTATTCCGTACCGCGTCTACGGCGGCTTACGCTTCTTTGATCGCGCCGAAATCAAGGACGCGCTGGCGTATTTGCGCCTCACCGTTAACCATCAAGACGATGCCTCGTTTGAACGCATCGTCAATCACCCACCGCGCGGTATTGGCGAACGCACCGTCGACATCCTGCGCAGCCACGCCCGCGCCACCAATCTGTCCTTATGGGAAGCCGCCGCGCAAGCCGCTGACATCGGCGATTTCACCCCGCGTGCCAGCAATGGCGTACTCGGTTTCGTGCAACTGATCAAACGCATGGCGAGCGACATTCACAGCCTGCCCTTGCGCGAACAAGTCGAAATCGTCATCGAGCTTGCCGGACTCAAGCCGCATTTTCTCGCCAAAGAAAAAGGCGAAGCGGGGCAAGGGCGCGTCGACAACCTCAACGAATTAGTCACCGCCGCACAGGGTTACACCTACGTGCAATCCGAAGAAACCCCGGATATGAGCGAACTTTCCGCCTTCCTCTCGCACGCCGCGTTGGAAGCGGGCGAAGGTCAGGGCGAAGCCGGTGAAGATTGCGTGCAAATGATGACGCTGCACTCTGCCAAGGGTTTGGAATTCCCGCTGGTGTTTTTGTGCGGTTTGGAAGAAGGCTTGTTCCCGCACCAAATGTCCGCCGATGACCCGGCACGGTTGGAAGAAGAACGCCGCCTGTGCTACGTTGGCATTACCCGTGCGGAAAAAGAACTGGTGATGAGTTACGCCGAACAGCGCATGTTGCACGGGCGTACCCAATTCAACCCGCCGTCACGTTTCTTGCGCGAATTACCGCCGGAATTGGTGGAAGAAGTGCGCCCGAAAGTGAAAGCGTATCAGCCCACCCGTTACACCGATGGCGGCGGCTACCGTCCGGTTACGCCGCCCGCACCAGTACGCACCCCAAACAAATACGCCGAAAGCGAAGTCGGCTATCGGATCGGGCAACGGGTGCGCCATGCCAAATTTGGCGATGGAGTGATCGTGGATTCTGAAGGTTCGGGAGCGCACTCGCGGGTGCAGGTAAATTTCAAAACTGCCGGGGTGAAGTGGCTGGTGTTGGGGTATGCGAATTTAGAAAAACTGTAAGCGCGGGGCAGGGGGTAGAGACGCAAGATTTTGCGTCTCTACGGTGGTGGACAATGCCACCCAATTATTTCATTGTGACCATTTCTTCGGCACTAACGGGGTGAATCGCAATGGTGTCGTCAAAGTCCTGCTTAGTCGCACCCATGCGGATAGCAACTGCGAAACCTTGCATCATTTCATCCACGCCTAAACCAATCGCATGGCAACCGACGATCTTTTCGTCTTCGCCAACCACAACCAGCTTCATCGCGGTCTTGGCTTTGTGCTTGACGAAGGAATAATACATCGGGGTAAATTCGGTGCTGTACACCTTAACCGCATCGCCGTATTTTTCCCGCGCCGCTTCTTCCGACAAACCAATCGTGCCAATCGGCGGATGCGTGAACATCACGGTTGGAATCAGACTGTAATCCAGCTTGCGGTCTTTCATGCCACCGAATAAACGATCACCGAGGCGACGACCTGCTGCAATCGCTACCGGGGTCAGTTGCACACCGCGCTTATTGATAATGTCCCCAATCGCGTAAACACCGGGAACACTGGTTTCCTGATACTCATTCACGTCGATGAAACCACCGGGTGCGAGTGGCAAACCGATGTTTTCCAAACCAATATCGTCGGTGTTAGTCTTACGGCCAATCGCCCACAACAACTGATCCAGATCACTTAAGGTGCTGCCATCTGCATAGTTCACGGTAAGTTTGCCGTCAGCCTGCTTTTCCACACTGGCAATTTTCGCCGTGTCGTTAAACACAATGCCATCATGTTCCATTTGCGTGCGCAGGGTTTTCTGCATCAAGCTATCGAAACCGATTAGCACGGGGAAACCTTGATGCAACATGTGCGTTTCTGAACCGAGAGCATTCAGCACGCCCGCCAGTTCGAGTGCGATGTAACCGCCGCCGACAACCGCGACTTTTGCAGGCTGCTCGTCCAACTCGAAAAAGCCGTCGGAGCTGATGCCATGTTCTGCCCCCGGAATATCCGTTGGCACAATCGGGCGACCACCCGTAGAAATCACGATATGGTCAGCGGTATAGGTTTCGCCGTTCACTTCCAGCGTTTTCGCATCGACAAAACGCGCTTGCCCTTGGATCAGATCAATACCCGCTTCGGACAAAAAGCTATCCATGTACCAGTCGGTAATCCCGCCGATCATGTTGTCGCGCTTGTTCACCAGCTTGCCCCAATCGAGCTTGCCGGGAACAGTGGCGAAACCGTAATCCTGTGCATCGTGCTGGGCATGAGCCAAGTTCGCGGCAAACCACATCACTTTTTTGGGGACGCAACCCCGATTGACGCACGTACCGCCGAGGTCATCATTGACTTCCACGACTGCGCACTTCGCGCCATGTTTCGCAGCCTTTTCGACCACTGACAAACCACCGCTGCCCGCGCCGATGGCGATTAAATCGTAATGTTGGCTCATGCTTTGCTCCGTAATTCTTGCTGTACTTTATACAACCAGCCGTAGAGACGCAAAATTTTGCGTCTCTACCTATCGAGGGGTCTTATCGTGCGTTCAACCACGCTTCGAGTTTATCCGAACCGCCAATCAACGCGCCGTTGATAAAGACTTGTGGAACCATGTCAACGCCAGCAACTGCACGCAAACTGCGGTTGGTGTAATCTTGGTTCAATACCAGTTCGTCGAAATCAACGCCAGCGTCATGCAACAGACCCTTAGCTTTGGCGCAGAACGGGCATCCTGGGCGCGTGAATACTACCACGTCAGCCGGGGCAGTCGCTTGTGGTGCAACATAAGCCAGCATGGTGTCAGCGTCAGAAACTTCAAACGGGTCGCCCGGTTTGTTGGGTTCGATGAACATTTTAGCAACCACGCCGTCTTTTACCAGCATGGAATAACGCCATGAACGCTTGCCGAAACCGAGGTCTTGCTTATCGACCAGCAAACCCATGCCGTCGGTAAAGTCGCCGTTGCCGTCTGGGATGAAGGTAATTTTGTCGGCTTTCTGGTCAACTTTCCACTCGTTCATGACGAAGGTGTCGTTGACGGACATGCAAACGATTTCATCAACGCCGTGTTGCTTGAAGGTATCAGCCAACTGGTTGTAACGCGGTACGTGCGTAGAAGAACAAGTCGGGGTGAATGCACCCGGCAGTGAGAAAACGATGACGGTTTTGCCTTTGAATACGTCGTCAGTGGTCACGTCAACCCAAGCGTTGTTTTGGCGAGTGCGAAACGTCACGTTAGGGACTGGTTGGCCTTCTTTATTCTCGAACATGATAAGCTTCCTTTTTTGATAAAAAACAAATTAACTAATCTTTAACAATCTATAAAACTGATGGGATTGGGCGCAGTATAAGCAGGTGCTAATGAAATTAAAAGATGATTGTTTCTAATGTAACGTTCGATTTAAGCGATTACATCAAGAAGCTAATACGGCAAGTGCAGGTGGATTTCTTCCTCGTCTTCCATCATCTGAATCGCCGCATCTAAGCCCAATTGCTGCGGGTTGTCTGTGTTACACGCTTGCAAACGCGCAAACAGTGCTTCCTGCTCCAGCACATAACGCTCGCCATTTTTCAATTGCACAAACGCTGCCCAAGGGATGAATTTGGTTAATACGAACGCCTGCTCCGGTGAAGGTGAAATATCCACGTGCAAGCCTGCAATGTAGAGCAAATTACGCCCCCGATACGCTTTATCCTGCGAAATGCTGCGGTAAGCGCGGTCAAATTCGGCTTGCGTATTGGCTTGCGCCGCTGTCAGCATGGGTTCGGATGAAGTGACAATCCACGGCATTGCGCCGATTAGGTTTTGTTCCAATTGACGCGAGCCATCGGTGTCTTCGCGCAAGCTGGTGTGGTAAGTGAAATATTCCGGCAACAACGCATCGCCAATCGGTTGCTTGCCGCAGCCTGCATTGAAAAACCAGCGCATGTGCTGGAAAAATGTGGTGGTCGCCATGAAGGTGCGCGAGGTACTTTGCATCGCAATCGGCAACATCTCGCCGTCGTGCTGGTGTTCCACCATCTTTTCCAGATGCAATACCAGACTGCGCTCACGGCTGCGCGACAAATACTGGTTATCCAGCGTTAAACGGCAATGATCTGCCCGCATATCCACGAAAATATTTTGGCTGGCAAACTCGTATTCGCGCAGATACCACTCCAAAGTGGCGTGGATTTTACCGCAGTTACTGGAGCAGCGATGATTCGCCGTCTGGATGCGCCGATAAGAACCAAAAGTCATAGTTTCGGGGTCATAACCGACGTGGCTGGAATGCACAATCACCAAATCTTTACCGTGATGTGCGTGCGGGCCATGTCTGTCACACGCCATAATCCCGCCCACTTGCCCATGATTGAATGGAAATATACCAAAATGTTTTGCCAGCAAAATCACCGGGTAGCCTTGACTCTCATCCGAACAAAACGCCCGTGAGGGCATGATTTTCCCCGGTTCAAACCCCAGTTCGATGCACCAGTTAAACAAACGCGGCACGAAATTACTGTAACGAAACCAGTAATTTTCCATACGAAAATGCCCCAAACTGGCCTGCACATTGTCACGGACGTTGTACATGAAAAGCTTCCATTGGTTACAGGTGATCAATAGGCCGATGATATATTGCCTTCACCCAAAAAAATACTTAATCGCCCTCACCCAACTCTGCATCCCAACCCTTGGCTTTCGCCTCACTAATCGCATGACTATGTATGTCGCTGTGCCGCTGTTGCAATTCCGGTGGTAGGCGGCTGGGCAAATGCCCGTATTTCATCCACTCTGCATGGACTTTTTCATACAGGTTTTGCAGCATTCCAGCACTCCAGCCTTCGCATTGTTCGGTGTCGGGCAGTAAGCCAAACACCCATGCATCGCGAATCAGCCGCCCGACCGGACTCATGCCAAATTGTTTATCGTTATCCAAACCTTCGTATTTTCCGCTCATAGTATTCCTCATCTATTCATCCGTGTTACGCCGTCGCCCGCGCATTAATGCTGGCAATGGCGCGTTCCGCCGCTTGCATGGCTTGTGCGGTTTCCGCCTCACTGCCCATCATAATCAACCGTCCGAATGCGCCGTAAGCTTTCACATCCACTAAGGTGACGTGCGCGGCTTTTTCAGCTTCGTTGGCAGCGTAAACAATGTAACCGGCGGGTTCGGTTTCAAAAATAAACATGCTTTTGCCCGGTAACAACATCGAACCGTGACGCAATTGGCGGTTGATCAGGGTGGCGTGGTCGGGGGTAATGGCGCGGATAATTTCTTTCCAAGCGACGCGACACGCCATGCGGTTTTCGACATCAGCGTAAATCTCACGCAATACCGCTTCGCCCGCCGAAGTGACTTCACTTTGGTTACGGTAATGGACTTCCATTGAACCAAAAGCGCGTTCTACCACCTGTTGACCGAGGCGCACATTGGTGGCTTTGAGCGCAATGTCACTGAGGCGGTGTACTGCCATGCCCGGAGCCACTTCAATCCACAAACAGGCATCGCCGGGAATCGGCAAAAAACCTTGCGAGGAGGTCGCCAAATACGACGCAAGCTGGGGTTGCAACGAATCAATAAAAGAATACACACGTAAGGTTACATTATTCATGGGCATCAGGCTCAGGTGACGGCTTCAAATGATAGGCGGGTAAGTGCAAGCGGTTAACGTTGATGTCTTCCCACATCCGCGCCCCGTCTTGCAACAGAAAATCGAGAAAGCGTTTGGAGGTATTGGAAAGTTTTTTGCCTTTTAAATGCACTGCGTGCCAACGGCGTATTAGCGGAAAATGTTGCACGTCTAATACGGTGAGCAAGCCTGCTTCCAGTTCGAGGCGCAAATTGTGAATCGACAGTACTGAAATGCCCAACCCTGCCATGACCGCTTGCTTGATGGCTTCACTGCTGCCGAGTTCCATGTAGACATTGGCTTCTAGCCCATGTTCGGCAAACAGCCGGATGCGGGCAGCCCGCGTGCCGGAACCCTCTTCCCGTGACAAAAAGCGTTCTTGGGCAATGCGTTCCAAGGTAATGTTGCGTTCCCCAGCCAAGGGGTGATTGGGCGGGGCAATCACCACAATGGGGTTATCAAGGAAATATTCAGCGGCGAGTTCCAGATTACTGCCGGTGGGAATCGTCCCCATGATAACCAAGTCATCCAGATTATCTTCCAAACGGCGGATGACTTTGGCTTGGTTGGTAATGGTGAGGCGTGGCTCTACCCGTGGGTAATCCTTGAGGAAAGTGCCGAGTAAATGCGGCATGAAATACTTGGCGGTGGTAATCGCGGATATGTTCAGCGGGCCTTTGACTCCTTCCTCCATGCCAATTATGTCTTCGTTGAGTACCCGCAAACGATCCAAAACATCACGACAAGCTTCAAACAACTCACGTCCAGCTTCGGTGAGGAACAGGCGTTTGCCAAGCTGCTCGGTTAACGGGATACCGATGCTCTCCTCTAGCCGTTTGATCTGGATGGATACCGCCGGTTGGGTCAGGTGCAACTCTTCCGCCGCACGGGTAAAGGACAAATGCTTCCCTACGCTATAAAACAGGCGCAACTGGTGCAAGGTGATATGACGCAGGTTCATCATTAAGTCCGCTTTATCAAGAGTATTTACATTTACTTAGGTTAATCCAAGTAATATTAACGATTAACTTTAGTTGATTGTCAAGCTAATTTATAGTGCTCCTCAGTTTGAGGAATTCACCATGTCGCAACAGCAGAAAGACGATCAACAAGAGGTAGAACCGATGGAAACTGTATGCCCACACAAGCAAACAATCTTGGGTTGCGACCCTTTTGTTTTTATCATTTTGTTGGTGTTTTTTTTGTTGTTTTTAACACTATTACCCAGTGCCTGGTCGCTGATGGTAGGAGCTGTGGTGTTGGGTTTGGGGATCCGCTGGGCGGTGCTTGGGTATGAAAAATATCAGAGGAAAGACCGGGGTAAAACCCAATGAGCTTTGAAGTGGAACACATTAACCGCGAATACAAACAACACCCGCTGGCAGCGTGTTCCATGACGTTGGTGCGCCCGCTGACCGATGACCCGGATATGCGTGACACCTTGGATGCAGCGGTCAACACTTTCTTTGGTTGAAAAGCAACCGTGCCGGGGCGGTTACGTGGTTGTTACCAGTACGCCCTGAGGTTTCCCCGCTCATCTCCACCAGTGCCAACCTGAATGGGCAAGAACCTGCCCGCAGCGTGACAGAAATCCTCCAACAATTTGATCAGCAACTGGGGGTTGTTTTGGATGCTCCCTTGGGAGGTCAATTACAACCAACTCAAATTCGTGACGGACGTACTGGGCAGATTATTCGCCCTAGTTAAAAACCATAAGCTTTTATTAATCCTCGTCATTATCATTAATAATAGTTTATGAAAACAATTTTTACAATTAACTGTAGTTGATCATTCCCCTTGCTTATAGTTGCTCCATCTGACGCACCGAGGTCAGAGCAAGATTCCCTAGAGCAACTTCTGCAAGGAGAAGATGATGGCAAAGAAATACGAAGCCGGGGTGAAGGAATACCGGCAAACCTATTGGCAGCCTGACTATATCCCGTTGGATACGGATATTCTGGCGTGCTTTAAAATCACCCCGCAACCGGGTATTGACCGTGAAGAAGCGGCGGCGGCAGTCGCAGCAGAATCTTCCACGGGTACTTGGACGACCGTGTGGACAGACTTGCTGACCGACATGGATTACTACCGTGGTCGTGCGTACATGATCGAAGATGTACCGGGCGACGATGCCTGCTTCTATGCCTTCATCGCTTACCCGATTGACCTGTTTGAAGAAGGTTCAGTAGTCAACGTCTTCACCTCATTGGTCGGTAACGTATTCGGCTTTAAAGCGATCCGCGCCCTGCGTCTTGAAGACGTGCGCTTCCCGATTGCTTACGTAAAAACCTGTAACGGCCCGCCGCACGGCATTCAGGTTGAACGTGACAAAATGAACAAATACGGTCGCCCCATGCTGGGTTGCACCATCAAGCCGAAGCTGGGTTTGTCTGCGAAAAACTACGGTCGTGCGGTATACGAATGCTTGCGCGGTGGTCTGGACTTCACCAAAGACGACGAAAACATCAACTCGCAGCCATTCATGCGCTGGCGTGACCGCTTCCTGTTCGTGCAGGACGCGATTGAAACCTCAGAAGCGCAAACCGGCGAACGCAAAGGTCACTACCTGAACGTTACGGCACCTTCTCCTGAAGAAATGTATGAGCGTGCTGAATTTGCCAAAGAAATCGGTTCACCGATTATCATGCACGACTTCCTGACTGGCGGTATGACGGCTAACACCGGTTTGGCACGTTGGTGCCGTAAAAACGGTATGTTGCTGCACATTCACCGGGCGATGCACGCGGTACTCGACCGTAACCCGCACCACGGTATCCACTTCCGTGTACTGACCAAAGCACTGCGTTTGTCCGGTGGCGACCACCTGCATACCGGTACTGTCGTGGGCAAGCTGGAAGGCGACCGCGCTTCTACTTTGGGCTGGATTGACCTGTTACGTGAATCTTACGTACCAGAAGACCGTTCACGCGGTATTTTCTTCGACCAAGACTGGGGTTCAATGCCTGGTGCATTCGCGGTCGCATCCGGTGGTATCCACGTCTGGCACATGCCTGCACTGGTGAACATCTTCGGTGATGAGTCTGTTCTGCAATTCGGTGGCGGCACGCTGGGTCACCCATGGGGCAACGCGGCAGGTGCAGCGGCTAATCGTGTAGCATTGGAAGCGTGCGTTGAAGCGCGTAACCGTGGTGTTGAACTGGAGCGCAACGGTAAGGAAATCCTCACCAAAGCGGCACAGTCTAGCCCTGAACTCAAGATTGCCATGGAAACATGGAAAGAAATCAAGTTCGAGTTCGACACCGTTGACAAACTTGATGTTCAGAACCGCTAATCACAGGAGTTGCAAACCATGGCTGATTTTCAGGATTACAAACAAACCGTCAAGTACGAAACCTTTTCTTACTTGCCTGCGCTGACGGCAGACCAAACCCGCCAGCAAATTCAATACATCGTGTCACAGGGCTGGAACCCAGCTATCGAACACGTGGAGCCTGCCAGATCCCACAAGTATTACTGGTTCATGTGGAAGCTGCCCATGTTCGGTGAGCAAAGCGTTGACCGCATCCTGTCAGAGATCGAAGCGTGCCATCGGGAATACCCCAACCACCACGTGCGTCTGATCGGTTACGACAACTACACCCAAAGCCAAGGCACATCCTTTGTTGTGTACCGCGCTTAATGACTGACAGGGAGGAGACACCATGCCTGCACAAACTGCAAATAGCGCGGATAAAGCCCGCGAAGCAGCCGCCGCGCGTCGGCGGGCTACTGCCCAGCGCAGTGCCGGTCAGTCACGCCCGGTAGTTGCTGTTAAGGCAGTACCTGCGGCATCCACCCGACCTGAACCTGTACAAGCTGCCCCGGTGGCAGCTTATGCAGCCCCGTCCACCGCTGTTGTCGTTGCCATCAATGCCAGTGCGAACAAAGCGCATGAAGCGGCTGAACGCCGCCGAGTCGCCGCGCAACGCAGTCAGGCACAAGCACGGCAGCGTTCTCGTCCGCAGGTGGCATCTGTATCTTCTGTTCCCGCTTATTCCAGCAGTACTGCATTGGAAGACAACTTCGGCAGTCTGTTTGGCAGTGAACCGGTGACAGAAGAAGCAATGGATGCGTTGTGCGAAATGGTCGATGCTGACCCTAATGCCTTAGGTGTTAGCGGTAACAGTGTGCGTGCCATTTGCCGTAACCGTCGCCAGCAACAGGCAACGCAAGGCAAATCTGCCGTACCCCGTCGTCCTGGTAGCACTCCTAACGGGCGTAACCCACGCTTGAGTGTCGCTCCGCAAGGTCGCGATGCTGCCCGCCAACATCGGGTCAAAGCCGCACGGGGGCAACGTCCCGATGCACCAGCCGCACCACGTCCCACCGGACGGATGCGTCCGCAACGTGTTCCTCCCAAGGTTGAGATTGACGAGACCCTGTTGGGAAACGCAGTGACCGGTACTCAGGTTAATCGTATTACCGCTAATACGATTACTGGGGGCGAATCCGGTATCTGCCGCACGGTGACAGGAACGGAATACTTGGGTGCAGACCATTTCGATACCATTTGCGGGACACGTCCTGAACCGAATCCGCCGAAAGTCGGGTTAACGGTCACAGGTCGCGGTCTGGCAGTTTCCGGTACAGAAGTGGGTCGCTCTAACAATGTGACGGGTGATGAAAGTGGTAGTTGCCGTGCAGTGACGGGTACAGAGTACTTAGGGCTGGAGCAATTTTCAGCTTTTTGTGAAAACAAAGGGTTGACGACTCGCGCTCCTAAAGTAGTGGCTGGTACGACGGCACGCAAACAGTTAACCGTAACGGGTGTTGATGAAGCACGCCTGCAACCTGTCACCGGCAATGAGTCGGGTGCGGGACGCAGCATCACGGGGTCGCAATACTCCGATGCGGGTGCTTCACGCCTGACGATCAATGGCCCACAGAAAGTTGCCTTAACACACACCGTCGCCGGTCGTGAAGTGACAGGCACAGAAGTAGGACGTTCGACCAAGGTAACAGGTGATGAATACGGCAGTTGCCGCCCGGTAACGGGTACGGAATACGTGTCCAGCGAGCAGTTTCAATCCATTTGTAACACGCAAGCACCCGCACGCTCTGCCAAAGTGGGTGAGGATAACAGCCAGCAAGGACAGCGTATTACCGGCAATCTCGTCAATCGTACTGAAAAAGTCACAGGAAACGAGGCGATAGCAGTGGGTAAAGTAACCGGTTCACAGTATGGCGACAGCCAAGTGGCAAATCGTGCGCCACCGAAAGCGTATCCGATGCAAACCCTTGCGGGGCGCAGTCTGACAGGCAATCGGGTGGATCACAGCCCAAAGCTCACCGGTGATGATCGTGGCGGCTGCTTGCCCGTCACCGGTACTGAATACTACGGCAAGGAACATTTTGCCGGGTATTGTGCAAGCGAATCGCCACAACACCATCATGCGCATGGTCACGACCACCATCATGACCATGAACACGGCGAAGGTGAACACGGCTTCTGCTGTGACGAGTGCGCGGCTGACCATTTCGCGAAAGTGAAAGTGGCGCAGGCGCGGCGCATGTTGCCACCGCCTCCGGTGATGTGCCACGGCTGTGCAGACAGTGCAGTGGCAGAAGCGAAACAGGTTGCTCAACAAGCGGCAGCAGGTTTCAGCGTCCAATCACCGGCACGGGCGGCACTCGGACGTGTCACCGGCAATGCTTACGAAGGTGCAGGGCGCATTACCGGCCCCGGCAATCGTGGCAACCAGACCGTTTCCGGCACACCGGAATTCCGTTACCAGCAGCCGGTGGCAGCCACTGTTACCAGCGAGCCGGTAGTAGCGGAACGTGCCGAACCCGCAGCCTCGCGTGTTACCGGTGACGGACGTGACAACCTCCGTATCACCGGCGACGACTGGGGTCGCAGCCAACGCATGACAGGTACCGAAGGGAAGTGGGCGCAAAACCGCAACCCGACGTTACGTGGTGCGCAACAAGCCATGGCAATGGTGAGTGCTCACGCTAATAAGTCACTGGAACGTCCTGAAGCTCCACCTATCGCTAACGTGACAGGCAGCAGCGGCAACAGTGGCAAAGGTGCGCTGATCACCGTTTCCGGTGGGGCAAGAGGTTAGGAGGTTACAGGTGAACAGCCGTCAAGCCCAGCAAGCATTGCGTCTGGCAAGCCGAACTCAAGGCAAGCCGCAGACGTTACGCAAGGCAACACGCCAACCAGCTCCGGCTGCCTTGGCGGTGGAGCCGGGTACACGGTTAACACCTGTGGCAAACGGGGCGGTGGCGAGTTCTCGCCGCCACCCGCTGGCTAACCAACACGCCAATGCCCGTTTGGCGCATTGTGAAGAAAGTGTTAAAGGGCGTTTTGAAGCCATCATCCCTGCCCTGCAAGCCATCGCTGGTTTGCATCTGGGGGACGGTTTCAGCGCACAAGCACAAGCGATTGCGGAAGCCCAACTGGGCTACTGCTTGCCGGAACGCATCCTCAACGATGCGTGGGTCAGCGGTGTGGACATGAAAGCCCTGTATGCGTATTGCGCGTTTCAGGCTTTGAAGCTGGCAACCGAACAGTTTGCCAACGATTTACGCCAACAGGTGGAAGCGGTGCAGGATACCCGCAACTTCTTCCTCGACTGTGGCTTTCACGCGGTGGACATCAGCCCCTGTGCCGATGGTCGCCTCAAAGGTTTGATGCGTTACATTTTGCGTCTGCCTTTGACTTCGTTTACCCGGCGCAAGGCGTATGCCGGGGCATTATTCGACGTGGAAACGGACGTGCGCCACTGGATGGCAACCGAATTACGCCGTTTCCGCGAAGGTGTGCCAACCACCGTCGATGCAGGGACTCGTTACCTGAAAATCGCGGTGTATCACACCAGTAGCAGTTCCCCCTGCCATGAGGGATGTGCTGCCCACGGGAGTAACGATCATCAAGCGGTGGCAGCGGCTCTGGATCGCCTAAACCAGTTCCGCCAGGCTATTGAGAATTCGTTCTGTTGTGGTGCCAGCACAGATATTTTGTTGATCGGGGTTGATACCGACACCGATGCCATCCGGGTACATATTCCCGATGGTAACGGTGAGCTTTCCCCGCAACGCTTTGTGGATAACAAGGTACTGTTCCATGCCACGCTGGGTTTGTCAGCAGATCAAGCAGGCTTGGCAGTACACGAGGCGGTCGAAGCCGCGATTAACCAGCATGGCTGGGGAACCGGCAAAGGCGCACCGCATGATGGGATGCGACGGCTGGTGACTAACCTGCTGATCAATAACCTGTCACAGATGGATTACGTGATGGATTTGCACAATGGGCAATACGCCGACATCGGGCACGCCGAACGCTACATCAGCGTCGGGGATGGTTTCGAGGAAGTGCAAATCCGCAATGTGGCGTATTACGCCCACCTGCACACGCTGGAAGAAGGCGTGGCAGACATGGATGTCGGCATCAAGATTTTCAAAGGCTTGAACGTGAATCACGGTCTGCCTGTGCCGGTAGCGATTCACTACCGTTACGATGCCGGTGTACCGGGGTCACGCGAACGCACAGTGGCGAAAGCCCAGCGGGTTGCCGCAGCCATCCGCAGCCGTTACGCGGCATTGGTGGAACAGGGTTTGTTACTGTGCCATTTGTCAGTGCAAGACACGCCCGTCGGTAGCCCGGTGGAAGTTGTGGAGGATGTGGCATGAAGATCATGCGCGTGGAAAAAACGCTGGTATCCACCAACCGCCTTGCCGAACTGGGGCATAAGGGCTTGTTAGTGGTACAGGAAAAAGTTGGCGGAGCGCGGCAAGTGGCAGTGGATGCTATCGGTTGCGTCCCCGGTGACTGGGTGATTTGTGTGGGTTCCTCTGCCGCTCGCGAAGCCGCTGGCAGTAAGGAATACCCTTCCGACCTCACCATCGTCGGCATTATCGACCGCTGGAATGGCGAGTAAGGGGTAGCACATGGAAATCATGCGGGTACAGTCTGATTTGGTCGCCACCCAGCGCGTACCTGGCTTGAAGAATATGTCCTTGCGGGTTTTGGTGGACAGCAAGGGCGCTAAGAATGTGGCTTGCGATCCGGTGGGCGCACCGCCCGGAGCGTGGGTTTTCACCATCAGCGGATCAGCGGCGCGTTACGCGCTCAAGGATCCCAAGGTGCTAACGGATTTGACCATCGCCGGAATCATCGACCATTGGGACGAATGACCGCCGCTGGGTTAATTAATGACTGATTTTTTACGAGAGGATATTCAAATGGCTGAAGTAACTGGTATTGCCTTAGGCATGATTGAAACACGCGGTCTGGTACCGGCTATCGAAGCCGCTGATGCCATGACTAAAGCGGCTGAAGTACGTCTGATTGGTCGCCAGTTCGTTGGTGGCGGTTATGTGACTGTACTGGTACGTGGTGAAACAGGTGCAGTTAACGCTGCTGTCCGTGCAGGTGCTGACGCTTGTGAGCGTGTTGGTGACGGCTTGGTTGCTGCACACATTATCGCGCGCGTTCACTCTGAAGTGGAATGCATCCTGCCTAAAGCAGGCGAAACCCCTGACAACGCTGTTATCGGCTAAGTCACTTTGATTGATCGTTAATCGTTTTTAAGGAGAATAAACATGGCACAAGTAACTGGTGTTGCTTTAGGTATGATTGAAACACGCGGCCTCGTTCCTGCTATCGAAGCAGCCGATGCGATGACCAAAGCCGCTGAAGTCAAGCTGATCGGTCGTCAATTCGTTGGCGGTGGTTATGTAACTGTTTTGGTTCGTGGCGAAACTGGCGCGGTTAACGCAGCGGTGCGTGCAGGTGCTGACGCTTGTGAGCGCGTGGGTGACGGTTTGGTAGCGGCGCACATTATTGCCCGCGTCCACTCCGAAGTCGAAACCATTCTGCCTAAGGCGGAGTAAAACCTGACCCCTCACCCCCTAGCCCCCTCTCCCTCAAGGGGCGAGGGGGAACAAGAAAACATTCTCTTAGCCCCTATCCCCTTGAGGGAGAGGGGTTGGGGTGAGGGGTATCTTCAACCAAAGGAGCACTATCATGACCGCAACCCAACCCAGCAGCGCATGGAATGTCCAGCAACGCCCAGCGGCAATGACCCGCCGTTATGAATTTGCCTCCTACGCTGAAACACGCACGTTTTTGGATCAACTAGCCGCGCTTTCCGAACGCACGGGTTTGCATCCGAATCTGAATTTCGCCCGCAATCATGTGAGCGTGAGCATCAATGCGGAAGGTGACGCCTTAACGGATGCGGAGTATGCCTACGCTGCCGAAGCTGATGCTTTCGCCCAACAATAATTTGGTTTAACCACGAGGTTTGGCAGATGCCTACAGCAAAATCCAGCAAACCCAAAGCGGTGAAACCTGCCGCAGCCGCCCCAGTGGTGCTTGAAGCACCCGAAGCAGCAGTAGTACCAGAAGAGACCGTTCCAGCCGTTGCTGATGTACCGCAACCGCCGCAAGCACCCACAGTGGCACCAGCCGCGCCAGCCGCAGCCGACGACCTGAATCAACCGGGTTTCCCGCTGCACCCTGAGCGTGTTTGGCCTGATTAACCTGCGAGAAGACACCATGATTTCCAGAGTAACCACTTCCGCTTCCATGCAGTCACGCGCTCCGCGTGGTGCTGTCACCGGGGCTTATGTTGGCAATACCACCCCGCCTCCCGTGGATGTGGATGCCCTGTTCAAACGTTGGGATGCTGCCTTGCATACCCGCAGTGTTGATGCTGTGGTTGCCTGTTACAGCCATGATGCGGTATTGCTGCCTACGGTTGCCGATGAGCCGCACGTTGGGCATAAGTCGATTGCTGACTATTTCAAGCATTTTCTCGCCGGTTCACCACGCGGTGCTGTCACCGAACGCCATGTGCAAGTCGGCTGGGATATGGCAGTGGATATGGGTACGTATTCCTTCGTGTTTGCCGATGGACGCAAAGTGACCGCACGTTATACCTTTGTGTATCGCCCGCGTGCCGGAGAATGGCTCATTACCCATCACCATTCGTCCGTTCTGCCAGAACAATTCTGCAAGCTCTGACTTATTCCCTCCACCCCTTGCGGGGGGAGGGTTAGGGAGGGGGGGTAACTTAATAAGGAGTACTTTGATGGCGTTACAACTCAGCGATTATCAGGACATTATTGATGATTTGGGTGATACCACCAAAGAAGTGCTGGAAGCCAACTGGCAAGAAGCCGCACGGGTGTTTTCCCCACGTGGGCTGGATACTTATTTGCGCGGTGCTGCTGGGCTGAAATCGCTGGGGCGCGGTACGGATTTGGTCGAATCTTTCTTGGAAGCGGCCCCACTGGTTGCCAGAGAAGTGGGCGAACAAGCCGTTTCCGAACTGTTATCCGCAGCCATTCAGATGTTCTCCAAAACCAGTGCCAGTGTCTTGGTGCTGTTGTTTTCCACCGCACCCACAGCGGCAGCGCGGATGGGCGAACTCGAACTGTTCAAAGGCTACCTGAGCCTGTTGAACCATCTGTTAGCGCAAGCCCCGCGTGCTTTGCGCCCAATGCTGGAAAAGCTCGATGTATTGTTGGCGCACCTGACGCTGGGCGGGTTGCGCCGCTGGGCAATGTGGGGTATTTCCGCTTACCGCAACGATTTTAACGGACAGGCTGAGTATTTCGGGCTACAAAACGACGCGGCAATGAACGTGCTGAAGAAAGAACAGCGCGGGGTATTGTTCGTCGATGTGCAACGCCGCCTGATTATGTATTTACGCGCCTTGTGGGGACGCGACTTTTTCTTGCGCCCGACTTCCGGTGACTTTGAAACCCGCGAAGGCTACCGCCCGTATATCGAAGCCAGTTTTATCCACCTGCCGGATGCGTTTGACGATTTCACCCTGCCCAATGGCGAAAAAGCCAAGGGCATGGATGTGTACCGCGCGGCGGCTGCGCATACTGCCGCGCATATCGTGTATTCCCGTTATTATGACGATGCCCAAGGGTTGACCCCGTTGCAACAAGCAATGGTTGGGGTAGTGGAAGACGCACGGGTGGAAACACTGGCGGTGAAGGACTTCCCCGGCTTGCTGACCTTGTGGAAAAACCTGTTACCGGCGGATTCGCAAGACAACAGTGCCGCGAGTGTGTTGGGGCGCATGGCGCGTGGCTTGCTGGACAAAGATTACCGCGATGATCACTCGCTGGTTGAAGCCGCCACTGCCTTGTTTGCGCAACACACCGAGCGTTTACACGACCAAACTTTGGCGTTGGACATTGGTTTGCAACTGGCGGAACAGGCTAAAGCCTTGGATTTCAAATACAACCCGCGTCGGGATCAGCCCACCAACCCCTACCGCGACGATAACCGCTACCTGTGGCAATCCCCCGACGATGCCGAAAACACCGTGTTATTGCCGGGACAAACCCAGCAAGTGCGCAAATACGTCAGCATGATGGAAATGGTCATGGGGCTGGACGTGGAATACGCAGGCGATGACGCGCAAGAAATTTGGGTGCTGGAAACCGAATTCTTCCACGACGACGGCACGACCCTCAATGAAAAAGAGGGCAAACAGCCGGTGGCATCGCCGGTGCATTACCCTGAATGGGATTACCAGACCCAACTGGAACGTCCCAACTGGGTAACAGTGCTGGAAAAACGCCCGAAACGCGGTGATCACACTGTGCTGGAAGTGGCGATTGAAAAGCACAAGCCACTGGTGCGGCGCATTAAAAACCTGATCGAATCCATCCAACCGCAAGGCATGATCCGCCAACGCAATCAGGAAGACGGCGATACGCTGGATTTGAATGCCGCCATCCACGCGATGGTGGATATTCGCCGGGGTATCCAACCCAGCCCACGCATCAATATCCGCACGCACTTACAAATTCGCGACCTGTCGGTGCTGTTGTTAGTGGATTTGTCCGAATCAACCAATGATCAGGTTCGGGGTGCAGAGGAAGGCGTAACGGTACTGGATATGGCGCGTGAGGCAACGGCACTGTTGGCGGAAGCCTTGGTAAAAATCGGCGACCCGTTTGCGATTCACGGCTTCGACTCCAATGGGCGGCACGACGTGGAGTATTACCGCTTCAAAGACTTTGACGCGCCCTATAACGAGACCGTCAAAGGGCGGCTGGAAGCCATGAAGGGCAAGCTGTCTACCCGCATGGGTGCAGCGTTGCGCCATGCCGGTTCGTTGCTGTCGCGGCGTGCCAGCCAGAAAAAATTGATTTTGTTGCTTACCGATGGGGAACCTGCGGACAACGATGTGCGTGACCCGCAATACTTACGCCAAGACACCAAAAAAGCGGTGGAAGAACTGGCGCGGCAAGGCATTCAAACCTTCTGCCTGACGCTTGACCCGTATGCGGATGAATACGTGTCACGTATTTTCGGGCATAAGTACTACTTGATTCTCGATCAGGTCAGCCGTTTACCCGAAAAGCTGGCGATGCTTTATATTGGGATGACGAAGTAATCCCACGAAAATTCGCGGTGGTTTTCGTAGGTTTTAGCGCATTTTTAGGATGTAACCAACGCATCCAACAGTGCTGCATGACGTTGCGTTTGCCGCTCCCGTTGGAGGCGTTGGCTGCGGAAAATACTACCGAGTTCTGCCACTGCCGTCTCAAAATCGTCGTTAATGATCAGGTAATCGTATTCGGGGTAGTGCGCCATATCGCTTTGTGCATCACGCATCCGCCGTTGAATAATAGCTTCGCTGTCTTGCCCGCGTCCTTGTAAACGTTCTTGCAAGGCGGCAACGCTGGGTGGCAGGATAAAAATGCTTACCGCGTCAGGGGCGCGTTGGCGTACCAGTTGTGCGCCTTGCCAGTCGATTTCAAGAATGACATCGTGACCTGCGGCTAACACGCCGTTGACCGCTTGTTTGGATGTGCCATAAAAATTGTCGAAAACTTGTGCGTATTCCAAAAAAGCATCGGCGGCGATTTGCTGCTGAAATGCCTTAACCGTGGTGAAATGGTAATGCACGCCGTCTTGTTCGCCGGGGCGCGGTTGGCGGGTGGTGTGTGAAACGGCGACATCGACACCGGGTAAGTGAGCACGTAAGGCTTGCAATAAGCTGGATTTCCCCGCACCTGATGGCGCGGAAACGATATAAAGTTGACCGGTGGCGGTATTCATGGCAATGGTTTCCTACAAGCGTGTACACGGTGGCAACCGCGTGGGTTTCGTGTATGGTTGGCATTTTGACAGGCACGGATTTTAGCACGATGACGACCACAACAGGCGATTTCCTCCCGCCCATTTCACTCGATTGGGATGCCATTCACACCGTCTTTTTGGATATGGACGGTACGCTGCTGGACTTGCACTTTGATAACCATTTTTGGCTGGAGCATTTACCGGTGCGCTTGGCGCAACAGCGCGGGGTAACACCGCAGGAAATCAGCAGTTATTTACACGACCGCTACACCGCGATGGAAGGCACGTTGGAATGGTATTGCCTCGATTATTGGCAACAACATTTAGACACGGATTTGGTGGCGTTAAAGCACGAAATTGCCGAACGTATCCAGATTCGGGCGCACGTTGAGCGGTTTCTGGAGTCGTTACACACGCGCGGCAAACGGGTGGTGCTGTTAACTAATGCGCATCAAAAAAGTGTGGGGATGAAGTTTGGTTACGTGGCGTTATCGCACTATTTTGACCGGATTATTACCTCGCACTCGCTAGGTTTGCCAAAAGAACACCCGGATTTTTGGAATAAATTGGCGGAAGTCGAAGCCTATAATCCGCTGCATTCGCTATTTATTGACGACAATTTACACGTATTGCGAGCCGCACAAGCGCACGGGGTTAAGCATTTGCTGGCGATTCACCAACCGGATTCGCAGCAGCCGCCGAAAGATACTGCCGAATTCACCGCTGTGGTGTGTTATACCCAATTAATGGCGGCTTAAATCGCCATCCACAACGCGAATTGCTGTTCGGTTAATCCCAGCAATTCGCATAAGGCTTGCAGCCGCACCGGGTCTTTTATCCCACGTCGCAAGTCGTGGGGAATATCCGGCACTTCGCAGTAAATCCCGGTTAATTGCCGCGCTAATAGCACCGTGGCGCGGTGTTCTTCGACGAGGCGTTGCAGGCGTTTTGCACCGGCGGTTTTCATCAGGCCGATTTCGGGAATGCGCGACAGTAAGTTGTCGATATTGTGGAATTTATGCAGTAATTTCGCCGCTGTTGCCATGCCGATACCGGGAATGCCGGGAATATTGTCGGCGGTGTCTCCGGCAATCGCGAGCTGATCCGCGAGTTGCGCAGGCCATACCCCGAATTCACGTTTAACCCCACCATCGGTTAAGGCTGTGCGTTTGCCGTAATCCCACCAATGATCGTGACTGCCGACCAATTGCGCTAAATCTTTGTCACCACTGATAATTTGACAGGCTTTGCCGCGTGCGTGTTGCTGCGTTACCCAGGTGCCGATTACGTCGTCGGCTTCGTGGTGAACGCTGGCAGTTTGCACAATACCCAGCGCGTCCAAAAATGCACGGCATTGTGCAAACTGGTATTTGAGATTTTCCGGTGCGGGCACACGATTGGCTTTGTAGGCGGGGTAAATGTTTTTGCGAACCGAGGTTTGCAAGCTGGTGTCAAAGGCAAATCCAATTTCCACAGGCTGTTCGTTTTGCAGTAAGTTGTAAACAAAACGCAGAAAACCCAGCACCGCATTCACGGGATTGCCTTCTGTGTCCAATACCGGCGGTTGGCGTATAAACCACGGGCGGAACACGTAAATGCTGGCATCAATTAACCAAACGGGGGATTCAGGCATGAGTTTTTCTTAGGTTGGCGATAAGTTTATCGACTATAACTAGCGGAGCATAAAAATGCACGCAGACGCATTTTATGAAAGAATGGACTGTCAATTTTGAGGAAGGAGTGGGCAATGCTGAATTTACGCTCAATCGTTTGTATCGGACTGGTAGTACTTAGTGTCGCCGGTATCAGCGGTTGTAATGAAAAAAGCACTACCGAGACTACTGCCGTCAAGCCGCTGGAAATGCTGTCGGTGGACGGGGTAGGGCCGATTAATGCGCAAACTGCTTTTAATTTGCACGATATTACCACCGTTTTTCAGGGTCTGAATGTGACTCAGCAATTGCATTATCACAAGGGGCAAAAATACCCGGTGATTGATGTCACCAAAGATACCAAAACCCTACTGGTGATTAACCCCGACGTGAAACAGCAAAAAGTGTTTTCGGTAATGGTTAAAGATAACCTCATCGGCAACCGTTTAGGGCATACCATTGGAATGCGCTTTGCTGATATTTACGCCTATGGGCAAACCGAAGAATGCGCGGCTGGCACAGAAGAACTTGCTGGAAAAGTGCTGTGTTACGCGCCCCAAACCGGCAATATTTTATATTTGTTTGGCGGTACTTGGAATGGTGCGGTGGGTGCAGTTCCCCCCAAAGACGTGTTGGCTACTTGGCAAATGGAAGCCATGATCTGGAAACCGCTAGCGAAATGATTGGTGAAGACCCTCACCCACTGGAGCGAGGGTCTTCCACCTTATACTGGCTTGAAGCCTTCGATTTTGCTCGCGCCTTCGCCGAAGAAGAATTTTTCCATTTCTTCTACCAAGAACTTGCGATCTTTTGGATTGATTGGGCTGAGGCGGTATTCATTGATCAGCATGGTTTGTTGACGCAACCACTTGCCCCACGCTTCCTGAGATACATGGTCAAAAATGCGCTTGCCTAATGCACCGGGGTAGGTTTGCATTGCCAATCCTTCAGCTTCGCGCCCTAAATGGACGCAGTTCACCATGCGTGTCATGTGTTCTCCTCAAGTATATGCCGTGTCAATGTTGGAAATGGCTACGGACGGCGGCAGAAAGACCGCCCGCCAGTTCTGAGCCTGCTTTATACCAGAGCCAGCCACTCCCTTCCATTATCCTTGATGGCGTGGTGTCCAAATCCACCAGCAACGGTTGCAAATGCAGTCGGTAATGCGAAAACGTGTGCGTCAACGTCGGCAATACCTGCGCGGCTAGTGCGGTTTGCGTAACATTTTCCTGCAACCAAGTGTGTAATTGCACGCTGTCCGCAAATTCTGGAAAGCTCCATAATCCGCCCCAAATCCCCGTTGGCGGACGTTTTTGCAAAAACACTTCACCAGCCGCATTACACAACACCAACGCCACGGCGGTTTTTTCCGGCAAGACTTTGGCAGCACGTTTACCGGGGTAAGCTTGCGGATTGCCTTGTAGTAATGCTTGGCAGTCGTTTTGCAATGGGCATTCGCTGCAACGCGGTTTGCTGCGGGTACACAATGTTGCACCCATGTCCATCATCGCTTGGGTGTAAGCAGCATTGCGGGTATTGGGTAAATGTTGTTCTGCATAACCCCACAAACGTTGCAGGGTGCGGATTTCGCCCGGCCAGCCCTCTACAGCGTGGTAACGTGCCAATACCCGTTTCACATTGCCGTCCAAAATGGCGTGGGGTTGATCCTGGCTGAGTGACAAAATTGCCGCCGCAGTGGAGCGTCCAATACCGGGCAGGGTTTCAAGCGTGGTAATGTCGTGCGGGAACACCCCGGCGTAACTGTCGCGGATGATTTGCGCGGCTTTGTGTAAATTGCGCCCGCGACTGTAGTAGCCCAGACCTTCCCACAATTTCAACACATCGTCTTGCGCGGCGGCGGCTAACGCATCTAAGTCTGGAAAGCGTTGCATAAAACGCTGATAGTAGGGAATAACCGTGGCAACTTGGGTTTGCTGCAACATGATTTCCGACACCCATACGCGGTAAGGGGTGGGTTGTTGTTGCCAGGGTAAATCGGTGCGCCCGTATTGATCGAACCACGCCAGCACTCGCGCTGCGAAGTTATCGGCCTTGGGTAAAATCCTTGTTGTCGCCATCCTTAAAACACTCTACAATTACGTCCCTGCTACGGTATCCCATAGCGCGGGTGTAGTTCAATGGTAGAACGGCAGCTTCCCAAGCTGCATACGTGGGTTCGATTCCCATCACCCGCTCCAAGTCTTTGATTTCTAAAGAAAAGCCCATAGATTCAATACGCATCCCCACACTTTGGCTGCATAATTACGTGCGCACAAAAAAGCAAGGGGACATCCCGAAAGATGCCCCCTTGCTAGGGACTTATGTTTAAGCGTTTCAGGTTGTGGTTAACCGCTAACCTGAAACGTTAACTATGTCTTACTGTGCAGCAGGTGTTGCTGGAGCAGCAACAGCAGGTGCTGCTGGAGTCGCCGCAGGTGCAGCAGCTACTGGAGCAGTAGGAGCTTGTACTGCTGGCATAACGAAACCAGTACCGTCTTGTGAAGACTGTGCGTTAGCAGAAACGTTGTTGTCGCCATTGCCGTAGCCGTAGCCGTTGCCAGCACCGTACCAGTCGCCGTTGCCTTTACCGTTAGCAGCCATGTCAGAAGCCATGTCTGATTTGCCTTTACCTTTGAAGTTGATGCTGAATTCAACTTCGCCGTCAGCAGTGCCTTTGTTGTTGGTGTAACCGTTTACATCGCCGTTGCCAGTGCCGTAACCGTTGCCTGCACCTTGTGTAGTTACAGCACCTTGGTTGTTGCCTTGACCAGATGCTTGACCGTTTTCAGGTGTGAATTCAGCAGAAGCAGCAGAAGCGAAAGCGATTAAAGCTGCAAAAGCGATAGTTTGAATCTTCATAATGTATCTCCTAGCGGGAAGTTGTGTTCGTGTTTCAATGTGAATGCATCATAATATTAGCATATTCTAATGTAAAGGATTTTTTGAAGATTTTTTTGAAATAACGCAAATCGTCTGACAAGCAGGCGGAATCTTGCGAAAATGCTATGCTTTGTCGCTATGAGTCATGTTATGTCTGAAACCTTGCCACATTTGCGCAGTGAGCTGATTGCCGCTGGGCAGTTTTTCCATGCCAGAGGTTGGGTTCCCGCCACCAGTAGCAACTTTTCGGCACGTCTAGGGTCGGATGAAATCCTGATTACCAGTTCCGGGCAGCATAAAGGGCGTTTGGATGACAGCGGCTTTTTACGGGCGGATTTGAATGGTATTTCGTTGGATGCTGGTAAACGGCCTTCTGCGGAAACGGGTTTGCACACCATTATGTATCAGCGTGATCCGGCGATGGGTTGTGTGTTGCATACGCATTCGGTGAATGCCACGGTGTTGTCAATGCGTTTGGATGCGGTGACATTGCAAGGGTATGAATTGCAAAAAGCCTTCCCCGGTATAACGACGCACGAAGGGCAGGTGGTGATTCCGGTGTTTGCGAATAGCCAAGATATTGCCGCTTTGGCGGTGGAAGTGGGGCAATATTTAGACGCGCATCCGGCAACCGTGGGGTATTTGATTCGCGGACACGGGATGTATACCTGGGGCGCGAGTGTTGCGGATACTTTGCGGCATGTCGAAGCGTTAGAATTTTTGTTTGAATGTGTTTATCGGCAATTGTTGCTGGATAGGTGAGCCATGAGTGAATTGAACATTTACGCGGATAATAGCCCGCAAGTGGAGCAAACCCATACCGATTACGCCACCATTAGTGCGTTATTGGCAGAGCAAGGGGTGCGTTTTGAACGTTGGCAAGCGAGTGTTGCGTTGGCAGATGATGCAACCCAAGCGGATGTGATTGCAGCTTATCGCACCGATATTGAGCGTTTGATGGCTGAAAACGGTTTTCAAAGCGTGGATGTGATTAGTTTAACCCCTGATCACCCCGATAAAGCGATGTTGCGTCAGAAATTCCTCAACGAACATACGCATTCGGAATACGAAGTGCGCTTTTTTGTGGACGGGCAGGGCTTGTTTTACCTGCATTTAGGCGACAAGGTGTACACCGTATTGTGCGAAAAGGGTGATTTGATCAGCGTTCCGGCGGGTGCTACCCATTGGTTTGATATGGGGGCGAATCCGCGTTTCAAGGCGATTCGTTTATTCACTAACCCCGAAGGTTGGGTGGCAAATTTTACCGGCAGTGACATTGCGGCGCAGTTTCCGCGTTTGGAAAACTGATGAGCATCCAAGTTATTTTGACCGATATTGAGGGGACAACCACGAGTTTGTCCTTCGTGAAAGACGTGTTGTTTCCGTATGCGGATCAGCAAATGCACGACTTTGTGGTGGCACATCGCCAAGACCCGGTAGTGGCTAAATTAATTGATGATGTGCGTCTGGAAACCGGCAATGCGGTGTTGTCGCTGGCGCAGGCGATTGCACAATTGCGCCAGTGGATTGCGGAAGATAAAAAAGTTACGCCGTTAAAAGCGTTGCAAGGTTTGTTGTGGGAAGCAGGCTATCGTCAAGGCGACTTCACCGGGCACGTCTACGCCGATGCGGCGCGTCAGTTGCAAGCTTGGCATCAGCGCGGTTTGGCGTTGTATGTGTATTCGTCGGGTTCGGTGTATGCGCAAAAATTGCTGTTTGGTTATTCCGATGCGGGCGATTTAACCCCGTTGTTTAGCGGCTATTTCGATACCCAAATCGGTCACAAGCGCGATGCGGCGGCGTATCAGCGTATTGTGGAGGCGATTGGCGTGCCTGCATCAACGATTTTATTTTTATCAGACATCCGCGAAGAATTAGACGCAGCACAACAAGCAGGGCTGAAAACCTGTTGTTTGGTGCGTGAAAATCAATCTGTTGAAGGGTTGGTGCATCCGTGGGTCGTGGATTTTGACGCGATTGCTATTGACGCGCTGTAAACTCACCTTTATTTGCTTTAGGTAACTCATCGTTATGAATATCTTTCCTATTATCCTCGCGGCGGGTCAAGGAACCCGGATGCGTTCGGCTCTACCCAAGGTGTTGCACCCGATTGCAGGCAAACCGATGTTGCAACACGTGGTAGATGCCTGTGCAGCTTTGCAAAACCGTCAAGTAGCGTGCCACATGGCGATTGTTTACGGGCACGGCGGCGAATTAGTGCGCGAACGCATTAGCGGTGAAAACCTCAACTGGGCGTTGCAATCGGTACAAAAAGGCACGGGTCACGCAGTGGCACAAGCCATTCATTTGGTGGATGCGGACGATATTGTGTTGATTGCTTACGGTGATGTGCCGTTGATTCGCTCGGTAACACTGCAAAGTCTGGCGCAAGGTTTGCAAGATTCCGCTTTGTGCATTTTGACTACGACGCTGACAAATCCTACCGGTTACGGGCGGATTGTGCGTAATGCGCAAGGGCAGGTGCAGGCGATTGTGGAAGAGAAAGATGCCAACGACACCCAGCGGCAAATTACCGAAGTGAATACCGGTTTTATCGCAGCACGCGGCGCGGATTTGAAGCGTTGGTTACAGCAACTGAGTCCGCAAAATGCTCAAGGTGAATATTACCTCACCGATTGCGTGGGCTTGGCTGTGGCGGAAGGCGGCAGCATTAATACCGTGTGTTGCACCGATCCGGTGGAAGTGGAAGGTGCGAATAACCGGGTGCAGTTAGCACGGCTGGAACGCGCTTGTCAGCAGCGTCAGGTGGAAAAGTTGATGTTAGCGGGTGCAACCGTGGCTGACCCGGCGCGGCTGGATATTCGTGGTACGGTTGAAACCGGGCAGGATGTGTTTTTAGACATCAATGTGGTGTTAATCGGTAAGGTCACTATCGGTAATAACGTGGTGATTGAAGCCGGTTGCGTGATTCAGGATGCTGAGATTGGCGACAATACGCACATTAAAGCGTATTCGGTGATTGAGTCAGCAGTGATTGCATCACACTGCGATATTGGCCCGTTTGCCCGTTTGCGCCCCGGCACGGTGCTGGCAGAAAAAGCCAAAATCGGCAATTTCGTGGAAACCAAAAAAGCTCGTATTGGCAAAGGCAGCAAGGTTAATCACCTCAGTTACATTGGTGATACCGAAATGGGCGAATCGGTCAATATTGGTGCGGGAACCATTACCTGTAATTACGATGGCGCGAATAAGCACAAAACAGTCATCGGTGATAACGTTTTTGTGGGGTCGTGTACCCAGTTGGTGGCTCCGGTCACGATTGCACAAGGGGCGACGATTGGCGCGGGTTCAACCATTACTAAAGATGCACCGGCTGATGAATTAACCCTGTCGCGTGCGAAACAAATGACCATGAAAGGCTGGCAGCGTCCGGTTAAGGAGAAAAAATAATGTGCGGTATTGTCGGCGCGGTAGCGCAACGTCCGGTGGTCGAGATTTTATTGGAAGGTTTACGTCGTTTGGAATACCGGGGTTACGATTCCGCTGGTGTTGCCGTGGTGCGTGGGCAGGGTGATTTGGTACGTAGCCGCGCGCTGGGAAAAGTCGCAGCGTTGATGGCGCAGTTAGGTGTTGAACCGATTGACGGGCATTTAGGCATTGCGCATACCCGTTGGGCAACGCACGGTGTACCTGCTGAACGCAATGCGCACCCGCATTTCAGCGGTGAATGGGTTGGTTTGGTGCATAACGGTATTATTGAAAATCACGCGGATTTGCGTAAACGCTTGCAAGATACCGGGTTTACTTTTACCTCTGACACCGACACCGAAGTGGTGGCGCATTTGGTGGAAGTATTCCGCCGTCAGGGTTTGAGCCTGCTGGATTGCGTGTTGGCGGCGCGGTGTGAATTGCAGGGTGCTTACGCGCTGGCAGTGATTTCCCCGAATGAGCCGGACACCTTGATTGTGGCGCGGCAAGGCAGCCCGCTGGTGATTGGTTTGGGTATCGGTGAGAATTTTATTGGCTCAGATATTCAGGCAATGTTGCCGGTGACTAGCCGTTTCATTTATTTGGAAAACGGTGATGTGGCACGTATTACCCGCCACAAAGTCGATATTTACGATGTGACGGGTGCGAAAGTTGAGCGTCCGGTCAAGCAATCCAGTGCGTGTTCGTTTGCGGCGGATTTGGGTGAATACCGCCATTTCATGCTCAAGGAAATCTTTGAGCAGCCGCAATCCGTTGCCGCTACTTTGGAAGGGCGTTTGGCTGCGGATCACGTGTTGCCGTGTTTGCACGGGGTGAGCGACGCGCTGGAACGTTTGGCGCAAGTTGACGAAGTGCAAATTATTGCTTGCGGAACCAGTTATCACGCGGGCTTAGTGGGGCGTTACTGGATTGAAGCCAATACCGATATTCCGTGCCAAGTGGAAGTCGCCAGTGAATACCGTTACCGTCGCCAGCCACCGCGCAAAAATCTGTTGTTTGTGACGATTTCTCAATCGGGTGAAACCGCCGATACCTTGGCTGCACTCGAAAAAATCAAAGAAAATCATGGCAGTTTAGCCACCTTGACCATTTGTAATGTGGCGGAAAGCTCGTTGATCCGCGAATCGGATTTAGCCTTGATGACGGTTGCCGGGCCGGAAATCGGGGTGGCTTCCACTAAAGCCTTTACCACGCAACTGGTTGCTTTGCAGTTGCTGATGGTATTGCTGATGCAAGCCAAAGGTGCGGATGCGGGCAAGATCGCTAAGATCGTGGATGATTTGCGTAAATTGCCTGCTTTAATTGAGCAAGCTTTGGATTTGAATGCCACGATTGAAAAGCTTGCTGAGCATTTTATTGAGAAACACCACGCGCTATTTTTAGGGCGCGGTGAGTTGTACCCGATTGCGATGGAAGGTGCGCTCAAACTCAAGGAAATTTCCTACATTCACGCCGAAGCTTACCCCGCAGGTGAACTCAAGCATGGCCCGTTGGCGTTAGTCGATAGTGAGATGCCGATTGTCACGGTAGCACCCAACACTGCCTTGCTGGAGAAGTTAAAATCCAACTTGGAAGAAGTGCGTTCGCGCGGCGGTGTGTTGTACGTGTTTGCAGATCGTGAGGCACACATTCAGGAGGCGGATAATTTGCACGTATTGGAAATGCCGCATGTCCCGGAGTTACTGGCTCCGATTGTTTACACCCTGCCGTTGCAACTGCTGTCTTACCATGTCGCAGTCCAAAAAGGTACGGATGTGGATAAGCCGCGCAATTTAGCGAAGTCGGTAACGGTTGAGTAGTATTGAAAAACCCTATGATGGGGGCGCGTAAGCATTGAATCCCTTGTATATCCGTGAGGGTATTATTTCAGTACAATCTTATATTCTAATAAACCAGCGGCTCGTTCCGCTGGTGTCTGTTTAGGGTTATGCGTTTTCAATCTACGGTCGGAGGTAAACACCGTAATGGGTAATTGGTTTGTGTCACTGTTAGGTGACTGGAAAGAGCGTTTCACGCCTTACAGGAGTTGGTTGGGTGAGCTGAAAAATCCTGAGGTATTAAAAGCAGATGCGATGGCGGGTTTGACCGTGGCTCTGGTTTTGATCCCTCAGTCAATGGCTTACGCACAATTGGCGGGCTTGCCTGCGTATATCGGCTTATATGCTTCCTTTTTGCCGGTCATGGTGGCGGCGATTTTCGGTTCTTCGCGCCAATTGGGTACGGGGCCGGTAGCGGTAGTGTCGTTAATGTCGGCAGCAGCCATGCAGCCGTTCGCTTTGCAGGGTTTGCCGATTGAAGCCATCGTGGTGTATTCCGCGTTGTTAGCGTTGATGATCGGGATATTCCAGTTGTCATTGGGCTTATTGCGTTTGGGTATCTTGGTCGACTTTTTATCGCATCCGGTGGTGGTGGGTTTCACCAATGCTGGGGCGTTGATTATTGCCACCTCGCAAGTGCCAAAAATCTTTGGACTGAATATTAAGGCGGATCAGTTTGATCATTCTTATGAGTTCTGGTGGGCAACGATTGCAGCTTTGCCTGATACCAAAGTGACAACGTTTGTGATTGGTGCATTTGCCTTAACGACCCTGATGGTATTGAAAAAGTACGCACCACGGTTGCCGGGGGTATTAATTACGGTGGTGTTGACCACGGTGTTGTCGTGGGCGGTTGATTACAAAGGCATGGGTGGTAGCGTCATTGGTACGATCCCTGAAGGTTTGCCGACATTCTCGTTACCGTTCATTGAAATGGATGTTAAAACCTTCATGTCACTGGCAACGACAGCGGTGGTTATTGGTTTGATTGGTTTCGTGGAGGCGATTTCCATTGCCAAGGCGATGGCTTCTCAGACGCGCCAACGTTTATCAGCTAATCAGGAATTGGTTGGGCAAGGTCTATCAAACATTACCTCCGGGGTGTTTGGCGGGTACGCGGTATCCGGTTCCTTCTCGCGTTCAGCGGTTAACTTTGCGGCGGGTGCTGTCACAGGCTTCTCTTCCGTGGTGACGGGTTTGCTGGTGGCATTGACCTTGTTGTTCTTAACGCCATTACTGTATCACCTGCCACAAGCAACGTTGGCAGCGGTTATTATTATGGCAGTGGTTAACTTGGTTAAGATCGCACCGATTAAGCACGCTTGGAAAGTCGAACCGCACGATGGTGTGGTGGCGGTAGTCACGTTCTTTGCAACATTGGCCTTCGCGCCGCACTTGGATAAAGGTATTCTGTTGGGTGTGGTGTTGTCATTGGGCTTGTTCTTGTATCGCACCATGAGTCCTAACCTGGTGGAAGTGGCACGTCACGAAGACGGTTCGATGCGTGATGCGCAAGCACATGGCTTAAAAACCAGCGATAGCATTGCTGTTTACCGCTTTGACGGGGATTTGTATTTTGCCAATACCGGTTATTTGGAAGGTAAATTACTCAACAATGTAGCGCAAAAACCTAACCTGAAAGCCTTGGTGCTGGATATGGAATCCATTGACCAGATTGATTCGACCGGCGAGGAAATGCTTGAAAAGCTTGCCGATCGTTTGAAATTTGCAGGCATTGAGTTCTACATTGCGCGGGTAAAACTGCGTGTGTATCAAGCATTCCAGCGTTCTGGTTTGGCGCAGCACATTGGCGAAGAGCGTTTCTTCCGTGAACGTAAGTTTGCGATTCAGTACGCTAAAGAGCAGTTGGGTGATGCGATTGATATTGAACCATTACAGCACTTTACTCCGGCGAAAGCCTGATAAATAAAGCGTAATGAATTGAAGGAGAGGCCACTTAGCGTGGCCTTTCTTTTGTTTGCTGCACCAGCGGCTGTGTGCTAGTCCATTGCCACGCGGATAACGTTATCCGCATCCGTTTCCACATGGAAATCGGTCTGTTTGGTTTTATTATCCAAACTGATGGTGGCGCGGTAAAAGCCGGGGGATAGTAGTACCGTGCCAGTATGTCGGGGAAGTACGGCAGCGGGATGTTGCCGGTCATTAACACTAAAAATTGTCCAGTTGGCTTCTTGCAATGCCGGTTGACCGTTTAACGTTGCCACTAACCGCACTTTACTGGTGAGATTAGCGTGAGCAACGTTGCATATACTGCTGGTAGCCATCAGCACAAAAGCTAGCCCCGCAGCAGTAATCATACGGGAATAATGCGCCTGCATATCTTCCCTCCTTACGCTTGGTTGTTGTTTTCAAAAGGTGGTTGTGAATACTAACTGAATGTGACCTTAGCATAAGAAATGTGCAAATACTAGGCGATTTTCCGAGGGCATTCCCTCGGTTTTATTTCTATTTGATCGAAGACCAATTGCCGGATTTACCACCTGATTTGTGCAGCAGGTGAATATTTTCCATGATCATGCCTTTATCCACCGCTTTACACATATCGTATATGGTCAATAAGGTGATTTGTACGGCGGTGAGTGCTTCCATTTCCACCCCGGTTTGCCCGTGGGTTTCGGCGGTAACAGTGCAATCAATACTGGGCGGGTCAGTTTGCGGGGTTAATGCCACGTCAACATGAGTGAGAGCCAAGGGGTGGCATAACGGAATGAGATCAGCGGTTCGTTTGGAGGCCATAATTCCGGCAATACGGGCGATGCCAAGTACGTCGCCCTTTTTGTGATTGCCTTGCAGAATTTTTTCCAAGGTAGTGGCTTGCATACGGATACTGCCGCAGGCAATCGCCACGCGCTTGGTGGATGCTTTATCGCCAACATCCACCATATGCGCTTGCCCTTGGGCATTAAAGTGCGTTAACTCATCCGGCATTACAAAGTTTTGCCATCTGCACTTTTGGGTTCAGGTGTGGCTTGGAGGCGGCTTTGCACCAAATCCATGCCTTTGAGGATATTCAAGGCTTCAAACAATTGATAATCCTCTTCAGCCAAACCTTTTTTGGCTTTATCCGCATCGGCGGGTTTTGCTTTGTCTGCTGCTGGCTTGTCGTCAGTCACGGCATCTTTATCGGAAGGAGCTTCTGGTTTCGCGCTGTCTTCAGCAGGTGTTTCTGCTTTTTCCGGTTTTGCAGCATCATCCGCTTGGGTTGGATTAGACAAGTGTTTGCTCAAATCAGCTTCGGACAGCGGGTCAAATGCACCGTCTTCAGTGTCTTGATTTTCCTTAACTTTTAAAGGCTTCAGCTCAATATCAGGAACAATGCCTGCTGCTTGAATGGAACGTCCCGCCGGAGTGAAGTAACGTGCTGTAGTTAATTTAACAGCGGTTTTTTCATCCAAAGGTAAGACGGTTTGTACCGAGCCTTTGCCGAAAGTTTTTTGCCCCACGATCAATGCGCGTTTGTGATCTTGTAACGCTCCTGCAACGATTTCCGATGCGGATGCTGAGCCTTGATTGACCAATACCACAATCGGTGCGCCAGTGATGGAATCGCCCTTGTTGGCGGTGTATTCCATTTTTGCATCCTCGACACGGCCTTCCGTATAAACGATTTTGCCTGTTTCTAAGAACGCATCAGAAACACCTACCGCTGCATTCAGCACGCCACCGGGATTGTTACGCAAATCCAACACAATACCGCGTAAGTTGCCCTTGTTTTCCTTTTTCAGGCCATCTAGAGCCTCGAGTAGGGCTTCGGTGGTTTTTGCTTGGAAACTGGTGATGCGCACATAGCCATAGCCTGCTTCCAGTAAGCGGCTTTTCACACTTTTAACTTGGATAATCGCGCGTTTCAGGGTGACTTTAAAGGGCTTGTCTTTGCCTTCACGCACGACCATTAAATTGATGCTGGTGTCGGGTTTACCGCGCATTAATTTGACCGCATCGTTGAGGGTCATACCTTTAACCGGTGTGTCATCCAAGCGAATAATCAAGTCACCGGATTGCAACCCTGCTTTTTGCGCCGGGGTGTCATCAATTGGGGAAATGACTTTGACAAAGCCGTCTTCCATGCCGACTTCAATACCCAAGCCACCGAATTCGCCACTAGTGCCGACCTGTAACTCTTTGAACTCTTCCGCATCCAGATATGAGGAGTGCGGATCAAGACCACTTAACATGCCCCGGATGGCATTGGTCATCAAGTCTTTGTCTTTTACTTCTTCAACGTAGCTGTCTTTGATGCGCGAATAGACTTCAGAAAATTGCTGAAGTTCATCCAACGGCGGAGCAGCCTGAACCGTTTGTTTGAAAGCAAAAACATTCAGGCTAATGCTGGTTGTTGCACCAATTAAGATGCCAGCAATCGTGCCAGCCAGAATGCGGTAGCGTGTATGCATAAGTGTTTTTCTCCGGTATTTTGGGCTGCCTGCGTCCGTGTAGACAGATTTGTTTTTGTCGCGGTTTACGCCAGCGTATCGGCGCAAGTGTACCATTCTGTCGTGAAAATGCACTTGCGTTGTTGTAAAAAAGGTTCAGGTGGTCAAGTCTGAGTGTTTAGCGGCACCAGCGTGCGGGGTTTTGCGGTGTTTTGCCTTGACGAATTTCAAAGTAAAGCCCGTCACGGCTTTGTCCGCCGGATGCGCCAACCGCTGCAATGGTTTCATTGGCGTTGACGATAGCACCTTCTTTTTTGTACACCGCGCGGTTATAACCGTACAAACTGATGTAGTTACTGTCATGTTCAATAATGATCATGTGTCCGTAGGTGTTCATCCAGCCTGAAAATAATACCCTGCCACGCGCCACCGCTTTGACCTTCGTACCACCGGGAGCGGCAATGACTACACCGCGCCAGCGTTGTTTTTCGTTTTTGGCGGAATCGTAAGGGTGAATAATTTTACCCGCGATAGGCCAAGACAGCGCACCTTTGAGGCTGGAAAATGCTTTATCAGGAGTGAAGCGGGTTTTAATCGGTGTGGCTGTTGGGCTGGGCTTTTTCTCGTCAGCTTTGGCAGTTTCTTTCTCAGTTTTAGGCGCGGATTCGGCAGGCTTTTTTTCCGCATTGGAAAGACGGTCAATAATTTCAGCGAGGCTGGCATCTTCAGCACGCAATTTTTCAAGGCGTTTTTGTTTGGAGCGTGCGTCACTATTCATTTTTTTCAGGTTATTGGTGCGCTCGGTCAGTGTTTGGGTGAGTTCGGCTTTGTCGCGTTCTTGGGTTTGCTCAAGGTTTTGCAAATACTGACGGTCTTTGTCGATAGCTGTGCGTAGCGTTTGCAGTTCCGCTAAGGCTTTTTGAATAGACTGGATGCGTTTGACCCGGCTTTTATTCATGTACTCAAAGTAACGCATGGTGCGGCTAATGTCGGACGGGTCATCCTGACGTAGCAGCAAGCGTAAGTGCGATTCTTCACCCGCCGAATACAGTGCCTGAAGTTGTTGCGCAAGCCCTGCTCGTTGCGTGTTTAACTCCGTTTCCTGCTTGAGCTTTTTGTCGTTGGTGGCTTGTAGACGTAACTGGGTGTCTTCGATTTTCTTTTCAGTTTGATACAGCCGCTGGGATACCTCGTCTAGCTTTTTTTCGGTGCGCGTGACTTCATCCTGCAATGCATCCGAGGTGTTTTGAGCGGCATTTAGGCTGCTGGCGAGTTGTTGGATTTCCTGCTGTACCTGTTGTTGGCGTTTAGGGTCGGCGGCATTCGCCAGTCCCGCAGCGAGTAACAGTAGCAGTGCTAAAAAAGAATAAAGTTTCATCCGTTAATCGGAATTCCGAGTAGTTATACGTGGTGGAGTCTATCACAAGACAATGATTGTATTGTATTGGTTCAGAAAATGTTGCTTTGGATGACGAGCTTACGCACAGATATAACGAAAGCCGCTCACAATATCCCTGATGGGGGTGACAGTGAGCAAGGCAAAGTATATTATTGTATTTGTTTATACTAATATGCTGGTAATGATCCTGATATATCAAGGATCATCTTTAGGAATATCAAAATTCTGAGTGAGGAAAAATGGGAATTATGGCACTTGGCAGCAACTGCGATTTTACAATTGAGGATATGTTGGTCAAGGAAGAGGATATTGACCGTGCTTCCCGTTCCTTAAAAGCAATTTCGCATCCCTTGCGTTTGAAGATATTGTGCGTGTTGGGTGATAAGGAAGTGAGTGTGCAAGACATTGTGGATAATGTTGGTACATCACAAAGCAATATTTCACAGCATTTGGCAATCTTGCGCGACAAGGGCATTTTGGCTTCACGTAAAGACGCGAATCGCGTGTACTACCGTGTGGGCGATTACCGTACTTTGCGTCTGATCAGCATGATGCAGGAAGTTTTTTGTACTGCACCGCATTGAGCGTGCGGTTTAATGCATAAAAAGGTGGTAGAGGGGTTTACGTCATTCTTCGGTGTGTATATCTTTAGCCACTGTTTTTAGCTAAAGGGCTCAGTGTGGAAGAGTATCTCGTTTTTGCCCGCAGCCATCCCATGCTTATGATGGGTTTGGTTGCTATCGTGGGTCTGATCCTCTGGACAGAGTTCAGTCGCCTTACCCGTAAATACAAGCAAGTAGGAGCTGCACAAGCCGTACAGGTAATGAACCAAGAAGGTTCCTTAGTGCTGGATGTGCGTGAAGACAGTGAAGTGCGCAATGGTAAAATCAAAGGAGCACGTCACATTCCTTTGGCTCAACTAAAAACGCGCCTCGTGGAGCTGGAGTCATTCAAAGCCAAACCTGTTTTAGTCTATTGCCGCAGTGGTAGCCGCTCCGCTCATGCGTGCAGTGTTATCAGCAAAGCCGGATTCCAAGATGTCAGCAATTTAGCCGGTGGCATCGTCGCTTGGGAGTCTGCTAATTTGCCTATCAGCCAACGATGAATCAGGCAGTCATTACCCTATACACCACCCGCTTTTGCCCTTATTGCATGAGGGCGCGGGCGTTGTTGAGCCGCAAAGGTGTGACTTACTCAGAAATTAACGTTGGTCACGATGCTGCTTTGTGGCAGGAAATGGAAACCGTGAGTGGGCGTGACACGGTTCCGCAAATCTTTATCGGTGAGGTGCATGTAGGGGGCTATGACGACATGGCTGCACTCGACCGTGCCGGTAAACTGGATACCTTGCTTTTTAATCAAACACCATCCCAAGGGGAATAAATATGAGCACAGAACAACAAGAACAGCAATTCATCATCCAGCGTATCTACGTCAAGGATGTTTCCTTTGAAGCACCTAATTCTCCGGGGATGTTCACGCAAGAGTGGAATCCTGACACCAATTTAGACCTCAATACCCACGTTAATCCGCTGTCCAGCGATAATTACGAAGTGGAATTGGCGATTACGATCACGGTGAAAAGTTCTGATAAAACCGCGTTTTTGGTGGAAGTGACCCAGGCCGGGGTATTTTTCATCACAGGTTACGCACAAGAGCAAATCAATCATTTATTGGCGGCATATTGCCCGAACATTTTGTTCCCGTATGCACGTGAAGTGATTGCGAGTCTGGTGTCCAAAGGTAGCTTCCCGGAATTGCATTTGTCACCGATTAACTTTGATGCGTTGTACGCGCGTCGCTTGCAGGAAGAGCAGGCTAAAGAACAAGGTGCGGCTGAGTAATGGCAGCACCGATTCAGTCCATTGCGGTTTACGGTGCGGGTTCATGGGGAACTGCGCTGGCATTGCAATTAGCGCGTAATGGGCTGAATGTATTACTGTGGGATTTTAACCCGGCACACGTGGCAACCTTGCAGCGCGAACGCTGTAATGCGCATTATTTGCCCGGTATTGCCTTTCCTGAAAGCTTGCAATGTTCGGCGGATTTGGCGGAGTTAGCGGCATTTGCTGACCACCATTTATTGGTTGTGCCTAGCCACGGTTTTCGTGCGTTGTTGCAACAACTTGCGCCGTTGCTGCAAGCCAAGGACGCGGTGTGTTGGGCAACTAAAGGTCTGGAGTTGAATACCGGTAAGTTGCTGCATGAAGTCTTGCAGGAAACCTTACCGCAATGCGCGATGTATGGTGTGGTTTCCGGGCCGACGTTTGCGGCGGAAGTCGCTAGCGGTTTGCCTACTGCAATGACGGTGGCGGCGAGTACACCCGCGTTGGCACAAGCGATTGCAACGGCGTTTCAGGCCAACAATTACCGGGTTTACTTAAGTAATGACGTAATTGGGGTGGAGCTGGGTGGCGCGGTTAAAAACGTGTTAGCGATTGCAGCGGGTATTTCCGACGGCTTAGGTTTCGGGGCGAATGCGCGAGTGGCGTTAATTACGCGCGGTTTGGCAGAAATGATGCGCTTGGGCAGTAAGTTGGGTGCACAGCCAGAAACTTTGATGGGTTTGGCAGGTATGGGCGATTTGGTGTTGACCTGCACCGATAATCAGTCACGTAATCGTCGCTTAGGTTTGGCTTTAGGGCAGGGTAAAGACCGTGATGCTGCCATTGCTGAGATTGGGCAGGCGGTTGAAGGGGCAAAATCCGCCTTGGCAATTGGTAAACTTGCCGCTTCTGCTGGGGTTGAAATGCCTATTTGTGAACAGGTTTACCGCATTCTTTACGAGCAATTGCCGCCGCGCTTAGCGGTTCAGGAATTGTTAGCACGTGATATTAAAGCAGAGTTTTAAACACCTGCTGTTTTCTCTTTCCCGTTATCAGGGTGTCCCGCTATGACTACAGCACAGGCTTACGCTATCGGTTTTGTCATGGATCCGATCAGCAGCATCAATATTAAAAAAGACAGTACCTTCGCGATGATGCTCGAAGCGCAGCGGCGCGGCTGCCGTTTGTTTCACATCCTGCAAGGCGATTTGTGGGTGGATGATGGTGTGGTTTTCGCACGCATGAATCCTGTGACGGTGACGGACGATCCGGCGAATTGGTTTGCATTTGGTGAAGCGGTGGTGCGACCTTTGCATGAGTTACCCGTGGTATTGATGCGTAAAGATCCGCCCTTTGACATGGAATACATTTACAGCACTTATTTGCTGGAGCTGGCGCAGCAGCGCGGAACCTTGGTGCTCAATAAGCCGGAAAGTATTCGTTCTGCCAATGAAAAATTATTTGCGACTTGGTTTCCGCACTATTGCCCGCCGACGCGCGTTACCCGTGACATGGGTTTGATTCGCGACTTTTTACAAGAACAGCAGCATATTGTGGTAAAGCCGCTGGATGGTATGGGTGGTTCGATGATTTTTCAGGTGCGTCACGATGATCCGAACCGTAATGTGATTTTGGAAACCATTACGGCTCACGGTATACGCACAGTCATGGCGCAACGCTTTTTACCAGAATATAAACAAGGTGATAAGCGCATTTTGTTGATTGATGGCGAACCGTTTCCTCATGCTTTGGCGCGGATTCCGGCAGAAGGTGAGGGCAGGGCGAATTTGGCTGCTGGTGGTACGGGTGTGGGTGTGGATTTAACGGCACGTGAGTTTGAAATTTGCGCGGCAATTGCCCCGACGTTGCGGGCGATGGGGTTAACTTTTGTGGGGTTGGATGTGATTGGTGATTATGTCACCGAAATAAATGTGACTAGCCCGACGTGCATCCGTGAATTGGATAAGATTTATTCTGCCAACATTGCCAGCCTGCTGTTTGATGCGATTGAGCGCAGGCTGGCGGCAGGTTGACGCTGACTACGCGGCTTGCTGGAGTATTCCGTAAAGCTCATCCTTAAGGTGCAGGCGTTGCAATTTAAGGGTTTCGACAAAATCGTCGGCATGTACTTCAATCGACTGTTCGATGCGGTGTAATTGTGCATCTACTTCGTGGTATTCATCAAACAGACGAGCGAAGTGCCGATCTTCCATTTTTAAATGATGAATCTGGTCTTTGTATTCTGGGAACTCGACGGCAAGGCTGTGTGATTCTCCAAACATGATATTCTCCTGTATTAATTTGTGGGCAAGTTTAACATGCTTGTTCTGTGCGTATCGAGAGTAAAATCAAGCATTGACTAACTGATCAAATGAGGAATCGCTGGTGAAAGCAAGAGTGAAATGGTTGGACAATATGAGTTTTGTCGGCGAATCCGGCAGCGGTCATTCGATTGTGATGGATGGCCCGCCAGAGTCGGGTGGACGCAACCTTGGGGTGCGCCCGATGGAAATGTTGCTGCTGGGGTTGGGCGGGTGTGCTTCGTTTGACGTGGTATTAATTTTGCAAAAATCCAAGCAACAGATTATTGATTGCGAAGTGCAAATTGAAGCCGCGCGTGCTGACAAAGAACCCAAGGTGTTTACCCGCATTCACCTGCACTTCGTGGTTACAGGGCGTAGTGTGTCGGCGGAAAAAGTGGAACGTGCGATTAAGCTTTCTGCTGAGAAATACTGCTCTGCATCCATTATGTTGGCGCAAATGGCGGAAGTGACTCACGACTTTGAACTCATCGAAGCACCGTGACATACGAATTTCACTTGCACCGGGGGGCATAGTTTTGCATAGTTCACACCCAAGCTGGTTGGTGGTCAACTGGCTGTTTTTTTATGTCACGCCTGAAAGAGGATGAGCAGAATTGGTTGAGCGTCATCAAAAGCAGATTCGCCTGCACGGGTTTAATAACCTGACTAAAACCCTAAGCTTTAATATTTACGACATCTGCTACGCAAGGAGTCCGGCTCACCGTGAAGAATACCTCGCGTACATTGACGAAGAATACAATGCTGACCGTTTAACGAACATCCTCACCAACGTGGCGGACATTATCGGTGCGAACATTTTGAATGTGGCACGTCAGGATTATGACCCCCAAGGCGCGAGCGTGACGATTTTGGTATCTGAAGAGCCAGTGCTTTCAGAAGAAAAAATCTCCACATCCACGTCCGCACGTCCGGGGCCTTACCCCGAAGATGTGGTGGCACATCTGGATAAAAGCCACTTAACGGTGCATACCTACCCGGAAAGTCATCCCGACAATGGCATCAGTACCTTCCGTGCAGATATTGATGTTTCGACGTGTGGGCGCATCTCACCGCTGAAAGCATTGAATTATTTAATACATAGTTTGGAGTCCGATATTGTCATTATGGACTACCGGGTGCGTGGCTTTACCCGTGATGTGAAGGGTAAGAAGCACTTCATTGACCATAAAATCAACTCTATCCAAAACTTCCTGTCACCGGAAACCAAGCGTAATTACTCCATGATGGACGTTAACGTTTATCAGGAAAACATCTTCCACACTAAGATGATGTTGAAGGACTTTGACCTTGATAACTATTTGTTTGGTCTGGGTAAAAATGATTATTTTGAAAAAGACCTAAAACAAATCGAAGCCCAGTTACGCAAGGAAATGAAAGAAATTTATTACGGGCGTAACACCGGTAGTTTGTAACTTTCTACCCAGCACCTAAGCAGCATATTAGATTATTAGAATATGCTGCTTTTATAATAAGATTGTTGCTATTTCACAACACTTTTTAATTAAAGTGGCTTTTTAGATACGCCGTTGCTCATTTAAAACAATTGAAAGATTTAATATAAACAGATAATGAAATATGTCCAAATAGATTGTATTCGTTTCTAATTGTTTGCTATGGTTAACCCTACGTCGGGAAGACGTAATCGTTCCTGAAATGGACTTCGCTAAGGTTTGTACCCTAGAAAGGTCGGATATATATAATGAGTAGTGTTAGTGTGAAGCCATTAGTTTGGTTTGCTTGCGGTTTGGCTGTTGTCACTTTGGCGGGTTGTTCTTCCGAGAACACCAAGACGGCTCAGGCGCAAAATAGTGGAAAGTATGTTGTCCAATTGGCACATGCTAGAAATGCGAAGGCAAGTTTTTCCAAAGCTCCCGTACTAGAGAGTAACAATGTTACTTTGGTAGATCGAGTGGTTTGGAATGCGCAAAAGCAGCAAGGCAAGATGTACCGTTTCGGTGGTGAATCACCACAAACAGGTTTCGATTGCAGTGGCTTAACGCAGTTTGCTTTTGGTCAAGGTGCTGGCGTTTCTTTGCCACGCACAGCAGCCGCTCAGTACGATGCCGCAGTTAAGGTTCCGCGTGCAAGTGCTACCAAAGGCGATTTAGTATTTTTCAATACCCGTGGTCGCAAAGTAGGTCATGTGGGTATCTATCTGGGTGACAATAAGTTTGTACATGCCCCACGTACCGGTAAGGCAATTACTACCGAGAAGTTGGAAGGCTATTGGGGTCAACGTATCGTTGGTTTCGGTCGCATTCCGGGTGCTTGCAGACCTGCAATGTCCTGATGAAAAAAGGCCGTTAATTGCGGCCTTTTTTGTGTGTGCAGAATAGAGTGTTACAGCGGTAAGCTGTTCAGCCAGTTGGCGACGACAGCGTTTAGCTCTTCGCCTTTGTCTTTGAAGTAGTGATCAGCTTCTGGTAGTACCATTTGTTTGGAATTGCTGTTGCCTGCTTTCTGCATGAGTGTTTGACGTTCTGCTGCAAGGCTGATGACTTGCGGGTACTCTTTTTCGCCGTATACGTCCAGTACCGGCACTTTCATTTTGTCGAGTGGAAAGGCTTGCACCATGTCTTGCTCGAAGTCCGTTGCTCCCATGCCTAACCCCACATAAGCCGCGATGTCACCATCGCCTCTGGTGTTAATCCAGTTCATTGCCATGTGCGCACCACAACTGTGGGCGACGAGTACCACGGGTGCAATTCCCTTTTGCTTGAGGAAGGCGATACCTGCATCAATCCGCTTATCGGCGTTGGCAAACAAGGGCACGTAATCGTAGTACTTGGCTTCTTTTTCCAAAACGGGCATTTGCAACGATAGTGTTGTCCAGCCTTTGGCGGCTAAACCGGTGCGCAATGGGTGTGCAACATCTTCCCAGTCCGGGTGATAGCCGCGCCCGTGCAAGATAATGACCGCGCCGCGCGGTTGTTCAGCCGCAGTGAGAATTCCCATGAAATTTTGTGTGCCATCGTTCAGGCTAACCACTTCACCATCCATAATCGCGTCACTGATTTCGCTGGCAAGGCGTTGTTCACGCGCATAGTCGGGCACGGCTTTAGCATCAGGTGCGGGTTTATTGGATGTTGCAGGCGGTGTTGCCGGTACTGCGCTATCGGTTGCCGGAGTTGCCACGGGTGTCGCGGGTACTGCGGGTGCACTAACCGTTTGATTAGTGACGGTTGCAGGGGCGGTTGCCGCTGTGGTGGTGGTCGCTGTATTGCTGATTTGAACAGGGGGGCGCATGACCATTAAGGTTAATACTGCGACAGAAGCCAGTGTGTAAACGGCTGCGACAAGTTTCATAAAGCTTCCTCATTAGCGATTTTGCTGTTTGTTAAAATCGAACGAAATATTCAAAATATACGATTGGACGTTGCTATTGGTTTCGCTTAGAGTACAACGCTCCAAAGAGTTTAATCAACCATACAACCGAGGAGTCCACACATGGAACTGAAGGGAAGTAAGACAGAACAGCATCTGAAAGATGCCTTTGCTGGTGAATCACAAGCCAACCGCCGTTATTTGTACTTCGCAGCCAAAGCTGACGTAGAAGGCTACAACGACGTTGCGACTGTATTCCGCTCCACTGCGGAAGGTGAAACTGGTCATGCGCACGGTCACTTGGAATACTTGGAAGCTTCTGGCGACCCAGCAACTGGTCTGCCAATCGGCCCGACGGCTGCTAACCTGAAAGCCTCTATCGCGGGCGAAACCCACGAGTACACTGACATGTACCCTGGTATGGCGAAAGACGCGCGTGAAGAAGGTTTCGACGAAATCGCTGACTGGTTCGAGACACTGGCAAAAGCGGAGCGTTCACACGCTAACCGTTTCCAGAAAGCACTGGATAATCTGGACGCTTAATTAAGATTACCCCTCACCCCAACCCCTCTCCCTCAGGGGGAGAGGGGCTAAGAGGCTATCCTTCTTGCTCCCCTCGCCCCTTGAGGGAGAGGGGCTGGGGGTGAGGGGTTCTTTACCGGAGAACAACAATCATGGCAACCCCGACTCGCGAAGGCAGCCTACAAGCCCCTACCCGTCACGCGCTGGACTGGAAAAACCCCGAATTTTACAACGAAGATGCCGTCTTGCATGAAATGGAGCGCGTTTTCGATCTGTGTCACGGTTGCCGCCGTTGCGTCAGTCTGTGCAATTCCTTCCCCACCTTATTCGATTTGGTGGATGAGTCCTCCACGATGGAAGTGGATGGCGTTGATAAAAAAGATTATTGGAAGGTCGTTGATCATTGCTATCTGTGCGACCTGTGTTACATGACCAAATGCCCCTATATTCCGCCGCACGAGTGGAATATCGACTTCCCGCACCTGATGCTGCGTGCCAAGGCGGTGAAGTTCAAGCAGGGTGAAACGAAGTTGCGCGATAAAATCCTCAGCTCCACTGATTTGGTGGGGTCATTGGCGGGGATTCCGGTGGTGTCTGGTGTGGTGAATGCCATGAATCAGAATGCCACTTTCCGTAAAGGTTTGGAAAAAGTGTTGGGTGTTCACCCGGATGCGAAAATCCCTAGTTATCACAGTGATACGGGGCGTAAGCGCGTCAGTCGTTTGCATGTCGCCGAAGGGCAAGCAGTTCCCGCTGGGCGCACCACTGGCAAGGTGGCTATTTTTGCAACCTGTTATGGCAATCGCAACGAGCCACATATTGTCGAAGACTTGGCTAAGGTATTTGCGCATAACGCTATGCCGGTGACGTTGCTGGACAAGGAGCAATGCTGTGGAATGCCCAAGTTAGAGTTGGGTGATTTGGAATCTGTGGCAGCGGCGAAAGATGTGAATATTCCGGCAATGATGAAACTCATCAACGAGGGTTGGGATATTGTCGGCCCCGTGCCGTCGTGTGTGCTGATGTTCAAGCAGGAATTGCCGCTGATGTTCCCTGATGATGCCGATGTGCAAACGGTGAAAGGGCGTATTTTCGACCCGTTCGAGTATCTGATGTTGCGCCACAAGGAAGGCAAGTTGAACACCAACTTCAAAAAGTCCTTGGGCAAAGTCAGCTACCACACGTCTTGCCATTTGCGGGTGCAGAACATCGGCTACAAAACCCGCGAACTGCTGGAATTAGTGCCGGATACCAAGTTGGAATTGCTGGAACGCTGTTCCGGGCATGACGGTACGTATGCTGTGAAGAGCGAATTCCACGATATTTCGATAAAAATTTGCCGTCCGCTGTTCGGTAAGGTCAATCAGGCTAAGCCGGATTATTACGGCAGCGATTGCCCGATGGCGGGACATCAAATCGAGAGTGGGTTGGATGAGGGTATGCCTCTGCCAACGCATCCGCTGACCATGTTACGCATTGCTTACGGTTTGTAAGGAGAGTGATGATGGAAAAGTTGACCCGTGCAGATTTGCTGAGTCTGGAACAGTATTCAATCGAGCGCAAAGCCTTCCGCGAGAAGGTGATGGCGCACAAAGCTGATCGCAAAATACACATCGGCCCGAATGCGACGCTGTATTTTGAAGATCGCTTAACCATGCAATACCAGATTCAGGAAATGCTGCGGATTGAGAAGATTTTCGAGTCCGCTGGTATTAATGAGGAACTGGAATCGTATAACCCGTTAATTCCCGATGGCTCGAACTGGAAAGCGACCTTCATGGTCGAGTTTTCCGATGTGGAAGAGCGCAAGGTGCAACTGGGGCGGCTGATCGGGATTGAGCGGCATACGTGGGTGCAGGTGGCGGGTTTCGACAAGGTTTACGCGATTGCCAATGAAGATTTGGAGCGCGAAACCGAGGAGAAAACCTCGGCAGTGCATTTTACGCGCTTTGAGTTGACCCCGATTATGGTGGCTTCCGCGAAGGAGGGTGCGGTGATTCAGATGGGGATTGAGCATCCGAATTATGCGCATACCGTGACGTTGAGCGAAGCTTCGCGAGCTTCACTCTCCGCTGATTTGGGTTAATGACTACGATTAATCGCAAACCACGCCAGTGATTCCAACGCCTGTCGATAGTCGCTATCCGGCAGGCATTGCAAGCTGGCAATCGCACTTTCCGTTTCACCCTTGGCACGTTCCAACGTGTAATCAATCGCCTTGGTGTCGGTAATCGCCTGCATAATGGCATCAATTTGATCCAACCCGCCCTGTTCAATAGCACTGCGGAGGATGGTAGCCGTCGCCGCATCGCTGCGCTGTATCGCAATAATCAGCGGCAACGTGGGCTTACCTTCGGCTAAATCATCACCGACGTTTTTACCCATTTCCTCAGCATCAGCGGTGTAATCCAACACGTCATCGACCAACTGGAATGCAGTGCCTAAGTGCATCCCATATTTTGCCATCGCCTGCTCGTGTTCCGCACTCAATCCAGTCAGCACTGCTCCCAACTGACACGCCGCTTCAAACAATTTCGCGGTTTTGGAATGAATCACGTCCATGTAACGTTCTTCGGACGTGTCAGGATCGTGGCAGTTGAGCAATTGCAGTACTTCGCCTTCCGCAATCACATTGGTGGTGGTGGATAAAATTTCCATCACCCGCATACTGCCTACGTCCACCATCATTTCAAACGAGCGCGAATACAGGAAATCGCCCACCAGCACGGCGGCTTGATTGCCCCATACGTTGTTGGCAGTTTCCTTGCCACGGCGCATATCGGACTCGTCCACTACGTCGTCATGTAGCAGGGTGGCGGTGTGGATGAATTCCACAATCGCAGCAACATCAACGTGTCTGTCGCCCTGATAGCCGCAGGCACGTGCCACCAGCAGCGCGAGTAACGGGCGCAGGCGTTTACCCCCGCTGCCAATAATATAATGGCTGAGTTGGTTGATAAGCACGACATCGGAATGCAGACGACGCTGGATTAAAGCATTGACTGCCTGCATGTCAGCATCGGCAAGTTGGCGAATTGTATTGAAATCCATGATTATGCAGGCTGCGGTAAAGCCCCGAATGCTAGGAATACCCCCCCGCTATGTCAAGCGATACGCGCAACTCCTTGAATATTTTATTTCGCGTTTGACCTAAGGGGGCTTAAGCGGTACAATCCTGCGGCTCTTTAACAGGACATTTTTTGGAGAATCGACAATCATGTATGCGGTCATCGTAACGGGCGGTAAACAGTACCGCGTCGCTCAAGGCGACAGCATCTTCGTTGAAAAACTGGATGTAGAAGAAGGCGCAAACATTGATTTCGATAATGTCCTGATGGTCGGGGAAGGTGAATCCGTGCAAATCGGCGCACCTTACGTTGCAGGCGCGAAAGTGACTGCTAACGTTGTGGCCCAGACTCGCGGCGTGAAAGTGCGGATCATGAAATTCCGCCGCCGTAAGCACCATCAGAAATGTACTGGTCACCGCCAGTACCTGACACAAATCGAAATCACTGGCATTTCAGCAGCGTAAGGGGAGACAGCAATGGCACACAAAAAGGCAGGCGGTAGTACCCGCAACGGTCGCGATTCAGAATCGAAACGACTCGGCGTAAAACGCTTTGGTGGTCAATTCGTTCTGGCTGGTAACATTCTGGTTCGCCAGCGTGGCACGCGCTTCCATGCCGGTGAGAATGTAGGTATTGGTAAAGACCATACCTTGTTCGCCAAGGCATCCGGCGTAGTGGTTTTCAAGCAAAAAGGCGCGGAAAACCGCAAGTTTGTAAGCATTCAGCCTGTTGAAGGTTGTTCCGCTTAAGACTTCCGTCTTCGGACGATTTGCGAAAAGCCCCGCGTGTCGGGGCTTTTCGCGTGTTATGATCATGATCATGAAAAATATCCCGCACCCCATTCAATATCAAGGCAGTAAGCGCAATTTAGCAGCCGCGATTCTTGGCTATTTCCCCAAGGATGTGGATCGCTTAATTGAGCCATTTGCGGGTTCAGCTGCGATCAGTATTGCGGCGGCGGCGCGTCAATTGGCAACATGTTACGTGATTAATGATGTCAATAAACCGTTGGTGGAGTTGCTGCGTTTGATGGTAGAGCAACCTACAGAAACGGCTGATTATTACGAACAGATTTGGAATGGGCAGCTCACGGAGGATAGTCCGAGCCATTATTATCAAATGCGGGATGCTTTTAATCGTAGCCAAGACCCTCGTCTTTTTCTGTATTTGTTAGCGCGGTGCGTCAAAGGTGCGGTACGTTACAATGCTGATGGAATGTTCAATCAAAGCCCCGATAAGCGTCGTAAAGGAACGCGTCCTGCGACCATGCGTAGCAATGTTGTAGGTGTATCGGCGTTGTTGCAAGGCAAAAGTGCCTTTTCAGCACTGGATTACCGTGATGTACTGCAAACTGCGACGATTGATGATTTGGTGTATATGGATCCGCCTTATCAGGGTGTTTGCGGTGAACACGACTCGCGTTACTTATCCGGTATTGATCACCATGAATTTGTATTGGCACTGGAAAGCTTGAATGAACGGGATATCGCTTATGTCGTCAGTTATGATGGGCGTAGGGGGGATAAGGCATTTGGCGAATTGCTGCCTAATTATCTGGAGTTGTCCCGTATTGAATTGTTAGCCGGGCGTTCTAGCCAATCTACCTTGTTGGGACGCGCTGAGATGACATATGAATCGCTGTATTTATCACCTGCTTTAGTGCAGAAGCGGGTATTGCCTGCTTCACGTGGTCATGCTTTTCCCATGCATCCACACTATGTGCCTGAGGTTAATGCGCACTATGTTTGAAGTGTCAGCTGAATTATTGGGGTTGTGCCGCGCGGTAACAGCCAAACGTCCTAAAACGGTGATTGATCATATTTTGGCGCATGGTTTTATCACGACCGAAGCATTGAAAGATGTTTACGGCTACAACCATCCACCCCGTGCCGTGCGGGATGTGCGTGAAAATGGTATTCCACTGGAAACGTTTCGGGTAACAGGTTCGGACGGGCGTAAGATTGCGGCTTACCGCTTCGGTGAATTGAGCGGATTAACGGTCAGAAAATTATCAGGACGCACGGGTCTATCCAAACGCCTCAAAGAGGCCCTGGTTGCCAAGTATGGTTGTCAGTGTTTCATTTATTTGGAAGTGATGGATGAGCGTGAGTTGCAAATCGACCATCGTGTTCCCTATGAAGTGGATGGCGACGGCGATGGAGAGTTAAATCCTGACGATTTTATGCTGCTGTCTGCCTCCGCGAATCGAGCAAAATCATGGTTCTGTGAACATTGTGATAATTGGAATGGCAGTAAAGATAAGCAGGTTTGTCTGACTTGTTACTGGGCTTTCCCAGAAAATTATACCCATGTGGCAACGCGCCATAGTCGTCGTATTGACCTTGTTTGGCAAGGGGATGAAGTGGCTGTTTATGAGAGGCTGAAAGCCGCCGCTTTTGAACTTGGTAAAGAAGTCCCTGAGTTTGTTAAGGAAGTTCTTGAGCGTGAAGCCAAGTTACTGGGATAGGATTTATGCAGTTTGTTGATGAAGTAGTAATCCGCGTGAAAGCGGGTGATGGTGGCAATGGTTGCGTGAGCTTCCGCCGCGAAAAGTACATTGAATTCGGTGGCCCCAACGGTGGCGATGGTGGCGATGGTGGCGACGTGTATCTGGTCGCCGAACGTAACTTAAATACACTGATTGATTTCCGTCAGCAGCGTTATTACGAAGCGCAGCGTGGCGAAAACGGCGCGGGCAACAATATGACAGGCAAACGCGGTGATGATCAGGAAATTCGCGTTCCAGTCGGTACTGTGGCTTACGACGAAGAAACCGGCGAGATAATCGGCGATTTAGTCGAGCCAGAACAGCGGTTGCTGGTAGCCAAAGGTGGCTGGCATGGCCTGGGTAACTTGCGGTACAAAAGCTCGGTCAATCGTGCGCCGCGTCAGTCCAAGCCGGGTACGCCGGGTGAATTGCGTGTATTGCGCATGGAGCTGAAATTGCTGGCGGATGTGGGCTTGCTGGGCTTGCCGAATGCAGGCAAATCGACGTTGATCAGTGCGGTGTCATCAGCACGTCCGAAAGTCGCGGATTACCCCTTTACTACCTTGTATCCCAATCTGGGCGTAATCCGTGTGGGTGTGACGCAAAGTTTCGTGATGGCGGATATTCCCGGTTTGATCGAAGGTGCAGCGGAAGGCGCAGGTCTGGGAATTCAGTTTTTACGGCATTTATCACGTACCAGTTTATTGCTGCATGTGGTTGATGTTGCGCCACTGGCAGAGGAAAATGAGCCAGTGCGTGCGGTAAAAACCATCGAAGCAGAGCTGGAAAAATACAGCGATGAATTGGCGAATTATCCGCGTTGGTTGGTGTTAAATAAAATTGACGTGTTGCCACCGGAAGAGCGTGAACCGCGCTGTCAGCAGGTGATCGACGGGCTGGGTTGGGAAGGGCGGGTGTTCCGCATTTCTGCCGCGACAGGTGAAGGCACGCAAGACCTGTGTTTCCAAATCATGCAATATCTGGACGAACATGCAGAACAGCAGAACTGAATTCATGCCAAAAACCCAGCGTTGGGTGGTAAAGATTGGCAGTGCGTTGTTGACTCGTGACGGCGAAGGGCTGGATCGCGAAGCCTTGGCAGATTGGGCGGGGCAAATGGCTCGCTTGCTGCAATCAGGTGTGGAAATCGTGTTGGTGTCATCGGGCGCGGTTGCCGAGGGCATGAGCCGTATGGGCTGGAAAACTAAGCCGAAAGCGTTGTTTGAAAAACAGGCTGCGGCGGCTATCGGGCAGATGAGCCTGATTCATGCGTATGAAGTGGTGTTTCAGCAGCACGGCTTTCACGCGGCACAAGTGCTGTTGACTCATGATGATTTGGCGAGTCGCCGCCGCTACTTGAATGCGCGTAGCACCTTGACGACCTTGATTGATTTGAAAGTGATTCCGGTGATCAATGAAAATGACACGGTGGCTTTCGAGGAAATCCGTCTAGGCGACAATGACACGCTGGGTGCGATGGTGGCAAATTTGGTGGAAGCCGATGTGTTGGTGATTTTAACCGACCAGTCCGGTTTGTATGACAAAGACCCACGTAAGTGTGCTGATGCGCAATTAATCACTGAAGGTCGTGCTAATAATCCCGATTATGTGGAATTCGCGGGCGGGGCAGGAACCTTAATTGGCAGCGGCGGAATGCGTACCAAAGTATTGGCAGCGCAACGCGCCTCGCGTTCCGGTTGTGCGACAGTGATTGCTTCCGGGCGTGAACCGCAGGTGCTGGAGCGGTTACGCACGGGTGAGTTGTTGGGCACGTTGTTATTGCCGGATGCTGCACCGATTGCGGCGCGTAAACAATGGATTGCAGGGCAATTAGCAGCAAAGGGTTCGTTGTGGTTAGATGAGGGCGCGACACAGGCTATTTTAAACACGGGCAAGAGTTTGTTGCCGGTTGGGGTAGTGCGTGTGGAAGGTGTGTTTGAGCGCGGCGAAGTCGTGAGCTGTTTAGCGGCGGATGGGCGGTTAATTGCCAAGGGTCTGGTGAATTATTCCAGCGAAGAAGCGGATCGGATTAAGCGTTACCCCAGTAAATCCATTGAACAAGTGCTGGGTTATGTGGATGCCCCTGAGTTGATTCACCGCGATAATTTAGTGCTGTTGTAGGCGAAAACGTGCTTTAGTCGGATTTTATTGTGGTTTGCGCTGGGGCTGCTGTATGTTTGCCCCATGTATGAAAGAGGGTGTCGGTATGGATAGCGAACGCTATAACATTGAGGTTTCCGTAGAAAGCCAATACATCGAAAAGGAATCTGATCCTGAGCAGAGTCGCTATGTATTTGCGTATACCGTAACCATTGTGAACCAAGGTTCGGTTTCAGCACGATTGTTGACGCGCCATTGGATTATTTCAGATGCTGATGGTAATACCCAAGAAGTGCGCGGTGATGGTGTTATCGGTGAGCAGCCGTATTTACAAGCCGGTGAAGGTTTCCGTTACACCAGTGGTACGATTTTGGATACGCCCTTGGGTGTTATGCGCGGTACTTACCAAATGTTAGCGGATGATGGGCAGCGTTTTGATGCGACTATTCCGCCTTTTCGTTTAGCAAATCCGCGCTTATTGCACTGATTCCGGCAAGTGGTTCGTGCACGGTGTGCACGAACCGGGTTGCGGTATCACAATCCTTATGAATCCCCGCGAAACAGGGGTGTTGTCAGTGACATCCTCCGTTGAGTGTAGAATAAAAACCAAAGAAAGCAATTTTGCCCGTTTGTCTGAGATGTTGGACAGTTCTTCTGGGGCGGCCTATATTGCTGTTATCTAAATGATTGTTGGGTGTCAGCCAAAAAATTTTATGTTTATCGGTGCATCTAATGCTGATTAGTCAATAATAAAACAATAAGTGGTAGCCATGAGTCATCCCGAAAAGTCCAACAGCATGAAGCATTTGTTAGCGTTGCCGTTTCTTTGCGGTGCGGCGTTGCATTGCACTACCGCCGAAGCGGCAATTTACACCTATGTTGATAAAGAAGGCACGCGCTGGTTAACCAATACGCCTAAAAAAGGCAAGCAATACAAGCTGGTTGCTAAATACGGTGCGCCACAGAAACCACGTCCTCCCGTACAGTCCGCCCCGATGCCTGTCGCAGCCCGCAGTTACGCGCCCGGTAATGTGCCGGTAGCCGCGACGATTCCGCGTCACCATTGTGGCGGGCAAAGTGCCGCACAGTTAGAGCGTAAATTTACTCCGCATATGGGTTCGGTACAGATGTTTGCCCGTCAATACGGGGTCGATGAAAAACTGGTTCGTGCGGTGATGAAGCAAGAATCCTGCTTTAATGCCAGTGCGCGTTCCAGCGCGGGCGCGATGGGCTTGATGCAGCTTATGCCGGGAACGGCGGACCAATTGGGTGTCGCTAATGCGTGGGATCCGCACCAAAATATTCAGGGTGGGGTGAAATACCTCGCACAAATGTTGCGCGAATTTAACGGCGATAAGCAATTGGCATTGGCAGCTTACAATGCAGGCCCCGGTGCAGTGCGCAAATACAATGGTGTTCCGCCTTACCGCGAAACCCGTAATTATGTCGCAAAAATCATGGCGGAATACAATCACACGCAGGGTGCACCTCAGCAAGTGGCAACCGTTGCAACGGGTTATCAGCGCAGTGCGCGAGTAGCGTCTGGGGCAGGTCGTGGCTACGGTTGGGCACGACCGTCGCAGGAATTCAGCGTATTTCGTGGTTTAGATCCGAGTAAGGGCTGATCTTCGTGTTTTCAACCTCTGGCAAGCTGTTGCGTCGACGTGTATCCTTCCATATTTAGTTTTTGACCTGTGGAGATGAGCGATGTCGATGTCTGACCGCGATGGCCTGATCTGGCTGGACGGCGAAATGGTGCCTTGGCGCGAAGCCAAAACCCACGTCTTAACCCATACCCTGCACTATGGCATGGGCGTTTTTGAAGGCGTGCGGGCGTATAAGACTGACCAAGGCACGGCAATTTTCCGCTTGCAAGATCATACCAACCGCCTGTTTAATTCCGCAAAAATCATGCGGATGCCAATGCCTTATAGCAAAGAGCAACTCAACGACGCGCAACGTGCCGCCGTGCGTGAAAATAATCTGGATTCCGCCTACATCCGCCCGATGTGTTTCTACGGGTCGGAAGGCATGGGCTTGCGTGCTGATAATCTGGAAACCCATGCAATGGTCGCCGCGTGGACATGGGGTTCTTACCTCGGCGCGGAAAACATGGAAAAAGGTATCCGCATCAAGACCTCTTCTTTCAACCGCCATCACGTCAATGTCACCATGTGCAAGGCGAAGGCCAACGGCAACTACATGAACTCCATGCTGGCGTTGCGTGAAGCGTTAGACGACGGTTATGACGAAGCATTAGTGCTGGACGTGGACGGTTTTGTGTCCGAAGGTAGTGCAGAAAACTTCTTCTTGGTCAAAGATGGCATTATTTATACCCCAGATCTGACCTCAGCACTGGATGGGATTACCCGTAAAACCGTGATCACCCTGGCGCGTGACTTGGGCTTTGAAGTCCGTGAAAAGCGCATTACCCGTGACGAAGTGTATGTGGCGGATGAAGCGTTCTTCACTGGAACCGCAGCGGAAGTTACCCCGATTCGTGAACTTGATCGTCGCGCTATTGGTTTAGGTACACGCGGCCCGATTACTGAGCAATTGCAAACTTTGTACTTGGATATTGTGCACGGTCGTTCTGAAAAATACCGCGACTGGCTGACCCTTGTTTAACAGATTATGTGGGAGGCTGTATGTCTGCACCGAGCATTGCTGATTACAAACGTTTGAATGACACCCGCGAAGTGGTGGTGAAGCGTCAGGACTTACCCTTGAGTTGCCCCACCGATGCGACGGCGTTGTGGTGTTCACACCCACGTGTGTCGTTGGCGATTGATACGAGTGCGGATAAAACGGCTCGTTGCCCTTATTGCGGTACGCTTTACCGTTTGATCGATTAACGCAATGGCGTTTTCCCCCCAACGTTGCCTGATCGTCGGCCCTTCGTGGGTCGGCGATATGGTGATGGCACAAAGCCTGTTCATGGCATTGAAAGACCGTTTCCCCGATTTGCAAATTGATGTGCTTGCGCCCGCGTGGAGCAAGCCGATATTGGCGGCAATGCCCGAAGTCCGTTCTGCCATTGAAATGCCGTTACAGCACGGCGAATTGGCATTGGGTAAGCGTTACCAACTCGGCAAAGTCTTGCGGGCGAATGCGTATGATTGGGCAATTGTATTACCGCGTTCGCTGAAAGCCGCGCTTGTGCCGTTCTGGGCAAACATTCCGGTGCGCACGGGGTTTAAGGGGGAAATGCGTTACGGCTTGCTGAATGATATTCGTCCTATGGATAAAACCGTGTTGACGATGACGGTGCAGCGGTTTGTGGCGTTAGGGTTGGCGAAGGATGCTACCTTGCCGCCGGAAATTCAGCAGCCGCGTTTGGTGGTGGAAAGAAACCCCTCTTCATCCCCAACCTCTCCCACGCTTGCCCTCAGCCCCGGTGCAGAATACGGTGGAGCTAAACGTTGGCCTGCCGAGTATTACGCCGCAGTTGCCCTGCATTACATCGCGCAAGGCGGGCAAGTGATCCTACTTGGCTCTGCTAAAGATACGCCCGTCACTGCGCAAATCGCCGCCGCTGTAAATTCCCCCGCTTGCCAAGACCTTGCAGGCAAAACCAGCATTCAGGAGGTGTTGGTATTACTCGCACAGGCCGATCAGGTGGTCAGCAATGACTCTGGCTTGATGCACGTTGCTGCCGCACTCGGCACACCCGTGATTGCCGTTTACGGCTCTTCTGACCCCACCTATACCCCGCCTTTAAGTGACAAAGCGCAAATCCTCTACCTTGGGTTGTCGTGCAGCCCGTGTTTCAAGCGCGAATGCCCGTTAGGGCATCTTGATTGCCTGAAAAAGATTGAACCACAACAGGTCATTTCTCACCTATAAGCATGATTTTGCAGACAGATCGTGTATGCTGTCATGCACAATGATGAGTCTGAAAAAGGAGTGTTTATGTTGCGTTGGTTCTTCGGTTTGTCGCTGCACATGCGTATTGCGATTATTCTTGCCCCCCTCTTGTCGATTGGTGGCTACGGCATGATGGATCTGTGGATGAATAAAGATGCACCTAAAAAAGAAAATCACGTTGCAATGCAGCAATTACTTGTCGAAGGTCAATGCTTGTTGGCAACAAACCAGTGTAAGCTCAAACACGACGCAATGCAGGTATCCATGACGCGAGTTGATGCGGGAAAAACAGGTGTAGTGCGGCTTGAAATAACTCCCAGTGTGCATATTCGTGGCGCACAAATGGCGTTAGTGCAAGCCGGTGTTGAGCATCAGGTTGTGGTAGAGCCGATGAAAAATGGTGAGGTTTGGTTCGCAGAGTTTCCAGAATCTTTGTTGAACCCTTCACCGTCAGCGTTGCGAATTGCACTGGCTCAGTTTGGGCGTGTGTCATTTGCCGAAATTCCGGCACAATTTTGAAGGTTAACTGCTGATGGATGTTGAACAGCTTGCAATCTGTGATTTTTTGGCGAAATGCCCACCACTAACTGATTTATCCGCTGATGTCCGCGAGGAAGTTGCGACGGTTTTGCAGGTGATGCGTTTTCGCAAGGGCGAGGAAATTCTGACGATCGGTGCGGATAATGCGTTTGCGTATTTGATTCGTGCTGGTGCGGTGGATGTCTTGCTGGAAAACGGCGACTGGTACGGGCGTTTCGGTGATAGTGATTGGGTTGGATATCGTTCTGTTATGCGCGGTGGCAAAGTCAGCATGACGGTACAGGCGATTGAAGACACGGTGTTGTATGCCGTGCCCGGTGCATTATTTTTGGATTTGATCGCGCGTTTTGAGCGCGTGCAGCAGTATTTTGCAGAGCGTAAGCCCGAACGTTTGCGTATCGCCTTGAAAGAAATTCGCGGTAATGATGGTTTGGCATTGGTAGCGATGCATGTGCGCGACTTGATGAAATTGCCAATGCTGGTGGGTAAAACCGAGAGTATTCAGCAAGTTGCTTGCCAAATGAACGATTACAATGCACAGGCGGCGATTGTGACGGAAGCCGATGGCAGTTTGTGCGGCATTGTCACAGATGTGGATTTCCGTAAGCGTGTGATTGCTGAAGGGCGTAGTACCAGCGCACCGATTGCCGATATTATGACCCTGAATCCGTTAACATTAGCTCCGCGTGATCAGGCATCGGAAGCTTTATTGCTCATGGCGCGACGCAATATTCGTCATTTGCCCGTGGTGGATAACGTCGATATTGTCGGTGTGGTGTCAGCGAGTGATTTATTGCGCACTCAAAGTAGCAGTGCGTTGTACTTGGTGGGTGATATTTTTGCGGCAAAAGATGTCGAGCGTTTAGCTGAGTTAAGCCAAAGTGTGCCGAAAATGTTGGTCAGTTTGGTGCGGCAGAGTTTGCCTGCTAACGATATTGGGCAATCCATTACCTCTGTAGGTCAGGCGATTGCCCGGCGTTTGTTGATGATGGCGGAACAGCAATTCGGTGCGCCACCCGTGCCGTATGCGTTCATCGTGGCAGGTTCAATGGCGCGTCGTGAGCAGACTGCGCATTCTGACCAAGATAACGGCATGATTTTGTCGGATGCTTATAACGAGGCGGAACACGGTGATTATTTCCGTGCTATCGCGAAATACGTCAGCGATGGTTTGAATGCGTGTGGCTATGTGTACTGCCCCGGTGATGTCATGGCAACCAATGATCAATGGCGGCAACCGTTGTCGGTATGGCGCGGGTATTTCGCCAATTGGATTGAAAATCCGCAACCTAAAGCCCTGATGTACGCAAGTATCTTCTTTGATTTGCGTTGCTTGCACGGTGATAAACGTTTGCTGGATGAGTTGCAGGCGGAAATTCTTGCAAAAACCAAGGTGCAAACCTTGTTCCAAGCGTTTATGGCGGGTAATGCCTTGAGTCATAAACCGCCGATTGGGTTCTTCCGTGGTTTCGTGCTCGATAAAGACAGCAAAGATGCCCAAGCCGACAAGGGCATGGACATGAAAAAGCGCGGTGTCGTGCCGGTTATTGATTTAGCACGGTTATATGCATTGGCTGGTGGAATTGCCCCGATTAATACTTGGGAGCGTCTTGAAGCGATTGCTGACGCGGGTTTAATGACGCGCACCACGGTCGATGACTTGCGTGATGCGTTTGAATTCATCAGCATGGTACGTTTGCAGCATCAGGCTAAGCAAATTGAAAATGGGCAAAAACCTAACAATTACGTGCCGCCGGAAGAGTTATCAGCATTAGAGCGTCGCCATTTAAAAGATGCGTTTGAAGTTATCGCCACCATGCAAGAAAGTATGGCAAGTCGTTATCAAGCTGACAGATTCCGATAAATGGTCTATCTTTCCCGTTAATCGGCGTATTGCCGTGGGCTATGGGGAAGATGATTATGGGCGACGCTATCACCAGTGCGCAGAGCAATATTCAGGCTCTGCGCACTCAAGCACAGGATTTGCAGTTAAAAGCTAGCAAAGCGCAAGAATACATTGATCAACAGCAAACGCGCCGTGACAAATTGTTGGCGGAGCGTGACGCTTATGTGAAGCAAAACCCTTCTGCGGCGGTTTTAGTTACGACTTCAGTCGCGGTAGAGCCTTCCGCTGCACAGGAGCCATCCGGCTGTTTATTTGCGGCAAAATCGAAAACCAAGTCATCCACTAAAACGGCTGCGCCCCCGGCGAATGCGGCAGCACACCCTAAATTGATGCAGTTAAACACCCAAATCGCGGATTGCGATAATCTCATTGGGGTGTGGCAAAAACGGCTGCAAGAATACACCAGCATGGCTGAGAAATTGACGAACGATGCCAATACGCTGGAGCAGCGTGGGCAAACCCCACCGACAAATACGCAAACGCCCACGACTACAACGCCTAGCGCGGTATTGCGTCGTACTGATATTCACGCACCGCCGCAAAACGAAGTGCTAGATCAAGGGTTCACCGCCGATGCGATTCATGTGCGCCGTAGTGACCAGAAAATCACCGGCAATACCATTCGCGACAGTATTTTAGACACTGAATATGGTAAAACGCACGATTTGGCGCAACAAGCCCACCGTGACGCGATTCAGTTGATTCCGGCAGATCAGTTTGCGGCGGGTGAACTTGAAAATCTCACCATCAGTAACAACACCATTGAGTCGACGGGTAAGCTGCAAGGCATTTTTGGCTCAGATGGCGTATTCCGCAATCTCACGATCCGCGATAATGTGATTGCTACTGCATCTGATCATAAAATCACCTTGAACGGTTTGGTTGGCACGGCGAATCACATTGAAAATAACCGTGATGCCAGCGGGCAATTGCTGGCGGTACAACTCAATCCAATCCGTTTAGGCGGCAATCTGGCGACAGGTAATGTGTGGATTTTATCGGTGAGTGCGGCTGATGCGCAGCAATACGGCTATCATCCCATTATCACGGGCGCGGATGGTGTACAGCATATTCACGATGCCCGTAGCACGCCGCAGCAACGTGATCGGGTAAATGGCGATGTGAATTTAACCGATTTCCCCTTGGGTGAGTACAAGCAGCAATTACGCAGTATGACCATTGCGGAATTGCTGGCGCAGGATTCAACCTTAGATACAGCGGTAAATGCGTGGTTGGTGCGCATTGTTGGGGTATTGCCCGGTTCGCCCAATATTGCGGCTCGCATTGAGCAAACCCGTGCGGCGTATTTGGCGCAACGTGAGATTGCGATTAGTGCGTTAGCGGCGCACAGTGCCGATTTGCAGAATTTCTTTATTCAGGCGTTGGCGAAGTGGATGGCGGAGCAGAGTAAATAACTCGCCCAGCCAGTGTCGGATTTAGCGTGCTTGGTGGCGTGTTAAGGTCACTTCAATGACTTCATCATCGTCACGGTGCGCTGCCCGTACAATGTGGTAATGGAGGCTAGGTGCAAGCCATACGGTAGTCTGTCGCTTACCGTCGTCAGCGGTGACTTGCACTTTTTCGCATTCGTAGCTTCCGGCTGGCGTTTCTAAGGTTTCTGTGCCGAGTTTTTGGAAGCGATATGGCTTGATTTTGCCTCTGGATGCCACTTGGTAGTTGAGCGGTTTGCCACTGGCGAGATCGTCCATCAAGCGTAATTCCAGCAAGGCAGAGTCAATGGTGTCGGCAGGGGCACTGAGATCGTAAGGTTTCGACTCGTATTGTCCTGTAACTCGTGTGGGGCTGGTGAACGTGAATTCATCGCGGCGGTCTTTGCGCTTACTTTTGTGATGATGCAGGTAATGTTGCGCAGACAGTTGTTCGCCTTGTTTGCTGCCGGTGCTGCGTTCGGTGAGGGTGTCGCCGCTCAACATTGCTGCCAAGCCATTGGCTTTGGTGAGTTTTTGGTAAGTGTAGCCCGTGGCGGTGTATTTCAGGCTTGAGTCCATACCGCCTAGTGTCATGCCGTTCACGCTCACTGCGTAACTGGCTTGAAAGGGGACGGGGGCAGCCAAACCTAGTGCAGGAGCAAGGATTAGGGTAAGTGCAGGTAGTAAACGTTTCATCGGTGAATCCTTTTACGGTGTTATTTGTTGGGTATTGACCACGGTGGTGGAGGTAAGTTCGTTGATGTTACCGCCCCATCTATCAATAAAACATGTGTTCTTACCCAAAAATACTACAAAGATGTCTTAAAATATTAGAGAATCGTCAAGATCAATCAGAATGACCCAACAATGCGGGGTTGTTGCTGATCAGTCAGCGCGATGATGGCCGTTATGGCCTTGTTGCATAGCATTGAAAATTCAGGGAGAACTCTTTCGTGAGTAAAAACATTATTCAACTTTCCGATGCCACTTTTGAGCAGGAAGTTCTTAAATCTACCACGCCGGTATTGGTTGATTATTGGGCCGAATGGTGCGGGCCATGCAAAATGATTGCACCACTTTTGGACGAAATCGCTACAGAGTTTGCTGGCAAACTGGTGGTGGCGAAGTTGAACATTGACAATAATACGGCTACCCCGCCACGTTATGGCATTCGCGGCATTCCTACGCTGATGCTGTTTAAAAATGGCGAAGTTGCTGCCACTAAAGTGGGCGCATTGAATAAATCACAGTTGACCGCATTCCTCAACCAGAACCTGTAATGCGCGTATACCCTCGTGTTAGCGGCTTTTTTGCAATGCGGCACGGGGGTATTACACTTTTTACTGGACGCAACGGGTTGTGCGTGCTAACTTTAACCCACTTGAATCTGCATCCAGATTCATTCCTGAAAATCCTGTCTCGTGTTCTTAATCGTAGATTCCTGTATAGGCTTAATTTGGCGCAAGTCATAATATTTTAGCCGTGGGCATTCGACCATTATTTTCTGATTGAGAAAATCCCCGCGAGTAGGTGCTTCCTGATTGTAATACATTGTCTCTATCGACTTATCATCTATGAATTTGTCTGAATTAAAAAAGAAATCTGCTGCCGAAGTCTTTGAAATGGCTCAGGCGATGGGTATTGAAAGCATCTCCCGTACACGTAAGCAAGACATTATCTTCGCCTTGTTGAAAGCTAACGCTGCCAACAACGTTGATATTCATGGCGACGGCGTGCTTGAAATTTTGCAAGATGGCTTCGGCTTTTTGCGCTCGGATGACTCCAGTTATCTGGCTGGGGCAGACGATATTTACGTTTCGCCTAGTCAAATACGCCGCTTTGGGTTGCGCACGGGGGATACCGTATCCGGTAAAATCCGTCCGCCTAAAGACAATGAGCGTTATTTTGCGTTACTCAAAGTAGACACCATTAACTTTGAGCCGCCAGAAAGTGCGCGTAATAAAATTGCCTTTGAAAACCTGACACCGCTGCACGCGGATAAGCGGATGCGCATGGAGCGCGGTAACGGGAGTCGTGAAGACATTACCGCCCGTGTTATCGACATTGTTGCGCCGTATGGTAAAGGTCAGCGTGGTTTGATTATTGCACCGCCAAAAGCGGGTAAAACCATCATGCTGCAAAACATTGCGCAAAGCATTGCCTCGAATTACCCGGAAAGCTATCTGATCGTTTTGCTGATTGATGAGCGTCCTGAAGAAGTGACTGAAATGCAACGTATGGTGCATGGTGAAGTTGTTTCTTCCACCTTTGATGAGCCAGCCGCACGCCATGTGCAAGTCGCTGAAATGGTGATTGAAAAAGCCAAGCGTCTGGTTGAACACAAACGTGACGTGGTGATTTTGCTGGACTCCATTACCCGTTTAGCGCGTGCTTACAATACGGTTGTACCATCGTCGGGTAAAGTATTGACCGGTGGTGTTGACGCAAATGCCTTACACCGTCCAAAACGCTTCTTTGGTGCGGCGCGTAATATTGAAGAGGGTGGTAGTTTAACCATTATTGCCACGGCTTTGATTGATACCGGTTCCAAAATGGACGAGGTTATCTACGAAGAATTCAAAGGTACGGGTAATATGGAAATCCACTTGGATCGCCGTATTGCTGAAAAGCGCGTATTCCCAGCGATTAATATTAACCGCTCCGGTACACGTCGTGAAGAACTGTTAACCACGCAAGACGAGCTGCAAACGCTGTGGGTGTTGCGTAAGTTCTTGCATGGTATGGATGACCTGGAAGCAATGGAATTGCTGTTCGACAAGTTGTCGAAGACTAAGACTAACAGTGAATTCTTTGACGTAATGCGTCGGGGTTAATAGGTGGGGGCGTAGCGCATACGCCCCTTACAGGTCGTCTAGCGACAGATTTTCTTCACGTAGATATTGTTCCAGTCGTCGCTGGTCGATGCTCACCTCAAGGCTGAAATCGCCGGTTTCGGTTACACTTTCCTGCTGAATCGCTTTATCGGTGTAAAGCTTGGCGCGTAAACGTGCGTGCTGTGGCTTAATGGTGAGCGTGCCTTTGAAAATGGTTCCAGCAAAGTATTCACCCAAGTATTCGAGCAAGGCTTCTAAACCGAGATTATTACTTGCGGATACATAAATGCGGGTGGGATTTGTGCCTGTGCCGACTTCAATGTGTGGCTCTTGTCCACCAAGATCAATTTTATTCATCACTTCGATTTGCGGGACGTGTTCCGCGCCAATTTCGGCAATGACTTTGTTGACCTGTTCACGGTAAAGCTCTAGCTGATCATCGTGGCTATCAATAACGTGCAGTAGTAAATCCGCATCAATAGTTTCTTGCAGGGTAGAGCGGAATGCTGCGACTAAATCATGAGGTAGATGGCGAATAAAGCCTACGGTATCTGCGAGAATGATTTCACGCTGATTGGGCAGTTTTACACGCCGTAATGTAGGGTCTAGGGTGGCGAAGAGCTGATTCGCGACGTAGACGTTGGCTTGCGTCAGCGCATTGAAGAGCGTGGATTTGCCCGCATTGGTGTAGCCCACCAGTGAAACGGTAGGAATTTCAGCTTTTTTGCGGGATTGCCGACCTTGCTCGCGCTGATTTTGGACTTTTTCGAGGCGTTTGGTGATTTGTTTGATGCGTTCGCCAATTAAACGGCGGTCGGTTTCAAGCTGGGTTTCACCGGGGCCGCGCAGACCAATACCACCTTTCTGACGTTCAAGGTGAGTCCAGCCACGAACTAAGCGCGTGGTCAGGTGCTTGAGTTGCGCCAATTCAACTTGCAATTTACCGTCGTGACTTTGGGCGCGTTGCGCAAAAATATCCAAAATCAAGCCCGTGCGATCCAATACGCGGCATTGCAAAAGCTTTTCTAAATTGCGTTCTTGAGCGGGGGATAGGTTGTGATCAAAGATGACCAAGTTGGCATCTTGTAGCTCGCGCAATTGCCGAATTTCTTCAGCTTTACCTTCACCGACGAAATAACGTGGGTCTGGATTTTGGCGACTACCTTTAATAAAGCCTACAACGGCTGCACCAGCAGAGCGGGCTAATTCGATAAACTCATTTTCATCTTGAGCAGACTTTGCCGATTTGAAACTGACTTGAACGAGTATGGCATTTTCGCCCCCTTGTGGGCGTTCAAACAGTTCCAATCGGCAATATTCCTATGGTTGGCTTATTCTTCTGGAGCTAAAGCCAACTTAATCGGACGCGCAGGCACGATCGTGGAAATAGCATGTTTATAAACCAACTGGCTGACAGTGTTACCCAGCAGGACAACGAATTGGTCAAATGACTCTACATGGCCTTGCAGCTTGATGCCGTTAACAAGGTAAATGGAGACTGGAATCCGTTCCTTTCTCAGAGCATTAAGGAAGGGTTCTTGTAATGTGTGCCCTTTCGACATGAGCTTCTCCTAAAAATAATTCTCGGGTTTGTGGTTGTTTTAGTCTCACAACGTGTTAAGGGGTTGGTTGTGAGCCTGTCGCTTCTTTCCTTCGACGCTTAAAAGCTTAACAGCTTTATCGTCTCACCAAAACGTCAGTTTATCGGACATATCCTTTTATCCGTCTATAAACGCTGAAACGTTGCTGATAAGCGATGGAAGGTTACATTTTTGTGGATTATACACGGAAATATCCTTTTCGGAACGTAACCAAGTCATTTGGCGTTTAGCAAGCTGCCGTGTCGCGACAATAGCACGATCACGCATTTGAGTGTAGTCCATTTTTCCATTTAGATAATCCCAAACTTGGCGGTAGCCAACGGCTCGTACCGCTGGCAGGTGGGTGTCAAGATCACCGCGCTGCCATAATTGCCGTACTTCCTCGATTAATCCTTGCGCTAACATCTGATCAAAACGTAACGCAAGGCGTTGGTGTAGCCATGCGCGGTCGTCGGGAATTAATGCAATTTTTAATAGCTGATAGGGGCAGGCATCGTGCCAAGCGGCTTGTTGTAATTCGGTGAGGGATTTGCCGCTTAATTCGTAAACCTCCAATGCGCGTTGTAAACGTTGTGAGTCATTGGGGTGAATGCGTTGCGCGGCAACCGGGTCAATGCTGGCTAAACGCTCGTGTAACGCCTGCCAGCCGTATTGTGCCGCTTCCGCTTCAAGGCGGGTGCGAATCGCGGGGTCAGCTTCGGGAAGGTCGGATAAGCCGTATTCAAGCGCACGAAAGTACAGCATCGTGCCGCCCACCAACAATGGAATCCGTCCTTGCGCAGTAATCTCAGTCATTTCACGCAAGGCATCGTTACGAAAGTCTGCTGCTGAGTAAGGTTGCGCGGGGTCAAGAAAGTCGATCAGGCGATGCGGTGCATTTGCCAGCGTGGCTGCGTCAGGTTTAGCACTGCCAATCTCCATGCCGCGATACACCAGTGCGGAATCGACGCTAATAATCTCGACCGGAAAATGTTTGCGTAATTCCACCGCGAGGTCGGTTTTGCCACTGCCGGTCGGCCCCATAATGCAGATGGCTTTCATCATCGTCCCCGCAAGAATAATTTGTCGATGTGATCCAGCGTCATGCTTGTCCAAGTTGGGCGGCCGTGATTGCATTGTCCGCTGCGTTCGGTGCGTTCCATATCGCGTAATAAAGCATTCATTTCGGGAATGCTGAGTTTACGGTTGGCACGTACTGAGCCGTGGCAAGCCATCGTAGCGAGAATTTCGTTCATGGCGTGTTGAATGCGATTGCTGGAGCCGTGAGTAATCAAATCAGCCAGCACATCACGCACCAGTGCCTCCGCGTCCGAAGCTTTTAACAAGCTGGGCACGGCGCGGATCGTGAGTTTTTCCATACCTAGTCGATCTAGCTCAAAGCCCAAGGTGCGGAATGTATCAGCGTATTGTTCGGCGTAATCGGCTTCTTTTTTGCTGACATTCACGGTGCTGGGAACCAGTAACGGTTGGGAGCGAATCGTGTCTTGCGCCATGCTTTGCTTGAGGTATTCGTAGGTAATGCGTTCGTGGGCAGCGTGCATATCGACGATAATTAAGCCCTCAGCGTTTTGCGCTAGGATGTAAATGCCGTGCAGTTGGGCAATGGCATAGCCGAGTGGAGGGAGGTCGGTTGTTTCGGTGCTGTTTACCGGCGTAATGTTTTCGACAGGTTGGCAGAGTTGTTGATAAACCGCCATTTGCTCACGCACAGGCATTTGCAAACGCGGTTGATGGTGCGCCTGATAAACTGGACGCGAAGGAGTGCTCTCTTGCCCCTTCCCCCCTTGCGGGGGAAGGTTGGGATGGGGGGTATCCGGCACTTGTGCCGGAATCTGCACTGGTGCATCCACCTCATCCCCCGGTCGAATATCCGCCAAAGCCTGATGCAAGGTACGAAACAAAAAGTCGTGTACTAAACGTCCTTCCCTAAACCGCACTTCTTGCTTGGTCGGGTGCGCATTAGCATCCACCAGTTGCGGATTTAGCTCTAAAAATAGCACGAAAGCCGGATGCCGCCCGTGGTACATCACGTCTTGGTAGGCTTGTTTCACTGCATGGCTAATTAGGCGATCCCGCACATGACGGCTATTGACGTAAAAATATTGCAGGTCTGCTTGCGAACGTGAAAACGTCGGCAACCCAACCCAGCCCCACAAACGTAAGCCAGCAGCCTCGTAATCCAGATATAAACTTTGTTCCACAAACGCGCTGCCACAGATTTCTGCAATCCGGCGTTCTGCACCACTGCGATCATCGGCTGCACGTAACCGTAAGGTGTTTTTTTGGTTGTGGTTAAGTTCAAAACTGACATCAAAGCGACTGAGTGCGATGCGTCTTACCGTATCTTCAATGTGCCCGAATTCGGTTTTTTCGGTTTTGAGGAATTTACGGCGTGCGGGCGTGTTAAAAAATAAATCAGCGACATCGACGCTAGTACCGATAGCGTGTGCACTGGGTTCAGGTGAGCCGAAAGCATCTTGCCCATCACCGAATAATGACCAGCCATTTTCTGCCGTTTGGTGGCGAGAACTGAGCACCAGTCGTGAAACCGATGCAATACTAGGTAAGGCTTCGCCGCGAAAACCGAGGCTACGCACTTGTTCCAGATCGTCAAGACTGGCAATTTTGCTGGTGGCGTGACGGCTTAGTGCCAATGCCAACTCTTCGCAGGGAATGCCGCTGCCATTATCGCGGATGCGAATGCGTTTGCTACCGCCTTGCTCAATGTCGATCTCGATGCGGGTAGACCCCGCATCGAGCGCGTTTTCCAGCAATTCCTTGACCACGGAAGCGGGGCGTTCAACCACCTCGCCTGCGGCGATTTGGTTGATCAGGTGGCTGGGAAGCTGGCGTATCGGCATTAGTGTGCCGGTGCAGTGCTAGGTACGGTTGCTGGAGCCGGTGGCGTGACAGGTGTTGGTACAACCGCAGCGGGTGGCGGTGTGACAGCTGCTGGTGCAACTGGCGTAACCGCTGCTGGTGTAACCGCAGTAGTCGTGTTAACTGTGCCGCCAGCCGGGGCTTGCAAATCTTTGGAGCGATCTGAGCCAATACCGTATTGCTTGAGAATATCCGGTTGGCGTGCCAAAGCTTCTTTGCGGTCAATTACGATCTGGTAATCATCTGCGCCTTCGAGCGTGATGAAATCAGCGGTGGATGCCTGAATCCGCTCGAATAAGTCACGGAAACTGTGGATTTCCACATCGTCCATTTTTTCGATCAATAAACGCGAATCCTGATGGTGATCTTTGTTGATGTCAGCGGGCAGAACCTGCGCCATGATGACTGCTTCTTGGCGTTGTTCGCTAGGAGCTTCGTAAGTAAGTGCGCCGATGCGTGCCGGGGTGGCTTCCATCGCGTCAATCACATCTTGGTTTAATGGCATGAACACAAAACCGCCAAAGATGAAATAGCTGGGCTGTTTGTCGTATTGATTGGGTTTGACCAATAAGTATTCTCTGCCCGGTTTGTCGAGCAACAAGCTGACATCTTGGGTCTTGCCTTGGCGGATAATTTTGAAGGTAATATTTTCGCCAATCTGATGCATGTCGATGTAATGGGTGTGGTCGATAAATTCGCCGGGGCGGAATTCAACCGTGCCGTTGTTTTCGAGTTTGTGTCCGTCAATTTCGGTCACAATATCACCGATCTGAATTTTGCCGTCAGCCGGGGATTTTTTATAAATTTTATGCACTAAAATCCCGGTTTCTTGGTCTTGCAAACCGTAGCGACGACGCATGGATGGGTTTTCCAGCGATTGTGTTAAGAAGCCGTGGAAGCCGTAACCGTCAACTTTGCCATCTTTCACGTCATTCAATACGTGGCGAATAATCGGGATGGGGATCATATAACCAATGTTTTCGGTCAGGAAGTTGGATTGCATCGCAACCCCCACCACTTTGCCATCAGAAATCACCGGGCCGCCGCTGTTGCCGAAGTTAATTGCTGCGTCAACCTGCACTGCGATTAGGTTTTCGCCGGTATGCACGTAATTTTGTTTTTCGATGCGTGAAACCACCCCGCGCGTTACGCTCAAGGTGTTGCCGCCAATCGGGAAGCCGTACACTTCCACTTGTTGCTGCATTTTGGGTAGATCGCCTAGTTCCAATGCCGGAATGTCTTTGTAAGTGTCGACTGCTTTCGGGCGTACCAACGCTAGGTCAGATTCGTGGGAAACGTAGATAACTTCGGCTTCGTAGCGTTTGGTTTCGCCGTGACGCTGCACTTCCAGGAATGTGGCATTCGCGATGACGTGGGCATTGGTTAAAATCAGATTGCCTTCAATCAGCAAGCCAGAGCCAGAGCCTTGACGTGAATCGGAATTCCACGGCGATAAAGTGTTGTGAACGTGTTGCACTGCATGAATTTTGACCACTGCATTTTTGATTTTTTCGCGTGGGTCATTACCGTCTTGGGTAACATCCATTGGTTGTAATGCTGTGGCGGTAGCTGGAGCTGGTGCAGCATTCGCAGCAGGATTGGTTGCCGGAGCATTGGGTTGCGCGGGCGGTTCCCCGGCAGGCGTGGCCGGTTGGGTGGTGGCGTGAACAGCAGGAGGCAAGCCAATTTCTGCTAATAATTGAGGTGATGTGCTAACCCCAAGGCAAGCGAGTGCCGTTGAAATAATAATTGCGTGGCGCATTTAACGTGTCCTTTGAGAAATAATCATAGCCCAGAATGAGAGGGGACGGTAATTGTCAGAACTATAACGTATCCATTAATAGAGTGAAAACACTTTAATCTGACGGTAATGTATCGGTTTTTAAGGTGAAACTTGGTATTCTTGCGCGTTTGAGGCATAACCAATAAGCCAGATCAAAGACAACAGGACGAAGCAATGACGGACTACAAGCATACCCTTAACCTGCCAACCACGGATTTCCCCATGCGAGGTGATCTCGCCAAGCGTGAACCGGGAATGTTAGCGCAGTGGGAAAGTACCCAGCTTTATCAGCGTTTGCGCACCCATGCCGCAGGCCGCCCGTCTTTTATTTTGCACGATGGCCCGCCGTATGCGAACGGTGCGATTCACATTGGTCATGCAGTTAATAAAATCCTCAAAGATATGATTGTGAAAAGCAAAACCTTGAGCGGTTTTGACGCGCCTTATGTGCCGGGGTGGGATTGCCACGGCTTGCCGATTGAACTCAAGGTCGAAGCACTGTTAGGTAAAGTTGGCGATAAAGTGGATGCGCAAGCATTTCGTCAGGCGTGCCGTGCTTACGCGACTGAGCAAATTGACCAGCAGCGCAAGGATTTTAAACGCTTGGGCGTATTGGGTGATTGGGAAAATCCTTACCTGACGATGGACTTCCAAACCGAAGCTGACATTGTGCGGGCGTTGGGGCGTATTGCTGCCAATGGGCATTTGCTCAAGGGCGCAAAGCCGGTGCATTGGTGTACTGATTGCGGTTCGGCTTTGGCGGAAGCGGAAGTGGAATACGCGGACAAAACCTCGTTTTCGATTGATGTGCGTTTTAGCGTGGTTGATGAAGCCGCATGGTTGCAGCGCGTACCCGAAGCCGCAGGGCAGGGCGATTTGGCAGTGGTGATCTGGACGACTACGCCTTGGACATTGCCTGCAAACCAAGCGGTTGCGTTGAACCCTGAGTTGACTTACGTGGTGGTGCAAACCCCATCTGAGCGTCTGGTATTGGCGGAAGCCTTGTACGAATCGGTGCTACAACGCGCCGAGATTGCTGAGGCCAACGTGATTGCACGTTGCGCGGGGAGTCAGTTAGAAGGCTTGCTGTTGCAACATCCGTTTTATGCGCGTCACGTGCCGGTTATTTTGGGCGAACACGTTACCACGGATGCGGGTACCGGCGCGGTACACACTGCACCGGGTCATGGGCAGGAAGACTTCGTGGTCGGTTTGAAATACGGCTTGCCGGTGGATAATCCGGTGGGTAGTGACGGTTGTTTCTTGCCGAATACCGAATTGTTTGCGGGTGAATCAGTGCATAAAGCCAATCCGCATGTGCTGGAAGTGCTGACTGAACGCGGTAAGTTATTGAAAGCGGATAAATTACGCCACAGTTACCCGCATTGCTGGCGGCACAAAACTCCGCTGATTTTCCGAGCCACTCCACAATGGTTTATTAGTCTTGAGCAAAACGGTTTGCGGGCGCAGGCACTAGCCGCGATTCAAAACGTCAAGTGGATGCCGGATTGGGGTAAAGCGCGAATCGAAAGCATGGTGCAAAACCGCCCGGATTGGTGTATTTCCCGGCAGCGCACTTGGGGTGTGCCGATTGCGTTATTTGTCCATAAAGAAACCGGTGAATTACACCCACAAACCCCTGCTTTGATTGAAGCCATTGCGAACCGCATTGAACAGGGCGGCATTGATGCGTGGTTCCAAATGGAGCCGGAAGCCTTGCTGGGCAAGGATGCAGTACACTACGACAAGGTGAAAGATACCTTAGACGTGTGGTTTGATTCTGGGGTGACGCACGCGGCGGTGCTGGAGCGTCGTGCCGGATTGCACTTCCCGGCGGATGTGTATTTGGAAGGTTCAGATCAGCATCGTGGCTGGTTCCAATCGTCATTATTATCGGCGATGGGGACGCGCGGCGAAGCACCGTATCGCACGGTATTGACCCACGGTTTTGTGGTGGATGCCAAGGGCGAGAAAATGTCCAAATCCAAGGGCAATATTGTCGCGCCGCAAGAAGTTACCGGGAAATTGGGGGCGGATATTTTGCGCTTGTGGGTGGCTTCCACTGATTACAGTCGCGAAATGTCGGTTTCCGATGAAATTTTGAAGCGCACGGCGGATGCGTACCGGCGGATTCGTAATACCGCACGTTTCTTGCTGGCGAACCTGAATGATTTTGACCCTGCAACAGATACGGTAGCTGCGCACGACATGTTGCCGTTGGATCGTTGGGTGGTGGATCAGGCCGCGCAAGTACAGGATAAAGTGCTGCTGGCGTATGAGCGGTTTCAGTTCCATTTAATTGCGCAAGAAGTGTTGAATTTCTGCACGGTGGAATTGGGCAGTTTGTTCTTGGATATTACTAAGGATCGTCAATACACCATGCAGGCTGGCAGTTTGGGACGGCGTTCTGCACAAACCGCCGCTTGGCATATTTTGCAGGCAATGGTGCGCTGGCTTGCACCGGTATTGAGCTTTACGGCGGAGGAAATTTGGCAACACTTGCCGGGTGAAAAAGCCGAGTCAGTCTTGTTTGTACAGTGGTATGACGGTTTATTCCGCTTGGATGCTACCGATAAATTGTCCGCAAACGAGTGGAGTTACGTGTTTGCCTTGCGCGAATTGGTGAGTAAGCAGTTGGAAGAGGTGCGTGCTGCCGGGAAAATCGGTGCGGGTTTGAGTGCTGACGTGGATATTTATTACCGTCAGGCGGTGCGTGAGCCAGGAACGGATCCGCTAGTTAAGCTGGGTGATGAATTGCGTTTTGTGTTGATTACTTCAGCAGCGCATTTGCACGATATTGCTGATGTGCCTGAGGATGCGATTGAGGTGCTGGATCATGTGTTTGTGCGGGTGCGTCCTTCCGAACATGCAAAATGTGTGCGTTGCTGGCATCACCGTGACGATGTAGGTACTCATGCAGATCACCCTGAATTATGCGGGCGTTGCATTGAGAATGTGGATGGTGCTGGGGAGGTGCGTGAGTATGCGTAGTTTTCGTTCGCTTTCCGGCGATACCGGAATGCTCGGTTGGTTGTGGGTGACAGCACTGGTGATTGTGCTGGATCAGTTGACGAAATGGATGGCGGAAGCATATCTGGAATTTGCGCAACCTGTGGCTATTTTCCCGCACCTGAATATGACGCTGGCGTATAACTACGGGGCGGCATTCAGCTTTTTAGGTGATCAAGGCGGCTGGCAACGCTGGTTTTTTGCGATTTTAGCCGTCGCAGTGTGCGTGGTTATCGTCAATTGGTTACGTAAGCTCAGTAAAACACGGGTAGCAATGGCGGCGGCGTTGGCATTGGTATTGGGCGGTGCGATTGGCAATCTGATTGATCGCTTGATGTACGGTAAAGTTATTGACTTTATTGATGTTTATTTCGATATTCCATTCGTGATGGATAACTATCATTTCGCAACTTTTAACGTGGCGGATATTGCGATTACGTGTGGTGCGATGGTTTTGGTATTTTTGAGTTTGTTCACCAACGATCTTGAATCTTGAGAAACCACGGTGATTTAACCCTGCTCCCGTTTAAAGAGCAGGGTTTCCAGCTTTAACCCAGTAATTCGCGTGCAGCCAGTACTTGTCGCTTGACTTGCGCTGGTGCTGTACCGCCAAGGTGATCACGTGCGGCGACCGAGCCTTCAAGGGTTAACACCTCAAATACATCCGCAGTGATAATCGCGGCGAAGCTTTGCAGCTCTTCCAAGTGCATTTCGCTTAAATCGCGTCCGGTTTCTACGCCGAGTGCAACCGCTTTGCCAACGACTTCGTGGGCATCGCGGAATGGTAAACCTTTGCGCACTAAATAATCCGCTAAATCCGTTGCGGTGGAAAAGCCTTTCATGGCGGATTGGCGCATTTTGTCGGCTTTGGGTTGTACGTGCGGCATCATGTCAGCAAAAGCCCGCAGGCTGCCTAATAGCGTATCTACAGTATCAAACAGGGGTTCTTTGTCTTCCTGATTGTCTTTGTTGTACGCCAGTGGCTGACCTTTCATCAGGGTTAACAATGCGATTAAATGCCCGAAAACCCGCCCGCTTTTGCCGCGAACCAATTCAGGAACATCTGGGTTTTTCTTTTGCGGCATAATGGATGAGCCGGTGCAGAAACGGTCTGGCAAGCGGATAAAATCAAATTGCGCCGAAGTCCACAGCACTAATTCTTCCGAAAAGCGCGACAGATGCATCATAATCAGCGATGCCGCTGAGGTGAATTCAATCGCGAAATCACGATCGCTCACTGCATCCAAGGAGTTACGTGCAGGGCGTTCAAAGCCTAGTAATTGCGCGGTGTATTCGCGGTCAATCGGGTAGGTCGTGCCTGCCAATGCTGCCGCACCCAGTGGCATAACATTAATGCGTTTACGGCAATCTTGCAGCCGCTCGAAATCACGTTGCAGCATTTCAAACCATGCCAGCATGTGATGCCCAAAGGTAATGGGTTGCGCCACCTGTAAGTGAGTAAAGCCGGGGAGGATGGTGTCAGCTTCGCGTTCTGCCAAATCAATCAGCGCACGCTGCAAACGGCGTAACTCGTGGCTAATTCCATCCACTTGATCGCGCAGCCACAAGCGCACGTCAGTGGCTACTTGGTCATTACGTGAGCGTCCGGTGTGCAGTTTTTTACCGGCGATGCCGATGCGGTCGGTGAGGCGTGCTTCCACATTCATGTGGACATCTTCCAGCGATACTTTCCATTCCAGTTGATTATTGTCGGCTAAGTGTTCGATTGCATCGAGGCCGCTCAGGATTTGTTCAACTTCATTGGTGTTTAATAGCCCTACTTTGCCAAGCATTTGAGCATGAGCGCGGGAGCCTTGGATGTCGTGTTTGTACAAACGCTTATCAAAGTTAATGGATGCGGTGAATTCTTCGACGAAAGCGTCGGTGGATTCGCTAAAGCGTCCGCCCCAAGGTTTGTCCTTGGCGGAATCGGTTGGTTTTCCGTTCATGGGTTAATGTCTATTTTTCATCAGGTTGCCAAAAAAAGTTGCCAGACATTATCACATTGTGGAAGAATAAAAAATCTAAGCACAAAGTACGGTCGCCTGACAGCAGCCGCGCTTAGTATATAAGGAAATGCTCAGCCCGTAGTGGCAGATCAGGGAATAACAAAAAAAATAACTTTTAAACTGAAATCAAGCATGTCGGCTCAACGCCCGTTGTACCGCTTCTTGGTTGAGAGCAATAAATGCCAGCATTTAATGGAAAAATATTGAGCTATCTGCCGAACTTGTGCGTGCCGCAGGCGTTGTTACGCACGGTGTTAGCCGCAGAGTTCTTGGCGATTATCCTTGCCTTGACCGTGGCATCAGACTTGAGCGATTTTTTCGTCAAGCTAGGGTTGCATTCGCTGTTTGTGCAGTGGGTGGCGTTGGCTTCTACATTCACGCTGTGCCTGATTGGGCGCGTCATTGTGAACCCGGAGATTGCGCGGGCTACTAGCATTGTGTTGGGCGTGGTTGCGTTATTTACCTTGCTGGCTTCGGTGCTGGGTTTGGTATTGGCGGGTGGCCAAGGCGATCTGTTGGATAAGTTGGCTGCCAGTGGCTTATTCATTATAAAAAATCTAGTGATTGCCTTGGTGATTACCTTGGTATTGCTGCGCTATTTTTACATCCACAATCAGTGGGAGGCGACGGTCGAATCGGATTCAGCGGCTAAGTACGATGCATTGCAAGCACGGATGCGTCCGCACTTTTTGTTTAACAGTTTAAACACGATTGCACACTTGGTTCACAAGGAGCCAAAGCGGGCAGAAGACGCGCTGTTGGATTTAGCCGATATTATGCGCCTAACACTCGACAAACGGTCGAGGATTTCTCTCCGAGAAGAGCTAGAGTTAACGCTTGCCTATTTACGTATGGAAGGTTTGCGTTTAGGAGAGAGACGCTTGCACGTTAAGTTGGATATGGATCGTAACAGTTTGCCGATGGATATGGATATTCCACCGTTTCTGTTACAGCCCTTGGTGGAAAATGCGGTCTATCATGGCATCCAGCCCCGTCAGGATGGCGGTTTGTTAACAGTTAGTCTTTACGACGCGGGTGGACGTTTGGACGTGGCTGTGACGAATCCGTTGCCGCCAGCGGGTGTGAGTACGCATTCCAAAGGTAATCACATTGCCCAAGAAAACTTGGTCAATCGTTTACGTTTGGCGTATGGCGACCGTGCCAATCTCAAAATACAAAAAAATGCTAATACGCAGCAATACCGCGTCTCGTTTTCCATCCCCAAGGAGTAGAAAAATTATGACATTAAAAGTGTTGGTCGTTGATGATGAAGAATACGCCCGCGAGCGTATTAAGGGGTTGTTAGCGACTCAGGTGGATTATGCAGTTTGTGCCGAAGCCGAAAACGGGGTCGAGGCAGTGATGATGGCGGAACGTTATCTGCCTGACATTGTGTTGATGGACATCTCCATGCCAGCGATGGATGGGTTGGAAGCCGCACGTCATATGTCAGGTATGGACAGCCCGCCAGCCGTCATATTCACCACAGCGTATGGTGAATATGCTTTAGAAGCCTTCTCAACAAAAGCAACAGGGTATCTTATGAAACCGATTAGACAAGAACAATTATTACAAAGTCTGGAACAAGCCCGTACCTTGAATCGTGCACAACGCCTTGAGGCGTTAGAAGGGCGTGATAACAGGAGCTTCCTGTCACGTAAGCACATTTGTGCGCGGATGCGCGGCAACCTTGAGCTGATTCCGATTGAGGAAGTGGTGTATTTCCAAGCGGATCAAAAATATGTCACAGTGCGCCACAAAAAAGGTGAAGTGATTATTGAAGAATCCCTGAAGTCCTTAGAAACCGATTTGGCGGATCGTTTTATTCGCATTCACCGTAATGCGCTGGTGGCGAAAACGGCTATTTCCGGGTTGTCGAAGTCTTCCATCGGGCGTACTCAAGTGGTGTTAGATAATGTTAAAGACCAACTGGAAGTAAGTCGCCGTCATCTGGCGGAAGTTCGTCGCTTCGTCCGCAATCGCTGAGATTTCTCCTTTGAGGATGGCGTGTGTGCGTCATCCTCACTCTTTTGAGGTTATTGAACGGCAGCATGAGCTGTGTCAATGGCACTTTCTAAATAAGCCCCGTAGAAATCAGGGCTGTTGTAACCCAGCAGTGGTTCTGCGACAGCTTTTCCCGTTGAATCCAGAAAAACCAGTGTTGGCGTGAGTGTTGCACCGTGTTTGGCTGCAAAAACATCCGCGTCCACTGTATCCCCATTAAAATCAGTAATTGTCTCAACTTCACCTAAACTGAAGCTGCGGATAATGATGCGCTCATTATAATCTGGGCTTTTCAGCATCGGGATGAGGTATTCTGATTCAAGTTGTCGACAGTAGGTGCAATAGTCAGCACGGAAAGCCAATAGTAACGGTAATTTCCTAGTCTGCATTTCCTTGCTTAAGGCTTGAAAATCGTGTGTTTCCTCAGTTGTGGCTGCATTACCGCACGCTCCCATGAGTAATGTCATCAAAATTAAAAATGTCGACAATATGGGTTGCAACGGCTTGCTAAGGGGCGATATGATGCGTTTCATCCAGTGGTTGACCCTATATTAGTATATCTTTATACTCCTCTGGAATTCGCGGACAAGACTTAATCAGTCAACGACAGGGAGCAGATGCGCAACGTACTTATCATCCAAGCAATCTTGATTTTAGCGGGTGTCGCAGTGTCAAGATTTTATCAGGGCGATGCGGCGTTGCTTCCTGCATTCTATGGCGGTGCGATAGCTCTTGCCAATACCCTATTATTATCCCGGCGCATTACGATGGCGGGTGAAATAGCGAAGACGAATCCTCAGCATAGCGTCAATACGCTGTATTTTGGGGTCGTACAAAGATTTGTTTTTGTGTTAGTTGCTTTAGGGTTGGGTCTAGGTTATCTAAAGCTTGCCCCTGTGCCGGTGTTAGGCACGTTTATGGTGGCGCAACTAGCCTATATGCTGATGGGAGCCCGCCAAGCCGGGTGATGCCAGCACCAGATTTTTTAACTTTAGTGTACGGGGTGAATTGTGAGCGAATCGAATGCGCCAGCAATCTCAAATCCTGTTGAGTACATCCAGCACCATTTGACCAACTGGAGTGTTGGCGTTGAGCACGGTGAGCAAGTCAAGATCGTTGACTTCAGCGTTTTCCACGTCGATGTCTTTTTGTTCAGTGCATTACTCGCAGGTTTGTTTGCTTTTTTTGCTTGGAAAGTCGGCAAAAATCTGAATCCTGACAAGCCCACTGGGGCACAAAATGTCATGGAGACACTGCTTGAGTTCGTCAATCAGCAGGTCAAGGATATTTTCCCCGGTGCTGATCGCCTGATCGGGCCGTTAGCATTGACTATCTTCGTCTGGGTTCTGTTGATGAACTCTATGGACTTCCTGCCAGCCGATTTATTACCTGCATTAGCGGGCGGTATTGCCGGTTTGTTTGGTGCAGATCCCCATCATGTTTATTTGAAAGTCGTACCGACCACTAACTTGGACACTACGTTCGGGTTGGCACTGTCTGTATTCGCACTGATCATCTTCTACAACATCAAACACAAAGGTCTGTGGGGTTACACCAAGCAATTCTTGTTCCACCCGTTTGGTCCTTACCTGATGCCAGTTAATATCATCATGACGGCGATTGAAGAAGTGGCAAAACCTGTCAGTCTCGGCCTTCGTTTGTTCGGAAACATGTTCGCGGGTGAGTTGTTGTTCTTGTTGATTGCACTGTTAGCGTTCTCGGTTTGGGCAATGCCTGCACAAATCGCATTGGGTTCACTCTGGGCAATTTTCCACATGTTGGTCGTGCCATTACAGGCGTTCATCTTTATGCTGCTAACCATCGTGTACTTGGGATTAGCAAGCCAAAATGACGAACACCATTAAGATTTTTTGATTTTACTTTTTGATTTTTAACTTTTCGGAGACTTCACAATGGATGCACAAGCTGTTGCAATGATCTATTCCTACACCGCCGTTGGCGTTGGCATTATCCTCGCGGCTGCTGGTCTGGGTTCAGCACTGGGCTGGGGTATGATCTGTTCTAAATTTATCGAAGGCATCGCTCGCCAACCTGAAATGCGTGCGCAATTGACCGGTCAAATGTTGTTTACCGGTGGTTTGATGGAAGCATTCCCAATGATCGTTCTGGGTATCTCCATGTGGTTCATCTTTGCTAACCCGTTCATCGGTGCTGCTAAAGCTGCAATGGGTGCTGGTTAATTCCCCGATTGTTAAACGTTGTTACTAACATTCGGAGGTTAACATGAACGTAACTGCAACCCTGATTGGCCAGATGATCGTTTTTTCGATCTTGGTCTGGTTCGTCAAGAGCGTACTGTGGGAACCGATGCTGAAAGTGCTGGAAGACCGTAAAGCGCGTATCGCTGATGGTCTCGCCGCTGCCGAAAAAGGCAAGCACGAAGAAGAATTGGCTCGCCAACACGCACTGGATGAACTGAAAAAAGCCAAAGCTGAAGCTGCTGAAATCGTCGCACAAGCGCAAAAGCGTGCGTCTGAAATCGTTGACGAAGCCAAGAATGCTGCTGTGGAAGAAGCAGGCCGCGTGAAAGTGGCAGCTCAAGCAGACATCGAGCAGGAAGTTTCCCGCGCTCGTGAAAGCTTGCGTTCACAGGTTTCTGCACTGGCGATTGCCGGGGCTGAGAAAATTCTTGGTCGCGAAGTGGATGCCAAAGCTCACGCTAAAGCATTGGATGAACTGGCTGCGCAAATTTAAGGTGGTGAACCATGTCTGATTTGACAACCGCTGCCCGTCCTTACGCCCGTGCGGTGTTTGAGATGGCGCAGGAAGCCGGAAAGTTGACCGAATGGTCAGCGCAACTGGCAGCCATGTCTGCGGTCGTCGCGGCTGAAGGTTCATCTGCCTTGTTGGCTCATCCTCGTATGACCAAAGAACAGAAAGCGACAGTATTCGGCGAGATTGCAGGTGATGCACTCGACGACCAAGGTCGCAATCTGCTCAAGGCACTGGCTGAACATGACCGTTTCGTGTTGTTGCCTGAAATTTCCACCATCTTTGAACAAATGAAGGCGGAAGCGGAAGGTGCAATTGAAGCGGAAATTATTTCTGCACAGGAAATGAGCGATGACCAGCAGCAGACCATTGCTGCGGCACTCCAAAAACGCTTGGGACGTGAGATTAAGCTCGTCACTAAAGTTGACCCGACCCTGATGGGTGGTGCGATTGTTCGCGCAGGTGACTTGGTGATTGACGGCTCAATCCAAAGCAGGCTGAAAGATATGAAGGCGGCGTTGGCGCGTTAAGCCCAGCCGATAATTGAGGAATAGCATATGCAACTTAACCCAACTGAAATCAGTGACCTGATCAAAAAGCGCATCAGCAGCTTTGAGTCTGGTGCTGAAGCTCGCACTGAGGGTACGGTTGTCTCCGTTACGGATGGTATCGTCCGCCTTCACGGGCTTGGCGATGTAATGTCCGGCGAGATGATCGAATTCTCCAACGGCTCTTACGGTCTGGCTTTGAACCTAGAACGTGATTCCGTCGGTGCGGTTGTCCTTGGTGATTATAAAGGTATCACTGAAGGCGACACTGTAAAATGTACTGGTCGTATCTTAGAAGTACCACACGGTCGTGGTTTGCTGGGTCGCGTTGTTGACGCACTGGGCAACCCGATTGATGGTAAAGGCCCAGTTGAAAACGACGGTTTCGCGCCAATTGAGCGTGTAGCACCGGGCGTTATCGAACGTAAATCGGTTGACCAACCGCTGCAAACTGGTGTGAAAGCACTGGACGCAATGGTTCCCATCGGTCGTGGTCAACGTGAATTGATTATCGGCGACCGCCAAACTGGTAAAACAGCGGTAGCTGTTGACGCAATCATCAACCAAAAAGGCAAAAACGTGAAATGCGTTTACGTCGCGATTGGTCAGAAAGCGTCATCAGTAGCTAACGTAGTACGCAAACTCGAAGAGTACGGCGCACTGGAATACACGGTTGTGGTTGCGGCTACTGCGGCTGACCCAGCTTCCATGCAATACCTCGCGCCTTACGCGGGTTGCACCATGGGTGAATACTTCCGTGACCGTGGCGAAGACGCACTGATCGTATACGACGACTTGACCAAGCAAGCATGGGCTTACCGTCAAGTTTCCCTGTTGCTGCGCCGCCCACCGGGTCGTGAAGCGTATCCAGGGGACGTTTTCTACCTGCACTCCCGTTTGCTGGAACGCGCTTCCCGCGTTAATAAAGAATACGTTGAAGAGTTCACTAAAGGTGAAGTGAAAGGCCAAACCGGTTCATTGACCGCGCTGCCAATCATCGAAACCCAAGGTGGTGACGTTTCTGCTTTCGTACCTACTAACGTTATCTCGATCACTGACGGTCAGATCTTCTTGGAAAGCGACCTGTTCAACGCGGGCATCCGTCCTGCGATCAACGCAGGTCTGTCAGTATCCCGCGTAGGTGGTGCTGCACAAACCAAGATCATCAAGAAACTCGGTGGTGGTGTGCGTCTGGCACTGGCGCAGTACCGTGAATTGGCAGCGTTCTCGCAGTTCGCATCTGACCTCGACGAAGGCACTCGTAAGTCTTTGGCGCGTGGTCAACGTGTAACTGAACTGATGAAACAGCCGCAATTCTCCCCGCTGTCCGTAGCAGAAATGGCTTTCTCCCTGTACGCCGCTAACGAGGGTTTCCTCGACGACGTAGACGCGAAGAAAATCGTAGATTTTGAAGCAGCAATGCTGAGCTATCTGCGTTCTTCTGAGAAGGCACTGCTGGATAAGATTAACGAGAAAGGTGATTTCAACGACGAGATTGCTGGCGCGATGAAAACCGCTCTGGAAACTTTCAAGTCGAAAAACACTTGGTAATGGGAGGTTATTCCTATGGCAGGTGGTAAAGAAATACTAAGCCAGATCAAGAGTATCGGCAATACCAAGAAGATCACTAAGGCAATGGAGATGGTTGCTGCATCCAAAATGCGCCGTGCGCAAGACCGGATGAAAGCCAGCCGTCCTTATGCTGAAAAAATGCGTCAAGTGGTTGGTCACTTGGCAGCAGGTCATCTTGAGTATAAACACCCTTATACCCAAACACGCGAAACCGTGAAACGGGTTGGCTATATCATCATCTCCTCTGACCGGGGGCTGTGTGGTGGTTTAAACGTCAACTTGTTCAAGCAGGCGTTGCGCAGTATTGCTGAGTGGAAACAGCAGGATGTCGAAGTCGACATTTGTGTTTTCGGTGCTAAAGCCTCTGCTGCGTTCCGTCGCTATGGGATTGTTGCTCAGAAAACCCACATGGGCGATGCCCCAAAAGTGGCGGACATGATCGGCACAATCAAGGTGATGTTGGATGCTTACGAGGAAGGCCGGATTGATCGCCTTTTCTTGGTCGAGAATGAATTCGTTAACAGCATGACGCAAAAACCGCAGGTGACTCAGCTCATCCCGGTGGTGGCTTCGGCAACGGATTCAATCAAGCACCATTGGGACTATCTCTACGAACCAGAGTCGAAAGAAGTCATTGATGCGTTGATGCAGCGTTACATTGAATCAATCATTTACCAAGGCGCGGTTGAAAACGTGGCTTGTGAAATGGCAGCGCGGATGGTGGCCATGAAAAGTGCCTCCGACAACGCGGGCACGATGATTGATGATTTAAAGCTGATCTACAACAAGGCGCGTCAGGCGGCAATCACTCAGGAAATTTCCGAGATTGTTGCGGGTGCTTCGGCGGTCTAACGCTGTTATGGATTTTACAATTTAGTGAGGTACCAGGCACATGAGCACTGGAAATATCGTTCAAGTAATCGGCGCGGTCATTGACGTGGAATTTCCACGCAATGCTGTGCCAGCGGTCTACGATGCGTTGATCGTAGGCGACCAAGGCTTGACCTTGGAAGTCCAGCAGCAGTTGGGTGACGGCATTGTGCGTGCTATCGCGATGGGTACGTCTGACGGCGTGAAACGCGGTATGAGTGCAACCAATACTGGCGCACCCATCTCTGTTCCGGTTGGGGCAGGCACTTTGGGACGTGTAATGAACGTTCTGGGTGAAGCGATTGATAACGCTGGCGACATCGTTCACGACAAGAAAATGCCAATCCACCGTGCGCCACCTGCGTATGATGAATTGTCATCCGGTATCGACATTCTGGAAACAGGCATCAAGGTTATCGACCTGATCATGCCTATCGCCAAGGGTGGTAAAATCGGTCTGTTCGGTGGTGCGGGTGTAGGTAAAACCGTAACACTGATGGAGCTGATCAATAACATCGCTAAGCAACACAGCGGTTTGTCCGTGTTTGCGGGTGTTGGTGAACGTACTCGTGAAGGGAACGACTTCTACCACGAAATGACAGAAGGCGGCGTTATCGACAAGGTAGCTCTGGTTTACGGTCAGATGAACGAACCACCCGGCAACCGTTTGCGCGTAGCGTTGACTGGTCTGACCATGGCGGAATACTTCCGTGACGAAGGCCGTGACGTTCTGATGTTCGTTGACAACATCTACCGTTACACACTGGCGGGTACGGAAGTATCGGCACTGTTGGGTCGTATGCCATCTGCGGTAGGTTATCAGCCAACACTGGCGGAAGAAATGGGCGCACTGCAAGAGCGTATCACTTCCACCAAGACAGGCTCCATCACTTCATTCCAGGCCGTTTACGTACCTGCGGATGACTTGACTGACCCATCCCCAGCAACTACCTTCGCCCACTTGGATGCGACACTGGTATTGTCACGTAACATCGCGGAACTGGGTATTTACCCTGCGGTAGATCCACTTGACTCCACCTCGCGTCAGCTTGACCCGTTGGTTGTTGGTCAAGAACACTACAGCATTGCGCGTGGCGTTCAAGGCATCCTGCAACGTTATAAAGAACTCAAGGACATCATCGCGATCCTGGGTATGGACGAACTTTCTGACGAAGACAAACAAGTCGTCGGTCGTGCGCGTCGTATCCAACGCTTCCTGTCCCAGCCGTTCTTCGTAGCGGAAGTGTTCACGGGTTCACCGGGTAAATACGTTACCTTGAAAGACACGTTGAGCAGCTTCAAGGCGATCCTCAACGGTGAATATGACCACTTGCCAGAACAAGCGTTCTACATGGTCGGCGGTATCGACGAAGTTGTTGAAAAAGCTACGAAGCTCTAAGGGGGCATCATGGCGATGACATTTCATTTGGACGTAGTGACGGCAGAACAAGCACTGTTCTCCGGCACGGTCGAAGAAGTGATTGCACCGGGTGCAATGGGTGACTTAGGCATTATGCCGCGTCACTCACAGTTGATTTCCAAGCTGCGTGCAGGAGAATTGCAGTACAGAACTACCGAAGGCGCGATGGCATCGCTGTTCGTCTCTGGCGGTGTACTGGAAGTTCAACCACATGTGGTGACAGTATTGGCTGACACCGGGATGCGTGCGGAAGACCTCGATGAGGCAGCCGCCCGCGAAGCGATGAAGCAAGCTACCGACGCGCTGCAAGGCAAAGACCCGGAAGACCTCGATTATGAGGCGATCCAATCCGAGCTGGAAGCCGCCAAGGCGCAGATCGAAATGCTGCACCGGATCGGTAAGGCACGCGGTCACTGAGTTTCGACGAGTCCGCAAAAAACAGAAAGGCTGCCTAGTGCAGCCTTTTTGCTATGGGGAATAGACTTAATGTCCTATCTGGAGATGGGGTTCTTATAGGGAAGCAGTATTGTACTGTTCTAATAGGCATTTTAGGCTATAGCGCACTTCGTTATTCGGGTAGCTTAAGGTGTATTCTGGTAAGACACCTGCAAACGGTAAGTGTTCTTTTTTGATGGTCAAATAGCCTGTTTGGAACAACAGCGTTTCCACGTGAATCCGATCTACATCGAAATCGCCCAAGGCTTTGTAATCCATACGCACTGCTTCGAGATCAGGCAAATGGAACTGGCGTTTGCGCAAAATATCTACCAAGAATGACGGCGTGGCGGTTTCAAACCAATAAGGCAGGAATTCCTTACCTTTGGAAATAAACAGCAGCACATCAAACGGGTTATAAACGCTTTCCCCTAGCCAGTTGTAGCCGTTGTACCAGCGTTGCACCAAGGCCATGTCCGCACCTTGCAGATGTTCGCTGAAATGCTGCTCCAGTTCCGTTTGGGTGTAACCACACAAGGCACTGTAACGCGGGTCGAGGGTAATATCTTCCAAATTATTCAGGCCGCTGAACAGCGACACTTTAGAAAATTTGCTCACCCCCGTGAGGAAGGCAAAGCGGATATGGGCATCGTTGTCCTTGATCACTGAATACAGATTGCGCAAGCCATTGCGCATCTCAGCCGCTACGGTGCTATCGGTGATATTGTCGAGGATTGGTTTGTCGTATTCATCCACCAGCACCACCACGTTGCACCCGTACTTGGCTTTAGCGGTGCGGATGAGTTCAGCGAAGCAACCCGACAGGCTTTTTTCTTCACAGCTAATGCCCAGCCGCTTCTGGTTAATGCGCAGCAATTCCCCGATTTTTTCATCCAGCTCTGCCCGGTTGGCTAATTGCCCCGAACCAAAACTGATGTTAATCACCGGGTATTGCACCGCCCAATCCCAATGCGGGTGGATGTGCAAGTCACGAAACAGCGGTTCATTACCCGCAAATAATTGATGCAAAGTGTCTACCAACAAGGATTTCCCGAAACGGCGCGGGCGTGAGAGGAAGTAATACGAACCCTTATCAAGCAATGTTTTAATGTGAGCAGTTTTATCCACATACACGCAATTACCTGAGATGATTCTTTCGAGAGTGCTGATGCCGATGGGTAATTTTTTCATGTGCCGCGCCTGCTGTGGGTGATAGGGGCATTATAGCGGACTTTAGCTAGGCGTGAATGCGGGGAAGCGTTATCCTTCAAGCACCTTTTTGTTTTAGAATGCACCCTTGCAGTTACGGTAAGGATAGTCTTGTGTGGAATGAATACGATGATGAAGACGATGATTTCATCAGCAGAAGCCAAGTCAAACGTGAAGCGGAAGCCGCGCAGGTGGTGGGCGAACGGCTGATCACATTGCGCCAAGAGCAGCTTGAGCAGTTAGATTTGCCTGAAAAGCTGTATGACGCGGTAATTTTGGCGAAACGTTTGGATAGCAACGGCGCGATACGTCGTCAAAAGCAGTACATCGGCAAAATCATGCGTACCATTGAGTTAGAGCCGATTCAGGCGCAGTTAGATGATTGGGACGGGCGTAATCGTGCGGATAATGCTCGGTTTCATCAACTGGAGCGGTGGCGTGAGCGTTTATTGGTGGATGACAATGCCTTGGGGGATTTGATGAAAACTTACCCCGAACTGGATATGCAGCACATCCGCACCCTGATTCGTAATGCCCGTAAGGAACAAGCCGCCAGCAAGCCACCCAAAAGCAGTCGCGAATTGTTTCAATATTTACGCACCTTGGCAGATATTTAAGCCGCCAGCAATCGTTTCAACATAGGCAAGCTTCAGCCTATCGTGTAGAGTTCCAGTTAATACATCATAACAACAACGGAAACTTCACATGACGGCTGCGGCTCCGCAACTGATTCACGCCACCTTGGCGCAGTTAAATAAAGTCATTCTTGGTAAAGAGCAACAAGTGCGTCTCGCGCTGACCTGCTTGTTGGCGAATGGTCATTTATTGCTCGAAGATTTGCCAGGTATGGGAAAAACCACCCTCGCGCACGCACTCGCTACGGTGTGTGGTCTGGACTATAAACGGGTGCAATTTACCAGCGACTTATTGCCAGCCGATGTGATTGGTGCGACGGTGTTTGAGGCACACAGCGGGCAATTTCGGTTTCATCCCGGCGCGGTGTTTAGCCAGATTTTTCTGGCGGATGAACTCAATCGTGCCAGCCCCAAAGCGCAAAGTGCGTTGCTGGAAGCGATGGAAGAACAACAAGTCAGCGTTGATGGCACGAGTCATCGTTTGCCCACCCCGTTTTTCGTGATTGCCACCCAAAATCCCAGCACACAGGCGGGAACGTTTCCTCTGCCCGAATCGCAACTGGATCGGTTTTTATTGCGCATCTCCTTGGGTTATCCCGATCCAGTGGTGGAGCGCGAATTGCTCAAAGGCCGCAGCGGGCGCAATTTACTAGCGAATCTGCAACCCGTATTGAATGCGCAACGCCTCAAAGCCCTGCAAAGCCTGATTCCACAAGTCAAAATGACCGATACCCTGCTCGATTATCTGCAACGTTTGATTGCACAAACCCGTCAACGCGAAGTGTGCCAGTTAGGTTTATCGCCACGCGGAGCACAAGCCTTGGTGAAAAGTGCGCAAGCTTGGGCATTATTGCAAGGGCGTGGGCATGTGTTGCCGGAAGATGTGCAAGCGGTTTTTGTGGCGGTGGCAGGGCACCGTTTAATCGGACGTACCGAAACGCATGGCGAACAATTAGCACGGCATATCCTCAACAGTGTGGATGTGATTGGTAATGGTTGAGCTGGGGCGCAAAACAGTTTTTATCTTGCCCAGTAAGCCGACGTTAGGTTTGTTGTTATTGATTGGTTTGTTGTTTTTGCTGGCGGTCAATTTCCAAAATGCCTTGGTGTACGCGGTGTGTTTTTGGCTGTTGGCGTTATTGTTGATCAATGTGTTTTACACATGGCGCAATGTTGCGGGCTTGCAAGTGCAAGCGGTCGGAGTGGAACCGTGTTTTGTCGGTGATAAAGCAGTGGTGGAAATCGAGTTAAGTTGCGCCCCACGCCAGCGTAAATTTGCGTTGCAATTGTCTTGGCCTGACGAAGATAGCGTGCAAGTTAATTTAGCGACACACAACACGGTGCGGGTGAAATTGTCGCATTCGACGACGCGACGTGGGTGGTTTCAGCCGCCGCGTGTCCGCATTGCCAGTGCTTACCCCACCGGTTTGGCGTTGGCATGGGCTTATGTGGCATTGCCGGTGCAAGGATTGGTGTATCCGCAACCGCTGGCGCGTTCTTTTCCCGAACATGATTTGACCGCGCAAACCAGTCAAGACGGGCGTGAAATCGCGGGTGGCAGCAGCGATTTTGGCGGGGTACGTGCGTATCAGGTGGGCGACGCACCCAAACACTTGCACTGGGGAAAATACGCGCAAACGGGCAAGCTTTATACCAAAACCTTTGTGGATTACGCCAGTCACGCCTTGTGGCTGGACTGGGACAGCTTGCCGATGCCGGGGGTGGAAGTGCGTTTATCGCACTTGTGCAGTCAGGTGTTGGAATTTAATCAGGCGCAACGCCATTACGGACTGAAATTGCCGGGGGTAACGGTCGAGCCGGGGCAGGGTGAGGCACATCAGGCGCGTTGTTTACGGGCGTTGGCATTATTTGGAGTGGAAGATGCCTAAACAGCCGGTCACTTACGTGGGGATGTTGTGGTTATTGGCTGCGTCGGTGGTGGTGATGTTGCCGTTCGCGCTGCATTTGCCGTTGTGGTTGATTCCGGTGGTGTTGTTTGCCGCTGGCTGGCGGTTGTGGGTATTAGCCGGTGGCGCGAGTCAGCCGCAAACCTGGGTTAAGGCGGTATTGGCAGCGACTGGCATTGGCGGGTTGTGGTTGAGTGGGCTGCAATTTCCTTCGTTGGAAGCAATGTCGGCTCTGTTGTTGCTGGGGTTTGCGTTTAAATCGTTGGAAGCGATTCAGCGACGTGACGCGCTGGTGGTGATTTTTAGCGGTTATTTTTTGGTGGCACTGCACTTTTTGTATGCACAAACGCTGTTGGCAGGCGGGTACGGGGTATTTTCCTTGGTGGTATTAACCGGGGCATTGATCGGTACGCAACAATCCGTCGCGGAATTTTCCACATGGCAGCAGGTGCGCTTTAATCTGCGGTTGGCGGGAACAATGTTGCTGCTGTGTTTGCCGTTAATGCTGGTGTTGTTTGTATTCGCGCCGCGTTTAGCTCCGTTGTGGTCATTGCCGACTTTATCCAATCAAGCCAAAACCGGAGTGTCAGATCAGATGACACCGGGGGATATTGCGCAGTTGAGCCAGTCGTCGGAGTTGGCGTTTCGGGTCACGTTTAAAGGTGAACGCCCCGAACAAAAGCAGTTGTATTGGCGTGGTTTGGTGCTGAACCATTTTGATGGGCAAGCTTGGAAGCAATTTTCACAAACGTATGATCCTTTACAAATCAATGATGTGGTGCGTAAAGAGTTTGCCTTGCATTCGGATCAGGTGCAGCAACAAGGCACAGCCGTAGCATATGACGTGGTGTACGAAAAAACTGGGCAGCCGTGGTTATTTACCCTGACTCCGGCGTTAAGCTTAGGTGGGGCGGACGTATTGCAGGCGGCGGATTATCGGGTTATGGCAACGCAGCCGTTGCAAGCTCCATTGTTGTTATCGGCGGTGAGTTATCCACAATCGGCGCGTGATCTTAATCTTGTACCTTGGTTGCGGGATTTGGCGTTGCAATTGCCTGACTCCGGCGATACGCGCAGCCGTGAATTGGCGCAACGTTGGCGTGCCACCGCCGCGAATGAGCAGGCGTATATCGACAAGGTGTTGGCGCATTTCCGTGAGCAGCAATTTCATTACACTTTGCGTCCACCGTTGCTGGGGGAAAAAGATACGATTGATGCGTTTTTGTTTGATGCACAACGCGGATTTTGTGCGCATTACGCGGGCAGTTTCGTGTTTTTAATGCGGGCAGCAGGGATTCCCGCAAGGGTGGTGGTGGGCTATCAAGGCGGTGAGTGGAATACTAAAGGCAGCTATTTGAGCGTGCATCAATACGATGCTCATGCATGGACGGAAGTGTGGCAAGCAGGCAAGGGTTGGGTGCAAATTGACCCGACGGCAGTGATTGCCCCGGAGCGTGTCGAGCAAGGTTTAGCCGCAGCGGTGCAAGCAGAAGGCAGCTTTTTGGAAAACGAGCATTTCAGTTTGCGTAACGTGACTTGGCTAAATGGCGTGCGCGGGCAGTGGGATGCGTTGCAATACGGCTGGCAGCGATGGGTGTTGGGTTATGACGGTGCGACGCAATTGGCGTTATTGCAGCAACTATTGGGTGAAATAAGCTGGTGGCGCGTGGGTGCATTTGTTGGATTTTTAATGCTGGCGATTACTTTGGGTTGGGGATTATTACTGGGGTTAGCGCGGCGTAAGGTGCATGAAGCGCGGGAACATCAACTTTACCGGCTTTTTTGCAGCGCGTTGGCAAAGCGTGGGACGGTGCGTGCTACAGGGCAAACACCGGGGGATTTTGCCCAGCAAGCGGCGAATGCATTCCCGGCACAAGCGGCAGTAATCGCTGAATTTACCCGCGTTTATGAAACCTTATGTTATGCACCGCAAGTTGATGCGGGGGCGTATCGGCAGTTGCAACACTTACTGCGGCAATTACGGTTTTAGCGTTAACGGCGTTTCGCGGGTGGTGGAATAAACGAGGTGGGGCTATAGCTGCGTTCTACTTCGGCGCGGCGGATTTGCGCACGTCGTGCAATCTCAGGGGCGGTTTGCAACAAGCTGTCGTGTAATTGCTGGATCAGGCTGAGGGTGCGCGGATTCGGGCTAATGTGTTTGGGATGGTAGACGGAAAGTTTTTCCAGCAATAGTCCGACTTCCGCCGCGAACAAAATTTGGTAATCGGCGTATTGGTTATAACGTGATAAATCTTGCCAAGAGGCGATGACTTTTTGCAGGGCTTCGTAGAGCGCACGGTTGTCTGTTTGCTGCATAAATGTTTGCAGTTGCTGTAATTTGGTGGTGATTTGGTGTTGATTGTCGTCTAGTTGTGACAGCGCATTCAGCAGAGTGGTTTCTTGGCGTTGTTGCAACCAATCCACTAGCATTTTGCGGTTTTCCGGGGTGTAGGCGACGAAGGCTTGCGGCTTTCTGCGGTCTTTGGGGTCGGCTGGAATGTCGGTGTAAGCCAGTTGCCGCTGCGTTTGTTCCAACAAGTCCTGCACTTCGGTTTGTTCGGCTTTAAACCCGGTATTGTCAAAACGTTGTGCATCGCGAATGCGTTCAACCAAGATTTCTGCTTCGGGTTTAAAGCGACTGATGACGTAATCACCTTCACCAGTGCTGTAATGGATCCACAGCTCTTGCACGCTTAAATCGACGGCTTCATCGGCTTCTTTCAAATCTTCTTGGCTTTTCCAATGAATATTGATCAGGCTTTGTAAAAACGTGATGTGGTGCGGCGATGCCTGCGCCCAGAGTTGAATGTCTTTGAAAAAGTTGAGTAAAGCAGCGCGGCGTTCTTTCAGATTCTGGCGGTGTGCCTGCAAATCGGGGTAGTGCAATTGCATCAGACCATTCGCATCATCCGTACCTATCGCGGGTGTTTCGCTGTCAATCACGCTGTCTGCGGTATCTTGCGGAGTGTAATGGCTGATGCGCCACACAAAATTCAGCGTTCCAAACAATACAATGCCGACGAACCCGATCATTATTAAGCGGCGGGTGTCAGGTTCTAACGGAAATTTATCCAGAACACGGCCTAACCAACGGGCAAACACGAATATGCCACCGCCTGCCAGCAGCCACAGTATCGCCAAGAATAGACCGTGTGAATTCAGCATGGGTGAACGGATGCCTTGAAGTGGGTTTGGCAGAATTGTAGTGGGTTTTTCGTGGCATGTGCAGCTTATCACGGGCGAAAGGTCGATTTGTGCCGAACAAAACGATTTTTTCTTGACAACTTTTCCTAAAAACTGTTTAATTGCGCCCTCACATGGCCCGGTAGCTCAGTCGGTAGAGCAGAGGATTGAAAATCCTCGTGTCGGTGGTTCGATTCCGCCCCGGGCCACCACTGTATTCTCGATTACCCCCTTTAGCCTGCCGATAGCGGGCTTTCTTTAGAAAAGCACCCCCAATCCAAAAGACACGCACAAAACAAACCCCGCACAAGGCAGGGTATGTCTATCGTTTGCCGTGCTTAACCGTTTAGTTAAACGCGCAACCGGTTTGGAAACCCAGTTTCTTCAACACGATTGCCAGTGGGCAAAAACCTGTGAATGCAGATTGCAGCAAGTTCAAACCGATGAACGCCAACAGTACAAACGCTACTGTTGTGAAACCCAAATAACCTAATACCAATGAAATCAGGATCATTGCGCCTGCGAAAGCCAGAACAACGCGGTCAATAGTCATGGTGATACCTCTTTTATAGTCTCGTTGAGTCGAAATCGACGCTTTGTAGTATATAAGCATTCGGTAATAAACGCAAAAGTGTGGTGAAAGATAGTAGCTTGCGTGATGTCAATGCAGCCCAGTGCGTAGTTGCGGATGATGCAAATTTGCCAGACGTGAAACAGGAGCGAGTTATGCAGTTTTGGAACAAATCCGTGATATTAACTGCGTTCGTCGGCATTATTGGCGGTGCGTTGCTCGCTTCCGGCTGGTATCGCCTCAATTACCCCATGCAACCGTTGTTTGTCGAAATCAGCAATCAACGCACCGCCATCATTCCGCTGTTAAGTATTGAACACGGCAGTGATTACGCCCAGGAAAAAATCCTCCTGACGCAATTACGCCCCGGCGAAACACGGGTGATCGCCCTGAACCACGAACCGGGCAGGGGCTATAGCATTGAGGCGCAATTAGCCGATGGCAGCAAAGTGGAAGCCTGCGTCGGGAAGCTGTCAAAAAAGTGGGTAAATTCGGTTTTGATTACCAGTAACGGTATTTTCGGTGATGACTGAACTGCGTGTTTTCACACACCTAGCCGTGTTTTTTCACACGACTTACACCGGGTTAATATTAGTTCGCACCTATAAAGTTGTGTAAAAACAACATGTTGTTTTTTTGGCATGGGTTTTGCTTTGATAAGCGTGATGTATCACACTTTATTGAGGAATTTCACATGCAACATCTATCAGTTCGGCTGGTATTGCTGAGTTCAATGCTGGTTTTGAGCAGCGCGGCTTTGGCGGACGACACCTTGGTCGTTAACGTCAAGGCCAATAAGAAAGCGACTCCGAATGAATCCAAGCCATTAGGCACTGATCGTCGCCCGGTATTGCCTGCTGATGGTGGTGATTTCCTCAAGCAACTCAATGGCGTTTCCGGTAGCCGTTTTGGTGGGCGCGGCATTGAGCCGATTATTCGTGGGCAATCACAAACACAAGTGAATGTGTTACTGGATGGAGCGTACCTGCACGGTGGTTGCCCTAATCGCATGGATCCACCTACTAGCTATGCCGCACTGGAAACCTACGAAAAAGTCACCGTTGAAAAAGGGGTGCAAACGCTGCAACACGGCTCAGGTGGCAGTGGTGGTACGGTCTTGTTTGAACGTGACACACGCTCACAAATTGACCCCGAAGATGGTTTAAGCGGTAAAGCTTCCCTGACAGGCTCAACCAATGGCATCAAGCATGATTTATCCGTTGACGTAACCAAAGCCAGTGAAAAAGGTTACGTGCGTGTTTTCGCGCAGGATCGCGAAGCAGGTCACTATGAAGATGGTGATGGTAAAGAAGTGAAAAGTGCTTATAAGCACAAACAAGGTGGAATTGTGTTGGGTGCTACCCCAACGGCTGATCGTACTATCGAATATAGCTATGAAAACAATGATTTCGATGATGCATGGTATCCGGGTGCGGGGATGGATAGCCCTGTTGAAAAGGCTGATATTCATCGCCTGAAATACAAAGACAAATTTAACGGCAAAGTCGAAAGTGTCGATGCTGAAGTTTATCTCAGTGAAGTTGAACACGTTATGGATAACTTCAGTGTTCGTATGCCGGAGCGTCCTATTGCTGACCGTCGTTCTGTGCCTACAACATCTGACACTGTGGGTGGGAAATTAGCGTTAAAATCTCATGTTGGTAATACCGACGTGACTTACGGTGTGAATGTGCAAAATCGTACCCGCAATGCCTCAATGAAGGGCGGTACGGGTATGGATATGTACTTGTTGTGGCCGGATGCAAAAACCGATCAAACTGGCTTGTTCGTAGAAGCGGAAACTAAGTTGTCAGATCAGGGGAAATTGAAGTATGGGGCACGGGTTGATCGTGTTGAAGCGAGTGCCAGCAAGGCCGGACAAAATTTTGCTGCAAATACAGCTAACACCAAGTATCAAAAATATTACAGTGGCGTAACGGCGCAGGATACGCAGGGTAAAACAGAAAATAATGTTGGTGCATTGTTACGTTACGAACATGCGCTTAATGAAAATACCCAAGTGTTTACTGGTCTTAGCCGTACTGTAAGGACTGCGGATGAAACTGAGCGTTACTTGAACAATGGGACATGGGTTGGCAATCCTAATATCAAGCCTGAAAAACACCATCAACTTGATCTTGGAATTAGCCAGCAGCGCGGTAAAGTTCGTTGGACGGGAAGCCTGTTTGCTGACAAGGTAGACGATTTCATTCTTCGTGATAAGGCGGCTGGACAAGCTGGCATCAAAACCGCTGACGGAGCAACTATCTATCGCAACGTTGATGCTGATATTACCGGTATTGAACTAGGTGCGAGTGCCAAGCTGACGGATAAAGTCACGCTGTCAGGCGATATTGCGCATGTACGTCGCACCAACACCACTGATAATCGTGCTATTTCCCAGACACCTGCGGACAATGGCAAAGTTCAACTTGATTACAATGGTGCGAAATGGGGTAGTGGTGCGCGAGTGCGCTTCGCTTCTAACCAAGATCGTATTGATACGTTAAGTGGTTTAGATGCAGGTAAAACACCCGGTTATGGCGTGTTAGATGCGTATGGTCGTTACAGTATCAGCAAAAACACTAAGGTACGGTTTGGCGTTGATAACGTGTTTGATAAAACTTACGCAGAACATGTTAGTCGTGCCGATACAATCAATTCGACTGTTAACGTTCCTGTCCGTGTCAACGAAGCGGGTCGAACCACTTGGTTGAAGCTCGAAACTGAGTTTTAATCCAAGTCACGGTAATTTTTTCTTCAGTCTGGTTTGTTCTTTTTTGGGTGTGTCTTTTGACACACCCTTTTTTTGAGGCTTATACCATCGGCATCAGTCAGTGCCGCGCGTCCAGTTCCGCCGCACTAAAACCCGGCATACGTGCCGCCATAATCGCATTCGTGAACGTCGCACTCGGACGCATCACCGCTTTGGTCATGGCAGAATCAGCGTAGAAATAGCCGCCAATATCCACAGGATGCCCTTGAGCGTCCTTCAGCTCTGCCAGAATTTTTTCTTCATTTTCCGTCAAAACTGCCGCCAACTTGCCGAAATGCGCCGCCATTTCTGGCTCTTCGGTTTGCTTGGCAAGTGCTTGCGCCCAATACATCGCCAGATAGAAGTGATTGCCGCGTGTATCCAACTCGCCCGTGCGCGGCTTCGGTGATTTATCGCTCAACAACACATTCCCAATGGCCTCATCCAGCGTGACCGACAGCACTTTGGCTTTATTGCTGCCGTATTGTCTGGCTACCTGTTCAAACGAAACCGTCAGTGCCAGAAACTCACCAAGAGAATCCCAGCTCAGGTGGTTTTCTTCCAACAATTGCTTCACCAATACCGGCGCAGTACCACCCGCACCGGTTTCATACAAACCGCCGCCTTTCATCAAGGGGACAACTGATAGCATTTTGGCACTCGTACCCACTTCCATAATCGGGAACAAGTCAGTCAGGTAGTCGCGCAAAATATTGCCCGTCACGGAAATCGTGCTCTTGCCACGAATAATCCGTTCCAGACTGAAACGCATCCCGCGCAGGGGTGACATAATGCAAATATCTACCCCCGTCAGATCGTAATCTTTCAGGTAAGTTTTCACCTTCTTGATCAGCTCGGCTTCATGCGGACGGTACTCATCCAGCCAGAACACGGCAGGTAATTGGGATTCACGCGCTCGTCTGACTGCCAGACCCACCCAGTCGCGCACTGGCAGATCTTTAGTTTGGCACATACGCCAGATGTCGCCAGCTTCCACGTTTTGTTCAATCAAGACCTTGCCTTGATCGTCGACAATACGTGCCACGCCATCTTCGGGAATTTCAAACGTCTTGTCGTGTGAACCGTATTCTTCGGCTTTTTGCGCCATCAGACCGACGTTCGGCACAGTACCGAGCGTGCGCGGGTCGAAAGAGCCGTGGGTTTTACAGAAATTGATGATCTCCTGATAAATACGCGCAAAAGTACTTTCCGGCATCACTGCCTTGGTATCTTTCAACTTACCCGCCGGGCCATACATTTTGCCGCCATTGCGGATCATGGCTGGCATTGAGGCATCCACGATCACATGGTTGGGGGAATGCAGGTTGGAAATGCCTTTGGCTGAATCCACCATTGCCAGTTCCGGGCGGTGTTCGTAGCAGGCATGAATATCGCGCTCAATTTCTTCACGCAGCGAGGTCGGCAGCGTGGCAATCTTTTCATACACACTGCTCATGCCGTTGTTCGGGTTGACACCCAATTCCTTGAACAACTGCGCGTGTTTTTCAAACAGCTCTTTGTAGAAAATCTTGACGCAGTGGCCGAACACAATCGGGTGCGACACTTTCATCATGGTGGCTTTGACGTGCAACGAGAACATCACGCCCGTTTCTTTCGCGTCCTCAATCTGCTTTTCGTAGAACTCGCACAGGGCTTTTTTGCTCATGAACATGCTGTCGATGATTTCGCCTTCCAGCAGGGAAACTTTGGGCTTGAGCACAATGGTTTTGCCACTGTTCGTCACCAAATCCATGCTGACATCGCAGGCACGATCCAGCGTCAGGCATTTTTCGCTGCTGTAAAAGTCACCGTGATGCATGTGCGAAACGTGGGTGCGTGAAGCCTGACTCCACTCTTTCATTTCATGCGGAAAAGTTTGTGCGTAACGTTTGACGGCGGCGGGTACGCGCCGATCCGAGTTGCCTTCACGCAGCACTGGGTTTACCGCACTGCCCAGTACTTTGGAATAACGGCGCAGAAGGGTCTTTTCTTCTTCGGTTTGCGGGTCTTCGGGGTAATCCGGCAGTGGGTAGCCTGCGGCTTGCAGTTCTTTGACCGTCGCTACCAGTTGCGGCACAGATGCGCTGATATTAGGTAACTTGACGATGTTGCTATCTGGTTCTTGCGTCAGTTGCGCCAGAATCCCCAGATCGTCAGATACCTGTTGCGCTGCTGTCAGATAGTCAGAGAACTCGACAAGGGTACGTGCAGGTAGTGACAGATCACTTTTGGTGATTTCAATGCCTGCGCCTGATGCAAAGGTGCGGATAATCGGTAGCAAAGAGCAAGTCGCCAGCAGTGGCGCTTCATCCGTCAGTGTGTAAATGACCTTTGGTGTTTCATTATTCATGTATAAGTATTCCTAGCGGCGAAATTGTAAGACAATATTATATAAAACTCTCAATATTCGCTACAAAATCCGCACAATAAACGAATATTGTCGACATTTAGTTGGTTGAAAGTTCAGATGCATAATCTCTACTTAAACGGCGGCGGTGATCTGTACGAGGTGGCACTGCGGGAGGGGATAAACAAAACAGCGGGGCGTGGTTTATACTGCTCCGCAATGTTTATTGAGGGTAACGAATGGAATTTCTACAAGCCAATTTGGATTATCTGGTACTCGGCACACTCGGTTTGATGAGTTTCATCATGCTCGCGTTGGTGATTGAGCGTTACCTCTACCTCAACCGCGTTAAGGTGCAGCAGTTCGACCATATCGAAACCCTGAAAATTGACCTGACCCGTAACCTCACCACCATTTCCAGCATTGGCTCGAACGCGCCTTACGTGGGGCTGTTGGGGACGGTGCTGGGGATTCTGGTGACGTTTTACACAATGGGGCAGGGCGGCAAGATCGAGGTGCATACCATCATGTTGGGGTTGGCGTTGGCGTTGAAAGCGACAGCAGCGGGGTTGTTGGTGGCGATTCCGGCGATCTTGTTTTACAACGGTTTGCTACGCAAAGTCGAAGTGCTGACCGCCTGCTGGCAGGCGTGGAAGGATGGTAAAGGCGCATGAAACGCTTTGACCAAATCAATATGATTCCTTTCATTGATATTATGCTGGTGCTGTTGGCGATTGTGCTGACTACTGCGTCGTTTATTTCGCAGGGTTTGATCCCGGTGGATTTGCCGAAGGCGGAGCAAAGTCAGCAGGCGAGTAGCGATGAGAAGGTGTTGGAAATTGCTATTAATGCGCAGAACCAGATTTTCTTTGAAGGTAATTTGGTAACGGCGGCGGATTTGGGCGGGAAGCTGGATGCGCATCTCAACACTACACCAGTGCAGTTGCGGGTGGATAAAGTGGCGGCTTTTGAGCATTTCATCAGCGTAGTGGATGTGCTGAAAGCCAAGCAATTTGAGCAGCTTTCCATCCAAACTGAGCAAGCCCCGTGAAGTACCATTTTACGGGTTTTGCCACGTCCGCGCTGTTTCATACCGCGCTGGTCGTCGTCGCTTTGCCGTTATTGTTGTGGCAGGATGTGCTGGAAAAGCCAGCGGTTCCGCAACCTGTTACCTTGTCATTGACGCAGTTTCAGCCTGCACCCGCGCCACCTGTTGAGTCGCCGCCACCGCCTGCACCTGAGCCAGTCCCGGTTAAACCTCAGCCACCTAAGCCGGTTGCGAAACCTTTACCCAAGCCACCGGAAAAGCCTAAGCCGCCTAAAAAAGTGGTTGAAAAGCCAACGCCAAAACCACCACCTAAGCCTGAAACAAAACCTGAAGTAACACCACCTCCGACACCGCAACCTGCGGTTGTTACGCCCGCACCTGTGGTGACTCCGCCGCCGCGCCCGGTAATGCCTGCGCAAGCACCTGTTGCAGCGGTAGCAAAACCAACACCCGCGCCAGTTCCGGTAAATAACGGTGCGGCAGAAGCGGCTTACCGCGCCAAGTTACAGCGGTTGATTGCAGCACGTAAGCAATATCCGCGTATGGCAGAGCAAGCGGAAATTGAAGGGGTCGTGACGGTAGCGTTTACTCTATCCGCCGCTGGAACGGTGATGGGGGCGCGGGTGAGCCAGAGTTCTGGGAATGAATGGCTGGATAAGGCCGCGTTGCAAGCGGTGAATGCGGTTTCTGGTGCATTGCCATTTCCGCCGGATATTCACAAAGCCCGCTGGGATTTTTCCTTGAAAGTCACATTCACTTTGGAGTGAATACCGCCGGTAAAAAAATGCGAGCCGAAGCTCGCACCGGATCGCGCAACCTGAAGAGAGGAAGGGAGTTTCAGGCTGCGTTGCAAAGGGGATGGCTATTAGATCGCTTCGCCAGTTGAGCACGATTCGCTCGTACCGGAATGATTTCTAAGCCAATTTCATCGTGGTGTTGTAACAGCCAGCGGCGAGCTTCGGGTGATACGTGGTTGCTCACCACAAAGCCTGTCGCACCGTAATTCCGGCTCACCAATGCTTGCAACAGCAGGCAACGCTTTTCTCCCAAGCCTTCCACGCACGGTAACAGGGAGAGTTTGATTTGACGGGCAGCGGTGCATTTCACCTGATTGCGCAAGTCTCGCACGCGCTCGTGGAAATCGGGGGCGGTTTCATTCACGCCTATTTGTACCAACAAACCACCGCCGGTTTCCGTGTCGGTTAACCATGTGCAGGCTTGTTGCAAATCCGCTGGATCGAGCGTCGGTGTCGCTTGCACGGCGATAATGCTGTTCCAATGTTGCACACTATGCCGCACAGCAGGGGCGTTAAACCGCAAGCTGTTGAATGCAGGGTGGAGTATTTTCTGTAAAGGTTTGACTGCGCCACTGACGTACCAAGTATCCAGCGTGCGGCTAGCATCAAAAGCTTGCGCGAGTGCCAGCATGTCTGGAGGCAAGCGGTAAAAGCTGTCGATTTCAACTTCTGCAATAGCGCGGCGTTCTGTTGCATCCACTAAGACTATGCGTCCGCTGAGTTGTGCTTCGCGTTTTTCTGCGGGTGTCAGCGTTAATGCCAGCGGCAGAGGCCATAATGTGCCATTGCTCAGCCGATTGTGTTGCAAAACGCTGCTGTGATCCGCTTGATTCAAATAGCCGCGTAACGGGGCAAACGCACCACTCAACAGCAATTCTAAGGTGCTGATTTCCGCGTGACCGATGATTTTGTGGAGAATGCTCATGAGGTTAACCTCTGGTAGTCTTTCGTTGCTGGCGATTATGCTGCAATGCGTAAATTATAAAAAACGCTATAATTCGATATAGTTATCTTGAAAAGCGATAAAGAATGAAATTGTTCCAGTTACGTCTTCTCAAAACCTTGTTGAATAACGGCATGAATGTCTCGCGTGCCGCTGATCAGCATTACATTGTGCAATCCGCCGTGAGCCGCCAATTGGGGTTGCTGGAAGAAGAGTTGGGAATGCCGTTGTTTGAACGCAGGGGGAAGCGGCTGGTTGAGCCAACGCCGGTGTGCAAAGCCATCGTCCAAGAACTCGACCGCATTGAACAATCGTTGGAAAACATTCGGGCGGTGGCGGACGATTACCGCTTGCAAACCCGTGGTGAAATTCGTATCGCGACCACGCATACGCAAGCTAAGTATTTTCTGCCCGAAGTCATGCTGGAATTTCGCCAGCGTTACCCGGAAGTCGCCATTCACTTTTTGCAAGGTACACCCGTGGAACTGGTGCGAATGCTTCATGATGGCAAAGCAGATATTGCGGTATGCACCGAAGAGCTGGACAAAGACAGTGGCCTAGAAAGCCGCAAATGTTACGACTGGAATCACGGTCTGGTATTGCCCGAAGGCCATCCGTTGGCGGCAGGCAAACTCACTTTGGAGCGCATTGCCGAACATCCGGTGCTAACTTACATCTTTGGTTTTACCGGACGTTCTAAAATCCACGAAACCTTTCGGGCGGCGGGTTTGCGTTTGGATGTAACGTTTGCCGCCACCGACACCGATGTCATTATTAGCTACGTGCGCTTGGGTTTTGGGGCGGGGATTATTGCGAAAATGGCGTATTCCCACATTCACGATGATGAGCTGGTGCTGCGTGATTTATCGCATTTGTTTCCACGCTCGTCGACGCACGTGGCATGGTTGAAAAACAAATACCTCAAGCAATACGTCAATGACATGGTGAAGCTGTTACAAGAACACGGCGAAAGTGAAAGTTGGTATGCTGAGTGACACCCATTTGCTGAATTTCAGGACTGCGGTAATTGCGCCAGCAACTGCCCCGGCACATCGCCAAACAACTGCGCTAGTAAGGCTCGCGAGGTTGCGGCTACTGAGGCGTGACTCAAACTGCGCGGTGCAAGTAACAAATCCGTTACAAATTCTTTATTGATAAACAGCACATCTTGTGGTGGCGGTGAATAAGCACTGTTGAAGCTGATCCGCGCAATACGCCCTAAATTGACCCCGCGCCCGTCATCAAGGATTAGCAGGTGCGGGCTTAATTGGCGGTAAGGGTCAGGTTGTGGGAAATCCACGATTCCCAATAATGTCAGGGGTTTATGCGGGAATTTAACGCCTGCATTGATCTCGGTGGTATCTATTTCAACGAGGTATAACGGCTGCCCAATGGCGGCACGCAGGTGTTCTACTTGCTGTTGGTATTCGGGCGTTGGCCATAAATTCTGTGTATCTACCATAAATATTGATGCTTTATTGTTCAAACTGTAGCAAGCTACCCGTGCTAGGATAAAGCTTTGCAGCAAAGTTGCGGAGTGCGCATGTCGGTCGCCAACGTTATGACACAGGATGTCCGTTTAGAGCAATTAACCCAATGGGTTCACAGCCTTCCCGGTTGGGAACACGCGCTGTTAGAAGTCGCGTCGGCGGATGCGAGCTTCCGGCGTTATTTCCGGGCGCGTACTGTGGATGGCACGGCAATCTGTATGGATGCCCCCCCCGATAAAGAAGATGTACGCCCGTTTGTCGATATTACGCGGCGTTTGCAAGCCAAGGGCGTTCATGCACCCACGATTTTGGCACAAAACCTGCTCGATGGTTTTTTATTACTCGAAGACCTCGGCAATACCCCGTATTTACAGGCATTAAGCCCGCAAACCGTGAATAATTTGTACGCTGATGCATTACACGCTTTGTTGCAATTGCAGCAGGCGGATTGTGATCATTTACCTGCGTATAACGAGCGTATGTTACGCGCTGAAATGCAGTTAATGCCGGATTGGTTTTTAAGCACGCATTTGGGTTTTTCGGATGATGAAATTCCCCACGATTTGATTAACCACACCATTGAAGCCTTGGTGGAAGAAGCGGTAGGGCAGCCGGTAGCATTTGTGCACCGCGATTACCATTCGCGCAATTTAATGATTACGGGCGACGACAGCCCCGGCATTATTGATTATCAGGATGCGGTATTAGGGCCTGCAACTTACGATTTGGTGTCGTTATTGCGCGATTGCTACGTGGTGTGGCCGCAAAGCCAAGTGGCGGTGTGGGTTGATTGCTTCCGCAAAGAGGCGATTTCGCAGGGCACGATTCCCCCGGTGGATGCGGATAATTTCCAGCGTTGGTTTGACCTGATGGGGTTACAACGCCATTTGAAGGTGCTGGGTATTTTTGCCCGCTTATATCACCGCGATGGCAAAGCCGGGTATCTGAACGACTTACCGCTGGTATTGAGTTACGTGCTGGAAATCGGTTCGCGTTACCACGAAACAAGCGAGTTGGTGGAGTGGATGCGTCAGGCTGGCATTCCGCAACGGATTGGCACAGTGCATATTCCCGCCTAGGTAATGACGATGAAAGCGATGATTCTAGCCGCCGGTCTGGGCACGCGGATGCGCCCGCTGACTGACCACACCCCTAAACCTTTATTACCTGCTGGCGGTAAACCGCTGATTGTGTGGCATATTGAAAAACTTGCTGCTGCCGGTTTTCACGAGATTGTGATTAATACCGCGCACCTTGGCTGGCAATTGCCGCAAGCCTTAGGCGATGGCGCACAATGGGGCGTGCGTTTGCACTTTTCCGACGAGCAACAAGAAGGTGCGCTGGAAACCGCAGGCGGGATTGTGAAAGCGTTGCCGTTGTTGGGCGACGCGCCGTTTTTGGTGGTGAATGGCGATGTATGGTGTGATTACCCGTGTTTGCCGCGTGCATTGTCGGGCAATGATCTGGCGCATTTGGTCTTGGTGAATAATCCCGAACACAACCCGCACGGTGATTTTGCTTTGCAGCAAGCGCGTGTTGCCAGCGAAGGGGCGGTGCGTTACACCTTTAGCGGCATTGGTTATTACCACCCGGCGTTGTTTGCTGATTTGCCTTACGGTAAACGCCCGTTAGCTCCGTTATTGCGCGAAGCCATGCAGCAACAGCGCGTTAGTGGTGAACTGTTCAGCGGTGACTGGCGCGATATTGGCACGCCAGAGCGTTTAGCCGAACTGGATGCGTTGTTACAGCGCGGCTAAACGATCCAACGCGCGATAGCTCAACGCTTCGGTTAAATGCGCAGTGCGGATGTCGTCACTGGTCGCCAAATCCGCGATGGTGCGGGCGACTTTGAGAATGCGGTGGTAAGCGCGCGCCGACAGTTTGAAACGTTCCATTGCCGCGTTTAACAGCTTTTGGTCTTTTTCGGTCAACAGGCAATGCACATCCACTTCACGCCCGCTCAGGGCATTATTGATTTTTCCTTGACGTTGTTGCTGGCGGTGGCGGGCGGTTTCGACCCGTGTGCGTACTTGCGCACTGCTTTCGCCTTGTTTAAGTGATTGAAGATCGTCTTGTTTAACCCGTGGTACTTCGATTTGCAGGTCAATCCGATCCAGAAACGGTGCGGAAATGCGATTGCGGTGGCGGCGTTGCTGTTCGGGGCTGCATTCGCAGTTGTCGCGTAAATCGCAGGTGCGTCCTTGCGGGCAAGGGTTCATTGCGGCAACCAATTGAAAGCGTGCGGGGTAAGTCGCCTGACGTGCGGCACGCGATAAGGTGATTTTGCCGGTTTCTAGCGGTTCGCGCAGTACGTCCAGCACGCTGCGGTCAAACTCGGTGAGTTCGTCTAAAAACAAAATGCCGTGATGTGCCAGAGAAATTTCCCCCGGTTTGACTTGCGAGCCACCGCCCACCAACGCGACCCCGGATGAAGTGTGATGCGGCTCGCGCACCGGACGTTGCCCCCAGTTGCAGGCATCAAAACCGTGATGGCTGATCGAGGCAATCGCCGCCGATTCCAAGGCTTCGGTCTCATTGAGTGGCGGCAAAATGGTTGCGAGGCGATTGGCTAACATGGTTTTGCCAGTTCCCGGTGGCCCGACCATGAGCAGGTTATGCCCGCCCGCTGCTGCAATTTCGAGGGCGCGACGTGCCATGAATTGGCCTTTAACATCGCTTAAATCAAACGGGTAATGGATTTCACGGGTTTCAATCGCCTGTTCCCAGCGCACCAGCGGTTGCGAACCGTACAAGTGTTCGACCACTTCACTGAGGTGTTGAGCCGCAAATACTTTTAAGCCCCGGATTAAACTGGCTTCGGCGGCATTTTCCTGCGGCACGATCAAAGCACGTCCGGCTTGCAACGCTGCAAACGCCGTAGGTAATACGCCACGCACCGGGCGCAAGTGTCCGCCTAGGGATAATTCCCCAATGAATTCGTAGTTTTGCAGGGTTTCGGTGGCGACTTGTTCGCTGGAGGCAAGCATTCCAATCGCGATGGGCAGGTCGAAGCGTCCGCCATCTTTGGGAATATCGGCGGGCGCGAGATTGACGGTAATGCGCCGCACCGGAAAATTGAACCCGGAATTCGTCAATGCCGCCCGTACCCGGTCACGGCTTTCTTTCACCGCGGTTTCTGGTAAACCGACAATGGAAAAGCTCGGTAAACCGTTGGCAAGGTGGACTTCAACACTCACCAAGGGAGCATCTAACCCGCTATTAGTGCGGCTATAAACGACGGCAAGACTCATTATTGGTATTTTTCGTGGTGATAATTCCCCGATTTTGCGGTGTCCGCCAGCCTAGCTCAAGCAAATCGCGATAAGTGGAATGACGGCTGTTAATCCTGTGGTTTATCAAGCCGACAATCCGCACGCGGGCGTTGCGCAGGGTCGTTGATAAAGCCGATAAATAAATCACTGGCGCACGGTTTGTTGTCGAGCACGCTGTGCGCAATTCCGCTGAACCGGAACAAATAGGTGGAGTCCTCAGCAAATTGTTTGGTGGCAGCTTTGGCTGCCCATGCCGCCGGGGTAATCGGGTCGTCTTCGCCCGATAAAATCAAACTGGGGACGGTAAGCCGCTCTGCGCTGACTTGTAAACCGGGGTGTTGGCGGTTTTTATTCCACACGCTGCACATATCGTAATCGGCAGGCAGGTAGTAACGCAGGTGTGGGTAAGTGTCGACTTTCGCCACCATGCTATCGCGCGAAATTGCCGGATTATCGCTGCATTCCACTGCCCAGAAAACCGGCTCACGAAATGCCGCGTCAAACTGGTGATAGAGGTAATTGTTGATATATTCCCGCGCTAAGTCGATGCGGCCTTCCTGCAAATGGCGGATAAAACTCGGTAAGTATTTCAATTGATGGCTGTTGTATTGCGCGTCGAACAGCATTGCCAGCAAAATTTCATCATTGAGTTGCAGCTCTTGCAGATTCCCCAATTGCAAATCCGCGACCGGAATCCGCAACGGTGTGGTGCGTAGTTGTGCCATCAGCGCGTGGTAGCGGGCTTCAATATCACCGTTTTCCAGCAGGCAGCGTTCATCCGCCGTGCAATACTGAAACAGACGTTGCAGGCTGTTATTTAACAATTCCGGCCAATCGCGTAACAGGTGTTCACCCAGCGGGTAAAGCGAGTCGAGCGTTAAACTGCGCACTCGCTCTGGAAAGCGACGCTGGATTTCGAGTGCTAAGCGCGTGCCGTAGGAAACGCCGAGTAAATTGCTTTGCTGATAATCCAGCAGGGTCAGGAGATCGTTGACATCTTGCGCACTGAGATGCGTGCCCAGTTCATTTAATGGTTGCTTGGCTTGAGTTAACTGTTCTTGGCATTGTTGACTGACTTCGAGGTAACGTCGCGCGTTGTCGGTTGGCGTGCCGGGGTTGGATAAAACACTCGCACTTAAATCGCGGTACGCTTGGCAACCTAACGCAGGTTCGCTCATGCCAGTGCCGCGCTGGTCAAACAAGATAAGATCGCGTTTCATCGCGTATTTTTGCTCAAACCACGCCAGCCAATGATTTTCCACCCCGTCTTTATCCAGCCATGCGGCAGAACCGGGGCCACCGGCTAAATACACCAAAGGATCAGGCTGATGCCCCAATCCGGCATGACGCATGATGACAACAGGGAGGCGAAACGCAGAAGGCGCACCGGTTTGTGGTGGGGCGGTGTGTAACCAGCCGCAAGATACTGACAAATTCGTGGTATTGGTAAACCAGCATTCGCTCGGCACGAATTGCGCACCGTTAGGCAATGTTTTAGCAACTGTCGCTTTGATCATAGTGGTTTGATGTAACGGAACCAAGCCCAGCCCGACCACTATGACTAAGCCACCCAACAGGAGCCAGATTATTTTTTGCATCGTATTAAGCCAGTCCACCCCAATATGCTTGGGTTTATTGTGGCTTTAATAAACAAGACACAAGCTTAATTGGCAGTGAATTGGCGGGGATTTTTAAAGGCGTTCCACAAAGAAAAGAGGCGGGAATTACCCGCCTCAAGTCGACTCGGAGAAGTCAGTTGCTCATTTCGCTTAAGAGTAAGCGCGTTCGCCGTGGGAAACAGTATCCAGACCTTCGCGTTCCTCGTCTTGAGAAACCCGCAGACCGATGGTCATTTTGAGTAAGGTGAACAATACGAAGCTCACTACACCCGACCAAACGATGGCTACGCCTACGCCCCATAACTGATTGATGACTTGCGCACTGCTGTATTCAGCCACTGCACCGGTAGCGTAGTCAAAGATACCTGAGCCGCCCAATGCTGGGTTGACCAGAATACCCGTGCCGATTGCACCGATGATACCGCCGATACCGTGTACGCCGAATACGTCGAGGGAATCGTCATAGCCCAGCATATGTTTCAGGCCAGTAACACCCCACAAACATGCTGCACCTGTTACCAGACCCAATGCGATTGCACCCATCGGGCCTGCAAAACCAGCTGCTGGAGTGATTGCAACCAGACCAGAAACCGCACCGGAAACCGCACCCAACAGGGAAGGTTTGCCACGCAATACCCATTCTGCGAACATCCAAGATAATGCAGCGGCTGCGGTAGCAACGATGGTGTTAACCATTGCCAACACTGCGGTGCCAGTTGCTTCCAAGTTAGAGCCAGCGTTGAAGCCGAACCAGCCAACCCACAGCAATGAACCGCCGATCATGGTCATGACCAAGTTGTGTGGTGGCATCGGGTCACGACCGTAACCTACGCGCTTGCCGACCACGATTGCGCCTACCAGTGCTGCCATTGCCGCGTTGATGTGTACGACTGTACCACCCGCGAAGTCCAAAGCACCTTTCGCAAACAAGAAGCCAGCCGGAGCGTCATACGCTGAAGGGCCGCCCCAGAACCACACCATGTGTGCCATTGGCAGGTAAGAGAAGGTGAACCACAATACAGAGAACACTAACAGAGCAGAGAATTTAATGCGCTCTGCAAAACCACCTACGATCAGGGCAACGGTGATAGCTGCGAAGGTCAATTGGAATGCCATGAACATCATTTCATGAATAACCACGCCCTTGCTGAAGGTTTCGACAGTAACCGCAGTATCCACACCTTTGAGGAACATTTTGCTCAAACCGCCGACGAAGCTATTCAAGCTGCCACCATCGGTAAAGGCCAAGCTGTAGCCATAAACGACCCACAGAATCGCAATAACGCAGAAAATAGTGAAAACTTGTGCCAAAACGGACAACATGTTTTTAGCGCGAACCAAGCCACCGTAGAACAGTGCCAAGCCCGGAATAATCATTAAAATAACCAACAGCGTAGAAAGCATCATCCACGCGGTATCGCCTTTATCCGGTACAGGAACTGCTGCCGCTGGATCAGGATCAGCTAAGGCGATGCCAGAAAACCCCAACAGGGCGACCAGCAACATCCAACCAAAACGTAAGTTCATCATAAGTCCCCCTTAGAGTGCGTCTGTGCCGCTTTCGCCAGTACGGATGCGGATTACTTGCTCAATCGACGTAACGAAAATCTTGCCATCGCCAATCTTGCCGGTATTCGCCGATTTCGTGATAGCCTCAATCACTTGCTCGACTTGCGACTCAGCAACGGCTGCTTCCAACTTAATTTTTGGCAGAAAATCAACCACATATTCTGCGCCACGGTACAGTTCAGTGTGGCCTTTTTGACGACCAAAACCTTTCACTTCCGTGACGGTAATGCCTTTAACACCAATGTCACCCAAAGCATCGCGTACATCGTCGAGTTTGAATGGCTTGATAATGGCTGTAACCATTTTCATAAGAGATCACTCCTTGCAATAGAAACCCCACCCATGACAGGCGGGGCGAACAGGACAGACTTAGAAATCGAAAGATTTAGTCCAAGACAGGGACACCTTGGTATCAGTAACGCCAACGCGACCACTTGGCTTATCTGCTGCCAACACAAAATCGCCTGCTTTTTTGAATGATTTTGTTAAAGCGATTTGAGTATGCGTGTAATCATCACCCGCAGCATCGTCAAAATCATATTTACCTACAGTGCCACCAACGCTGAACCCATTTGCAAGTTCCTTGTTTACACCGATGTGGTAGTACTTGTCGCCTTTACTGAATTCTGCGGTGGTGTCGTCCTTTGAACTCACAGTATAAGCCACACCAGCTTCAGCAATACCGTAGCTACCTTTCAATGAAACTTCTTCAAAATGCGCATTTCCGGCTGTTGCAGTTGGATATTGGTAAGTGGTGGCAGCAACGTCATAAGCGAATCCATTAGGAAGTTCTTTCGCGTAGCCTGCGTAAACGTCGACTTCTTCACCAAGACCGTGACCACCGAGTCCGCTTGCCCATGTGCCAACATATAAACCATTTTCTGCTTCGTAATCCAATCCACCTGAAAACGCACCACGATCCTGAGATTGTGTTAACCCACGCCAGATGTAGTTGCTAGTAGCACCGATGTTAGCAGACGCACCTGCAACAGCTTGTGCGCTGATCAACAAAGAACCCAATAATGTTGCAGTTAACAATACGCCGTTTTTCATCTCACTATCTCCTGTTTAAGAAAACCAAAATTGTTTAACGATGATTACAAAGCAATTGCCGTGCCAACCCTGAAAAAATCAATGAGGACGTGGTAAATACAGACAATGTGGTAAAAACACATCATTTTCGTATCATTACAAGCCCCCTTACGCACACCTAAATGCACGATATAAGTGCATTAGCGTTACCTGATGCACCAATGCAAAGATCAGCCTCTCATTTGTGTGTTGTAATGCTACAATTCGGCTCATCTAACGACACGAGGAGATTCCCCATGCAAAACTTTGGCAACCTTGATGATTTAGCAAAAAAACTTTCCGCGCTCCTGCCTGAACCCGTGCGCCACATGCAAGAAGACGTGGAAAAAAATATGCGTGGTTTGCTCGAAGGCGGTTTGCAAAAAATGAATCTGGTGACACGCGAAGAGTTTGATATTCAATCAGCAGTGTTACTGCGCACTCGCGAAAAGCTCGAAGCGCTGGAAAAACGATTGGCTGTAATCGAAAACTCACAATAGATATAAAGATTGGGCAGTATTATTCATGCTGCTCAATCGTTGTGCCACTGTCGCTATCCAACTGCACTTGTTCCAGCACACGCCCACGCAAAATCGCCCGTCCGCTCCGGCGTTCCACACCTTGTATGCTGTATTCAAATCCGTAAGTGCGTCGCCACACTAAGTGCCCAGCATTATTTCGTGCCGGTTTTAGGCTTTCCAGCGAAACCGTTTGATCCAGCAGTTGCACATTGATGGACTGGCAGGCGCGTGTTGCCGCTGCGATGGCGCGTTCGCGGGCGTTCATTGAGTCGATCCAGAACCACACGCCCGCGCCGAGTATGGCAATTAACAGCAAATTTTCCATTATGACCCTTGGAGGTTGTAAACTAGCACCCATTATCCTACGAAATTCACTGGACAGGCACAAAACGACTATGGAAACACCAAAATTGGCACAAAAGCCGACCACAATTACGTTCATCGGTGCGGGCAATATGGCGCGTAGTTTGATTGTTGGGTTGTTGCAAGATCAAGCGAATGTCAGCTTGCGCGTGGCTGACCCTGATCAGCGTCAACTGGATGCGATTCGCCAGCACTGGCCTACGGTTTTTACCAGCACCGACAATAGCGAAGCCATGCAGGGCGCAGACGTGGTGGTATTAGCAGTGAAACCGCAGGTGATGGGGGAGGTTGTAAAAACCTTGGCAGAGCAAGCGCAGCGCAGTCGCCCGTTGATTATTTCTGTCGCGGCGGGGATTCGTGAGCAAGCCCTGAATGCTTGGTTGGGCGGTAATATGCCGATTGTGCGTTGTATGCCGAATACGCCCGCCTTGGTGCAAGCCGGAGCCACGGGTTTATACGCGAATCCGCAAGTATCTGAATTACAACGCAGTACCGCTGAAAGTATTTTACGTGCAGTAGGAATTACCTTGTGGTTTGCGGATGAAGGTAAGCTGGATGCGGTGACGGCAGTTTCAGGCAGTGGCCCCGCGTACTTTTTCCTCGTGATGGAGGCGATGCAAGCGGCGGCTGAACAGTTGGGTATCCGTGCAGAAGATGCACATTTGCTGGTGGTGCAAACCGCGTTTGGTGCTGCCAAATTGGCATTGGAAAGCCAAGACCCGCCTGCGGAATTACGCCGCAAAGTGACTTCCAAAGGTGGTACGACTGAAGCCGCGCTGCACGTGTTAAACGATGGCGAGTTAACGGCGTTGTTTGGTAAGGCGTTGCAAGCGGCTGAAAAGCGTTCTTGTGAACTAGCAGCGGCGAATAGCTAAGAGGATTTCCCATGAGTGCTTTGCAAAATGTCGGTATTTTTTTGGTAGACACGTTGTTTTCGTTGTACATCGGCGCGGTATTGCTGCGTTTATTGTTAGCGTTAGCACGAGCTAATTTTTACAACCCGTTATCGCAGTTTTTGGTGAAAATTACCAATCCGGTATTGGTTCCGATGCGGCGGATGATTCCGGCAATGGGTAAGGTCGACACTGCTGCGGTGGTGTTAGCAGTGGGTTTGACGGTAATTAAAGTCTTGTTGCTATTAGGTTTAAAAGGTGGCGGCGCGGATTTATTCGGGATTGTGGTGTTCTCGGTGCTGGAAGTGATTCGTACCGTTATTCATATCTACATTTTTGCGTTGGTGGTGCAGGCAGTGCTGAGTTGGGTGGGAAATACTTACGGGAATCCGCTGGCAGACTTGCTGAATAGTTTGACTGAACCGTTATTGCGCCGGATTCGCGGTTTTGTGCCGGTAATCGGCATGGTGGATCTTGCACCGATGGTGGCGATTTTGTTGCTGTACGTGGTGCTGATTATATTCCAGTCTTACGGTTTATAGCGTGGCGGATTTTTACCGCTGGGAAGGCGAAGTGTTGCACCTGTTTGTGCGGGTGCAGCCGAAAGCCAGCAGTGATGCGTTTGCGGAAATTCAGGAAGAGCGGATCAAGGTAAGAATTACAGCACCCCCGGTTGACGGGAAAGCCAATGAGCATTTAGTGAAGTTTATTGCTAAAGCGTGCGGAGTAGCGAAATCACAAGTAGAGATCAAAAGTGGCGAAACAGGTCGCAATAAGCATATTTGTGTGAGCACGCCGAAGCGTTTACCAGCAGGTGTGGTGAAATAGAAAATAGGCTGACAGGATAGCCTGTCAGCCTTGGCGAATTAGAATTCGCGCTTGCGGAAACCACCGCGATCGCCGCCGCGATCGCCGCCGCGATCACCACCACGGTCGCCGCCGCGATCACCACCACGGTCGCCGCCACGATCACCACCGCGACCGCCACCGAAGCCGCCGCCGTCACGACCACCGCCGTAACCGCCGCCGTAACCACCGCCATCATTGCTGCGTGGACGGAAGCCGCCGCGATCACCGCCACCTGTGCGTGGGCGATCTTCGCGTGGTTTTGCTTCGTTAACTTTAATGTTGCGGCCTTGAACCGCTTTTTCATTCAACCCCTGAATGGCAGCAGCAGCTTCAGCATCATTAGGCATTTCGACAAAGCCAAAGCCTTTAGATTGCCCTGTCATTTTATCCTTAACCATGCTAACGCTTGATACTTCGCCATAAGCTGCGAACAGTTCGCGCATGTCAGTATCGGTGATTTTGTAGGGCAGGTTGCCAACGTAGATATTCACTGTTTATCGTCTCGTAAAATCATGTGCTGTCTGAAAAATACATTAAGAGGTAACCAGTCACACGAATTACCTGATAACGATCGGCCAACTGACCCGATTTGTTACGCGCTTTGAGACTTGGAGTAAATGGTGGCTAATGATGTCTCATCTTACAGCGCACTAAAACTTTCAAGTATCAGGCAAGTTAGTTGCAGTGTACCCCAGTTTCTTCTCGCTGGTAACTAAAATCGCTTGATTATGTTGTTAATTTTTATTGGCGTGAAAATCGCCAGAAAAATAAGCTTCAAGGAACTGTGCGAACGGTAGTTGTTCCGCTTGTTCCAGAGTGTATTGTTGCTGGAGTGAATCTCGCGCCATGTCTTCAAAACTTTGTTTAATCGTGGGTTCTAAACTGCGTTGGAGAAAATAATCCCGATGTTCCAAAGATTTACGCTGGGCGAAATCAAAAAAGCTTTCGTGATTTTGCTGCATTTCTTCCAGCATCCGTGCGGAAGGCGTGCTATCGGGTTGTGCGGCTAACTGTAATTGCTTATCGAGGCACGCGCTGTAGGATTGTTCGCCGTGAACGGTATCCAGCAATTCCGCTACCGGGCGCATGGCTTGCAATAAATCGTTGGCGTATTCGAGCAGTGGCAATGCTTTACCTTGGCAATCCAGCATCACTTGTGGGTCACGTCCCCGGTGCGCGGTTAACATTTGATTGCTATTGATAGCGTTAAATTCCGCATCGGAGATTGCAGGGCTGTCTTGCAACAAGCAAAAGTGCATGAAGATTTCTAAAAACGCCAGTTGTTTGCGGGTAATGCCAGCCGGGTGAAAAGCGTTAACATCAACAGAGCGCAATTCCACGTAAGCAATGCCGCGTTGTTCCAGCGCGTCGGTGGGTTTCTCGAAACGATTGAGCGGCTGCTTGGGGCGCACGGTGCTGTAGTATTCGTTTTCAATTTGCAGAATATTGGCGTTCAATTGGCGGTATTCACCTGCGACGTTTACCCCAATGTCGGCGTAATGCGGGCAGGGCGTGGCAATCGCACGTCGCAAGCTGGCAACGTAAGTATCAAGGCTATCGTAGCTTACTTTTACGCCGGTTTTGTTTTCCTTGCTGTTGGTGTAGCCAATGTTACCCATGCGCAAAGATGTGCCGAACGGTTCGTACAAACTGTGCTCATTAAAGGTTTCCATCCCCGGCGGCGCGGCGCGACCGGCTAAAAAGCTTTTACAGATGGCGGGCGATGTGCCGAACAGGTAAATAATCAACCAGCCGTAACGTTGTAAGTTACGCACCATCCCCATATAAGCGTCGTCACGGAATTGGCGTAATTCGCGGGTATCGCCTTGTAAGGCTTGCCAAGGTTGCCAAAACGCTTCGTCAATCGAGTAGTTAAAGTGAATCCCCGCAATCACTTGCATGGCTTTGCCGTAACGCCAAGCCAGCCCTTGGCGGTAAACGTGTTTCATCCGCCCTGCGTTGGAAGTACCGTATTCGGCAATGCGAATGTCAGCTTCACCGGCTAATACGCACGGCATACTGGTTGTCCACAGCAATTCATTATCGAGCTGCTGATAGACAAAGGTTTCAATATTGAGCAGGAAATCCAGCGCGTGATGGGCACGAGCTTGCGGCGGGGTGATTAATTCCAGCAGCGATTCGGCGTAATCGGTGGTAATCCACGGGTGGGTGAGGGCGGAACCGAAGATCGTGGGGTGATCACGTTGCGACAGTCGCCCACTGTCATTGACGCGCAAGCTTTCTTTTTCCAAACCGGTGCGGGCGTTGCGCAGGTAAGGGTGCAGGCGGTGGGTGTCAATTTCACGCAGGCGTTGTTCCAACAAACGGTACACAGGCAGCTCCTGATTAGGCTAAACAGGGATTAGAGCACAGCAGGGCAGGAATGCAAATTTCCGTGATGAGTGTGTTACGCGCCTGCAAAAAATAAGTCCACGCTGTTTTTCCACACTTGCGGTAGTAGTGTTTCCAGCGGCACGTTTTTCACCAAGGCGACGTGTTCGGCAATAAACGGCAGGTATTTCGGCTCGTTTTTATGCCCACGGTAGGGAATTGGGGTCAAATACGGCGCGTCGGTTTCAAACAAAATCTGTTCAACCGGGGTTATCGCAATAATTTCGCGCACATTGTCCGCTGCTTTAAAGGTGCTAATGCCGTTAAAGCCTAGACAGAAACCTTCCCCAAGGCAATATTCCGCCAATGCTTGCCCGGAAGTGAAGCTGTGAATTACCCCGCGTTTGGGCATTTGCCCGACGAAGTTGCGTAAAATCGCTTCCATATCGTCGTCGGATTCGCGGGTATGCACCACAATCGGCAATGCCAGATCAACCGCAATTTGTAACTGTCGCTCGAAAGCGTCGCGCTGTTTCGCCCGATCCGAATAGTCGTAGTGGTAATCCAACCCGATTTCACCAATCGCGAGGATTTTTTCATGCAAGGCATTGACGCGGATTTGCGCATCCACTGTGTCGCTGTAATCGTTGGCATCGTGCGGGTGAATGCCTTGTGTGCCCCATACTTGTGGGTACTGCTGTGCCAGTGCCATCACTTTGTCGAGATTATCGGGGGAAACCGCGATGGTGATAATCCGCTCAACCCGTGCGGCGTGCGCGGCTTGTAATGCGGCTTCCAGTCGCTCACCTTCGAGGTAGTCCAAGTGGCAGTGGGTTTCAATCAGGGGGTGCGCAAAGACGGGAATTTCACGTTTTTTGGACATTACAGGCTCTCTTTTTTCATCACAGTCACCGCAAAATCCACGGTTAAATCCAACTGGGGTAATTGTTGGCAATGCGCTTGTTTTTCCGCACTGGCTGACCAGTAATACGGGGTCATGTGCAACAACGCGCTAATACTCGCCTGATCCGGCAACGTGGCACGGTAGTTGACTGCCAGCGCGGGGCATTGCTGCATTCCCTCCAGTGGCGGTAACACTTCAACGCTGTGCGGCTGCGGCGCATCATAAATCAACTGGCGCAGCTCGAACAAATGCTGTGCCGCCGGATATGCCCACAAATACAGGCCGCCCGGTTTTAACACGCGGGTAATTTCTGCCTCTGACGCAGGCGCAAACACCCGCACCAATACATCCACCGAAGCATCCGGCAACGGCACAGCAAAGCTCGATGCTACTGCAAATTGCATCACCGGGTATTGCTTTGCTGCCATCCGCATCGCCGCACGAGAAATATCCGTGCCGTAATATTGCACGTTTGCGCCGAGGATTTGCGCCAATTGGTTGAGGTAATAACCTTCCCCGCAACCGGCATCCAACAGCGTTAATGCCTGTGCCGGGTCAGGAAAATGCTCACGAATCGTTGTACTCAACGCCGCCGCCAGTGGTGCGTAAAAGCCTTGTTGCAGGAATTGCCGACGGCTTTCCAACATCGCTTTATTGTCGCCAGGGTCGGTGGAATGCTTGCGGTTAACCAGCAACAGATTCACGTAACCTTCTTTTGCTTGATCAAAACTGTGGCGGTTGGCGCAGGTAAAGGTGCGCCCTGTTTGGTTAAGCGGGTCGTGACATAGGGGGCAACGCCAGAGGATTGGGTTCATTAGTTCAATACAACAAAAAGGGTGCGCGGGTTATTGCCCACGCTTGTTCGTCGGGCAAGGTCAGTGCGTCCAAATCGCCGGGGGTGGCTTGCGGATTATCCACCCATTCGCGCAACAGTGGCGAGCCGTTAATCACGTCGATGGGCAGTTTCCCGAAAGCGTATTCATACGGGAAGTCGCGCCATAGGTCGTAATCGGGGTAAAGCTGACGAATGGCTTTGAACGCCAATGCTTGCACTCGCCAAGGTTGGAAGGCGGCGTGGTCGTAATGTGGAGCTTCGACATGGATTTGCACACCTGCACACAACTTACCCGCGTGCTTGTGGAAGGTTGGCTCGAACCAGCATTCGCGCAATAAACAACCTTTTAACCAGTGCGGCGCAAGGGTTTGCATGGTGTTAATGATGGCGCGCGCATCAAGATCGGGTGCGCCGAACAGCTCCAGCGGACGGGTTGTGCCGCGCCCTTCGGATAGGGTTGCGCCTTCCAGCATGACCGTGCCGGCGTAGCAACGTGCCATCGACAGGTTGGGGGCATTGGGGCTGGGGTTAATCCATTCGCGCTCACCGATGTGCCAGCCGTAACCGGGGGCGGCATCCGGTTGCCAGCCTTGCATTTCAATTACGCGGTAATCCAGATCCAACTTGAGTTCGTGGATAAACCATAAACCCAGTTCCCCCATTGTCATGCCGTGGCGCATCGGCATTGCACCCGCACCGACGAAACTTTCCCAACCGTCACGCAAGGTTAAACCTTCCACCGGACGACCTGCCGGATTGGGGCGGTCGAGTACCCACACCGCTTTACCGTGTTGCGCCGCCGCTTCCAACACGTAGCGCAAGGTGGTAATAAAGGTGTAAATGCGGCAACCCAAATCCTGCAAATCCACCAGCAGCACATCGAATGTCGCCATCATCGCGTCGGTAGGGCGGCGCACTTCCCCGTATAAACTGAAAATCGGGATGCCATGTTGCGGGTCAATGAAATCGGGCGATTCCATCATATTGTCTTGCTTGTCGCCTTTGATGCCATGTTGCGGGCCAAACGCAGCAGTCAGGGTAATTTCTGGCATGGCAGCGAGTGCGTCGAGTGCGTGCGTCAGGTCGGGCGTGACCGACGCGGGGTGTGCCAGCAATGCCACGCGCTTGCCGATTAACGGGGTGCGCAGGGTTACGTCTTCGAGGAGGCGATCAAGACCAAATTTCATGGGTAAATCCGTCACGGTGATGGAAGTCGGGGCGTTCGCCGGGGTGTTTTAACGCCCAGTAGGATTTGCTGCCGTCGGTGAGTTCGATGACAGCGGTGAGAGCGAGTTGTAGCGGCGCGGCGGCGGGCAGGGCAGTGGATGGGATGGTGGCATCCAGTTGATAGGTGGATTGGCTATCTTGCTCCGAACATTCCCCCCCATCCCCAGCCCTTCCCCCGCAGGGGGGGAAGGGGGCAAGAAGGAGAGGTGATTCAACTGGCTGGCGGTAGTCGCTGAAGGCGTAGGCTGCCCATTGGCTGGATGGGGAAAAGTTGAACTCGCGGTAGGCGGTTTCACCTTGGACGGCGACGAATGCCTCGAAACAGGTGTGTTGCCACAAGTCGTCAGTAAAAACGGGCGGTTGTGGTGCGGGGATGCGTACTTGCGCGAGGTCGCCGCGTAATGTGTAGTGCAGGCGTAAGCTGCCATCTGCCAGCCGTTCCACCGTGACATTTAAGGTGTGGATAGCGGGGCAGGGTGTGGCAGGGTGCGACTGTAACGCGAGTTCCCAGATCATGCGGGTAGCACACTTTCCCCACGTAACAGATCATCCAGCGTTTCGCGCAGGCGTACCACATACACCGTATCGCCATCCACCATCACTTCCGCAGCACGCGGACGGGTGTTGTAGTTAGAAGCCATCGTGAAACCATACGCACCGGACGAACGTACTGCCAGTAAGTCGCCCGCTTGGATGTTTAAGTCACGTTCTTTGCCCAAGAAGTCGCCTGTTTCGCACACTGGCCCTACGATGTCGTAGGTGGCAGTTTCGCCTTCACGCGGTATCACGGGGATGATTTCCTGCCAAGCACTATACAGAGCAGGGCGGATCAGGTCGTTCATCGCCGCATCGACGACGGCGAAGTTTTTGTATTCCGCGAGTTTCAGAAATTCGACTTCTGTCACCAAAATCCCGGCGTTGGCAGCAATCGCCCGACCCGGTTCGACGAAAATTTCGTATTGGCGCAGGCGTTCGTCGGTGAACAGTTGTGCCATGTAATCCGCTGGACTGGGGGCTTCTTGACCTTCGCGGTAACGCACGCCCAAGCCGCCGCCGATGTCGAGGTGATGCACGTTAATGCCTTGTGCGGCGAGGCGTTCCGCCAGTGCCAGCACCCGTTGCAGCGCGTCCATGAAAGGTGAAAGTGTCAGCAATTGCGAACCGATGTGGCAGTCAATCCCAACCACATTCAGGTGTGGCATCGCAGCAGCTTTCAGGTAAATTTCTTCGGCGCGGCTGATTTCAACGCCGAATTTATTTTCTTTCAGGCCGGTGGAAATGTAGGGGTGGGTTTGTGCATCCACGTCGGGGTTGACGCGCAAGGAAATCGGCGCGATTTTGCCCATGTCGCCCGCTACCGCGTTGATGCGGTCAAGCTCGGCTTCGGATTCGACGTTGAAACAGCGGATACCGACTTCCAACGCTTTACGGATTTCTGCGGATTTTTTGCCAACGCCGGAAAATACCACCTTGCCGGGGTCGCCGCCCGCACGTAATACCCGCTCCAATTCCCCCGCTGACACGATGTCAAAGCCCGAACCCAAACGTGCAAATAGGTTGAGAATGGCGATATTCGAGTTGGCTTTGACCGCGTAACACACTAGATGTGGCTGTGCGCCGAAGGCATCGTTGAAAGCGTGCCAGTGGCGTTCCAGCGTGGCGCGGGAATAAACGTAGCACGGCGTGCCGTGGGCGCGGGCAATGTCGGCGATGGCGACGTTTTCGGCGTGAAGTTGCCCGTTGCGGTATTCAAAATGATCCATGTTTATTTTGCCTGTTCCTGTTTTGCGCGAGCGTCATCTGGCAAGTACAGCGGGCCTTTGTTGCCACAGCCTGCCAGCAAAGCGAGTACGATAGCCAATCCCAGCCATTTTTGCATCATGGTTTTAGTTCCGTTTTTGGTGAATGTTGTGCAGGATAACGGCTGGCAACGGGATAATAAAGAAAGGTTTGCACCAGCACAGCAACTTCTGCAAATCTTGGTATACTCAAACAACGCACCTACGTAGGAATGGCATCATCATGGCAGCACTAGCAGAACAATTAGGCATCAGCCCGGAAGATTATCTCAGCGGCGAACGTGATGCACCGTTCCGCCACGAATACGTGCATGGGCAAGTTTATGCGATGGCGGGTGCAGCAGATGGTCATGTGCGCGTCAGCATCAATGCCGTATTGATATTGAAAAATCACCTGCGTGGTTCGGGTTGCAGCGTTTACATGGCAGATATGAAAGTGCGGGTTAAGCAAGACACCGCGTTCTTCTACCCCGACGTGATGGTGACGTGCGACCCAGCCGATTTACAGCGTAATCATTTCAAACAATCGCCTTGTTTAGTGATCGAAGTGTTGTCACCCAGTACTGAAGCTTATGACCGTGGCAACAAATTTGCACTTTACCGCGAGTTAGAAAGCTTGCAGGAATACGTGTTGATTGACCCGCGCACCTATCAAGTGGATGTGTTTCGGCGCAATGTACACGGGCGTTGGGAGTTGTTTGCCTTTAGCGGTGAAACCGCCACCGTAGTATTTGCCAGTGTCGGTTGTGAGTGTGCGATGCGTGACTTGTACGAAGATGTGAATTTCGCACTAGAGGCAGAATAGCCCCTATTACGCGACAAACCGCATCGACAAATCCACCGCCCGCACGTGCTTGGTAATCCCGCCAATCGACACGAAATTCACCCCGGTTTCCGCAATCGCCACCAAGGTTTCCGGGCTAACCCCGCCTGATGCTTCCAATGGAATGCGCCCGTCGGTGATGCGCACGGCTTCGCGCATATCAGCGAGGCTGTATTCGTCGAGCATAATAATGTCGGCTTGAGCAGCGGTAGCTTCCGCTAGTTCCTGTAAGTTTTCGGTTTCGACTTCCACTAAAATGCCGGGGTGCAATTGACGCGCTTGCTGGATCGCGGCGGTAATCGAACCGGCTGCCATAATGTGATTTTCTTTGATCAATACGCGGTCATACAGGCCGATGCGGTGATTTGTACCACCGCCGCATACCACCGCGTATTTCTGTGCGGTGCGTAAGCCGGGTAAGGTTTTGCGCGTGTCCAAAATGCGGCATTGGGTATGCGCCACTAAATCCACGTAGCGGCGTGTCGCGGTGGCGGTAGCGGATAGGGTTTGCAGGAAATTCAGCGCGGCGCGTTCCCCACTTAAGATTGAACGCGCACTGCCTTGTAGTGTACACAACACCGCGTTGGCTGTTACGCGCTCGCCATCTTGGTGCTGCCAAATAATGTGCACTGCGGGGTCAAGCTGGCGAAACACTTCGTCAAACCATGCCGTGCCACACAAAATCGCGGCTTCGCGGCAAATCACCGTGGCGCTGGCTTGCTTGGCTGCCGGAATCAAGCCAGCAGTGACATCGCCCGTGCCAATATCTTCGTCAAGTACGCGTGCTACTGTCGTTTGAATGTCGTTTGGTAAAAGCATTTTTAGTCCCCGTAAATAAAAAATGGGAGGTTGTTACACCTCCCATCAGCTTGCCCCTGACTCCTCGTCAGATCTGTTAGATGCGGGTAATACCCATCATCTTCAAAATGGACTTTTCGTAGAATGGCTCAGAAGTGCCTTTCTTCATTTTGCGGATGAAGTATTTTTCAAACGCAATTTTCGCCATGTGTACCCATTTGCCTTTCTTGAACCAAGCAACGTTACGTGGTGGAATCTGCGGCAGTGCAACGAAGGCAGCACCAGTGTCACCGAAGTCAGCCAAGCAAATGGTGTTCCATGTGCCGGTGGTGTGCGGTTCTTTGCCAGCAATTTCATCAGCGATATTGTGTACCGCAGACGTTACCATTGACTCGATCATGTAACCGGTTTTCGGTGTGCCGGTTGGTACAGGTGTCGCTTCAACAGGCGGGATGGCAATACAAACACCCGCAGAGTAGATGTTTTTGTATTTCGGGTTACGGTGCAATTCGTCAACAATGACGAAACCACGTGGGTTGCACAGACCTTCAACGGCTGCGACTGCATCCACACCTTTGAATGCTGGCAACATCATGGCGAAATCGAACGCGATTTCGTGTTCTTTTTCCACTTCGCCTTTAGGAGTCAGTTCAGTAACGTACATTTTGCCTGCTTCAACCTTGGTGGTTTTCGCATTCACAATCCAGTTAATGTGGTGGTTACGCAGTTCGGATTCCAACATGCCTTTGGAGTCGCCCACGCCGCCTAAGCCCAATTGGCCTACATACGGTTCAGAAGACACGTAGGTCATTTTGAATTTATGACGCACGCCACGTTTGCGCATGTCAGCATCCATAATGAACGCAAATTCGTAAGCAGGGCCGAAGCAGCTTGCAAATGGCATTGCGCCAACAACAATGTGACCGGAGCCTTTTGCCAACAGTGCTTGGTAATCAATATAAGCTTTTTCAGCGTGATCCACTGCGCAGATGGAATGGGTATGACCACCGTGCGGGCCAGCACCTTCGATTTCCTCGAAGTATAACTTAGGGCCAGTCGCAATGACCAAATAATCGTAAGTAACGGTTTGACCGTTATCTAAATGCAGGGTGCTGCCTTCTGCGTCAATTTTGTTGCAACGGCTGCAAATAAAGTTGATGTTCTTTTTGGTTAAGTATTTTTCGATAGGGAAGGTAATGTCTGAACGTGTGCGCCAGCCAACAGCAACCCAAGGATTTGATGGTACAAACTGGAAGTAATCGCGCTCATTGACGACGGTCACTTCGTGTCCTTTTCCTAATAAATCCTTCATTTCATAGGCAGCAGGCATACCGCCTGTACCTGCACCGAGAATTACAACATGAGCCATGGGCGCAAACTCCTAACTAAAATAACGTTAAAGGCATGGGGGTTCTTTGTTCTTGAATAAGACGTTCAGTGTGACCTCTCCCAGTCACACCACATCACACCACAAATTGGCTGAACCGTCAATCTTGGCCTTGTTTATCAATAAATTAGCGTTTTCTAATATATCAATCAGGGTGTTAAACTGCACGCTGTTATTTGCAAAATCGAAGCCCATGAAAAACATTCAATATTGGTTAGTCGGCGGTGCGGTGCGTGACCGCTTATTAGGGTTGCCTGTGCAAGACCGTGATTGGGTAGTGACGGGTGCAACCCCAGATGATTTGCTTGATCAAGGGTTTAAACCCGTGGGGAGCGACTTCCCGGTTTTTTTGCATCCGCAAACCGGTGAGGAATACGCACTGGCACGTACTGAGCGTAAAACTGCCAAGGGCTACCACGGTTTTCAGTTTTATGCTGCCCCGGATGTGAGTTTGGAAGATGATTTAGCGCGACGCGATTTAACCATCAATGCGATGGCGCAGGATGATACGGGTGCGGTGATTGACCCTTACGGCGGGCAGGCGGATTTGCAGCAGAAAATTCTACGCCATGTTTCCCTAGCGTTTAACGAAGACCCGGTACGGATTTTGCGGATTGCGCGGTTTGCGGCACGTTTCGCGGGGTTGGGGTTTGAGGTGGCGGCGGAAACTCAGCAGTTAATGCGCGATATGGTGGCTGCGGGTGAAGTGGACGCGTTGGTTCCAGAACGGGTTTGGCAGGAAACAGTGCGTGCTTTGGGTGAACCCGCACCTGAGCGTTTTATTGAAGTTTTACGTGATTGTGGGGCATTGCGGGTGTTGTTCCCGGAAATTGAGCGTTTATTCGGTGTGCCGCAGCCTGAGCAACATCACCCGGAAATTGATTGCGGGATTCACACACTACTGGTGTTGCAACAAGCGGTGAAGTTGAGTGAAGCCCCTGAAGTGCGTTTCGCGGCCTTGTGTCACGATTTGGGTAAGGGTTTGACCCCGGCAGAAATCTTGCCCAGCCATTACGGGCATGAAGCGGTGAGTAAAACCTTGGCCACCGCGTTGTGCGAACGCTTAAAAGTGCCGGTGCGGTTTCGTGACTTGGCGGAGCACGTAGCGGCCTATCACGGGTATATTCACAAGGCGCGAGAGTTACGCGCAGCTACGGTGTTGAAAGTGCTGGAAGCTACCGATGCATTTCGTAAACCGGCGCGGTTTGAGCAGTTGTTGCTGGCGTGTGAGGCGGATGCGCGGGGGCGTGCAGGTTTTGAGGCGCGTGCGTATCCACAAGCGGATTGGTTTCGGCAGATGTTAGCCGCGAGTCAGCAAGTGGATGTGCAGGCGGTGATTGCAGCCGGGTTTCAGGGTGAGCAAATTCGCACGCAATTGCATCAGCGGCGGGCGGAGGCTATCCGACAAATACAGCAACATCTTGATATTGGCGGCAACTAGCCGCATATTGAAGGATAATGATTATGCACAGCACAAGTAAGGGGTCAGTTATGACAACGATGGATGAAAAAATTGCCTCATTCGGCATTGGTCAGGTTATTCATCACCGCGAATTCAATTACCGGGGTGTCATTTTTGACGTGGATGCTGTATTCCAAGGCACGGAAGAGTGGTTTCAGAAAAACGTTGGGGTGGGTAATCCCAGCAAGGAAGAGCCGTGGTATCACGTGTTGATTGATCAAGACGGGCGTGTGGCCTATGTCGCCGAGCGTAACTTGCTGGCGGATGACCCGACTGAGCCGGTGGAACACCCGTTGCTGGAAAACTTCTTCACCGGGTTTAACGGCGATCATTATCAAGCTCGCCAGACCTTGAATTAATGGACTGGGGCTGGCTTTCCCATTCGCAATACCTCGCGGCCTTTTTGGTGGGGTTGTTTGGCGGGGTGCATTGCATCGGCATGTGTGGCGGGATTGTGGGGGCGTTGACCTTCAGTTTGCCGCAAACAAAGCGCGAATCGTTGCGCACTCTCGCGCCCATGTTGCTGGCTTATAATACCGGGCGCATTGGCGGTTACGTATTGGCTGGCGCATTGATGGGCGGTTTAGGCGCGGTGTTTCTCGCGGTGTTATCGCCGGATAGTGTGCTGGTGTTCAACCGTATTTTGCAGGTATTTGCGGCTTTATTCATGATCGCGCTGGGTTTGTATTTGGCAGGCATTTGGTACGGTGTGGCTAAAGTAGAACAAATCGGGCGGGTCTTATGGCGGTATGTCGAACCATTGGGACGGCGTTTCATGCCAGTGAATTCGCCTGCGAAAGCTTTGCCGCTGGGTTTTGTTTGGGGCTGGTTGCCGTGCGGTTTGGTGTATAGCGTGCTGGCTTGGGCATTTGCGGCAGGCAGCGTGGCTAAAGGTGCGTTACTGATGCTGGCATTCGGCGCGGGAACGTTACCCGCGTTGCTGTTGATGGGGGCAGCGGCGGCAACGTTGACACGCTTTACCCGTGACTCAAACGTGAAACGTACCGCCGGATTCTTGGTGGTGGCTCTGGGTTTGTTGTTGCTGTGGCGTGCGTTAGTGTGAGTGTGGCTTTACCACACCTCTGCCAGCCACAAACGCAAGCGCAAGCCCCAGCCGCTGGTTAAACCGACTTCCCGAAAGCGGATATTACCCTCGCCATCCAGCACATAACTGGTCGGCACGCCGTGAATGCCGTATTGCTCGGCAAGTTTGCCATCTTCGTCGACGACTGTAACCCACTCGGTAATGCCTTTGCGTTCCATGTAACGTTGCACTTCTTCGCTTGTGCCAGATTGGAACGCCACGGTAACGACCGGGTGATCATTGGCAATGGCGGTAATGCTGCCTTGTTCCATTTCACACATCGGACACCAACTCGCCCAAAAGTGCAGTAACAACGGTTTGCCTTGGTAATCCGCCAAGCGCACCACGCTCCCGTTTAAGGAACCGCGCTCAAAATCGGGTGCAACCCCGTCTAACATGCCGCGCTGTTGCCATGCACGTACCCCAAAAACAATGGCAACAATGACGAGAATTTCAATCGTCCAGCGCAGCCAACGGCGCGGTTTCCGGGATGTTTCATCCGGTAATTTGTGTTTATCCATCTTGCCCATTTCTGTATTGTTGATGGAATTCATCATAGCATAATGAAGAATTTCCGCTAAAATCCTGTTCTATTGTCCCTAAAAAGTTACGTTTATGTTGTTAGTACGTTTTGTGTTATTGCTGTGTCTGAGCTTAGTGAGTGTGGCACATGCCGAGCAACCCGCATGGCATAAAGTGGCTTATCAGCCGACCAACGGTAAATCCTTAAGTGCTTTAGCCCACAAGCAACACGCGCTGTTTGCATTTTTCTTGGACAATGCATTACGCGGTAAAGGCCGCAAAGATTTTTTGACGGTGAGTAAACAGGTTAAAAATAAGATTACTTGGCGCAATGGGCAGGGGAATAATATTTACAGCGATGCGTTCCGGCGTTCCTGGCCGTTTGTGCGCTCGTTGGATTTGAAAGGAATGCCGGATAGCATCTTATTGCTGGCCTATCTGGAATCGCAATGGCACGGGCATAAAGGCCGCACCGCAGGCGATTACGGGTATTGGCAGCTAGTCCCGGAAGTGATTCAGGAAATTCAGCAGTTGGATTACGTGCCAGCAAAGATTCGTACAACCGATATTGATAGCGTGCGTGCCGATGCGCGGTTGAGTACCGAAGTAGCACAGGTGCATTTACACCGTTACCATTTTTATTTTGCGAATGTGGCAGGCTTTTCCGAGAGTGATGCGTGGTTGCTGACATTTACCGCGTTTAACTGGGGTGCGGGCAATGTGAAACGCTTGATTGCTGAGTTGCAAGCCGAGGGGATTGAGGCCAATTACGCCAACTTTTACCAGCGTTTGTACGCGACCCACCGGAAAAATCCGGGGGATCGCTCGTTACGGGCAGCGGTCGAGTACGTGCCTAATTTGTGGAATATCGCGCAATTGTTGAAGTCAGAATATTAAGCGGCCTCAACTGGCTGATAATACCCGCTCCAGTTCCGCCATGCCTGCGGGTAAATCAATGCTTGCACCAGCAGAACGCATACTCGAACCCAGCGCGTGCAAGGTGCGGAACAAGTTATGAGCGCGGCTTTGTTCGCCCATTTGCCCGATACGCAGAATATTGAGGCCAAACGCGCCGGAAATTTCGACTTTATGCACCCGCGACATGTGCGCACGCACTACGTCAGCGGAAACGTGTTCGGGAACAATAATGCCGACCACGGAATTTAAGCGGTGTTGTTTTTCGATCAACAGCTTTAAACCCATGGTTTCAATCCCGGCTTGCAGAGCTTCGGAACAGCGTTGATGACGCTCGAAACGGTGCGGCAAAGTTTCTTCACACACCAAGCGCAAGGCTTCGTGTAAGGCGAGAATGCCGGAAACTGGCGCGGTGTAATGGTAGGATTTTTGGTTCCAGAATTTGTCAGCGAGTTGCGCATCCAAGCACCAGTGGAACGGTAGAATTTCGCGGTTGGCGATTTTTTTCTCCCACGCGCTTTCGGAAAAAGCTAACAACGACACGCCGGGGATCGACGACAACCCTTTTTGCCCGCCCGTGATAATCGCATCAACTTGCCAGTTATCCATTTCCAGCGGCATCGTGCTTAAGGTGCAAACCGCATCGACAATGACTAAACAGCCGTAGCGTTTCGCCAGTTTCGCGATGTCTTGCAGATTTTTATTGCATACGGTGTTGGAAGTTTCGCCTTGCACCAAGGTGATAACGTCGAACTGGCCTTGTTGCAGGGCGCGTTCGACGCTGGCGACATCCGCACTTTCGTTGTGTGCGACTTCCAGCAGGGTGGGTTCGGCACGCACCCGGCGCACGATTTCCGCCATACGCTGACTGAAATAGCCATTGGTAATGCACAAAACGCGCTCACCGGGCAGCACCAGATTTGCCACGGCCATTTCCATCGCCGCCGATCCGGGGCCGCTGACTCCCATGACGTGACTCGACGTGGTTTGAAACACGTAACGCCCCATGTCTTTCACTTGCTCAATGACCCGGTTCATGGTTTCACCGAGGTGATTGATAACAATCGAGTTCGCCGCCGCCACTTTTTGCGGAATAGGCACAGGCCCTGCACCCATCATCAGTAACGGTTCGTCGGGGAGGATGTGTTCCAACGGCACAATATTGGGCGCGGGAAGTGATTCGATCATGGAGAAGTGTCCTTGCAGAAAAATGTTTGTGATTTTACCCGTGTTAACGTTAGCTGTAATTGTTTTGTAATGGAAGGGCTATCCGTCGTCTGACAATTCCGCAGTGTATTGCGAAATAGTCATGACGATTCCTCAACGTACTGCGGAATTGTCATGGCTTAACGAAAAAGTGCTACACTGTGTGCATACAACCAGGCAGGAGTCGTTATATGCAAGCTGTCGAAGTCTATACCGCCCGCGATTTGCGCAATCGTTCCGGGGAGTTATTGCAACATGCCCACGATGGCAATATCAGCATCATCACCAAGCACGGCAAACCCTCTATTTTAGCAATCCCGTTTGATGCCAATTTATTGCAGCATGGCATTCATCGCGTCATCGCTTTACACATGGTGCAATCCCATCAGTTAACGCTGGCGCAGGCCGCTAAGTTGGCAGACATGGATTTGTCATCCTTCATCGAATTGCTTGGTGCAAGCGGTATTGATGCGGTGGATTATCCCCCAGAAGAGTTGGAACGCGAACTGGAGGATGCGCTTGCTGCCTGTGATCATTGCTGATGCCAGCCCGCTGATTGGCTTGGCAAAAATTGGCAGATTGAATCTGCTACAACACCTTTACCAACACATCTTGATTCCTCCTGCCGTTCATGCGGAATTGCAGGCGGGTAGCTTGCGTCCGGGTGGTGCAGAACTTCAGCAGGCGTTAGCAGAAGGTTGGTTGGAAACGGCAGATTATGCTGCTATTCCCGCCGCCGCTGTTGCTGAGTTAAAACAGCGTTTAGACCCCGGCGAAGCGGAAGCCATTGCGCTTGCCCTGCATCTCTCAGCCGATTTACTGCTGATCGACGAACAGCGTGGCAGGGTAGTGGCGCAACAAAAAGGTGTGCGCATTATCGGTACGGGTATCGTATTGGTGACGGCAAAGCGGCGTGGGCACATCACCAGCGTCAGAACGGAGCTGGATGCGTTGTTTCGTTGTGGGTATCGGCTGTCGGCACGGTTGCGTGAACAGCTTGCGGTGATGGCTGGGGAGTAGGTGATTAAACTCCCTGACTCTGCAACCACATCTCCAACGCCGCCATGTGCCACAGCTTGCTCCCCTGAATCCGCGTCAAATGCGCTTCAGGTTGGGCAATCACCTTGTCGATATAGCTACGCTGATACAAACCCCGTTCCCGACACGCTTGCGAATCCAGCAAATCGCGCATCATTTCCAAAAACTCACCGCGAACAAATTTAAGGGCAGGCACAGGGAAATACCCCTTCGGACGATCAATCACGCTATCCGGCACGAGTCCCCGCGCAATTTGTTTCAGCACATACTTGCCGCCATCACGCAGTTTCAATTCGGTCGGCATTTGCGCTGCCAGTTCCACCAGTTCGTGATCGAGGAATGGCACACGCGCTTCCAGCCCCCACGCCATCGTCATATTGTCTACGCGCTTGACCGGATCATCGACAATGAAAGTTGTTACATCGGCGCGTAATACCGCATCCAGCGTTTCTTCAGCATCCGCCGATTCCAGCAATTCGCGCACCAATTCGCCGGTGTAATCGCGAGTTTGGAACGGGGTTTGCAGCATCTCCGCCATTTCGCTGTGGTCGCGGTCGAAATAATACGGCGCGAGGCGTTGCAGCCTATCGGGGTTTTTGTCGGCGTGGGCTTGCGGATACCAGAAATACCCGCCGAATACTTCATCCGCCCCTTGCCCGGATTGCACCACTTTCACATGCTGGGAAACTTGTTCGGAGAGCAGGTAAAAGCCAATCGCATCCTGCCCGAACATCGGTTCTGCCATGTTCGCCACCGCTTCCGGCAGGCGTGACAGGGTGTGTTCGTTGGGGATGTGGAACTTGTGGTGTTTGGGTTGGAAGCGTTCCACCACCGCGTCGGAATATTCGTATTCGCTGCCTTTTTCCTCCGGCTGGTCGTCGAAACCGATGGTGAAGGTGCGGATGTCTTGGATACCGATTTCAGACAGTAAACCGACCAACAAGCTCGAATCCAAGCCGCCGGAAAGCAGTACGCCCACGGGTACGTCAGCGATATTATTGCGGCGGCGCACGGCGGTTTTCAGCGATGCGTGTACGGCGTCGATCCATTCCTGTTCGGAACGCGCTTCAGCGGGGCGACGTGCGACCAGATTCCAGTAGCGTTTCAGTTCCTGCCGCCCGTCAGCGTGGATGGTGAGGCTGTGCGCAGGTTGCAGCTTGCGGATGCCGTTCAGCACGGTGCGCGGTGCTGGCACGACAGCGTGCAGTGAAAACAGGTTGTGGATCGCCAGCGGGTCGAGGCTGGTATCAATCCCCGGCGTGGTCAGCAGGGCTTGCGTGTTGGAGGCAAAGCGGAAACTTTTACCGTCAGCGGCGTAGTACAGCGGCTTGATGCCCATGCGGTCACGCGCCACGAACAGCGTTTTCTTACGCATATCCCAAATCGCGAAGGCAAACATGCCGAGCAAATGCTTGGGCGCGTCTTCACCCCATTCGGCGTAGGCTTTGAGGATGACTTCGGTATCGCCTTCCGAGAAGAAATGATGCCCGCGAGCCTTCAATTCCGCCCGCAATTCGGGGTGGTTGTAGATCGTGCCGTTGAACACCAGTGCCAAGCCGGATTCGATGTCGACCATCGGCTGGCTGGATTTGTACGACAGGTCGATGATCGCCAAGCGGCGATGCCCAAACATCAAGCCACCGTCGGAAAAGCTGCCCGCGTGGTCGGGGCCGCGCTTTTCCAGCTTCGCCATCATGGAGTTGAGGTATTTCAGTTCGGGGAGTTGCCCGTCGAGGCGTAGTTCACCGCAGATGCCGCACATGGAAAATCCTTGTTATCCGTTAAACGTCTGCCATGCAGTGTGCCACAAATTGGTAAGCAAATCTAAAAGACTGTAATTGATTTTTAAAGTTTAATTTCTATGCTTTTCATTCCTTCAGGAAAAGTTCTTTCTTCTGTCCATTTGTAAAGCTTAGGAGAAGGAATAAGTATCTCTAGTTTCCCTTTTTCCTCCAATGAATTAAGATGTACTGATATGTCTTCTTTTTTCAAACCTGTTTCTCGTGAAATGTCATCAATAGTACCAACTTGTTTGCGAAGAAAAAAAGCTATAACTATCTTCTCTTTTTGCTTTTGATAGAATAAAGAAAATGCTGAAATAGCAACTACGCCATAGGCATAGTTTCCAATAAAATAATCGGCAATATAATAAACTAATAAAAATGTTAAAAGATAAGCAATTGCATCTTTGATCCACATGGCGAGCTCCTAAGAATATTGGGCCAGATATTTGTGTGAGGTTTTTTATGGGTGAACGCTAGGGTGATTTATATATGGCCAATTTACAACCTGTTTTTAATAAAAAAATTAATAATGAAAGATAAATATTTGAAACGAAAATATCTAGACCCCGGCTTTTAGAAAGCAGATGATTAAAAAATATGAAAGAACAACTTGATCATTAAATAAATTACCCCATAATCAGGGTGGCGAGATAAGTTTAATCAAATTATTCGCAAATCAAATAAATTTATTGATTCAGTATCAGTATAATGCATTAATGTTAAAAACTTTAGGGGTCTGCATGGTTACAAATAAGTAACTGAGCCAAAGTTTTCGTGTATTCCTGATTCATAACTCATTGAGTTTCAAAGGGGGTAATGTGCGAAAACTTAGTACTAGTTACTTATTCAGTCATTATAAAGATCATAAATTATTTAAAGTTGATCATGAGACTATCGAAGATGAATGTTTAGCTCCTGTTATCATAATGGTGTTAAGGACTCGTTATTTCCAATGAGATTTTGCGATATTTCTTTAGTTCATCTTGGGCTTCTTGATTTAGTTTTTCATGTTGTGAGAAACTTTCAGAAGAAGCTTTTTTGGTAACCCACTTCCCAGACTTATCTTTAAAATAAAGTTCAGTTAGACAATGGAAACTCTTATTATCATCTGTGGCGAAAATATGAAATTTCCCTGCAATATAAGTTAATGATTCTTTATTTTGCGCATCATGAATTAATGAGTCACATGCCTTTTCAAAAAGCTTGGCTACCTCTTCAATTGACTGAGGCGGTTGATCGTTGTCAAAAATAATTGATAACAAGCCTTCATCCACCAGTTTTTTCAAACTTGAGCTTGTTAGGTCAAAAAAATTACTGAATTTATTGCTCATGTGCTATTCTTCTATATGTGGATTTTTATTCAAGATAATGCTAATTGTAATTCATGACTAACATCAATCTCTTGATTTATTCTATTGGCTTTCTCCAATATATCGGCTGGTATTTCTGATTCTGGTACTTCACGAGTGACTATGGTTTCAGACCATTTCCCTTGTTTATCCTGACTATAATGCTTTGATATTTCTTTTATCTTTTCTCCAACTTTTTGAATAAACACCTTAAATCCAATAATTGCTTTTTGGATCATTTCTTCTAGTTTTATGACAACACTTTTGACCCATGACGCGAGTTCCTTCCAATGAGATGCAACGACTCCGCCAATAAGTGCACCTATGAGTAATGCAGTTAAAATCATAACGCTTTCCCTATGTTATTTTCCACTTCTGATTTTGATACTTCTCTGGTTTCGATAGAGAAATTTCGTGAGTTTTCATGTTTACTTGTTAGTATGGATTCAATTGATTCTGATATATCATCCATATCTACACTGTTAGCTTGACGCTCTGCTGCAGAAAAGGCAGCTAATAATACTGAATTTGATATATCACTTCCTGATAAATTATCATATTTTTTAGATAAATAATTTGTATCAATATGATGAGGCATATTGTTTGGAATATACATGTCAAAAAGTTTTACTCTGTTTTGTTGGTCAGGCAGGTTAAACTTTACATGCGCTAATATTCGGCGCATAAATGCGGGATCAAAATTCTCTATGAAATTTGTGGCAAATAGGATGGTTTTATCATAATCGTTCAAAATATTCAACAATACTGATCTTGTTTGATTAACACTTGTGTCGGTAGAGCTGGACATATTAGTGACACGTTTGCTTAACATCGCATCGGCTTCATCAAAAAATATAATAGCATCATTTTTCTTTGCCATCTCAAATGCAGCCATTAGATTTTTTGGCGTATCACCTACATATTTTGATTCAATATCAGCATAATTTACTATCAACAACGACTTTTCAAGATAGTGAGCTACTGCATGTGCAGCCATGGTTTTTCCAGTGCCTGGAGCACCATAAAAATTAAGACAAACTCGACTAGAATTTCGATGAGTATGCTTTAATCCCCAGTGATTAAAAACAAGATCATTATGTTTTCTAAATGCAAGAGCTTTATTTATTTGACTCCTTGTACTATCTGGAATGATCAGGTCATCCAATGAATATTTCGGCTCACTTAAAAGAAAAGTGTTAATCCTAGAATTTGGTTGTGAACGAATCTCACTCTCTTGTTTTTCTGGATAAATTCTATTTCCAATAGCCATATATACTCCTGTTATTATGTTTTTGTATTAATAATGTGTGCATGATTTTCATGGAAAATATAAGCTGTCGTCAATGTTTTTCTGATGAAAGGGTAGTATTTATACGAAGTTTGAGGCTTGTAGACCATGCCCCTTTGCCCTATAGTTTACGTACATAATCACGTACAGGTTTTAGCCATGAACGCCATTTCCTACACCGCTGTGCGAGCGGATCTCGCCAAAACGATGGATCGGGTCTGCGAAGACCATGAACCCGTCATTATTACCCGCAACCGCGATCAAGCCGTGGTGATGATTTCGCTGGAAGATTACAAAGCGATGGAAGAAACCGCGTATTTATTGCGTAGTCCAGCCAATGCCAGCCGCTTGCTGGAGTCCATTGCGGAATTGGAGCGTGGTCAAGGGCAAGTGCGTGAGTTGATCGAATGCGAATAATCTTTTCATCCAAAGCGTGGGAGGATTACGGGCATTGGCAACAAGCCGATAAGAAAATTCTCAAGCGTATCAATGATCTGATCAAAGCGATTTCGCGTGAACCGTTCGAGGGTATCGGCAAGCCCGAACCATTGCGGCACGGGCTTTCTGGCTATTGGTCACGCCGTATCAATGATGAACATCGGCTGGTCTACAAAGTGGAAGGGGAAGACTTGCTGATAGCGATGTGCCGCTATCACTACCCGTAGTTGGTTATTCCCTCACTGTTGCATCCGCTTCAACAAATCTTCCATATTAATATCCGGCACGGGCAATTCTGGCATTGCGTTTGGCATTTGCCCATCCGCAGGTGCGCGTTGGATATTGAAGGTGTGGGTATGAGTTTGCCCCGGTTGTACGGTGAGCGATTTGTAGCCTTGTGTGCCTTGGTAGTTGAAGCGCACTACGAATTCTTCCGCAGGCAAGGTGATTTCTGCCACCGGCACGCTGTTGATTTGCTCAAAAGTGCTGCCATCCAAACGGTTAATGGTGAAATCGACCGCAATCGGTGAGCCGTTATCCGCATCCAGTGCGACTAAACGCAATTTCCCCGCCGCTACGTTGCTAACAGGTGGCATTGGCGATGGTTGCATCGGGGTTGGGTTAATGTTGGTCGGTGGTAAACCAACCGGCGCGGCAGGTGCAGCAGGTGGTGGGTTAGTGGCTAACGGCAGTGCGAAAATTTCATTGACCACCGCTTGGTTCGGCACGCTAATGGTACGGCTAACGCTGGCACGCCCGTCAGCACGAGCGGTGACACGGTAAGTGCCTTTTTTCAGTAAAAACTTGGCGTTGGGGGTACTGCTGGCTTTGCTAATGTTAGTGCCGTTGGGTAATTGCACGTAAACGTCCGCCGGAAGTGGAATGCCATTTTCAGCCGTTTGCAGCGCGATTTCGAGCGTGCCTTCGTTGGCGGTAACTGGTGGTGCGGTCACGGGGGGCGCGACTGCAACCGGCGGAGCAACGTTAACCGGTGCGGCTGGTGCGGTGGTGACAGGTGGTGCAACCACGGGTGCGCTAGGCGGCGTTGGTGCGGGTTTGCTGACCGGGCGCGGTGTGGGGGTAACGTCAGCAGCCAGTGGCTCTGGTTCGTTAATCAGTTCCACTTTGGTGTTATCGGGGGCGATGGCGGTGTCTTGTTGGCTGGACGACGGCACGCCGTTGGCTCCGGGTAAACCGACAATGCCAGACGTGTTGGGTTGTTGCCAAGTATTGAGTTCGGGCGGTTTTTCATCTTCGCTTAACATGCTTTTGATGCCAACCAGCGCGAATATAACTAGGAGACCGATTACAAGGCCGCCAATCAGTCGTTTAACATTTCCTGTCATTGTGTGTTTTACCCTTGGATGGTGAATGGGGTGAGCTTACCAGAAAAAGACCTTTTGCCCCTATTTACGTTCCGTGGTAAATCTGTCTTTTTAGTGGGTACAACAATCAGGTGACGTATGAATGAATCCGCACTGCAACAGTCGATTGCGCAGCAACGGGCTTTGTTGACAGAAACCTTGGGCACGGCGTTGAGCGATTACGCGGGGCGCATTGTGCCGTATTTGGAAGATGCCGAACATTTGGATGAATGTATGCGTAAGGCATTCGCGGCGTTGGATTATTGCAAATACGTGTATGTAATGGATGCGGATGGGGTGCAACTCAGCTCAACCATTAACCGCTACGGCGCGGACAGCGAAGGGCGGCGGCGTGACCGTGCGGAACGGCCTTACATGAGCCATATTCATGATCCGGCGGTAGATTTTAATTTGTCGGAAGCTTACATCAGCCGCAATAAGAAACGCCCGTCAGTGACGGCGGTGCAAACTATTCGTGATGCAGACGGGCGGCGCGTGGGCTTTTTGGGGGTGGATTACGATTTACGCGAGTTGCCGCATTCCAATGTCATGTACGAGGAACCGCGCCAGTGGCGGCAAATCAAGGGTGATCCGGCGATTCGTGACGGTTTGTTTTTACAACACCGTGCTGAAAGTATGATGGATCAGCAATTGGATCATGTGATGTCGGTGCATGAGGCGTTGATGATTGACCACGGTGTTCATCATTGCCAGATTCACTTTTCCAGCAGCCGTTCGACCATTTGGCACGTGGATGACCCGTATGTTTACCGCATTTTGACGATGGATGAGTTGGCTGACCCGAATATGTGTCTGGCGTATCCGCGCCGTCCGTATTTTGAGCGGGCGATTGTGCCACCGGAGGATATTGGTAAAGTTTTAGCGCAATTCAAAGCATTACGGTTTGCGGATGAAACCATTTACCTGCGTTATGGTTCGCTCAATACCGTGAATGGCAAGGTGGGTTTGAATTTTTCCTGTGATGGAACCCATTATCTGAACTGGGATGAGTTTTTGTCGAAAGGCTTGGAATTTTGGTTTGGTTCCGAGAGTTTTCCGCAAGCGGTTGCCCCGGCGGAGATTTTGGATAAGGCGCGTTTGGATGAACAAGTGGATGAGTTAGCCAGCAGCGGTTGCATTCAGGTGAATAAATTATTGTACGCGCTGGAAAAGAGTGACGTTCCTGAGTCGTTGCGTGAGTTCGCGCCTGCTGAACGCGATTACATTTACCGTGAGCTGAAAGCGGTGATGGATGTGTACGAAGGTGGGGTGTGTGGGTTGTGAATCCATGCCTAACGTACAGGCTTATTGCATGATGGAGCTTAAATGCCTATCTTACGCGCTTTACCGATAATCTATTTTGAGGAGTAACGACCCATGACGCACACTTTGCCAGAACTGCCGTTTGCGAAAGACGCACTTGCCCCGCACATGTCAGCAGAAACGCTGGAATTCCACCACGGTAAGCACCACAACGCTTACGTGACTAACCTGAATAACCTGATTCCTGGCACTGCTTTTGAAAGCATGAGTCTGGAAGAAATCGTGAAAGCGGCTCCGGCTGGCGGCGTTTACAACAATGCAGCGCAAGTCTGGAACCACACCTTTTTCTGGAACTGCCTGTCCGCTAATGGCGGCGGTGAACCTACCGGTGCGCTGGCTGATGCTATCAATGCGAAATGGGGTTCTGTTGACGAATTCAAGAAAGCGTTCACTGCGTCTGCGGTTGGCAACTTCGGTTCTGGCTGGACATGGTTGGTGAAAAAAGCTGACGGTTCCGTTGACATCGTGAACATGGGTGCGGCTGGCACGCCGTTGACCACTGGCGATACCGCGCTGCTGTGTATCGACGTGTGGGAACACGCTTATTACGTTGATTACCGTAACCTGCGCCCTAAGTTTGTTGAAACCTTCCTGACTTCTTTGGTCAACTGGGATTTTGCACAAGCGAATTTCGCCGCGTAAGCACAAACCGCTTGACAAGCGCACTAAATTGGTGATTGACAAGCGATTGTTGATTGCCTATAGTCGTCCGCTTCATTTGCAAAGGCAGCCTAACAGAGGCTGCCTTTCGCATTTTTGGCTTGTTGTGGCAGATTTTTTGGAGGTTTTGCCGTGACTCATGCAATTATGCCGACGTATGCACGTTTACCCGTTACTTTCGTTAAAGGCGAAGGCGCACTCCTGTGGGATACCGCAGGCAAGCAATACTTAGATGCACTCAGCGGCATCTCGGTTTGTAACGTCGGTCATGCGCGACGTGAAGTGGCGGATGCCATTTGTGCGCAAGCCAATACCTTAATGCACACCTCAAACCTTTACCACATTGAGCACCAGCAGGCACTGGCGGAAAAGCTGTGTGCTTTGTCCGGCTTGGATAGCGTGTTTTTTGGTAATTCTGGGGCGGAAGCTAACGAAGCCGCGATTAAAATTGCGCGTTTGTACGGGCATCACAAAGGTGTTGCGATCCCGACCGTGGTGGTCATGAGTAATTCATTCCACGGGCGCACCATGGCTACCGTTACCGCGACGGGCAATGTGAAATCACAAACCGGTTTCGCCCCGTTGGTGGAAGGTTTCGTGCGGGTGGAGTATGGCGATGCCGATGCTGTCGCAGCGTTAGCAGGCAACCCCAATATCGTCGCCGTACTGGTTGAGCCGGTGCAAGGCGAAGGCGGGATTCGGATTCCGGCGGCGGATTATTTACCGCGCTTGCGGGCGATTTGCGACCAAAACGACTGGCTGCTGATGCTGGACGAAGTGCAGTCCGGTATGTGTCGTACCGGCAAGTGGTTTGCGTTCCAGCATACCGCGATTAAGCCTGATGTCATGACCTTGGCAAAAGCCCTTGGCAATGGCGTACCGATTGGAGCGTGCCTTGCTGGTGGTAAAGCCGCCAATGTATTTGGCCCCGGCAATCACGGTTCCACGTTTGGTGGCAATCCGCTGGCGTGCAGTGCCGCGCGTGCGGTAATTGCGGTGATGGAAGCCGAACAGTTGGCGGAAAAAGCCGCGAGTTTGGGCGATTATTTCGTGACGCAATTCCGGGCGCAATTAGCTGATGTAGCGGGTGTGCGTGAAGTGCGTGGCAGCGGTTTAATGCTGGGCATTGAACTGGAAAAAGATTGTGCAGAATTGGTAAAACAAGCCTTGGAGAAGGGGCTGTTAATTAACGTTACAGCGGGGAATGTGATCCGTTTATTACCGCCTTTGGTGATTACCCAGGCGCAAGCGGATCAAATAATAACAACCGTGGTGGAATTGGTGCGGGCTTTTGTCTAAGGTCTAAGCCCGCCTTGGAGTGTGACCACCTGTTATCGGGTGGTCAGAGAGAGGATTACTATAATGAAACGTGTCAGACATTTTTTGACCCTGACTGACTTTACCCCCGTAGAGTTGCACGCCGTTATCGGTCGTGCGATTGATTTAAAAGCAATGCATAAACGCGGTGAGGTGATTGATTCACTGAAACACCGCACCTTGGCAATGATTTTCGAGAAATCATCGACCCGCACCCGCGTGTCATTTGAAGCGGGCATGACCCAATTAGGCGGGCATTCGATGTTTTTGTCGCCTAACGATACCCAATTGGGGCGTGGCGAACCGATTGAAGATTCCGCCAAAGTCATTTCGCGCATGGTTGATGTGGTGATGATCCGCACTTTTGAGCAAGAAAAGGTGGAAACCTTTGCTGCCCATTCGCGTGTGCCTGTCATTAACGCGCTGACCGATAAGTTCCACCCCTGCCAATTGCTGGCAGACATGATGACGTGGATGGAACAGCGCGGCTTACCCAACGGTAAAACCGTGGCATGGATTGGCGATGGCAATAATATGTGCCATTCGTGGATGGAAGCGGCGCAATTGTTTGGTTTCCACCTCAATGTCGCCTGCCCCGAAGGTTACGATCCTGACGCAGACATCGTAAAAGCTACTGCTGGTTCTGTGACCTATTTCCGTGACCCAACGGCAGCGGTGAAAGGTGCGGAAGTGGTGGTGACTGACACTTGGGCAAGCATGGGGCAAGAGTCCGAAAAGAAAGCCCGTGAAAAAGCTTTCGCTGGCTATCAAGTGGATGGCGCGATGATGCAACTGGCAACACCGGGCGCGATTTTCATGCACTGCCTGCCTGCTTACCGTGGTTTGGAAGTTTCCGCCGAAGTCATGGACGGGGCGCAAAGCGTGGTATGGGATGAAGCGGAAAACCGCTTGCACGCCCAGAAAGCGTTGCTGGAAGTGTTGGTGTGTGGTTTCCCGGAAGGGTTGCCAGCTTAGTGCGCATCATTTCCGCCAACACCAACGGTATCCGTTCCGCCGCGAAAAAAGGTTTCTTCGACTGGATGAAGCAACAAGCGGCGGATGTGGTGTGTATCCAAGAAACCAAGGCGCAAATCCACCAGTTGGAAGAGGATCGCGCCTTGTTTTTCCCGGAAGGCTACCACTGCTATTACCATGATGCGGAAAAGAAAGGCTACAGTGGCGTGGCAATCTACGCCCGCGCCGTGCCGGATCAGGTCATTATAGGCATGGGCAACGCGGAATTTGATGCGGAAGGGCGTTACATTGAAGCGCGTTTCGGCAATCTGAGCGTGATTTCCCTGTATTTGCCGTCAGGTTCATCTGGCGATGAACGCCAGCAAGCGAAATACCGTTGCATGACGCATTTCCTGCCTGTCATGGAGGCGATGAAGGCTTCCGGACGCGATTGCGTGATTTGCGGCGACTGGAACATTGCCCACAAAAATGCCGACATCAAAAACTGGAAAGGCAATTTAAAGAATTCTGGTTTCCTGCCCGAAGAACGTGCTTGGTTAGATAAGCTGTTCGATGAACTCGGTTTTGTCGATGGTTTCCGCGAAGTGAACCAAGAAGCCGAGCAATATACATGGTGGTCAAACCGTGGACAGGCGTGGGCAAAAAACGTCGGTTGGCGGATTGATTACCAGATTATTACCCCCTCGCTGAAAGGCACGGTCAAGGCTGCTGCTATCTATAAGGATGAACGGTTTTCGGATCACGCGCCGTTGATTTTGGATTACGGGTATCCTTTACAACCCTGAACGATTCCCCGATGATGCAGTCCTAACCATAATACGATCAAAGGAACTGCCGCATGACTGAAAGCTCCACCACACAGCCGATGGGCTGGACTGAATCCCTCCGCACTTTCATCCACCCGCGTGTTATTACCATGTTATTCCTCGGCTTTGCGGCGGGGATTCCGTTGTTGCTGATTTTTTCTTCGCTATCGTTATGGTTGGGCGAAGCGGGGGTTGAGCGCAAGGCAGTAACGTTTTTTAGTTGGGCGGCGTTGGCGTATTCGTTCAAGTTTGTGTGGGCTCCGTTGATTGATAAATTGCCATTACCGTTTTTGACCAAAGCCTTAGGGCGGCGGCGGGCATGGTTATTGGTGGCGCAAATAGGCATTATTTTGGCGATTGTGTTGATGGGGAGTATTGACCCTGCGACGAGCCAAGATAATTTAATGTTCATGGCATTGGCGGCGGTATTGTTGGGTTTTACATCCGCAACGCAAGATGTGGTGATTGACGCTTATCGGATTGAAGCGGCGGAAACCCGGTTGCAGGCGATGATGTCGTCTACCTACATTGCAGGGTATCGGTTGGGGATGATTGTAGCGGGGGCGGGAGCGTTGTTTCTGGCTTCGGGCATGGGGTCGGAAAAAGGGCATTACGTGTACAGTGCTTGGCAGTGGACTTACTTCATTATGGCGGCAACCATGTTGGTGGGGGTGGTAACGACGTTGGTGATTCCAGAACCGCAACGCCAGACAGTGGATAAACACCATTACGCTACGGCGGATTACCTGCGTCTGGTGTTGGTGTTTGGGTGTGCAGTGACGGGGTTTGCGTTGACGTTTTTCTACGGAAGCGATGTGTTTAAGGCGGTCACTGCGCTGGCAGGTAATGATGCGTTCGTGGGGTTCTTGGTGGAAACCGTGCATTTCGCGCTGGCAATTGCGGTGGCAGTGCTGATCGGTTGGGCATTGGTGCAAGCGGGGGCGGTGAACCAAGCAATGGCAAAAGATACGTGGATTGCCCCGATTGCGGACTTTTTCCAGCGTTACGGCTTAAAAACCGCGTTCTTGCTGTTGGCGTTGATTGGGTTGTACCGCATTACCGATATTGTGCCGGGGGTGATTTCCAATGTGTTTTACCAAGATTTGGGCTTTAGCAAACCAGAAATTGCCACAGCGGTGAAAACCTTCGGGGTGATTGTAAGCATTATCGGTGGCTTTGCGGGTGGTTTGTTTGCGACGCGCTTTGGCGTGATGCGCACCTTAATGTGGGGCGCGATGTTGACCGCATTTACCAACTTGGTGTTTGTGTGGTTGGCGTATGCAGGGCATGACGTGCCGGTGATGTATTTGGCAGTAACGGCGGATAATCTGGCGGCAGGTTTTGCGAGTGCGGCGTTTGTGGCGTTTTTATCGAGCCTCACCAACGTGTCGTTTACCGCCGTGCAATACGCGATTTTCAGTTCCCTGATGACCTTGTTGCCGAAAACCATTGGTGGGTATTCCGGCACGATGGTGGATGGCATTGGCTATCCTGGCTTTTTTATCTTCGTGACACTGATCGGAATTCCGGTGTTGTGGCTGGTGTGGGCGGTGGGTAAGCACTTGCAAGTCGAGCAGTCTCCATCCGCCTAAAATCCACTAATCGCTGCTTGGCACGCAGGATCATCGTGTGCTGGCGTTGCATCCGGGTAAAAGGTACGAATCCCGGTGGCACGGCGCACAAACACGGTGGTGAAGCTTTTACCATCATCCGTAATCGGTAACAAACAAGCGGTGCTGTCTTTGCTGCTGCTTGGGTTTTCTGCAAAAGCGCGGGTAACGACCTTGAGCATGTCGCTGGCACTTAGCGTTAAGCCGTAACCTTTGGTCGCATGACGGGCAAGATTACCGTCAGCCGTTTTCAGCGTGACACCCATCGTATAAATGACTCCCGGCACGACTTCGTTTTGACGGTAGTTATCCATCCGGCACGCCGCGCCGCTCTCCTGTAATTGCAAGTAACGCCCGTGAAAATGCAAACCACCGATTTTGCCGCCGTCGAGTTCGCCGCAGAAAATATGGTCAAAAGCTTTGAGCGAAAACCATGCTTCGGTAAGGTCGTTTAGGTAAGCTGCGGGGTCGGTGTGCGCGGGGCGTTGCGCAAAGATTTTACCGCCGGTAAATGCCATGAGGTCGGTTAACACGTTTTGGTGGTTTTGCAGCAGGGTTTTGAACTCGGTTTCGCTCACCGCTTTGCCGACTGCACCACAGGTTTGATCAATGGCGAGATCGAAAGCATCCAGTGTCGGTGCGACGGGGGTAATGTCGGCCGAAGTATTACCTTTGAGTTTTACCGGATTGTCGGTATTGTCAAAAAATGGCAAGCAGCTATCAGCAGTGCCGGGCGGCGCAGCTATTGGTGCTTGCACATTGTCGGCGTAATGCCCACAACTTAGCGCAACCCAACGCTGGCCTTCCGGAAGTTGTAATAAGGCATGAGTCGCGTCATTGGCTTTATTTTCGGCTAATGCGCGGTAAGGTGTGCTGGGCGTGAGTGCAAGTGGCTCGCTGGATTTTTTTAGCGAGGTGTAGGCACTGCAAGCTTGGTCAACCACAAAGTTGCGCGGTTGCGGAAAGGTCATTTGTGCGGCAACAGGGAGTACGCTCACGCTGAACAGGACAGCAATAAGGCTTGCGCCCCAGACATTGATTTTCATGAAATTCCTTGAGTGATTAACGCACGCGCCGCAGCATCCACAACCCACCAGCGAGAAATAACAGCAGTGGTAAAGTTGCCGCTAATAATGGCGGAATGCCGTACACAATCCCCATATTGCCGAGTATGCGGTTGAACAGGAAAAAAACAATCCCAATCAGAATACCGATAAAAATCCGTTGCCCCGCGCCTGCATTACGTTGAAACCCAAATACAAACGGCGCGGCAATAATCAGCATGACCAAGGTCGACAACGGCGTTGTGAAGTGTTGCCAGAAGGCTTGTTCAAAGCGTCCGCTGCTCAAGTCATTGGCGCGTTGATGGGCGATGAATTCCGCCAATTCTTGCGCTGCCAATTGATTAGGTTTGACCGCTGCAATGGTGAGAACTTGTTCGGGAATCAGCTTATCTTCGCGCAGTTCCGCGTAGGTTTCAGGGGTAATGCCGTCGTTGCGCAAGGTTTGGCGTTCCACTTGACGCATGACCCAAGTGCCAGCCTCACGTTCGGCACTCGCTGCGCGGGTAATGCTGGCAATACGGCCTTGCTGCTGGTCGATTTGGTAAATCGTGATATTTTCGAGTTTCTTTTCCGACCATAATTTACCAATATTGATAATGCGCTCGCCGTCTTTGATCCAAGTTCCCTGCACCCCAACGGCTAATTGCTTTTGCTGCATTTGCAGTTTGAAACTGTTGGCGATTTGTTCGGTGCGTGGCGCGACCCATTCGCCCAATACGAAGACCATCAACGCCAAAACCAACCCCAGTTTTAACGTCATGCTCACAATTTGGCGGATAGCAACGCCCGCCGCTCGCATTGCGGTTAATTCACTGTTGGCGGCTAAATTACCCAAACCCAACAAACTACCAATCAAGGTGGCAGTCGGAAAGTAGTCGTATAAGCGACGCGGTGCGCCCATCAATATGTAATACAGAGCTTGGAGATTGCCGTAATTGTTGTTTTGCCCGACATCACCGATCTCACCAAGAAAGGCGAAAAAGCTGTCGAGCATCACCAGCGATAACCAAGTAATCAAAATGCTGAAAAGGACACTTTTCCACAAATAGCGTTCGATAATGTTCATGCGGGTTTCCCGTAGTATTTACGCAATAACCAGAACACGAAGCCTAGCATGACCAAGTGTATCCACCATAAGCCCGGAAAAATCGGAAAATCCCCGCGTTCGACCATGCCGCGCACCGTTGCTAACACGTTGGCGTAAACCGCGTAAATTAGGATAGCAACCGCCACTTTGCCGTAACGTCCCTGACGCGGTGCGCTATAACTCAAAGGAAACGCCAGTAATGCCAACAAGGGTGCGGAAATAATAATGGCTATCCGCCACTGCCATTCGGCTTGCGCACCTGCATCAGATTGCTGCCATAAGGTCTGTGAGGGTATGGAACCCCGGTTGCTGGCTTGTGCCACATCACGTAACGGGATGCGAATCCCGTGTTCATCAAACTGGGTAATGCGCATACCCGGTTCAGCACTGTCGGATTCGTAACGGTAGCCATCACGAATTTGCAGCACCCGCTCACCGTTCGCGGAATCAACAAATAACACAGCGGAACGCGCCCAGATAGCGGTTTCTTGTGTGCCATTTTGGGCGCGAATAAAGAAGCGTTCCATCACGGTATTGCTGGCATCAATATTTTCCGCCAACGCGGTATAGCCGCCACTGCTTGAGCCAGCAGTCACAAATTCACCGGGGGGAATACCAGCGGCTTCTGGGCGTTCGTTAATTTGACGGCGTAAATCGAGATTCTGCTGCTCTACCCAAGGTGAAACGAGCAATACCAATCCCGCCAAAAACAGGGTTAACGGCAAGACAAAACTAAAAATCGCCCGATAAAAGTGACGTGGTGCAACCCCGGCTGCACGAAGTGCCGCCATTTCTGAGTCGCGGTACAGACGGCTAAACGCCAGCATCATACCAATCAGCAGAGCCACTGGAATCAGGCGAATCAATTGTTTTAACGAGCCAAACCATAATAGGCTGCCGAGTAAGTCGGAAGGCAGTTCGCCGGTGCTGGCATCCGCCAACAGGCGCACAAAGGTATTGCCCACAATAATTAATGTCAGCACTAACAAAGTTGCGCTGAAGCTGAGAGCAATTTCTTTGAGGAGGTAGCGGTCAATGATTTTCATCGGATTTCCATAAATCAGCCGTCGGCTTGGGCTACAATCGGTTTTGGATTATACGTTAAAGCAGGTGGATGATGACACAACAGAACCCTAGTGCGCTCAAAGCTTGGCAACAACCCTTGGGCTGGTTGTTATTCCTTTTGTTAGTCGGAGGGGTGGAATACCTGTTGGGTTGGGGTAAGGTCGTTGGTGTTTGGGCTGGTGTAAATCCAACGGCGGTGATGGTGGCTTTTGTATTGCTGTTGCTGGCTTACGGGTTATCTGCATGGCGGCTGTATGATTATTTTCCGCAGGTATTGCAAGGTAAGGGTTTGGCAACTTGGCGGTTATTGCTCACACACACCTTGCGTAGTCAGTTTTTCCCCACGCACACTGGCACGGGCAGTTTTCCGGCTGCGATGAAAGGTGAGTTTGGGATCACTCATGCGCATTCAGTATCAGCTTTGCTGTGGTTCCGTTTTTTGGATATTCATGCGGCTCTTGCGTTTCTCATTTATCCGTTGTTGGTGGTAACGCCATTGAAACGTTTGGCGATTCCAGTGATTGTGGTGTGGGTGGTGTTACCGTTGCTGGTGTATTTACTACGCAATGTTATTGAGGCACGATTTGCTGGGCGTGACGGCTATTTCAGTCAGTTAGTACAGCAAACGGTTTACGGATTGCCGGATAATTGGAGTGAGTTTTGGCGCAGTTGGCTCATGACTTGGGCAAGTTGGATGGTGAAATTGCTGACTTTGGCGTGGCTGTTGGGGCAGTTTTTACCGGATGTCACTTGGAACATGCGCCTCACTGCGGTCGTTTTAGGCGAGTTAGCCAGTGGTTTGCCGTTGTTTATCCCACTGAATGCGGGGTTGTATGAAGGCGGTATTATCGCAGGATTACTGCCAGTAAGCGCGGCGCAACCCAGCGCGATCGCGGCGATTAATGTGCATCTATTCGTGTTGGCAGTGATGTTAGTCGGTGGCTTAGTGGCGAATTTTCTGGGCAAGTTGCGTGGTTAATCCTCCAAAAACAACTGCATAACCTCGTTTAAAAACTGCCAGCCGTGTTCTGTAGGGCGCACTTGCTCTCCGGTTACGCTGAGTAAGCCGCGTTGAAGTGCTTGATCTAAGCCGGTTTGTAGGTGTTCCACGCTTAAACCGGTGCGTTCGCTGAATAAGGGTAGGGCGAAACCGTCGCGTAATCGCAGGGCATTGAGCATAAATTCAAAGTTTAAATCGGCAGTAGTGAGCGTTTGTGTGCCGCTGCGGGCATTGCCTTGTGGCGTGTGTTGCAGGTACTCGCTCGGTTGGCGGTAATTGTGGTAACGGGTCACGCTGCCATCCGCCGGATGGGTGATTTTACCGTGTGCGCCTGCACCGATGGCGAGATAATCGCCAAACTCCCAGTAATTACGATTGTGGCGGCATTGTTGCTGTGGTTGCGCGTAGGCGGAGACTTCGTACTGCTGATAATTTGCCGCGTTGAGTAATGCTTGCCCCGCGAATTGCATATCAGCGACTAAATCATCGTCCGGCAAGGGCGGTGGTTGTTTGTAAAACAGGGTGTTAGGTTCTAGGGTGAGCTGATACCAAGACAGGTGCGTCGGTTGCAAATCAATTGCTTGCTGCAAATCTTGCATGGCTTCGGCTAATGTTTGCTGCGGCAAGCCAAACATCAGATCCAAATTAAAATTATCGAAACCCGCCGTCCGCGCAATGTCTGCCGCACGCAATGCTTCCTCGCGGTTATGGACGCGCCCTAATGCCTGTAAATGCGCGGGGTTGAAACTTTGAATGCCTACTGACAGACGATTGATGCCCGCTTCGCGAAATCCCCGGAATTTGTCTTGCTCAAACGTGCCGGGGTTGGCTTCTAAGGTGACTTCCACATTGGGGCGAAACGGCATCAGGGCGCGGATACCGCACAGCAATTCGTCAATACTGTTCGCTGAAAACAGGCTGGGCGTGCCACCGCCAATGAAGATGGACTCCAGCTTGCGTCCCCAGACGTGCGGTAATTCGCTGGCAAGGTTGGTGAGCAAAGCTTGCACATATGCTGACTCCGGCAAACCGCTGGCGGCGGCGTGCGAGTTGAAGTCGCAATACGGGCATTTACGGATACACCAAGGGATGTGGATGTAGAGGGCAAGGGGGATATGGGTCATGGTTTTTCTAGGATCGGACGCTGAATGATGACTTTGAACTGATTGCCTGCGCGATCGTCAATCAACTGAATTGCCGCGTAATTTTCTAAAGCACGAGGAATGCCACTGCCCAATCCGCGATAAGGCATTTGCCGTGTAGCGTGTGAGGCAATGATCGGATTACGCATATTGGATAAGCCAAAATGAATTTGCTCAATGGTTAAATGATTGGGTAAATGACCGGGGCTAATGATTTCTACCCTGTCGATAAACATCAGGATGCGGATAGGCGCGGGAATAAAATAATCGCGGTGAATAAGGGCATTAACCAACACTTCCTGCAAAGTGATTTCGGGAATTTCTAGTTTGCCGAGGCTATTGATGCCCTGTCCCGCCTGTAAACGGTGCAAGTTACGGGTGATGAAAGCAAGGCTGCGTTCGTATTGATCAAGCAGGCAACCTTCAATATCTTCGCTATCGCGGTAGTGTTGGGAAGCAATGTCCGTACCGTCGATGTAAACCGCTTTTACCATGAACGCGGGGCGGAACTGTTGCGGATTTTTGCCGAACAAAAGCAAGCCCGCTAGGTTTAAGCGTTCCCCATTACTGATATGCAAACTTTTGGTAATTTGTGCTAGATCTAAACCAGATTCTTCCAAGGTTTGTTGGTAGCGGTTTTCAAAATAAACGGCAAGGCGAGTTCGGTGCAGGTCTTGCAAGCTGCTGTCGGGAATAATATTTTCTTCGGCGTACACCAAACCGGTTTCTTGAAACATCCGTTGGATTTCTTCGCGGGCGGTTACGTACTGGCTATCCTCACCTTGGGCTAGGATAGTCTCCAGTTGTTCAGGGGTGAGTGTTGTCATCAGGCTGTTTCCTTAATTCTTCCGAGGCTGTTCACAAGCCAAACCAATTTTCGACGCGGACATCTGCGAATGACGCAAAATCATCTACATTACGAGTCACGATGGTTAAATGGTTGACGATGGCAACTGCCGCAATCTCGCTGTCATATTTACTAGGCGTTAAGCCTAATCGCTTAAGACGTACTCGCTCTTGTGCCAGCCATTCCGCCGCATGTTGGCAAAAGGGTAGAATTTCCAGCCCATCTTCCACTAGCATGGTCATGTAATCTGTCAATTCTTGTTGACGCTGACTTGTGGGCATTAAGTGAATGCCGTGCCATAACTCGTGCCAAACCGTGGCGGAGGTGCAAGCAAAAATGCCGTCAAGTTCCAGTCGGGAAATCACATTTGGATCAGGCAGAGGCTTGGTCTGTTCGGAGAGGATATTGGTGTCCAATAAATAGCGCATGATTTAATCCCACGCCGCCGACCGTGTTTCGTGCTGAACACGAGTACGCTGGTGCAATTGTTCTAGTTCATCCGCTGTGAAACCTTGTGCGTTGGGGTATTTTGCACGCCAGCGTAAATAGGTATTGAATGCCCCTTTGCCAGTATGGAAGGCGCGGTTGTAACGTTCCAATGATACGATCATCGCAACCGGTTTGCCGTGGCGGGTAATTTGGATGTCTTCACCCTGTTCGGCTTTGTGTACCCATTCAGGCAGTTGGTTTTTCAACGTGGAAATAGTAGCGGCACTCATGGCTATTCCTTTCATTGGGATATAGCCATAATATAACAAAAGTAGCCAGAAATTACCGAGTAAATTACTGCCGCTTAATACTATCCACCGACACATAAACCGGCGGGGTACTGCCCTTAAATGGCGTTTCCGGCGGTGGTTTATGCGCCGCAGCGACGTGGAAATAGCGCAAACCGTTAATCATGCCCGAAATTGCCGCGCCTTTGCCTTTCAAGTCGTGCAAAAACGCCGCCAACACGTGCAAAATCACAAAGCCACTGATCAGTACGGCTAAATTGCCGTGCAAGCTGTGCATGGATAAACCTGCCAAGGTATACGGCGCGTTATACACCAATCCTGTAGCACAAGCTGCGATCAACACCAACCACAACAGTGGGTACAATTGCCGCCAAAACGGGTTGTGCGCGAACCAGTTTGGCAACGGAAATTTTCCGAAGCTCAGGTAAAAACGCGCCATTTGCAACAGCCCATCCCACTGCGCTTTATCCGGTAATAACGCTCGCCAATGTCCGCTTCCCGGTAATAAAAACAGCAAAATAATCCGCCCCACCACACTGATTAACAGCAATTGCCCGCTGATCATGTGCCAGTCGCGCCAGAAAGCGTAATCGACATTGCCGTGTTGAATCGCCCAAGCACTTACGATTTGAAACAACACCCCAAACGCGATCAGCCAATGGGTTAACCGCACCCAACCCGACCACACGGGAATGCAGCGTATATTTTCTTGTTGCATAACAACCTCTTTACTTACTGATATGCCGCCATCCTAACAGGAATGTGCGCGGATGCCTTGATCTGCTGCAAAATGGTATACTATCTGCCATCAACCGTTTATCTGATGGATTTCTACATGGCATCACTACACGAGCAACTCCTCAAAGCTGGCTTAATCGACAAATCCAAAGCCGATGCGGCTGAGCGCGAACAGCGTAAAAAAGCCCATAATCATACCGCTAAAGCCCAAAAGAAAGCCCATAAAACCGGCGAATCGTTAGTGGACGAAGCCAAGTTATTAGCGGAAAAAGCCCTGCAAGAAAAGGCTGAACGTTCCAAAGAACTCAACCGCATCCAACGCGAACAAGCCCAACAAAAAGCCATTCAAGCGCAAGTCAAACAACTGATTGAGCTGAATCGGATTGATCGCAAGCACGGAGGTTTGGCTTACCAATTTGCTGATGGCAGCAAGGTGAAAAAAATCTATGTTACTGATTTACTGCAAGATCAACTCGCTTACGGGGTGATTGCTTTGGTCAAATTCGGTGACGGTTATGAGCTGGTGCCGCGCCAAATTGCGGAAAAAATTGCGCAACGCGATGCCGCTTGCATTCTAGTGCAAAACGCGGGCAGTCTGGAGCAACAGGCCGCTGCCGCAGACGACCCTTACGCCGATTTCAAAATCCCTGACGATTTGATGTGGTAAACACCCTAAATGAAACCCTTCACCCGCATCCTGCGTCTGTGGACGATCAACCGTGTCTTTATCCGCCACGGCTTGGACGAACTCGTCTTCAACATCCCCTTCATGCGCCCGCTGGCGTTTGTTTATCACATTTCCCCTTGGAACTGGGGTAAACAAGAAACTCGCCCTCGTGGGGAGCGCATCCGCCGCGCTTTGGAAGATTTAGGACCCATTTTCATCAAATTTGGGCAAATGCTTTCCACTCGCCGCGATTTGTTGCCGGACGACATTGCGGCTGAATTGACCCGTTTGCAAGACCGCGTGCCACCGTTTTCCAGCCTTGAAGCGCGGAAAATGATCGAAAAGGCTTACGGCAAATCCGTCACCGAAGTGTTTCAACGGTTTGAAACCGACCCGCTGGCATCCGCCTCCATTGCTCAAGTCCATGCTGCACAATTGTGGGATGGCAAAGAAGTGGTGGTAAAAGTGTTGCGCCCCGGCATCGACAAAACCATTCGCCAAGACGTGGAACTGATGTATTTAATGGCGGGTTTGCTGCAACGCTACTGGAAAGAAGCCCGCCGTTTGCGCCCGGTGGACGTGGTTGCCGAATACGAAAAAACCATTTTCGACGAACTCGATATGATGCGTGAAGCCGCGAATGCCAGCCAAATTCGCCGCAATTTCGAGGCAAACCCCACCTTGTACGTGCCGGAAATTTACTGGGATTACACTCATCCCAATGTGATTGTGATGGAACGCATTTACGGTGTGCCCGTGGGCGATATTCCGCGCTTGCGCGAGTTGGGGGTGAATTTCAAACGGCTGGGCGAATTAGGAGTGGAAATCTTTTTCACCCAAGTCTTCCGCCACAACTTTTTTCACGCGGATATGCACCCCGGCAATATTTTTATTGACCCTAGTAATCCGAATGACCCGCAATACATCGCGGTGGATTTCGGCATTGTCGGCACGCTGTCTCCAGCGGATAAACGTTATCTGGCGGAAAATTTTTACGCCTTTTTCCAGCGTGATTACAAACGGGTAGCAGAATTACACGTAGAATCGGGCTGGGTTCCGCCTTCCACTCGTGTGGATGAATTTGAATCGGCGATTCGTTCGGTGTGCGAACCGATTTTCAACCTGCCGATTAAAGACATATCTTTTGGGCAGTTTTTGCTGCGCCTGTTCCAGACTGCACGACGTTTTAATATGGAAGTGCAGCCGCAATTGGTTTTGCTGCAAAAAACCTTGCTGAATATCGAGGGTTTAGGCCGCCAGCTTTATCCCGATTTGGATTTGTGGTCGACCGCTAAACCGTTTATTGAACGCTGGATGGATGAGCAAGTCGGGGTGCGTGCTTTGTTCAATGGCGCAAAAGTAAACTTACCGAAGTTCCTTGAAAACCTGCCCTACATGCCGAATATGTTGCACGACATTATGCAGCAAACGAGTCAGCACAAGCTCAAAATGCAGTGGGAATCACAGCAATTGGAAGCCATGCGTCAGGAAATGCGGCAAGCACAGCGTAGTAATCGGCTGGCGATTGTGGGTGGTGCGTTATTGGTTAGCGGCGTGGTGGCATTCGGGTTGTTGCCAGCTATGTCACTGTTGGCAATGAGTATGATGGGTACGGGTGTGGTATTGTTGATATATACTTCCTTGAAATGATTTAAGTGGACTCAAGTAAGAGGTAAAACTTATGTATGCAGTTGAATTTGAAGCGAGTATTAACGATGGAATGTTTAAAATTCCCGAAACATTCCGCAAACTACAGTCTGTAACAAAAGCCAAAATTATCATCATGATAGAAGACGAGTTGGCAATACCTCAAGTGGCAGTGAAAAAGATCGGCTTTATTGAGCGTTTGGCTAATAATCCCATTCATGTTGATAGAGCGGTAAAGTTTTTGTCCCGTGAGGAAGCCAATGAACGTTAAGGTATTCATTGATTCCAATGTGTTTTTGTACACCTTCACCGATAAAGAACCACTTAAGCAGAACATCGCTAAAGCATTGGTGTTAGCTGGACGGCACACCATTTCTGTGCAGGTTGTAAACGAGGTCAGCAATAATTTGTTGAAAAAACTCGGTTTGGTTAATGCGGATGTTCAAGATTTTGTCGATGATTGCTACAGTCGTTATCAGATTGAAAATCTCTCGCAAGCGGTGTTTGGTAAGGCTGCTTCACTCAGGGAACGCTATCGGTTTTCGTATTACGACTCCATCATTGTGTCATCTGCTTTACTCAGTGACTGTCAGGTGCTTTACAGCGAAGATATGCAACACAATTTACTTGTTGATAATCAATTAACCATTCTTGATCCTTTTGCTTGATTTCCAACCAATAAACGCAAAAAGCCGCCGAGTTTCCCCAGCGGCTGATTTCGTTACGCAATTACCGTTTTAGGGTTATTATGTTGCGTTGAAGGTGTAATCTACAGTGATAGTAGTAGGGCAATTCTTCAGTTTGATGTAGAACGTTTTCTTTATATCTGTACAGTATCCATTAGTCGCTGGCGTAAATTTCACATTATTGTCAGACGATACACTGAGAAGACCAGCTAAAACTGGATTACCGTTAGTTCCTTTTGCATAAACTTGTCCCGGAATCTTAGGGTTTTCTGTGCTTGGTGCAAAGGTAATTGACTCAATATCTGTTAAGCCTTTGCCTGTAGGTAGAAAACTAGTTACATCAATAGGTTGGTCTACTGGATTGGAACTACTGTATTGATAAGTCAATGATCCGGTTTTTGATTCATTAGCTGGGCAACTGCTTTCAGGAACAACGATAGTAATTGTCGCTGGTGTTGCTGATTTCACGCCATCTTTCTCTGTGTAATACTGGAACTTGTATGTGCCAGCCACGCCGTTAGGATTAAACGTTAATTCACCTGCATCAGAAATGGTGTAAGTGTAACCTGTTGCACCCGTTGGAACCGATAACACGCTGCGGTCAACAACGGTATAACCCGTGATGTCATCCGCATCGTTAGTTAATACATTGCCCAGTGCGGATGTACCTTTGTAGTCATACGTATCATCTTTCACGGTTGGTTTTGCACCGCCATCGGCTTTCTTAACGGTAACTGAGAAATCAGCACTGTCAGTATCGCCATTCTTATCTTCAATCGTGTAAGTACACTGTTTGGTGCTTTCCGGTGTCGTATCATCTGTAGTGATGGTGAAGTCTTTGCCACCGCTTGTGATGAATTCAGAAACGTCTTTACCATCACACATGACTTTGGTGATTTTGGTGTTACTGTCAGGGCAGAAATCATCGTTTTTGAGCAGGTCGATGATTTTGGTATTGCCTTTAGTAATAACGGTTTCACCATCATCTTTAGCTTCTAAACCCTCGCAAACTTCCGGTTTATTTTCACCACCCGCAGTCGTTTTGTAGGTGTCAACCCGTTGTTTGTGATCAGCAACGTTGTGTAAACCTTGACGTACCCACAGTGGTGGCGTTGGGATCAGCTCTTGCTTCCATACGACTTTCGGGTCAGTGCGTGTTACGCCACCTTCTTGTACGGTTTGGTCTTTGTACTCGTTTTGGTAGCACACGTATTCCACGTCAACCCGGCGATTTTTATGACGCTCGGATTCGGTGTTCGGGTATTTCGGGCTGCTTTCGCCTAAACCTTGTGCCAATAAAGTTTCTGCCGGAAAGCCATTCTTAATCAGGAACTCGCGGACGCTGTTAGCACGGCGTTCTGACAGTTTTTGGTTGTGCGCAGTGGAGCCAATGTCGCAAGTGTTGCCGCTGATGCGGATATTGCCTTCGCTACCACATTCACGCATTTTCGCAGCAACACTGTTCATGCGTTCCAGTGCTTCTGGAGTCAGCTTGGCACTGTCGACTTTGAAGAAGCTATCCGCTTCCAGTTCCATTGTGTGCTTAACCAGTTTGCGCTCGACTTTTGCTGGTTTTTTGATTTCTTCACCCGGAATTTCGGTACGTACCCGGCGATACATTTTGTCCGCTTGCCAAATGCCGGATTCGCTGGCTAAGTCATAGCGGTAGCCTACGCCACCACGCACTTCTGCTTTTTGTTCACCTTCGACATAGCCGCCAGATTTTTTGTAAACGTCAATATTGGCGTTAACGCTGTGTGGGCTGTCGGGGAAGAATTTTTCCACGCCGCCAGTCAGGGTAACTTGTTTTGCTTTGCTTTCGGTGGCGGCTTGTTCAGTGCCCCATTCGTAGTCCAAACCGCCTTGAACGCGCATTTGCTGTTCGGAAATAAATGTACCAACACGACCGCCTACGCCCCAGTCGTAGCCTTTTTCATAAATGGTATTGCCGTTTTTGTCTTTTTGCCCGGTATCAAACTTGTCACCCAAGCCTTTCATGACGCTACCTGACCAGAACATATTTTCACGTTCTTGACCGTAACCCACGGTTACTTTTTTCGCTTGTTTGCCGTCTTTGTCGGATGAGCCGTTTTGGTCATACGCACCAAAAACTTTATTGACGTGTGAGGCTTGACCCGCTTCGTCCTTAGAAACCCAGTGGTAGTTTAATTTCGCACCCGCCCCGGTAATGTGACCTTTGGCATCGTCTTTTTTCGGGTTAACGCCGATGTAACCTTGACCAATAACCGCAGTGTCTTCAGTTTCGGTAAACACGTGGCTCAAATCAGCTTTGCCTTTGAATTCAGAATCAATGCCGATACCAATACGGGTTTTGCCGCCGACGTAGCCAGTATTCAGGCTAGGTGCGCCGGTTTCGGTAGCATCTTCGATGAAACCATCGCTTTCATTGCTCAGTTGTTTGGCTTGTTGCATGGAATCAGGGGCAGCCGCCGCAGCACTTTCCACATTCGCGCATTCGCCGCGTGACGGGTCGCCGCTGTCACAACTGACATCAGCAGCTTGCTCGGTTTCGAGAGTCAGCTCATTTTGCGAAGGAGGGGGCAGTTGTCCGTAAGGCGCATCAATGCCGCCGTCGCCAGCTAACACGGTAGCAGAGCAGAACAGCAGTGGTAAAAGAGCAGCCCTATAGGAAAGACGAGAGTGTTTGTTAGTCATGTTTGTTATCTCTTTTTTTCGTTGCGTGTCTTTGTTATGGCTATGAGACGACACTTGCACGAACTATAGGATGTGTTGCCGGAAAACCACAAATTCATCCGACGAACGTACATTTACGATGGTTAAGCCTGACGGCAGCGTAGCTTTGTTTTATACTTGGTGGCACGCAACTCACTGATAGTGCCACAATCATGCTCAAAACCCTGCAACTCGTTCCGTTATTTGGCGTATTATTCGTCGTTTATTGGTTGGCGGTGAAGGTTGGTTTTTTCCCTGAAAAATTAAATAACGTTTTATTTCATATGCGTCTGCCTTCGGGGTCGATCTGGAAGCCGACATGGGGCGACTTCATGATTTTAATGGGGGTGCTGACGCTTTATGTAGAGCTGTTCAAGTCAACCCGCACTTCGGAAGTAACGATTTTTGACCATTTGTTTTCTACGTTTGTGTTGATTGCCTATTTAACGGCTTGGCTGATTTACGATTGGGGTGGAAACTCGGTGTTTCTGATTTTAGCAGGCATGTCTTTTTTGGATGTGATTGCAGGCTTTACCATAACCATATCAGCCGCCCGCAGAGACCTGTCACTAGGGGGCAAGGGCTAGTGTGCGTCATTCTAACGATTTTAAGTATTGAGATGAGGAAGGTTCCCGTTATGTATAAATTCATTGCCTGTCTAAGCATGAGTTCCGTGCTGGTTACGTCGGCCTATGCTGAAACCTTACAATTTCCAGATCCGGCGAGTGTGCCACCTGAAGTCGTCAGCACTACGCAAGTGACTACGACGACGACCAGTACGGCGGAAACCGCGCCTGTTACAGCTGCAACCACGGGAACTAGTGTTACCGAGAAAACTGAAACCACGCAGGGTTACGTTTATCCCGCCAGCACCACCAGTGTCACCAGTATGACGGATACGGCTACCGCGAATACTGCTGCGACTACCAGCGTAACTCCAGTGACAACTGCGGCGACTACCACGACGGCAGCTGCACCGACTACTTACGGTTACACCTACAATTACGCGCAACCTTACAGTACGAGCGCGAATAACTACCGCTATGGCACACAACCGTTTAACACCGGAATGGGAATGCCGTTTTACAACCCCGGTTACTTCTTGCCCGCGCCGTTGTTTACACCACCGACACCACCGCAATTGTATTTACCGCAAATGCCGAGTTTCGCATGGCCTAACATGGGTGGCTATCGCAACGGTTACGCGACCACTACCAACCAATATTACACTGGTGCGCAACAACAGCAGCCAGCGCAAACGCAGGCAGTAACCTCCACCCAAACCAACACCACACAGCAAATTGATACATTGAATCGCTCCTTGGGCACATTGCGCCAGCAGCAAACCGATTTGATGAGCAAAACCCAAGAAACCTTGTCTGCTCAAGATAAAACCATTGCTGACCTGAAACGCCAATTGGAAGATGCGAGTAAGGGTAAAGGTGAATTGCAGGGCAAGCTAGATGCGTTGCAAGGCGAGTTGGCAACCAGTGTCAAAAAGGCCGAACTCGAAAGCTGCAAAGCTGAAAAAGGCGAGTTGGAAGTCAAAGTCACAGACATGGATCAAAAAGTTTCCGCGATTGCTGAGGTTTCCCAGCAGTTTGCGCAATTGCGCCAGAATTTTGCGGCGTTAGAAACGGAAAAACAGCAATTGGCAGCGGAAAAACAACGTTTAGCCAGTACCCTCGAAACCGAAACCAAAGACGGCGATAAAGACGGTATTCCTGACAAACTCGACAAGTGTTTGGAAACCGCAGCGGGCGTAACCGTTGACGCAACCGGTTGTGAGCCACCCAAAGATGGCGACAAAGACGGCGTACTTGATCCTGCTGACAAGTGCCTAGACACCAAAGACGGCGTGAAGGTCGACGACAAAGGTTGTGATTTACCGCCACCACCACCGACAGATGGTGACAAAGACGGTGTTCCAGACGATGCGGATAAGTGCCTTGATACTAAAGAAGGCGTGAAAGTCGACGACAAGGGTTGTGACTTACCACCACCGCCACTGGCTGATGGTGATAAAGATGGCGTTCCAGACGATGCTGATAAGTGCCTCGATACCAAAGAAGGCGTGAAAGTCGACGACAAGGGTTGTGATTTACCACCACCGCCACCAGCAGATGGTGACAAAGACGGTGTTCCAGATGATGCTGACAAGTGCCTTGATACCAAAGAAGGCGTGAAAGTCGACGACAAGGGGTGTGATTTACCGCCGCCTGCGCCTGTTGATGGTGATAAAGACGGCGTTCCAGACGATGCTGATAAGTGCCTTGATACCAAAGAAGGCGTGAAGGTCGACGACAAAGGTTGTGACGCTATTGCGGATGCGGACAAAGACGGTGTGGCGGATGACGCGGATTTGTGCGCTGACACTGCCGCCGATTCAGAGGTGAACCAAGTTGGCTGTTCCAAAACTGAAAACATCAACCTCAAAGGTGTCACCTTTGAAACTGGCTCGGCAGTATTGACGGCTACGTCTTTCCCGATTCTGGATGAAGCCGCTACCACCTTGAAAAAATACCCCGATCTGAAAATCGAAGTCGGTGGTCACACTGACAGCAGTGGCGACAAAGCAGCTAATGAAAAGCTGTCCCAGTCCCGTGCTGAAGCCGTGATGAAATATCTGGTGGAAAAAGGTGCGAAAGCCGAACTTCTGAGTGCCAAAGGCTACGGCTCCAATACGCCGTTGGCGGATAACGCTACACCCGATGGCAAAGCGCAAAACCGCCGGGTTGAACTGAAAATACTGCCGTAAGAAGAACCCCCTCCTAACCCTCCCCTTGTCAGGGGAGGGAACTTTACCTCATCGGATTCACATGTCCCAATATCAACAACACGCCAAAAAACGTTTCGGGCAACACTTCTTGCATGACCGCAATGTCATCGACAACATGCTCCGCGCTGTTAACTTGCAACCCACGGATCACGTCGTCGAAATCGGCCCCGGCCCCGGCGCACTCACCTTCCCGCTGCTGGAATTGCTGCCGCGTCTGGATGTGGTCGAAATCGACCGCGACGTGATTGCCTGGTGGCAACAACAGCCACAAGCCGAAGGTAAATTGCACATCCACGCCCAAGACGCGCTCAAGCTGGATATTCCGGCGTTGCGCGGCGACGGCGATACGCTGCGGATTATCGGTAACTTGCCGTACAACATTTCCACACCGCTGATTTTCCACTTTTTGGAACACCGGGCGCACATCCGCGACATGTTGTTCATGCTACAAAAGGAAGTGGTGGATCGTCTGACTGCCGAGCCGGACAGTTCCGATTACGGGCGGCTCTCGGTGATGGTGCAATACTATTGCGAACCGCATTATTTGCTGAAGATTGGCCCCGGCGCATTTACTCCGCCGCCTAAGGTTGATTCGGCGGTGGTGTATTTGAAACCGTGGGCAACGCCCCCGCACGTTGCCAATGACCCGGAGCAATTTGGTAAGTTGGTACAGCAAGCGTTTTCGCAACGCCGCAAAACCTTGCGCAATACGCTGAAAGGCTTGCTGAGCGCAGAGCAGATTGAAAGCGTGGGAATAGATCCTGTGCGCCGTGCGGAAACGTTATCGGTAGAGGATTTTGTTAATTTGGCGAATTTACTAACGGGGTGATGTTTGCCATCACAGCTTTAGTACTGTCTGAGTGCGGGGATGCAGGTTTGAAATGCGTAAAGATGTTAGCGAAGCTGTTGCCCTGCAAGGGCGTTGGGCGACCGTGCGTTAACCGTGCACCTTCGTAGAATACCACCTCACCCGGTTTTAAGATGACTTGGTGGGGGCGGTAATAGTTGTCCTCAATCAGCAAAGGCCAGTCTTCCTGCACCTCTTGATCGACGTTGATAATGGCACTGATGATGTGCGTGTCCAACCTGTCCCTGTGTGTTTTTAACACAGCCTGATCGCGATAGACGCGGATGCCGTAAACATAGGTTGGCTCTAAAACAGTGTTGCTCCATTGTTCCAGTAGGGCTTTCAGCGTGTCGTGGATTTCGTCGCGCAACGCGCTGCTAAGACTGACTAGTTCACTGCTAGGCTGAAAGGTTTGTACGCCTGCTTTGTAGACAAAATCACCGGGAATGCTCTCGCTTTCCGGCATCATTTTGTTTTGCTCGTAAAAGGCTTTAATTTTCAGGAATAGCGGCTCAGGCAATTGCCGCTTTTCAAAGCCTATCTTGGTGTAGTGGGGGATATACTCGTTAGCCACCTTGGTCTGCATCCCCGTTTTGCTGCCATCACGGGTGCAGCTACGAAACCATTTGGTGATGATGGCTTTGTAGCCTTTGCTTACCGGTTTTCCCCAATGCATTGAATCGGGGTTGACCGAGCCATCGGGGTTAAGGCTGTTCCAAATTACGGCGGTGCCTTGTTTGGGGTGAAAGGTTTTTTCAAGGTGAGTGAACGTGGTTTCGCCGCCTGCTTCGGTGTCGTTTAGGTAAATCATGAAGGTGTAGGTGCGCTGACCTTGCACCGCACAGTGCGTTTCCCAATCACAGGCTTCAAAATAATCGGTGTGTGCTTTGAATTCCTCGCCGACATCATAGTATTGACCTTGCATACTTTCGGAAAAAGCGATGTCGATACCGAGGTAGCGGCAAATGCGTTGGTCAATTTCGTGGATAAAGGGATCAGTGCTTGCCCCTAAATTACAGGTTTTGCTGGTTCGGTAATATTGGTCAGGTTCAAGGTCATTGGTCAGGGTGGATGATGTTAACTGGGTGCGCATGGCGGCAATGATTTGTGTGCATTCTTCGGCTGTCAGAAAATCATCGACGAGATACAGTTCTAATCGCTCATCGTCAAGGCGTTTAGCATTGGGTAAATACAAGGCACGCTCTAGTGCCGTGCCACTAATATCACCTGCCGCGCGTGGTAACGTGTCTTGGGTTTGCGGTTGTTGCGTCCCTATTAAGGGATTTTCAAAGAGGTAAGGATTGGTTGTGGGGTGATAGTTGAGTTTTGCTGCGATGGTATGGTAGTCAAACTCGTTATCCAGCAAGATTTTGAAAATACCGTTTTTGTCACATTCACGGGCTAGGTTGGCATCAATCCAGTTCAACCAGTCCTGATCGAAATGTTGTTTCATCATCATTACTCCAGCACGCTGTTTTTGTTAATTGCTCGCTCCATTCTACAAAACTGATGACGGGTATTTTAGAACAACTGGATGGAAGGGTGAGATTGCCGGGTACGTGGTGTTCCTGGTCATTGTTGCGCTTGGTGGGCTTTGGATGCTATGTCACAGAACTAAAGCGGCCGATACCACATCCAAAAACGCCTGCCCATACTGCGTAAGTTTACGTTCCCCAATCCCCGCAATACCCCGCATCGCCTCCAGCGTTTGCGGGCGTTCATCCGCCATTTGCAGCAAGGTGGAATCGTGGAAAATGACATACGGCGGCACACCCTGTTCCTGTGCCAAGCGTAGTCGCAGCGCACGCAAGGCTTCCCACAAGGCTTCCACCTCAATGGGCATGGTATCGCGGTTAAACCGGGGTTTGGCGACAGGATCACCCCGCACACGATCACGCCGCACCCGTTCGCGCTTCTGCTCCTTGCGCAAATGCAGCTCGATTTCCCCACGCAATAACGGGCGGGCGTTATCGGTCAAGCGCAAGCCGCCATGCCCGTCCACATCCACCGTCAAATACCCCAGCGCAATCAATTGGCGGAAAATATTGCGCCATTCCGCATCCGAATGCTCCTTGCCAATCCCAAAGGTGGAAAGCTGCTCATGGCGAAACTGGCGGATGCGCTCATCATCCTTGCCCAGCAACACCTCGATAATGTAATTCACCCCGAAACGCTGCCCGGTGCGGTACACGCACGACAAGGCTTTTTGCGCCGCCACCGCTGCTTCCCACACCTCCGGCGGATTCCGGCAATTATCGCAATTCCCACACGGTTGCGGTGTAGGCTCACCAAAGTAGCTCAACAACGCTTGGCGGCGGCAGGTCGTCATTTCGCACAAGCCCAACATGGCTTGCAGCTTGTGGTGTTCAATGCGCTTTTGCTGCTCGCTAGCGGTTGATTCCAGCATCATCTGGCGCAAAGTGATGACATCTTGCAGGCCATACGCCATCCACGCATTCGCGGGCAAACCGTCGCGCCCAGCCCGCCCGGTTTCCTGATAATAGGCTTCGATGCTTTTCGGCAAGCTCAAATGCGCCACGAAACGCACATCCGGCTTATCAATCCCCATGCCGAACGCGATGGTGGCAACGATGATCACGCCCTCTTCGCGCAGGAAACGTTGCTGGTGGTTACGGCGCGTGTCCGCATCCATCCCCGCGTGATACGGCAACGCGGTGCGCCCCTGTTGCGCCAGCCATGCGGCAGTATCTTCCACCTTTTTGCGCGACAGGCAGTACATAATCCCGGCATCCTGCGAATGATTTGCGTCGATGAACTGCCACAATTGTTGCCGCGCCTGCTGCCCTTGCTGGATAGTGTAGTGAATATTGGGGCGGTCAAAACTGTTGACGTAAATATCAGCGCGTTGCAGGCGCAACTGCTCAATGATTTCCTGACGGGTACGCTGATCCGCCGTCGCCGTCAGCGCAATGCGCGGCACACCGGGGAAACGTTCCGCCAGCATCGACAATTGCTGGTATTCCGGGCGGAAATCATGCCCCCATTGCGACACGCAATGCGCTTCGTCGATAGCGAACAGGCTGATACCGATGGTGGAATGCAAACGTTCCAGCAAGGGCAGCATTTTTTCGCTGAGCAAGCGTTCAGGCGCGACATACAGCAAGTCGATTTCACCCGCCAGCAATTCACGCTCCACCCGCTGCACCGCGCCGTAGTTCAGCGAGGAATTGAGGTAAGCGGCGCGGATACCCAGTTGCAGCAGCGCATCGACCTGATCCTGCATCAACGCAATCAGCGGCGACACGATAATCCCCACGCCATCGCGCACCAAGGCGGGAATCTGGTAACACAGCGATTTGCCGCCGCCGGTTGGCATTAGCGCGAGGACATCATGATCTTGCAGCAATGAGCCGATAATATCGCGCTGGTTCAGGCGAAAATCGGCGTAGCCGTAGGTATTGTTGAGAATGTGGTAGGCTCGTTGCATGGGGGTATTGTAGGGTGCGATGGGAGTACCTACAACAGCGCGTGGTCGGGCGATAGGCGGCTGAGGTATCATCATCAGGGTTTCATCACCTTTTCGAGGACATTATGCCGATTAATGTATTATTTTTCGCCAGCCTGCGCGAACGTTTGGGGAAAGCCCAAGCCAGCATTGATACCGATGTGCCGTTAACCGCGCACGAGGTTTGGCAGCGCAGCAGCGGTGGGGCGGCATTGCCTGTGAATGTGCTGGTTTCAGTTAATCAGGCGTATGCGAATCTGGAAACGCTGGTGCAAGCCGGTGATGAAGTGGCGTTTTTTCCGCCTGTGACCGGAGGTTGAGATGATCCATGTGGAAGTGCGCGAAGCGGCGTTTGACCCTTGGCAAATGCTGTCGCAATGGCAGGCCACGCAAGCGGCGAATACCCGTTCCGGTGCGACTGCGGTTTTCGTGGGGACAATGCGTGACTTTAACGAAGGCGATGATGTTACCGGGATGTTTTTAGAGCATTACCCTAGCATGACCCAGCGTCAGTTAACCGAATTGACCCAACAAGCGATGGAAAAATGGTCGCTGGATGCCGCGTTGGTGGTGCATAGAGTAGGGGAGTTAACCCCCGCCGAACCGATTGTATTGGTGGCGGTTTGGTCGGCACACCGCGCGGCGGCGTTTGCAGCGTGCCGTGAGATCATGGAAACCCTCAAACACGCCGCGCCGTTTTGGAAGCGCGAAACTTTAGCGGATGGTTCGGTGCGTTGGGTGGAAAAGAATACGCAGGGCTAAATTAATGACGCTTCATAATCCGGTCTTTTTCACGACCCCAATCGCGTGCTTTTTCGGTGTCGCGCTTATCGTGTAACTGCTTGCCTTTGCCTAAGCCGATTTCGACCTTGACGCGGTTGTTTTTCCAGTACATTGCCAGTGGCACGATGGCGTAACCTTTGCGGTCAACGGCATTGTTGATGCGCACGATTTCAGTGCCGTGCAGCAGCAGTTTGCGGGTGCGTACCGAGTCAGGAATAACGTGCGTGGACGCTGACAGCAGGGCACTGATGTGCGCACCGAACAGGAATGCTTCGCCTTTTTCCATGATCACGTAGCTTTCTTTCATCTGGATGCGCCCGTCACGCAGGCTTTTCACTTCCCAACCTTGCAGCACTAAACCGGCCTCGAAGGTCTGTTCGATGTAATAGTCGTGGCGTGCCTGTTTGTTGAGGGCAATGGTTTTGCTGCCGGGGGAGCTTTTTTTCTTGGTCGCTTTAGCCATGATCTTTAGATGCAGTATCGGTAAAGCAGGAATGATAACCGTAAACGGCACACAATTGCAGGATTCTGCACAGAATTCGGTTAACCGTATGGCGGGACGCGCTTGCTTCTGGTGATTTCCCTTCATAGTATGGATGAACGTTATATAAAAATTGATAAACGGCGGTATTCCATGACTACAGCAACCCTACGCACGTCCCGTGCTTTCAGCGACTGGATTCCAGCAAGTTGGGCGTACCCCGAAACCGGTGCGACCCGTGATTTACGTCTCGATTTTATGCGCGGTTTCGTGATTCCGTTGCTGTTTGCCAGCCATTTTGAGTTTTTTTCCGCGCTGATGTTTATCGGCTGGGAACGCATCGGGGTGGTGTCAACGGCTGAGGTTTTCGTGATTCTTTCCGGCATTGTGGTGGGCATGGTGTACGGCAAAAAAGTGAAACGCGACGGGTTGGCAGCGGTGATGCCCGGTTTGCTGCAACGTTCGGTGGATTTGTACCGGATTAGTGTGGTGATGATTTTGATCGTGGCGGCGATCCGCTACATTCCTTGGCTGGATAGTACGGTAATTACCACCTTTCACGACCCTTATGGCGGCAACACTTATCAGCTTTACCCCGCGTTGGATGCGAATTTGTCGACAGTGATCAGCAAGGCGTTATTGCTGCAAATCGGCCCGCACCAGTTTCAGGTTATAGGGATGTACGTGGCGATGTTCGTTTTGTTTACCCCGCTGGTGTTTTTTATGCTCACTAAGCAACGGGTGGGGCTGCTGCTGGGGGTAAGTTGGGTGTTGTACGCGATTCATTATGGAGCACCGTTTCAATCGTTGCGCCCGACTGGTGCGCAGTTTGAGTATGCTTTCCCCTTGCTGGCTTGGCAGTTAATTTATGTGCATGGCATGGTGGTGGGTTATTACAAACAGGATGTGCTGAACTTTTTCAAGGGTGCGTGGGGGCAGCGTTTGCTGTACTTGTGCGTGCTAATGACGCTGGGATTTATCTGGCTGACGCTGAATCATCCGCTGGTACAATTCCCAGATTGGGCAAGATTACAGGTGATTCCACCGGATACTTTTTTATACATCTACAATGAATATTTCCCGAAAAGCAAGTTGGGTATTGGGCGACTGATTAATGCGGTGGTGTTGTTTGTGAGTATTTACGCGCTGTTAACCGTGTGCTGGCAACCGTTGCATCGTGCGTTGGGCTGGTTGTTGATTCCGCTGGGGCAGGCATCGTTGTATGTGTTTTTTACGCACGTATTTTTATTGCTGGCGATTATGAATACGCCGCTGCCGGGGTATAACGATTTTTGGATTAATACTGCGATTCATGCCGGGTTGCTGGCGTTGGTGTGGGTAATGGTGAAAAAAGAGTTTCTGTTTAAATGGATTCCGCATTGAGTGCAGTGCGGCGAATTGCTTAAAACTGCCAGCCTTGACTGACTGTTACCGCACCTTGGTTGAGGTTGTCGCCGGGAAAGGCATTCGTACCGTAATTGCTGTATTCCACCCGCCACTTACCGGGGCGCGGGTCGGCGTAACCGAAGGCGTAAGTCCAGTTCGGGTTGCCGCCGCTTAACGGCACGCTCGCGGTGGTGCGGGCGTACCATTTGGATTTGGGGTTCCATTGCAGGGTTCCGCTGAGACTGGGCTTGCCGTTGGCGGGAATGCCGAGATTCGCGGATGCGGCAAGTTTGTGATTGCTTAAAGTGCGGGATTTGATTTTATGCCCGATATTGAGCGTGGTTTTTTTCAACGCTAAACCTTCCCCCGGTTGCAACGGCCCCCAGTTATTGGCTTGCACCGACCAGCCCCCCGGTTTGTTATTGGCGTATCCCGCACTCCATGCATACCCCGGTTCACCGTCTTTAAGTGAGGCATTGCCGCTGATAAACCAATCAGGTTTGGGCGACCAAGTAACGCTGGCAGACACGCTATTACTGCCGTCTTTGAGCGAAACGCTGTCAGCAATACTACCGGCGATGCGTAACCGTTGTGATCTGCTGGCAATCCCGCTCATGTCGTGTGCGGGGAGCGCACCGTTATCTGGCATTTCCTGATACATCGGAATCTCCCCGGCTGCCGATTGCGCAAGAATAGCTGGCAACACCACCTCTTCCTGCGTCACTGTTTTAGCTGGCGTTGGGGGGCGTACTTTTGGCATCGGTGCGGGCTTGCTGATTGCTGTGTCCTCCAGTGGCGGTGCAGGGGTAATCGCAGTCGTGGCTAACGTTATCGGTGATTCAGGCATGTTGACCGCGCTGGGTGGCTGCTGGGGTGCGGGTGGTTTCTGAGGTGCTGCGGTTTTCACGACGGTTGGTGCGGACTTGCTTGCGAGTGCTGGCGGTTCGGCTTTTACTGCCGTTTTGATGGGCGTAACCGGGCAAGTCGTTTGCCAGTTAAACGGAAATGGCGTGGTTGCCGCAGTTACTTCCACATTATCGGTAAGCGGTCGCAGCCATGCGGGTGCGGTTTCTGCTTCTCGCACCAATAAGCCTGTTTCCGGGTGCGGAAAACATTGCTGGCGGTAAATCCGGTGTAAAAACAGGTGATAAGCCGGGGGGGCGATGCGGATTTCATCCAGCAGTAACGGCACAAAGCGCGTCGTCGGATCAGGTGTGAGGAAACCCCATTGGCGAAAACCTTCCCATTTTAGTGGCACATCGCCAGCGCGTTGTTTTTGCAGCACGGCATTTTGCAGCGATACATCGTAAAACTGCTGATCATCCAGCACTTCGCAATAGTCCCATTGCAACGCTACCCGTTCCGCCGTTTCGCGCAAATCGGGGAAGCGCGTCGCCGTTTGCTGCAAGGTATGCAGGGCAATGTCGAGCGTTCCGGCGTGCAGGCTGGGTTGGGCGGGGCGTTTGCCGAGCCATTCATCCGGCCATTGTTGCCCCGCCGGGGAAATATTGAAAAGTCGCTGAAGGTGATGCGCTGCGGTCGGGCTATCCACTGCACAGGCGAGGGTTTCCAATGTTTGCAGTAACGGCGGTTGCGGTTGTGCCAGTGTTGTTGGCATCCATAACCCGCCTGTTACTGCCAGTAACAGGCTTTTATTTAACCGCGCAAGCATCGCACGTTTGAGTTTTGGCTACGTCCAGCTTCATCCCGCGCTGGCAGCGTTTGCACGTTGGGTAAAATTCACCGTATTTTTTGTGCAGCAGCAGGCTCAAAATAATCCCGTTGGTGTTGGCGGTAATCGCTTTATTGTAGCCGCCGCCGTTTTCGTAAATGCCCGAATACCAGCCGCGTTCTGGGTCGTAAGCGGTATTTACGGTATAGGCCAGTTGCTTACTGTATGGATCATCGGGGAACAGCAACGCCATCGACATTGCGGCTTTCACCGAAATGGTTTTGAGGTTGTCGTAGCGCACCCCTTTGTCGGTGGTGGTATTCCAAGGCAATCCGGCGGTGAAAATGGTGTTGTAAAGGAAGTACGGTTTTTGGTCGATATTGTCTTCTGAAACAGCCGTGATTACCCCGGTTTCTTCCCAGCGGCGTTTTTGTACTTGGTAAATATTTGCCAGTAACGGTTGGTTCTCGGCATCAATACCGTTTTCAACCGCATCCATTGCATACGATTCTGTTACCACGTAGTTGTACGCGCCCAAATCACGTGGATCGCGGCGGTCATACGCCACTGGCACGTCGTAAATATTGATTGTTTCGCGGAATTCATTGTTGTAAGTGGCTGAAACTCGCTGATCGTAACCCAATTCGCGGAAAATTTTCCCCGCGTATTGCTCGTAACCCAACCGCCCTTCCTGCGCTACCACCATCGCTTTAGTGGCGGGGTCACGGTAAAGCCCGAACATTTGCCCGTCTTTAATCAAGCGGGTTAAATCCCAGCGTTCCACTGCTTTTTTAGCTGGGTAGGCGTATTTCGGATGCATACAGCCCAGCGTATTCAGCCAGGAAATGATTCGCGCCAGATCCAAGGCAGAAACCCCGATCCCGTCCGGCGCGGGTTGATTGCGGTAATCCACCATTGCGCCCGTGCCTGCGTGATACACCTTGTTGGGGGCTTCCTTGTTGAACAGTTCCATTGTGGTGAGGGTTTTGAACATCGCTTGAATGCGTTCGTCGAAATCCTTTTCGTCAATCAAACCAAAATCGTGCGCGGCTATGGTGGCAGCCAGTGCCGAACCCGTGTCCCACATCGTGGTGGATTGGTATTTATCCGCCGCGTTATACAAGCCGGTCTTGGGGTTGTAATTGTTTTCAAAGTATTTCCAAGCGACTTTTGCCATTTCTAGGTCTTTGCTGCATAAGCCTTGCGGGTTGCCTAAGCAACTGTTGTCGGGGGCTTGAGCCAGTGCGCAAAAAGTGTCGTTGCGTGACGCGCTGTTACTGGATGACAGCAAACTCCACACACTGCCAGTTTGATGGGGAGTGGGGGCGGTTTGGGTAATTGCGTAGATAATTCCTGTCGCGAGCAATATCCCGGTAAGCCATGCCAGACCAATGCGCACGGGGCGACGTGTCCAGATTTGTTGTTTATTATTATGCTCAGTCATTGCCCAGTTCCCCTAAAACGGCTTCGATTTCTTTGCGGATAGCAGCAACGTTAGTATTAGTGTCACCGCCTTTCCACGCGCTGACCAGTTTGTCGATAGGGTTCATTAAACCTTGCAGGCGGGCTTTTTTATCGGCAAAAGTTTCACCTGCTTCCCACAGTGGCTTTTTTGTGGTGGCAAGCTTTTCAGCAGCAGGCACGCCTTTACCTTCCGCACGTAATTGTTCTGCTTGATTGACCACTGACAGGGTTTTGTAAAGGTTTAAGCGTTTTTGCAGCGCGGTGAGCTTTTGTTCGGCGGCATCGTCAGCGGCTTTACCCAGTTTGCTGGTTACACCGTGGATTGCGTCCAGCTTTTCGGTGAGTGGGGTGAGCGCGGCGGTAACGCTGGCGGCGGATGCTTGTTGCCCTTGTTGTAATGCAGCGTGTAATTGCTGATTTTGGAAGGTGAGATAAACGACCAGCACCAGCAGCATACTCAGTAAAACGTGTTGCAAGGTATTCATCGACAGTTCCTCGGCTTTAGGTTATGGCGGGACACCATGCCCGCAAAGTGGTTGCCAATACGTCCATTTGGATGGGTTTGGTGAGGCAGTCGTTCATGCCCGCTGCGAGGTATTCCAGTTCATCGCCTTTCATGGCGTTGGCGGTCAAGGCGATGATCGGCATCGCAGCGAGTTGCGGAAATTCAGCGCGGATACGGCGGGTAGTTTCTACGCCGCTGATACCGGGCATTTGAATATCCATTAACACCAGCGCGAAGCTTTCGGTATGCAGGTAATCAAGGGCTTGATAGCCGTCTTCCGCCAGCGTGATGTGATAACCCAGTTTAGTGAGCATTCCCCGCGCTACCATTTGGTTAACCTTGTGGTCTTCCACTACCAAAATGCGGGCGAGTTGCTGATCTTTATTGCTGGTAACAGCGGCGCGAGGTGGCGTGCTGTCGGTAATCGGTGTGACTGCACCGGGTGGCACGGCGGTTAAATCCACAATCGGGATTTCAAACCAGAAGGTACTGCCCGCGCCCAAGGTACTTTCGATCCCAATCGTGCCGCCCATTAAGTTCACCAGTTTACGGCTAATCGCCAGCCCCAAACCCGTACCGCTTTGTTTGTGCTGATCGTAACGGCTGATTTGGCTGAAAGCGTGAAACAGTTTGCGCTGTTTTTCGGGGGGAATGCCTACGCCAGAATCTTGCACTTCAAAGCGTAAGGTTTCTCCGCCGGGATGGCTAATACGCACTTGCACGCCGCCGCGTTCGGTAAATTTAATCGCATTACCCACTAAATTCAGTAACACCTGACGCAAACGCAGCGAATCGCCGTGTAAGCGTGTTGGCAAATCTTCCGCAATGCAGACCTCCAGCGTTAACTGCTTTTGCACGGCAATGGTACGCATCGTGGCAATGATATTGGGTAAAATATCGCAAATCAGGAAGCCTTCATCCAGCAGTTCCAGCTTGCCTGCTTCTAAGCGGGAAATGTCGAGAATGTCGTTGATAATGCCCAGTAATGACTGCGCCGATTGCAAAATAGTATCAACCTGCAAGCGTTGTTCCGACTCCAGCGTGGTGTGCTGCAATAGGGTGGTCATACCGATAATGCCATTCATCGGGGTGCGGATTTCGTGACTCATGGCGGCGAGAAACGCACTTTTCGCCCGGTTAGCAGCCATTGCCTGATCACGCGCTTCGACCAATTCGCGGGTGCGTTCCGTCACGGTTTGCTCCAGCGAATCGGCGACAGCGCGTAATTCCTGATTAGCTTGATACAGTTCCAAGCTTTTCGATTCCAGCAATTGCTCCGCTTGTTTACGCGCATTACGTTCGCGTTCTAAGCGTTTTTCCAGCCGTGCGACCAGTTCCGCACTCATGGTTTCAGGCTGCAATGCGTTGGATATGGAATTCAACATGCGTGCCCCGGCCTTGCGAACAATCGCGGATGTCGATTTTTGCAGGTTCTTGGTAATGGTAGAGACAGCCTTCGATCAAACCTTCGGCGAGTGAGGAAAACGGATGCTGGGAACGGTACACCATCACCAATTGCTGATCGTTATCGCTGCGGGTAGTTTCAAAGCTGGGTAATTCCGCATCGGGGTAAAGTTTGCGCACTTCGATGTGCACGTAATTTTCAATCGAATCCAGAAAATCGAAAGCGGTGCGGGTATTGTGGAAAAACGCCGGATACAGTTCCACAAAACGCCCGAACAAATGTTGTCCAAAAATTTTCACTAAAGCCGGAATCGGTAAGCGGGTTTCTTTGGATAGGCATTGCACCAACGCCAGCATTTCAGAATGCGGGTAAGTGCCTACGGCGGTATACGCGCCACCGGATGGCAGGTTGGCATCGTCAATAATATCGTCCACCATTGCGGCAGAAAATTTTTGCTCAACCATGTCGAGAAATTCGGTAAAAACCAGACCTTTCATTGGGTATTCCCCTGTTTACTGTTGTTATGCGGATAGGGCGGTAACGATTGGCGCGTGGGCATTCAGCCACACACAAACTTCGGCGTAAGTGGTGTTGAGCTGTTGCCAGTGTTGCATAGCGCGGATTTGATCTTGATCGTCTTTGTATTCTTCCAGCAAGCGTGCCAGCTCTGCCATGCCGAATGCACCAATCAGGCGGCTGCTGGACTTGAGTTTGTGGCAAATAATGCCGACTTGTTGGCTATCACCTTGGGTAATGCTTTGCTGTAAAGCGTCGATGGCGGCAACCACATCCTGGTGGAAAACGTCCAGCAGTTCGGTAAATTCGTCTGCCATGATTTCTTGCAGTTCGTGGTAAGTATCCGCATCAATGGTGTGGGCTGTCGTTATTGTCATCATTCCATTACCCATAGGCTTATAGTTGTGTATTTTGAGTTTTGATTGGTGCTAGGATACACCTAATAACTTATTTCATTCAAATCATAAAAAAGACATATCGAAGATGAATATCCTAGTGGTAGATGATGCCAGAGATATGCAGTTGATTCTGCGCCGCATCTTGACCCTGATGGGACATCATGTGGTACTCGCGGATCACGGTGAAGCCGCGTGGGAGCTGATCCAACAACAGCATTTTCAACTGGTGATTAGCGATTGGGTAATGCCGTTTATGGACGGCCCCACCTTATGCCGCACTATTCGCGCGGCGAGCTTACCGCATTACGTGTACATTATTTTGCTCACGGGTATGTCAGGCAAGCAAAATCTGATCCAAGGTATGGAAGCGGGTGCGGATGATTTCGCCACCAAGCCGATTGTGCGTGAAGAGCTGGAAGTACGCCTGCGTGCAGCCCAGCGTGTGCTGGATCTGGAACACCGTCTGGAAGATAAAAACCGTCATTTGGAAAGTGTTAATCACTCCTTATCCGCTGCGCAACGCTTGATTCAAAGTGATTTGGAACGCGCCGCAGTGTTGCAGACGGGGGTATTGCCGAGTCAGAAAAACTTTGGGCGGGTAAGCGTCGATTGGTTTTTCCAGCCTGCGCAATACATTGGCGGCGATACTTTTAACTATTTTCCGTTAAATGATGATTTGTTCTTTTTTTATTCGATTGATGTTTCCGGGCATGGTATCGCATCGGCGTTGCTGTCGATGTGTTTACAAACCTTGCTGAGTGCAACCAGTGAATTGCATTGTTTGACCGAGTTAAATGCGGAGGCGATTGCAAACGTGCCATCGCGTTTGGCAGCCCGCTTGAATCAGCATTTACACGAAAAGCTGGATACCGGGGATCACTATTTAACCATGATCATGGGTGTGGTCGATACCCAGCAAGAGCGGTTACATTTTGTGCAAGCAGGGCATCCGCAGCCATTTTTATACACGCCGGGAACCAGCGGATTGGTACAGGTCGAGTGTACTGGGTTTCCGATAGGTTTATTGCCGGAGGTGGAATACGAAACCATTAGCGTGCCGTTTCCGAGTGGTAGCCGGTTTGTGTTGTATTCCGACGGGTTACTGGAATTGCCGACAGCGCACGATGAATTGTTAACCGAAACAGGATTGTTGCAAGCCTTGCAAGCCTCCATCGGGCAGCCGGTGAATACATTGATTGAGCCGTTGCGGGTACAGCTAGGGTTGGATCAGGCGGTGCAAACGCGCCCTGATGATATTTCTTTGCTGATTATGGAGCTGCACTGACAGGACAGGCGCGTTGTAGCACCTCTAGCAATGCCTGTACCTTAAACGGCTTGCTCAGGAAGTCGTCCATTCCGGTTTGCAGGCAATGCATTTTGTCGCTGTGCATGGCATTTGCGGTCAAGGCGATAATTGGGGTGCGTGCTAATTGCTGGTGTTGTTCTGCGGTGCGGATCAGGCGTGTGGCTTCTAAGCCATCCATTTCTGGCATTTGCACATCCATTAAAATTACGTCCGGCGGGTTGATTTCCCACGCTTGCAGGGCTTCACGACCGTTTTCTGCGACAGTGACTTGATGACCTGCTTTGTTTAATAAACGCACCGCCAACATCCGATTTACCGGATTATCTTCCGCCAGTAATACGTGTAACGGGCGTGTGCTTAACGCTAGTGTGCTGGTGGTGACAGGTTGTGGTTGTACGGCTTGCGCGGCGACTTCTAACAATAGGTCAAAGTGGAAAATGCTGCCTTGTCCTGCGTCGCTTTCCACCTGTAAATGCCCGCCCATCATTCCAATCAATTGCGCGGAAATGGTTAAGCCCAAACCCGTGCCGCCATAACGCCGGGTGATGGAGTTATCCGCTTGTTGAAACGGCTGGAAGATGCTGGCCTGCCTTTCCGGGGAAATACCAATGCCGGTATCGTGTACCGCAAACAATAGCCGGACTTTGTCGTTGGGCGCACCGCTTTGCTCGCTAATTGTGATGCGTATCGCGCCACGTTCGGTGAATTTAATCGCATTACCCACCAAATTAATCATCACTTGACGTAAACGTCCGCTATCGCCAGCGATTAAATCCGGCACGTCGGCGGCGACTTCCCAATGGAAATCGAGTTGCTTTTCCAGTGCCTGCATCCGTAACGGGGTAAAGGTGTCCTGCAATAGCGGGCGCAGCGCGAAGGGGGCGTTAATCAGGTCAAAGCTTCCGGCTTCAATACGTGAGAAGTCGAGGATTTCATTGATAATGTCGAGCAAGGCATTGGATGATGATTTAATCATCCCCAAGTATTCGCGCTGCGTTTCTGAAACTTCGCTGTACAGCATTAAATCGGTGAGGCCAATAATGCCATTCATCGGGGTGCGGATTTCGTGGCTGATCATTGCCAGAAATTCGCTTTTGGCTTTGCTGGCTTGTTCGGCGTGGGCTTTGGCTTTGAGGGCTTCGGCGCGGGCTTCTTCCAGAAAAGCGTGTTGTTGACAGGCCAGACACGCGGTTTCCAAGCGTTTTAACACCAAGCCTAGTGCGAGTAAGTAAGTTTCCGGCAGCGGTGGGTCACGCACCAAGACCAGTAAACCATTATCCCCCAGCGGCATGAAGTGGTAGTGGTTTGCGTCCAATGTCAGGATTTCCCCCGGTCTTTTGACGCGCCATTGTTGGCTGGCGATCTGCTGGATGCGGGTTGCCAGCAGTGGGCTATCTTGCTCAATCGAGCCGCGTACTGCGGGGTAACTGTAGGTGGGGGCGGGGGCAGTATGATTTTCCGACGGGGTAATACCGTTGTGCAACCAAATGTAACCGCTGCGGCAGTTCAGCAATTTCAGTGCGGGCGGCAGGAATTTGCGTAACATACTGCGCAAATCCAAATCTTGCCCAATCAGTAAGGCGAGGGCGTACTGAACCGACACCAATTCCAAGGTTGAATTCATGCCTTGTTCTCCGCTTGTGTCAGCACGCCCAGCACGATGGTTTTGTTGAAAAACTCCAGACAGGTGTTACCCGCGTCGGCAATTTCCCCCAACGATAAGCAGCCTGCCAGCGGAACACCGGGCGGTAAGGCGTTACGAATATTGTCGACTTCTTCATGGAAGCGGTCTTGCAAAAACAGGGTGCGGCTAATGCAGTCAAACAACAAACCCAATACCGGCGGTGCATCAGGAAGGTGCAGTTTGGCAGCGCATTGGCGCGACGCACTCAGCAGGTTTTCAGTATTGCCCTTGAGGATGTAAATAATGTGATTAGCGGGGACTTCCCCCACGCATACCAATTTATCACCTTCATTGAACAAGGGGTCACGCACCACCACATCACCGGTGAGGCGTTCCAAGCCAAACGGGTAGGCTTTCGCCAACTCGAAAAAATTGTCGGTATCAAACGATTTACCACTGTCAGCTTCCACCACCTGACGGTAAACCGCGAAAGCAGGCTGGTAATCGAGCGTAGTAATCGTGTTGTTGTACGCGCCCGTAACGAAAAACGGCCCCGCAAACTTATGCCAGCCGTGTTCAATGCCAATGCTAACCTGTAAGGGTAGGGCGGTAATTTGAGCGCAATCCATCAGCAACCCTTGATTGCTAATGATGCAAGGTTTTTGCACGAAACTCAGCGAACCCGCGCCACCGCCAATGTAGTGGCAATGACTGCCAAAAACTTCGTAAAGGCTTTCGAGTAGTGCGGCAATGCGCTTGCTCAAACCATCCACCAAGGTGACGAGGGTGGAACCGGGTGCTATGTGTGTTGCGAGTGCTTCCGTCGCTGCAAAGTAATCGCTGTCAGGGTTGGATAAATGTTCAACCACATGCACTTGCGCCGTCCCGGGCAATGCGCACACTAAACTGCCTTGGCGCAAGGTTTGCCCGTTAGCAATAATCTCCGGGAAAATGCCACCAAACACTGGAACGGGCAGGGCGTGTAAGCGTGCGTCGAGTTGTTCCGGGGTAAACCCGTTAGCATCGGCTGCCAGCACTAACAGGCTGCGTGCTCCTGTGGCAAGTGCTTGATCCAACAGTTGAAACAAACCGTCGCAGCTTCCGCTGGTTTCCACAAATAATTCAACAGGTGTTTGATACGTAAGCATGGTGATGATCTCTGCGCGATTATTGTTCTGATGAGTATGGCTCAACATTCTACCCAAGCTCATGTGCATAAGAAAGTTTTATCAAAGCAATCGGAATGCCAATCTTGATATTGCCGTGAGTCGGGTGGCGTGTGTACAATGTCCCTATTAATTAAAATGATAAGTGCTAATAGCTTTCCCAACAACGAGGATAATAACAATGCAATTTGCAACCCGTACCGAAGGTGATTTCATCATTGCCACCATTCTGGAAACCCGCATGGATGCCGCCATTGCGCCAGCACTCAAAATCCACATTGCTCAATTACTCACCGAAGGCAAAACCCGTATTGTACTCGACATCACTGACGTGACTTTCATGGACAGTAGCAGCCTTGGCGCACTGGTCAGTTTGCTGAAAATGGTAGGTAATAAAGGCGACCTGATTATCGTTGGCGCGACGGGCATTGTCGCGGAATTATTCAAATTAACCCGCATGGAGCGGGTGTTCCGCATGGCTGCGACTGTCGATGCGGCGATGGAAGCTATTCCAGCCTAATAATAATTGAATAAGCGTCGATAGATGCGAGGGGAGGGGGCGATGAAAGCGATGATTCTGGCGGCAGGTAAGGGGACACGGGTACGCCCTATCACCAACGAAATGCCAAAACCGATGATTCCCATTTTGCGTAAGCCGGTGATGGAGTCGATTATCGACCTGCTACGTGCCCACGATGTGCATGAAGTGGTGGTGAATACCAGCCATTTAGCTCCGGTGATCGAAAACTATTTTCGGGATGGCAGCCAGCATGGGGTGCACATGGCGTATTCCTACGAAGGTCACATGACTCATGCCGGACTCGAAGGTAAAGCCCTCGGTTCGGCGGGTGGGATGAAACGGATTCAGGATTTTTCCGGCTTTTTCGATGAAACCTTTATCGTGTTGTGCGGTGATGCGTGGATCGACCTCGACATCAGTGCCGCGCTGCGCTGGCATAAAGAAAAGGGCGGGATTGCCACAGTAATCTTGCAGGAAGTGCCGCATGAGGAAGTACATAAATACGGCGTGGTAAAATTGGATGCACGTGAACGTATTGTGCAGTTTCAGGAAAAGCCCAAGCAGGAAGAGGCAGTTTCCAACACCATCAATACGGGTATTTACCTGTTTGAGCCGGAGATTTTCCGCTACATTCCTTCCGGCGTGGAATACGACATTGGCAGTCAATTGTTCCCTGCACTAGTCGCGGCGGGTGAGGAATTCTACGGTTTGCCGATGGATTTTCAGTGGGTCGATATTGGCTCTGTACCTGATGTATGGGCAGCGACGCGTATGGCATTACAAGGTCAGATCAAAGGTTTCCCGATGCCTGGTAAGGAAGTGCGCCCCGGCGTGTGGACGGGCATTAATACCAGCATCAACTGGGAAAAGGTGAAAATTATCCCGCCAGTTTATATCGGCAGCAGCACCAAAATTGAAGCAGGTGCAGAAATCGTCGGGCCGTGCATGATTGGTGCAAACTGCGTGATTGAATCCGGTGCGGAAATCAGCCAATGCCTGATTAGCGATTACACCCGCGTGGGCGGTATTGCCGTGCTCGATAACAAATTGGTGTTTGGTGGTGACTGCATTTCCCCGGATGGCAGTGTGTTGAATCTGGGTGAAACTCAAATCCGCTGGCTGGTTGATGATATGCGTCGTGCGCTGAATCCCGGTGATATTCACGACATGTTGCTGTTTAGCAATATGCTCAGTTTCCACGAATTGAATGCGCGTGAAACCTTACCTGAGCTGGAGGTGGCGTAATGGAGGCCACCTACCGTGAATACAATATCCGGCTTTCCATCGACAGCCGTTTGGAGCAGGTGCGGGTACTTTCCGGGGCATTGCGCGGTATTGGGCAAGAGCTGTCGCTGTCCGAAGAGCAACTGGGGCAACTCGAATTGATGATGGTGGAAGCCGTCAACAATGTAATTGAACACGCTTACCAAATGCAGCATGGCAATGATGTGCAGGTGCGGGTGGAATACAGCCCGCAGGAAGTGCATTTAGTCATTTCCGATCAAGGTCACGCGATGCCGGACGCATTGCATACCGAAACCCGTGAAATGCCGAACCCGGATGATTTACCGGAAGGCGGTTGGGGCATGGGGTTAATTCACCTGCTGGCGGATTCGATCCGTTACAGCCGCGATGCCAAGGGCAATCACTTGCACGTCAGCAAGCAGTTGACCTGATATGCAACGTGGGCTGTGGATTGTGCTGTTAATACTGCTGCTCTTACAGGGTTGCAGTACCCTGCCAGCTACTCAGCCAGCAACGTCGGGTAATAGCCGTTCGTTGGCAGGAACTTGGGCGTTTTTGCCATCTGGTTCTGTGGCTATGCCTGCTGCGGATGCGCGTTGGCAACGTATTCAGGTTCCCGCTAACTGGTATACGCAAGGTTACGATCATCATGGGATTGCTTGGTATCGGCTGCAATTTAATGCGGTTGCTGATCCCGCTATGGTTTCTCGGTTGCACTTCGGCGGGGTGGATTACTTCGCGGATGTGTGGCTAAACGGGCAGAAGCTTGGCGCGCATGAAGGCTATTTCCAACGCTTTGCTTTTGACGTAACGCCGCACCTTAAAACGGGTCAGAATACCTTGCTGGTGCGGGTGAATAGCCCGCTGGAAAAACCGCAAGATTTTTCGTTACACAAGCGACTGATTAAAGGGATTTTTGCGCATCACGATACGCGCCCCGGTGGTGCTTGGTCGGAACGCGGGCAGGAACGCAATACTGGCGGGATTTGGGGTGAGGTGCGCTTACAGCAATCGCCGCAAGTACAGCTTGTGCCGCAACAAGTATTGGTGCAACCGACTCAAGGTTTGACGCATTGGCGGGTTAACGTGGATCTTGATGTGCTGGGGGCGTTGCCAGCAGATGCGCAGTTGCAGTGGACATTGGGTCAATGGCAAGGCACAAGCCCAGTCCGTGACACTCTTACTATCCCCATCGCTCACCCCAAACTCTGGCAACCCAAGGGTTACGGTGAGCAACACCTTTACACGCTTAGCGTTAGTGCGGTGCAAAACGGCACAGTGCTAGACAGCTTCCAGCGCACTATCGGTTTCCGCAAAGTCGAGCGTTCTGCGCAAGGCATCTGGAAAATTAATCATCAGCGTATCTTGCTCAAAGGCACTAATTACATCGCTCATCAGTGGTTGAGTGCGATGACACCGCAAGATTTCCGGCGTGATATTGCTTTGATGCAAGCGGCTCACATTAATACGGTGCGCGTCCACGCCCACGTCACCGCGCCGGATTTCTACCGTTTGTGCGATGAAATGGGGTTAATGGTGTGGCAGGATTTTCCGCTGCAATGGGGCTATCAGGATACGCCAGAGTTCCACCAGCAAGCGGTTTCGCAGGTTGGCGATATGATCCGCCAGTTTGGGCAATACCCATCCATTATCCACTGGACATTGCACAATGAACCGCCGTGGGATGCGGATTGGATGAAGTGGAAATACCAAGACTACCATCCGCAGCAAAATAAATTGCTCGACGCAAAGCTCTACAAAGCGGCGAAAACGCTGGATAACACCCGTCCGATTTCTGCGATTTCTTCTACTAAAGAGCATCCGTGGTTGGGTTGGTATTCTGGGCATTGGTTGGATTACGCCAAACCCACCAAGCAATCCACCATTGCGGAATTCGGGGCGCAAGCATTACCCGACCGCTTCGCACTGGCAAAGATTTTGGGCGAAGAGCCTGAATTACCCAGCAGCAAGGCTGATTGGAAGCCGTGGGAATATCACAATTTCCAACGTAAAGAGACTTTGGAAATTGCCAAAGTCGCGTCAGGAAAAACGCTGGAACAATTCATTACCAACACCCAGCAATATCAGGTGCAACTCACGCAACTTGCAGCGGAATCGTACCGACGGCAAGCCTATCAGCCGGTTGGTGCGTTATTTCAGTTTATGCTGGTGGAAGATTGGCCTTCGATGAATTGGGGTGTGGTCGATTTTTGGCGTAAACCCAAACCGGGTTATTACGCTTTACAACACGCTTACCAGCCGATTTTGCCAAGTCTGGCGTGGACTAAGGTGGAATATGCCGCCAATGAGCCGGTGCGCGTTGGGGTGTGGGCGTTAAATGACAGCCTGACCCGCATTCCTCATGCCCATTATCGGCTCACGCTATGGCAGGGTAAGCAAAAGCGCGATACTCAAGACTGGCAGTTTGAACTTACGCCCGATATGCACCGCCAGTTGCGCGACTACCTTGTGCCAGTGAATGCGGCGGGTGCTTATCGCCTTGAGGCTGAGATTCTTGATGCGCAAGGCAAGGTCGTTAGCCGCAATGAATACCGTTTTACCATCCAATCACAACAATAAGCGTACTGTTATGGGATTCTATTTCGACAAATTTGAAGCGCGTCAGCCCGAACCGCCGCTACCTTATTCGGCAGTGACGGAAGGTATCTGGCAATTTCTCGCGGTGATCGCGATGACTCTCGGTGCATGGTATTTGTGGTGGCGGTGGACTCAATCGCTTAACCCGGACGCGCTGTGGTATGCCATCCCGTTAGCTGTGGCAGAAACCGCCTCGTATTTCGGCTTGGGTTTATTCGTTTTCAACTTGTGGAAGGTGAAAGATTACGAGCAACTGCCCCCGCCTGCCAATTTCAAGGACGTGGTGCGCCCGGATCAAGCGGAAGATCGCCCCATTAAAGTCGACGTGTTTTTCCCCACTTACAACGAAGAGGTGGAATTGGTGCGTTTAAGCATCATTGACGCGAAAAAAGTCACCTACCCTCATCCGCTTGAGTTAAGTATTTTCGTGCTGGATGATGGTAAACGCCCGGAAATGCAGCAAGTCGCCACCGAAGAAGGTGTGGGCTATCTGACCCGTAGCAGCAATATCGGTTTCAAAGCGGGTAATTTACGCAATGCAATGGAACAGACTCACGGTGATTTTATCGTGATTTGCGATGCGGATACGCGCCCGTTTCCAACCATTTTGGAACATACCCTCGGTTATTTCCGTGACCCGGATGTGGCGTGGGTGCAAACCCCGCAGTGGTTTTTTGATTTACCCGAAGGTAAACGTTTGCCGGAAGTTTGGGGGCGTTACCTCAAAGCACCGGGACGCTGGCTGGGCAAAGGTGTGGAAGCCCTTATCGGTGAAGTGCGTGTCGGCGAAGACCCGTTTGTGAATGAGCCGAAAATGTTTTACGACGTGATTCAACGCCGCCGTAATTGGGCCAATGCATCGTTTTGTTGCGGTGCTGGCTCCATTCACCGCCGTGAAGCAGTGATGGAAGCCGCGCTTAAATGTTACGCCGATACCATTGAAGCGCAGGTCGGCAAACAATCAAAACAATTACAAAAACTGATGGGAAATGCCGAACTGGACAGTGAGTTAGTGCAGGAAATGCGCCATCAGGTAGCGGGTGAAGAAGAGTTTACCCCGTATCGTTTCCACGTTTCCGAAGACATTTACACTTCTATTGTGTTGCACGCTGATCAAGACCGTCACTGGAAATCGGTAATGCATCCGGCGGTTGAGTCGAAAATGCTTTCCCCGCAGGATTTACTGAGCTGGACGGTGCAACGTTTCAAATACGCGGGTGGCACGCTCGACATTGTGTTGCACGATAATCCGATGACGCGCAAAGGCATGAGCTGGGCGCAGCGTTTGATGTACGGCGCGACCGCTTGGTCATACCTTGGCGGTATCTGGAATATGGTGTTTTTGCTGGCTCCGTTGGTGTATTTGTTCAGCGGCATTGCACCGGTAAGCGCGTATACGGGCGACTTTTTCAAGCATATTTTACCGTTCCTGATTTTCATGGAACTGGCCTTTATGGTGGGGACGTGGGGCATCGCTGGCTACCGTTCTAAGGCTAGTTATTTATCATTCTTCCCGGTGAATTTACAGGCGATTTGGACGGTGTTGAAAGGCGAAAAAATCAAGTTTCCGGTTACGCCCAAAGACCGTCAGGAAGGTAATTTCTTTCATCTGGTGTTGCCGCAGTTTACGGTGATTGTGTTGACGTTGGCGGGTTTGGTGTATGCATCGGTGCAGTATTTTGTGCTGGGCAATAACGCTTATTCGCTGGGTGGAGTTTTGGTCAATATTTTCTGGGGGCTGAATAATATTTTCGCGTTGAGCGGAATTGTATTCGCTGCATTTTGGAAGCCAGAGGAAGAACAACAATATAACGAGGTGATTGCATGAGCTTTAAACAAGGATTGGTTCGCGCCCGCAGCCACATTATCTTTCTGACAGGTTTGGTCACGGCATTTGGCATGGTCGGTTGGCTGGAGGGGATTAGCATGGGTAACGCTGCAACCCCGGAGGCGATAGTCGCACCCAGCAACGATGTCAGCATCGCCCCGACTCGTGCGTTGACTGCGCAGGAAATGCAATGGGCGCAAACCGCATGGAAATATTTCCAGAACAACACTGTTCCCGCCACGGGGTTGGTGAACTCGGTTGATAACTATCCCGCATCAACGTTGTGGGACACCTCGTCTTACCTGATGGCGGTTATTGCTGCACAACGTTTGGGTATTATTGAGCAAACTGAGTTCGATGCGCGTATTTTTAAAGCCTTGGATACATTGGCGAAACTGCCGTTGTTTGAAGGTAAACTGCCCAATAAATCGTACAATACTGTGTCGCTGCAAATGGTCGATTACACCAATCAACCCAGCGAAAAAGGTATCGGTTGGTCGGCAATTGATATTGGGCGGTTGCTCGTGCCGCTCAATGTGTTGACTTGGCATTACCCGCAACACACCACAGCGGTGAAACAGGTATTAGCCAGTTGGGACACTAAGCCGATGCTGGTTAACGGTGTGTTGCATGGCGCGGTTGTGACCGATGCGGGCGACACCGAATACTTGCAAGAAGGGCGGTTGGGTTACGAAGAATACGCCGCGAAATCCTTTAATTTGATGGGGTTAGATGTCGCCAACTCGTTGCGTTACACCGATTTCCTCAAATTTGTGAACATTGAAGGGGTGGAGATTGGCACTGACAGTCGTGATCCGCAGCAATACGGGGCGCACAACTACGTGGTCAGTGAGCCTTATATTCTTGATGGTATTGAGTTCGGCTGGGATCATTTGTCGCAAGAGCTGGCATGGCGCGTTTACAAAGCGCAGGAAAAACGCGCAGCTAATACCGGTGTATTGACTGCCGTTTCTGAAGACAATATCGACCAGCCGCCGTACTTCGTTTACAACACCGTGTTTACCGATGGCAAAGCGTGGAATGCGATTTCCGAAAAAGGTGCGGATGCCAGCCAATTTAAGAGCTTGAGTACCAAAGCGGCATTCGGTTGGCACATGCTTTACGAAACGGCTTACACCAAACAACTGGTGGAAAAAGTTGCGACATTAGCGAATCCGCAACGTGGTTGGTATTCCGGCGTGTATGAATCTAACGGGCAACCGAATAAAGCGATTACCGCCAATACCAACGGGATTGTTCTGGAAGCGTTGGCGTATAAGCAAGGCGGCAAGTTGATGCGTTTGGGGCGGTAGTACTGGCAAGCGTGGGAAATCTTGCGTATATTCAGCGGCTTCACTATCATCCGCCGGTTTACGTTGAAGTACCTCTTATGGCCTTGTATACACTGAAAGTTATCGCTGATTTTGCCTCCGCTCACACCTTGCGTGACTATCCGGGTGCGTGCAGCCGGATGCACGGACACAATTGGAAAGTGGAAGCCGAAGTGGAAGCCAATACCCTCAATAGCATCGGGATGGCGATTGATTTTAAAGACATTAAGCGTGAAGTTCGGGCGATTGCTGAAGAATTAGATCATCAGTATTTAAACGATCTCGCGCCTTTCCAGACGATCAACCCCACGGCGGAACACATTGCGCGTTACTTCTTTCAAACCTTAAGCCAGCGTTTGAATGACGAACGGGTACGGGTGTGCGCATTGACCATTTGGGAAACCGAGCGAGCGTGCGTGCGTTACGCTGAAGGTTGATTCAGATTGGATTCAGATGGCTTCCTGTGCCACAATACGACCCAAACATTACCGGTCAAGATTAACTACAATTCGAGTGGATGTTGATTTTTGGTCGTATTTTTAATTTTCAAGGAGCTGTTCCATGAAATTTCTTGTTGGCTTTTTCAGCCTTGAGTGGATGCGCGTTTTTGATTTTTTAGCACCCTTAGCGATCCGTTTATTTTTAGCACCGATGTTCTGGATTTCAGGTGTTCAACGTTTAGGATTATTTTCCAGCACTGATTTTGTGCTGTGGAATCCACTGACATGGGTTAATACCGAAGCGTTCCAGCAAAGTGTTGCTGCCGTTACCAATACCGTGATTTCGGGTTTGGGTGCGGAAACGCTGGTGATTTTGCTGGGGTCAATTGAAATTGCCGCAGCAGTATTGTTGGTGTTGGGTTTTGCAGTGCGCTGGATTGTATTGGCACTGATGTTCGTGGTGGTATTACTGGGTTTGATGGCAATGGGCGAAGCTGGCTTCCTCACCACCATGCAGCAATTGGTGATGAGCCACGGTTATACCAATATGACCAACAATCTGACGGAAGTGTATTTGGTGTACTTTATCCTGCTGCTGGCGTTGTTCTTCATGGGGGCAGGGCGTTGGTTTAGCTTGGATTGGTATATCTACCGCAGTTTCGTGAAGCGTTTAGACAATAAAGCGGTGCGTCACGACCCGTTTGAAATTGATGCTACCGATGAACCGGGTCTGCAAAAGCACTAAACCCGCGACATAACGTTAAAAAGGCTACCTCGGTAGCCTTTTTTATTAGCGGCTTTCACCGCGCTCACGCATCAGTTTCACCTTCTCATCGTTGTGTTTCATCAGTTGAAACGTCAGGTAAATCTTTGCGGGAATGGATAAAAATAACCCGCCAGCAATCAGCGCGGCGACAATCGCAATACCTTGCACACCATGTCCGGTCACAATGTCAGTGAAAATCACCAAGCCCACACCGACGGCAGCAGTGCCTAACCCGACCACAATCAGTGCGTACATCAGGTGAGTTAGTCGTTTTTCGTTCATGGCATACCTATTTGTAGAAACATGGAAAGGGAAGGTGGACAGCTCTCATTATCCGCCGCAATTGAATCCGGGGTAATTGATGCTTCTCAATCCTTGGTAGTTTAGCGGATTTATGCTTGATGAATTTGTGTCAATGGCCTTGAAGTTGTCATCACTTGACAGTATATTAGAAAAATCTAATATTTATTGTCGATGGGCTATTGCAATGAAAATGTTAAAAAAGTTAATAGTAATGGGCATCACTGTGTGGTGTTTGAGCATGACAGCCAATGCGACGGCGACACCCAGTGGTTTGAAATTGACCTTGGTACAAGAGTCGCCTTATGGTTTTGAAGAAACCTTGGAGTCGCTACGTAACACCATTCATGCGCATAATTTTCGGGTATTCCCCGACCGTTATCTGGAAGAAGGTTTGACCGATGAATTGTCAGTGAATACCAAGCAGGTTAGCGTGCGTTTTTGTAATTTCAGTGACTTACACGAAGCGTTGCAAATTGAGCCGCAAGTCGGGGTGCTGTTGCCGTGTACGATTACGGTGATAGAGGATGACACTGGTAAGGTGACATTGGTAACAGGCAATGTGAAAGCCATGCTTACTTTGTTCGATAACCCGCGTTTGACCGCTGCCTTTAAAGATTTAGAAGGCAAGTATCAGGCGATTATTGATGAGGTGACCTTATGAAAGCATTAGCGCGTTGGTTAGGCGTTGGCCTGAGTCTGGTCATATTAAACAGTCCGCTACAGGCGCAAGAAAAGGTATTAAGCGCACGCACTACGCAAGGGTTTGATGCAACCTTGGAACAGGTGCAGGATGTCTTGAAGCAGCAGGGTTTTAGTGTCGCCCATATTCAAAAATGCGATGGCGGTTTGCATGATATGGGCTACAAAACAGACAATTATAAAATTGTGTTTTTTGGGCGGCTTGAAGAAGTTCGCGCGTTAAGCAAGCAATACCCTGATCTTGTGCCATTGTTTCCTTTTAAGCTGGCAATCTACGCGGATGGTAAAGACACGGTGATGTCCGTCCTCAATCCGGTGGAATTAGCTCCGTTGTTGGATGCTGATCCGGCGTTGCAGCAGCAACTGAAAGCGTGGGAAAAAGATTTTCGCGCGGTGTTAGCAGCCATGAAAACCACGCGGGTGGCTCAGGCTAACTAATCAGCCTCAAGCCGTCGCGCTGTAATGGCGCAATTGTTGCCCCAGTTTTTGCAGCATCGCATCGCGTTGTTGCAAAGCTTTTTCCTTGTGCAGCAATTGTTGATTGAGCTGGGCGATAATGGTGTCTTTGAGGTTGATTACTTTATCGCGCTGCTCGATTTTATGCGCAATATTTTCCGTCTCACTGCTGCCTTCTTGGTATTTTTCCGTGAGATTGGTGAGGGTTTCGACGTGCTGCAATAGCACCGATTCGCGCCCTGCTTGTTGACGTTCACGTTCGTTGAGTTGTTCTTCACGTTGTTGCAAAGTGTGTTCGCGCTGTTGCAATGCGGTTGTGCGGTGTTCGAGTTGCTGGGAGTGCTCCAGCACGTAGCGGTCTTTGGCTTGCAATGCCTGCGTATGGGTTTCGAGTTGTGCGCTACTGTCGCGCAAATGTTGTTCTTGTTGGTGCAACAGTTCGTCTTTGGCTTGTAAAAGCTGTTCCTTGTCGCTGAGTAATTTGCTTTGTTCGGCGATTTGCTGATCTTTTTGTAACAGCAAATTTTGCAGCGTTATCACCTGAATGCTATGGCTTTCCAGATATTTTTGCTGTTCTTGTAAGCTGCCATCAAGATCCAGAATGTGTTGCTGCAAGGTGACGAGCAATTGGTCGCGGTTTTGGATTTCCTTGTCACGCTCTTGCAGTTGCTGAAATTGCGCGGCAATTTGGGTATCGCGGCGTTGTAAATGCTGTTCGCGTTCGCTGATTACTTGATCGCGATTGATTAAGTGCCGTTCTTTTTCTTGAAGCTGCTGCACCGATTCCAACAGTAATTGTTCACGTTCTTGCGTGTAACGGTCTTTTTCGTGCAATAAGCGGGTTTGTTCCGCAAGTTGTTCGTTGCGTAAACTGATTTGCTCAATCTTGCGCCGTAGCAAGGAATCACGCTGGCGTAATTGCTGCTCTTTTTCTGAAATGGTGTCGTCACGGCGTTGCAATAAACGGTCAACATCGCGCAGGCGTTGGTCGCGGTAATGCACTTCCTGATCCCGTGCTTTTAGCTGACGGTCACGTTCGGAGAGTTGGCGGTTGCGCTCGTTGATCAGGTGTTCTTGGGTGTAAATGCGTTGTTGTTGATCATTGAGCCAACGATTGACGGCAGTGAGTTGCTGGCTAAGTTCCTGAATATTGGCATCGCGTTTGCCGATTTGTTTGTCGCGGGTTTCGATTTCACGGTCGCGTTTGCCGATGTGATTATCTTTTTCTTCGAGACGGCGGTTACGGATGTGGATCTGATCTTCACGCTCTAAAATGAACTTTTCTTTTTGATTGATGAATTGCTCAATCTCACGCGAACGCTTTTCCAGCTCACGAATCAAGTGATCACGTTCACGCACGGTTTCTTCTTTGTGCGCAATAGTGGCATCCCGCGCCTGAATTTGCTGATCGCGTTCGTGCAGGGTGTCGTGGGTGTTTTGCAGCAACTGTTCTTTTTGGTGCAACAGGTGTTCTTTGCGCTCTAAATGCTGATCGCGCTCAATCAAAGCCGTTTCTAGGGTGTTAATCCGCTTCTCTTGCTCTTGGCGTTTTTCATCCAACTGGTGCAGGGTACTTTCTGTTGCTTGCAGACGTTCGTTGGCATCCTTCCAACGGTCGATCAGGATTTGCCGGTCGGTTGCCGTCAGGAAACGGTTGCCTTCGATTTTTTCAATCAGAGTTTGTTCTTCGCGATTCATTTTTATTGTCTGCTTATCGGTTTACGCGCTGTTGTCGCATAATAATATGCTAAAAAGAACCGGACATGAACCACTAATAATAACGGGAACCTTAACAGGTAATTAGCACTCCAATAGGTAGAGTGCTAATATAAGCCCATAGCAAATAAGGAGACTACCCTAATGACCCACGCATTGATGCTAAGAGGACAAACCTTACCCGTCCCGGTAGGTAATCTGGAAAGTTACATCCATGCGATTCACGCCATTCCGGTGCTTGATGTCGAGCAGGAACGCGGTTTGGCGGAACGCCTCAAATACCACGATGATTTGGAAGCTGCACGTCAGTTGATTTTGCACAATTTACGCTTTGTGGTGAAAGTGGCGCGTGGTTACAACGGCTACGGCTTGCCTTTGGGCGATTTGGTGCAAGAGGGTAATGTCGGCTTGATGAAGGCGGTGAAACGCTTTGACCCTGAAATGAATGTGCGCCTGATTTCGTTCGCGGTGCATTGGATTCGTGCGGAAATCCACGAATTTATTCTGCGTAACTGGAAAATTGTCAAAATCGCCACTACCAAAGCGCAGCGCAAGTTGTTCTTTAATTTACGCAGCAGCAAGCAACGCATGGGCTGGTTGAACCACGAAGAAGCGCAGTCGATGGCTAACGATTTAGGGGTGACAACCGCTGAAGTGTTGGAAATGGAAAAGCGTTTGAGTGCCAGCGACGTATCGTTTGACTTGAGTGCTGATCATGACGATGACGACTCCGCAAGTTTTTCACCCAGTCAATATTTGGCAGCGGAATCTGCTGATCCATCGGAGCGGTTGGAAGCGGAAGAGTGGGACAGTTTTACCCGCGAGCGTTTGCAGACAGCATTAAAGGGATTGGATGCGCGTAGCCAAGACATTTTAGCCAGTCGTTGGTTAGTCGAAGAAAAAGCAACACTGCATGAGTTGGCTGCGAAATATAACGTTTCTGCGGAACGGATTCGCCAACTAGAAAATGCGGCGGTGAGCAAGTTGCGGTTGGCAGTTGTCGAGGCGGTTTGATCAACAACGGATGTGACCCACATAAAAAAGGCCGCGTTAGCGGCCTTTTTCTTGGCGTTTTGCTATCTGATTAACCTAAAAAGGCGACAGACAAAAAGCTAAACCATGAGAACGCAATCAAAGCTATCACGATCAGCATTGGTATTCCAAAATCCCAGCTCAACATTTATACATACCTCTAAAGCACTTTCTAGAGGCAAGGATAAAAGAAACCCGCGCCGCTGACAAGCAAGCGCGTGTACAAATGCAGGTTCGGGTTCGCTTAAGCGAAAACAACCGAGAAAAAGCTGAACCATGAGAACAGGATCAACGCAATCACAATCGCCGCTGGCAGGCCATAATCAAAACTAAACATCGTCATTCCCTCTCTTGCTGGGTGAATCAGTGAGGTGAAGTATGCCTTACAGCGGAAAATAGAAACTTGATCTGGCTCAACAAAACATTCTTTCCTATAGTCTAGGTAGTAATTCATTAAGGAGCCATTGAATGCCTAGCCCAAGCCCTACGTTATGGGAACGTTTGTTCTCTTGGCTGAGACGACCACCCGCCCCGGTAATTACGCTGCCAACGCCTGTGGAGCCGCCAGTATCTATTACGCCACCGCAGAACCCCGTACCTGCGCCAACGGTGACGCCCACGCCCACGCCACTGCCGACACCCACACCGCCTGTTACACCTGTGCCGCCTGTTACACCTGTGCCGCCACCGGTTATTCCAGCTCCTCCAGTTACGCCATTAGGGACAATGACCTTACCCACCGAAGGGCCTAACTTAGATTTCCGAAAACTGTGGCGCAATCACCCGACTTCCGGGGAGGGCGAGGTGTTTCCGTGCCGTGATGAAGAGGGTGTGCCGCATTTTGATAATCAGTGCGCCATTTTGATGGGAACGTGTTTATTACGTAGCGGTTTGTTGCACGGTTATGACAAAACGACTTGCTGGTATCGTGGGCATAAAGGTCATACGTTACGGGCGCAGGAATTATCCGGTTGGATGCGTCGTCACCCGGAGCGGTTTGGTCGGGTGGAAGTGCGCAGTAACGTGAGTTGGGGCGCGTACAAAGGGCGTACCGGTTTTATTTGTTTCCATAATTTCTGGGGAGCCGGTAATCAGGGTGATCACATTGATTTGTGGGATGGAACAGGCATTATCCGGCGTGAACTTGATCCATCATTGGAGGGGCCGGGATTGGCTGATGGTGCGTTCGACTATTTCGAGCGTTCCGAGGAGGTCTGGTTTTGGCCAGTACATTGAAACACGTTGTTTGGGTAAGTTTGCTGGGCGGTTTGTTGGCGGGGTGTGGCGATAACGCTGAACCTGAGAGCGAAGCGTTAGCACTGCCCGCGCAACTGGAGCAGGCGCACATCACCGATCAGGCGCGTGTCGCGGGATTGGATTTGGTGTTGTGGAACCAAGGCGGCGGTTGTCAATTGCAATCGGGTAAAGCGCAGCCGCCGGTTTGGTTGAAACCAATGGCTCCGTGCCATTTTATCAAATCACCGGGGCGCGATCAGGTGCAGGTGTTTCGTTTGGATAAAACCACGCAAATTGTGGCAGTGGTCGGCACTCCGGCGAAACAGTGGCGATGTGGGCAGGAAGTGCAGGGCTTAGTGATTAACGGTAGTCACTTTAAACCATCGACTTACATTATGCAGGGCAGCGTGTATTGTGCTGATCAGGGGTTACAAAATTTTCAGTACGGTTTATTTGCCAAACCCTGAGCTATTCGCCTTGAATAATGAAACTGCCCCCCAGTTTTTGCGGGTAGCGTCGACGTAGGCGGTCACGCATGGCTTCAGCATCCATGCGTTGCGTGTAAGAGCCAACCCGCAATTTAAATGATATACCTTGTGAGCCGCTCAAGCTCACGAGGTATGCGTCGTAACCGTCACGAATCAGGGCATCACGTAGCTCATACAGTTGGCGTGAATCGTAGCCCGCTGCTACTTGTATGGCATAGCGCGTATTTTCGGCATAATCTGCGTCTTCTTGCGGGCGTTCCACCGTATCGGATGGGCGTGTATGATGGGCTTGAACGTAAAGGTCATCATTCCAACGCGGTGTTTCCTGTGAGGCACGTTGTTGACGTTCTGGCATCTCGAACACTCTGCCGAGGTAGTAAGGTATGTCACGTAAAAAGGCGAGGTTTCCGGTTTTATATAAGACGATTAACCCAACGACAATGGCAACAATTAACAACGAATGCAGGAGTTTAAAAACAAACCCGCGTTGCCGCTGTAAGGACGATTTTTCCGCAATCCAACCCGAATGCTTCACACTGACCTCTTTGACTGTGTTGTTGTCTCACTGACTATAGACAAAAACGCAGGGATACGGAAACAGGAATCTTTCGGCAAACCTGCATTTTTTGGACTAAAGCTAAGTAATTAAAACAACTGAGGATTGGTGATGAAAAAACAATGGTTAATTTTTATACTTTGCGGCTTGATTTTTAGCATAGGCACAGTTCAGGCCGCCGATCATTCGGCAGTTTTAAGCGATTTACAGGTGAAATATCCGGGGTATTACGCGAATGGGGTATTGCTGGTGGATGACAGTGAGCAGCAAATGTATTGGTATCGCGATGCAGAATTGATGCGTACTTACGCGATTTCTACCGCCGCGAAAGGCTTGGGGTCGCGTTCAGGCAGCAATAAAACACCAAGCGGTGCGCATCGCATCAGTACCAAAATTGGGAGTACGGCTAAACGTGGTGCGGTGTTCGATAAATTACAAAATACCGGGCGTATTGCCAAAATTTACACAGCACCTGCACCCGGTGTGACGGCATTAGTGCTGACACGGGTATTGCGTTTGGATGGTTTGGAACCGGGTAAAAATAAAGGCGGTAACGTTGATACATTCAATCGTGCCATTTATTTTCACGGCACAAATAAGGAAGGTAATTTAGGCAAACGCGCTTCTCACGGATGTATTCGGATGAATAATGACGAAATCATTAAGTTATTTCCGCAAGTGCCGGTTGACACCTTGGTTTACATTCAACCGTGAATACGCAAAAGGGGCAGCCCGTGTGTAGCTGCCCAATGCGAGGTGAAATCAAATCTCAAACTGCGAAAGTACCTTACAGCACGTCGCTTTCCAAACGCTTTTTCATTTCTTCGCGGCGTTCTTCCTGACGTTGCTTACGCTCGTCTTGCATTTTCTGGAAGGTTGCTGCTTGTTCTGGGGTTAACAGCGCAGCTACTTTAGTTTCGCCTTCGGTACGCATCGCCTGCATTTGCTTTTGCATTTGCTGGCGCATTTCGTCCATTTTGGTGCGCTGCTCTTTCATAATCGCGTCAACTTGGGTTTGCTGTTCAGCGGTCAGGTCGAGCTTTTTAGTGAGCATTTCGCCCATTTGAGCGCGATGTCCGCCGAAGCCGCCATGACCACCTTTAGCACCACAATCACCACCACCAGGGCCTGCGAATGCGACAGTCATGCCCAAAACCCCAATCAGTGCTGTTGCAATCAATGCCTTTTTCATCTGAATATTCCTTAAACTGTTGTGTGGATGTTTTCTTCGGAAGCGGCGTTTGCCTTTCCGTTGAGATGAAGAATACGCGCCGATTGCGCAGCAATTTTGCTGCAATTGTGTAAACAATGTGGAACTATGCGACTGTGTTGTGGTCAAGGCTCGAATTTGTAGCCTACGGAGTACACGGAATGAATCCATTCCTGATCTGGGGCAATATCGGAGAGTTTTTTGCGCAGTTTTTTAATATGGCTGTCAATCGTGCGATCAGAAACAATGCGGTTGTCGCTGTACACTTTCGACATGAGTTGATCCCGCCCGAAAATTCTGCCCGGTTGTTTATATAAAATTTCAAGTAATTCAAATTCAACCAGCGTTAGGCTGACTTCAGCTTGCCCTGAGCGCACGATCAGGCGGTCACGCTCTAACACCAGCGCACCCGGTGCAGTATCCGTCTGCGAGGCGTGAGTGACGCTTTCCCAGCGGCGTAACACGGCTTTGACACGGGCGACAACTTCGCGCGGGCTAAACGGTTTGCAAATGTAATCATCCGCTCCCAATTCTAAACCCAATAAGCGGTCAATTTCTTCTACCCGAGCGGTCAGCATAATGATGGGTACGCCGGAAAACTGGCGGATGTCTTTGCACACGCTCAAGCCGTCTTTGCCGGGGAGCATCACATCCAGCAAAATCAACGCGGGGGAGTGCGCTTTAACCCACGCGCTGACTTCCGTGCCATTCGCCAGCCAATCGGTTTGAAAGTTGGCATTTTGTAAATATTTTTGCAGCAAGTCGGCGATTTTGGGTTCGTCTTCGACAATCAGTATGCGTTCCATCAGGTATTTCCGTTTAGGTATTTAGCGGCAAACGCACCCGAATTTCCAAGCCGCCTAATGCTGCGTGGTGTGCGCTAATACTGCCGTCGTGCGCGGTGACAATATTGTGGCAAATGCTTAAGCCAATGCCTGCGCCGCCCGTGGCGCGATTGCGTGAGCTTTCGACCCGATAAAGACGTTCAAACAATCGCGGTAACGCGGTATCTGGCACATCCGGCGGTGAATCTTCAAAACGAATTTCCAGCCATTGTGGTTGCAGGCTGCTGACAATGCGTAACTGCCCCGGTTTGTCAGTATACCGCAGGCTGTTTTCCAATAAGTTAGTAAATAATTGCTGCAAACGCTGCGGGTCGCCCTGAATCATCACCGGCTGCACCCCAAGCCCCAATGTATCCACTTGTAAGTTTTGTTCGTGCAATTGGGTGCTGTGTAACGTCAAGGTTTCACGCAAGAGCGCAAGCACATCTAGCGGGCGTTTGTGGTAGCTGAGTGCGCCGCTGTCCGACATTGACAGGTTGTAAAGGTCATCAACCAAGTGCTGCAACTGGCTGACTTCCTGATGCAAGGAGTTGAAAGTTTGCGCGTCAGGTTGATTAATACCGTCTTGCAGGGCTTCGATTTCCCCGCGTAAAACCGACAAGGGCGTGCGTAATTCATGGGCAATATCGGCAATCCATTGCTTGCGTGAGGTTTCATTTTGTTGCAAACGTTCCGCCAGCTTATTGAAATCGTGCGTCAGTTGCCCCAATTCGTCACGCCCGCTGCTTGCCATGCGCAGTGCGTAATTGCCACTGGTTAATTGTTGAGTACCTGCCCGCAACGCCTGAATCGGTCTGCCTAAGTGCCGTGCCACTAAAAACGACAAAATGCCGGTAATCGGTAACGCCAGTAACCCGACCAGCCACACAATGCGCTGCCAACGATCGGCAAATTCCACATCAACTTTTTCGGTTAAACTTTGACGGCGGTGTAAGCCTAAGTAACCGATGGTTTTGCCTTGCAGTTGCAGGCTGTGTAAATCTTCCGGCGTGCCAAAGCGGTTATTGCCTTTGAGCAACTTGCGTTGGCTATCGAGTAACACGATACGCGAGGTAAAGCGATCCATGCGGTGTTTGAGCGGATGGCGTGGCGGGGGCATTCCGCCTAATTCATGAGTATTGGGAGGGGGCAGAAACGGTGGTTGCGCATCGTCAGGCTCATCGCCGTTAGCAGGAAATAAGCTGCTACGCACCGCAGTGTGCAATAACTTTTCCCATTGACGCGGCTCTTCATCCAAAATGTCCCAACTGCCCTTAGCGGCATACAAGTTGATCAGTTGGGTTTCAATTTGGGTGAGTGAGCGACTTTCTTGCTCATTGAGGTAGTCTAAAAAGCTGCGTTTGAAATTAAATTGCATCACGCCCGCTACCCCGCCTACGGTGAGTAGGCAGGCCAAAAAGATGGCAATAAATAGCTTGGTGCGAATAGTTAAGATCATGATTTCAGGTTTGACACGACAACTGAGGTTTGGTTGCCAGTTTAACGCAAAGCCTTGCCCGAAAGATAACGTGGGAGATGCCGTTTAGCGTTTTATTTTTAGCCAGACGTGACCTTTGCTCCCGGATTTTTTCACTTGAAGAATATCGACCGTATGGCCTTGGGCAAGGTAGCCAACAGTTTCACTTAATGAGGTATTTTTGCCAGGTGGTTCAGAACGAATGTTTGCTCCCCAGTTCAGTGCGTAACGTTGCCCAGCCGCAGGTAGTGTTTCACCAATCACCAAGCCGCGTTCTACCCACGCGCCATCAATGAATTGCCCGGCGTAAATCCAGCCTTCGGGAGCATCACTTGGTGCGCTGCTTGGCACAGGTTGTGGCGTTACTGTTGCAGTTTCCTGTGGTGGAGGCGGTGTGGTGACTTCAGGTGTTGCAACAGGCTGAGGTTTTTCGACAGGTGCGGGTTGTGGTTTTACCACGGGTTCGGGTTTTGGGGGTAAAATCGGTTGCACAGTGACGGCTGGTGGTTCGTTCTGGGTGTTGGGTTCCGGCTTGTCTTGCAGAGTTAAATTAGCAGCGATTGGTAATGCCGCAGGCGCGGGTGCTGGTTCTGCGATAGTGGGTTGGGTAATCGGTGGGGTGGGTGGTAAGGGTTGCGCGGCTAGTGCTTGCAATTCGTTCAGCGACGGGGTTGGTGTTTTGGTGCTTTGCTGAACCCACCAGCCAGCACCAATCAATAAAACCCCGAAACCGATAATGAGCATCGCGAGGGCGCGTGCCATTGCTTCTTTACGATTGGTTTGTTTAACCCGGATCCGGTCAGTCATTGCGCTTGTCCATCCATTGACTAAATTTATTACAGATGGGCAGAGACTAGCAAAAATTTACGCAATTGCCAGTGTTTTTTTGTTATTTTTTGATCAAATGTAGGTGTGTTGGCATTGATTGCCAGCATTGCAGAGTAATTCGTAACTGATCGTTCCTGCTGCCTGAGCGATACGGTCAACAGAAAGGTGTTTACCCCACAACTCGACTTGATCCCCCGCGCGGGCTTCAATCGCGGTTAAGTCGATGACGATCATGTCCATTGAAACCCGCCCCAGAATCCGACTTTCTTTGCCATTGATCCATACCGGTGTGCCGGTGGGTGCGTGGCGTGGATAGCCATCAGCGTAACCGCAGGCGACAACGCCGGTACGGGTGTCTTCCGGGCACGTCCAGCTTGCGCCATAGCCAATGCTTTCACCCTTGGGAATGGTATGAATCGCGACCAGTGGTGCACTCAGGGTCATCACCGCTTCCAGCCCGTCGCGGCGTGCATTGCCATGCGCAAACGGTGAAGAGCCGTACAACATAATGCCGGGGCGTACCCAGTTAACGTGACTTTCAGGCCAAGCGAGGATGCTGGCGGAATTGCCGATACTGCGTGGAGCTTGCAGGCCATCGGTATATTTTGCGAAACGTTCCAGTTGTTGCTGCGTGTGCGGGTTGTCTGGCTCGTCCGCGCAGGCCATGTGGGTCATTAACCACGGGGTCGGTTTAATGTTGGGGTGTTTGCTGAGGCGTTCAAACAGGGTGCGTGCCTGTTCGATGGGTAAGCCTAAGCGGTGCATTCCGGTGTCGAGTTTTAACGCTACATCTAACTTGACGGAGGCAGGTGCGCTGTCCAGCAATTCCAGTTGGTGACGGTCGTGGATGACGGCTCGCAGGCGGTGTTCGGCAATGGCTTTCATGCTTTGCATGGTGTGAAAGCCTTGCAGCACCACAATCGGGTGAATGAAACGTGCTTGCCGCAGTTCCAAAGCTTCTTGCAGGCAAGATACTGCAAAACCATTGGCATGGCTCAGGGTTTCAGCAGCTTTGAGCATATTGTGCCCATACGCATTGGCTTTGATGACAGCCATTGCCAAACTGTTGGGCGCAACCTCGCGGCAACGCGCAAGGTTGTGACGTAAAGCGGCGGTGTCAATAATAGCGTGTGCAGATCGTTTCATGCGGGCAGTGTAGCGGTTTGTGACAATTATTCAAATCCGGGGGTATAAACATCAGGGGTATAATTTTCAAACCGAGTGTATTTACCGAGGAAGGTGAGCCGACACGTACCAATCGGGCCATTACGCTGCTTGGCGATAATGATTTCTGCCGTGCCTTTGTCGGGGGATTCGGGGTTGTAGACCTCATCACGGTAAATGAAGATGATAATGTCCGCGTCTTGCTCAATCGCGCCCGATTCACGCAAATCCGACATTACAGGTCGCTTGTTAGGGCGTTGTTCCAAACTGCGGTTAAGCTGGGAAAGCGCGATGACGGGCACGCTTAACTCTTTGGCTATGGCTTTGAGTGAGCGAGAAATTTCCGAAATCTCAGTGGCGCGGTTTTCTGTTGCCGCCCCGGTTTGCATCAATTGTAGGTAGTCGAGCACAATCAAGCCGAGTTGCCCGTGTTCGCGCATTAAACGACGGGCGCGGGCGCGGACTTCCGTAGGTGATAGGGCAGGGCTGTCGTCGATAAACATTGGCACATCGGAAAAGATTTTTACCGCCGTCGCCACACGCGGCCAGTCTTCGTCGGTCAGTTTCCCGGTGCGCAAGCGATGCTGGTCTACCCGACCCATTGACGACAACATCCGCAGGGTCAATTGTTCAGCGGGCATTTCCATACTGAAAATGGCGGTCGGTAATTTTTTGTGAGCGGCGGCATATTCGGCGATGTTCATCGAGAATGTGGTCTTTCCCATCGATGGCCGTCCAGCGACAATCACCAAATCCCCTTTCTGTAACCCGGAAGTCATTTCGTCGAGGTCGGTGTAACCTGTGGAAACACCCGTAATATTGGTGTTGATTTTGCTGAGTTCTTCGATGTGTTCTAGGGTAACTTTCAAGAGTTTTTTCAAGGGTTTGAATACTTGCCCTTGCTTTGAACCGTGTTCAGCAATTTTGAATACTTTTTGTTCTGCTTCGTCCAATAACTCTTTGCTGGCACGCCCTTGGGAGTTGAAGGCTGAATCTGCAATGCCAGTGCCGACACTGATCAATTGTCGCAGGATGGATTTTTCCCGCACGATTTCCGCGTAAGCTTTGATATTGGCAGCACTGGGCGTGTCTTTCGCCATCGTTGCAAGGTAGACAAAGCCTCCCGCGTTTTCCAATTCATTGCGCTGTTTTAGCCATTCGGAAACGGTGATTAAGTCCAGCGGTTTGCTGTCTTCCGCAAGATCTGCAATCGCACGGAAAATCAACCGATGGTCTTGACGGTAGAAATCGGTTTCCACCACTTTATCGGCGATGGTGTCCCACGCGCTGCTGTCGTTGGATAACCCGCTCAGGAGCAAACCGCCCAGAACAGATTGTTCGGCTTCGATGGAGTGGGGAGGAATTTTCAGGGATTCGTAAGATTCTGCCATAGCCGCCAAGTGTACTGGAAATTAGAGGCAGTATGTTAGTAGCAGTCCGGTGCGGATGCTAGGGATAAGCAGTGAAAATGCTGTAGATAAGTAAACAGCTAAAAATCCCGCAACATAAACGTATGTGCGGGATTTGAGGATACCTCAGTAGCTAACGGTGCGATTATTCCGCTTCGATAACAACTTTAACGGTAGCATCGACTTCGCTGTGCAGGTGTACGCCTACTTCAAATTCGCCCAAATGACGCAGTGCGCCTTCTGGCATACGAATTTCACGACGTTCAAGCGTAACACCGGCTGCATTGATAGCTTCTGCGATTTCGTGGTTAGACACGGAACCAAACAGTTTGCCTTCGTTGCCAGCTTTGGCCTGAATGGTAATAACCATGTCATCCAATTGTGCTTTACGTGCTTGTGCAGCCGCTAAAATGTCAGCCGCTTCAGCTTCCAATTCCGCACGGCGGGTTTCAAACTCCGCGATATTGGTTTTGGTTGCCATTTTTGCTTTTCCCTGAGGGATCAGGAAGTTACGCGCATAACCGGGGCGTACATTGACAACGTTGCCCAGTGTGCCCAGATTTTCTACTTTCTTCAGCAGAATGATTTCCATCGTTCTCACCTTGTCTGTAAGCAGGTTTGTGACCTGCGCTTAAAACTTAACGTTTACGTGCCTTAATTTGACTGCGAAATCCGGCTAGGCTGTCGATAATGCCAAAAGCGGCGAGCAAAATGCCACCGTGAGCGGGCATCAAAAACAGCAAAATGTACATACCAATGAGCCAAGCTTTATGCTGCTGTAGCAATGCGACCAACCCATGCACCAAGGCAATGCCTTGAAACAGGAACACAGTTAGCCCTGCAAATACCATATTGATGGCAGTTATTTGTTGGCTGAATAAAGCCAAGGTAATGACCGCAATCATCAACAGTGCCGCAGGCTTCCCCAGTTGCAATTCGCGCCATTCCGCGCTGAATCCACCGGGGTTGTACAGCATCGCTTGCCAGTGTCGGGCAATTAACAGCGAGAGTATCAGCAATCCGCTGACAGCTCCGGCAATGCTACCTGATAAGATGCTGGCAGCATTATCCATCAGTTGTTGTTGCTCACTGGCTGGCATTTCTGCTGGCATCACCTGCATACTTTTTGCCACTTCAACAAATTGCATCCACAACGGCTGGTTTTGCCAAAAAGCTACTGGATCGCTGACTTGCAGATGGAACAGCAACACTGCTCCGACTGTGATCGCTAACAATACCGTTAAGGTTTTTGACCAAGAAACGCTATTGCCCAGTAGGGTTGCCAGTAAGATAACCGACAACCAAGTCAGCATACTGAAACCGAAACCCACGAAGGGGTTCATTTGCAGTAGCAGGCTTAACCCACCTAGTACGGCACTGCTAATCATGGCGATGAGCAGCCCACGTCGCCAGCCCATGCGCAAGGTAATCAGCCCAACGGCTGCATTGCCTAATAAGCCCATGAGCGGCAGAAACAGGGACAAAATGGAAAACAGCAGGATAAATCCAACTGCTTGCAATGGCCCTGCCATAATGAACTTTGCCATAATTTGCTCTTGCCGTTACGCAGTCATGTCACGCTAAAAGCGTGACAGCACCAACCATTACTTGTGTTGGTCTGAAAACGGCAACAAAGCCAAGAAGCGTGCGCGTTTGATCGCGGTTGCCAATTGACGTTGGTATTTCGCTTTCGTGCCGGTAATGCGGCTCGGTACGATTTTGCCGGTTTCGGTAATAAAGCTTTTCAAAATATCGAGGTCTTTGTAATCGACTTCGGTAATGCCTTCAGCCGTGAAACGGCAGTATTTTTTGCGGCGGAATTGACGTGACATAGGTATCTCCAGATCAGCCGTGGTTATTCGTCGTCAGATGAATCGTCGTCATCTTCAGGCAGTTCTTCGCGCATACGCTTGGCAGGCTTGCCTTCGCCGTCTTTCTTGAGCGGAGAAGCTTCAGTGATAGCCTGATCACAACGGATGGTAACGCTGCGGATAACAGCATCGTTGAAGCGGAAAATGGTTTCCAGTTCAGCCAATGTGGTTGCATCGCATTCGATATTCATCAGCACGTAATGCGCTTTGTGCAGTTTGTTGATTGGGTAAGCCAATTGACGGCGGCCCCAGTCTTCCAAACGGTGGATTGCGCCACCGCTTTCCTGCACCATGCCACGGTAGCGTTCTACCATTGCCGGTACTTGTTCACTCTGGTCGGGGTGAACCAGAAAGACAATTTCATAATGTCTCATGTGGGTCTTCCTTTCGGGTTTAAAGCCTCCCGCTCTGTACGGTGAGGCAAGGGTTAAGGCGCAGCCAAGCGGCTAACGCACATAAAAGCGCGGAATTATCGGTAAAATGCCTAGTACTTGTCAAACAGTGAATCAGTTATTTTTCGGTCAATAGGGGTAGCAGGGTCAAATAATGCGGGGATTTGTCCTATAATTTGAAGTCGAGCATAAAATCAATAAATGGGTAGGGGGTAAAACCGTGTTGGATAACGGATGTGGGATGAGTTCGGCGGACTCTGGAGTGGCTAGTAGCGGCGTTTTTTTTCTGGAACGTGAATTGCAATGCCGTTTGCAGCAGTTTCCTATCAGTATCGCAGACTGGCAGCCGTTGGAAGTGCTGCATAACAGTGATAACGCTATTATTTTTCTTGCTCAAAATGCACAAGGCCAACAAGCCGCGATCAAACGTTTTAAATTTGATGTGCAAGCCGTTGCATTGGCGCGTGTCGCGCACTTTTTACGTGATTGTCGGGCGTTAGGTTTGTCGGAACAACCCGGTTTGGTGCATTTGTGGGACGCGGGAGTGAATCATCAGGCCATTTATTTGGTGATGGAGTACGTTCACGGTGACACGTTAAAAAATCATTTAGCAACGTTATCGCTGCCTGCATTGGCGCAGCGTTTGCGTTGGTTTAGTGAATTGCTGGCGGTGTTGGGGCGGGTTCATGCAGCGGGTTTGTTGCACCGTGACCTGAAAACGTCCAATATTTTGGTGCGTAATGATCAATCGCTGGTGTTGCTGGATTTCGGGATGGAAACACAACTCCTCGTTGAGGCGGGTTTTTTGCACGAAGACGAAATTTACTGTACACCTTACTACGTCAGTCCCGAACGTTTACTGGGTGAGCCAGCGGATGTGCGAACAGACTTGTACGCTTTGGGGGTGATTTTTTACGAATTGCTGGTGGGGCAAAAGCCTTATGAGGGACGCTCATTAGCGGAAATCTTGAAAAAACAGGCGTTAGCCCCCATACCGCAATTGCCGCTGTGGGTCGCGCGGTATCAGCCGTTATTAAACGGTTTGTTGGCGAAGTTTCCTGAGAACAGATTGCCAAGCGTTACTGCGGTGGTACATATGTTGCATGAAATACAGGGCGAAGATTCGTTCGGTGGTGTTTAGGTATGAGGAGTGCATGGTATGACTGCAAGAATTTCAAAATGTGCTAGTGCAAATTCGTGTCAGAAAAGTTTGACGTTTCATTTTATGCAAGCGGCTCGTTGGGTGGCGTTGCTGTTGTTGTGTGGCGTGGGTATCGGTTTGACCGCGTTGGAGTTTTACCGCCATGAAAACATTAGTTGGGTCTTTTTGGGTGTGTGTGTTGCCAGCGGTCTGATGTTGTTTTGGTTGGGGCAATGCCTGATGCAGACGGAATGTAGCACCATGAAGCGTGCGGGGAGCTGTGCCAAAGCCGCGTCATTAACAACACCTGCGTCTGTCGGGCAAACTATCGTCAGGTCATAAAACGGTTTACACTGACGGCCTGACAAAAATAATCAAAAGTAGGGGCTATGTTACGTTTTCTGCTGGTATTCCTGCTGGTGCAGGGTATTTTCTTTGGGCTGGAAATGCTTCAGCCAGTGCAAACTGCGCTCATCTTGCCTTGGACAAGCTTACTCGCCGATGTGAGTGGCTGGTTGATGTCCGCGTTTGATCCTCATGTTGCCACGTCTGGCAAAATCATTAGCAGCACACTGAACGGTTTCGCGGTTTCGATTGAGCCAGGTTGTAACGGTGTCGAGGCTATGATCGTGTTGCTGGCGGCAATTATCGCATTCCCTGCGCCGTTGCTTTATAAAATTTACGGTTTATTACTGGGTTTTATTGCCATTCAGGGGCTGAATTTGGTGCGGGTTATTAGCCTGTTTTATTTGGGGCAGTGGAGCCAAGAGCTGTTTGATTGGGCGCATTTGTACATTTGGCAGGCGTTAATCATGTTGGATGCGCTAGTGGTATTTTTGGTGTGGATCCGCTATTTGCCTGAGGAAAAAGTATGACACATAAACCGTTACAGCGTTTTATGTTGGGTGTGCTGGTGTTTTTTCCGCTGACGTTTTTTGTGTGGTATGTGACAGCAGCCTTTCACCTTGCACCAGTGACCTTGATTAGTGAAAGTGTGCTGCATGGCGTGATTCCTGATGCCGTAATGTGGTTGCGTCTGGACGGGCATACGTTAGTGATGGCCTCTAATTTTGGGCACGATGCGGCTGGGCAGGTGGTTTCTCCGCCTGTGGGTGAGGATGTGTTGGGCTTTCATTTGAATCCGTTGATTTACAGTTACAGTTTGCCTTTGGTGGCGGCATTGATGCTGGCAACACCGGGGCAGGATAAGTGGCTGAATTTATTGTGGGGAATCTTGTTGGTATTGCCTGCCGAAGTTTTCAGTATGGTATTTAGCGTATTAAAAACATTAACGTTTGATGTGGGTCATGCGTTTCAGGTGCAGCAGGGTATTTCACAAACTGGGGCAGATGCGATTGCGTTGGGGTATCAGGTTGGCACGTTATTGTTGCCGATGATAATGCCGTTGATTGTGTGGGTTGGATTAAATCGCGCATTTATTGTGCGACTTGCGCCACAATTAGAGCAGGTTTTTCGATAGTTGCGATAAACGGTCGGTTTTTCGCGGTTTATCTTGCTGATTTGAGGGTGTGCCCTAGTGTTAGTCGTGTAGTGCTTTGCATACAATGCGCCCGGTCACTAGCATGTGACTCGTGTGTGTTATCTTTTGGAGTTATGTAATGGAACCCTCAATTAAGGGACTGTATGTTGCGATTGTTTTGATGACACTGTTGGTGTTATTGAACGTCGTTCTGACATTAAATGGTCTGTCACCGTTCGCGAATTAAACCGCGAATTCACAGCGGCTGTGTTTAGTTCGCTGTTGCGCATCTGATAATCGATTCAAATAAATGCGCTTACCTGCTTATTCCATGCTTGTGCTATGCTTCACGGCGTTTGTCCTTCCTATGAGTAGTGCTTCATGGATTACGGTGTATTGTCAATTTTGCCACCCTTGTTAGCGATTACGCTGGCATTGGTGACGCGCGATGTGCTTATTTCTTTAACGGTGGGGATTCTCGCCGGTTTTTTGATCCTCAATAATTACCAACCGCTGGATGCTGTTTTGGCAATGCTTGACAGCATTGTGGCGTTGTTTGCGGAAGGTTGGGTGGTGAAAACCCTGATTTTCTCGCTGTTCGTCGGTTCAGTGATTCGCTTGATGGTGGACAGCGGCGGCGTTGCAGGGCTGGTACATTTTTTGACGCAGAAAAGTCGTGCGGTGCGCTCAGCTCGCGGTGCGATGTTGCTGGCATATCTGATTGGAATAGTAATTTTTATTGAGTCCTCGATTACCTCGTTGGTGGCAGGTACGGTGGCGCGTCCGCTATGTGATAAATACGGGGTGTCGCGCCAGAAACTGGCTTACATTTGTGATGCGACTTCCGCACCGGTCTGTTCTTTGATTCCCCTGAATGGTTGGGGGCATTATTGCTGGGGTTGTTGGCGACGCAAATTACCGCCGGAGTATTGAGCGGCAGTGCCGTTGAAATTCTTTTGAAATCTATCTTTTATAATTTTTATGCATGGCTGGCATTGTTATTGGTGCTGGTAGTGATTTTGCGTAACTGGGATATTGGGCCAATGCGCCGTTTTGAAGAAAACACCACGCCCGTTAATATTCCTGTGCCGCCGGAAGGTGTGCACCTTAGCCGCATGTTGTTGCCCTTGGCGGTGTTGATTGGGATGATGCCGTTGTCGTTGTATTTTACCGGGCAAGCGAGTTTGCTGGGTGAGGGTAAAGCATTAGAAAGCCAAACGTTCTTGGATACGATTTTTGCGGGTAGTGGCTCTACTTCGGTATTTTACGCGGTATTAGCGACGTTATTGGTAGCGTTTGTGCAATACGTTATCTTGGGCAGCATGAGTCGGCAAGATTATTTCCGCAGTATGTTTGCCGGTGCGGGTGAGTTGTTGCCGATTGTGACCATTTTGGTGTTGGCGTTTGTGATTGGTAATTTGGTAAAAGAGCTGGATGCGGGTAACTATTTAGCATCATTGGCGCAAGGTTGGTTGTCGGCTGGCTGGATTCCGGTATTGGTTTTCTTGCTATCGGCGGTGATTGCATTTGCCACGGGAACGAGTTGGGGAACCTTCTCGATTATGATGCCGATTGGGGTGTCTTTGGCGGTTGCTACCGGTGCGGATGTGTATTTGGTGGTGGGTGCAGTCGTGTCCGGCGGTGTTTTTGGCGATCATAGCTCGCCGATTTCCGATACGACGATTATTTCGTCACTGGCGGCAGGTTGTGATGTTGTAGATCACACCGCTTCACAACTGCCTTACGCGCTGCTCGCGGGTGCAGGTGCAGCGGTACTGTTTACAGTGTTTGGCTTCGCGCTGCTGTAATTACTGCTTTTCTTTGCGCCAATTCGCAATGCTGACGACCTTGTCGGGGTTGTCAGTATTGTCGGTATCAAACGGGTGATGGCCCAGTAACACCGATGGATTTCCTGATAGAAACTCGCGCATCAGGCGTAGTTTGAGGCTGTTGGGAAATTTGCTGGCACTTTGATCATTTTCTAAGGCTTCCGCCTCTTCCTCTGTCAATGAATTCACCAGTTTCTCCCAGCGTTCATTTAATGCTTTTTCAATGCTTTCGCTGTCGGCTTCAAGTTTTTCCAGCACGTCTTCGGGTAAAGAATCTAAATAAGCGTCGATATTGCCTAAAATCTTCCCGAAACGCATTTCCAGTAATGAACGCAGCACTTCGTCTGTCCACTGTTCTTCGGCTTGGCGTGCAAAATTATCGCTGTCGCTAATGAGTTTACCTTCGGTATCAATCGCGCCGTAAGCTTCGCCATAACGTCGCCACAAAATGTACAACGGCCCTAAAAACTGCTCCAGTCGCTGACTGTCTTCCGCCGTGGCTGGCTGAAATGTCACCGGATGAAATTGTGGGTACAGTTGGCAAAATTGGTACATCGCACTGACGTACTGGTAAGGGTTAAACGTCAAAGTGATGACATTTTCCTCGTATTCGTCATCAGGTTCGTCTTCGCTGGTGTCGAGTTCCACTTCGAGGAAGGGTTCGTAATGCTCGTAAACCAAATCCCATAAGATTTTACCGTCGCGGTGGCGCACAAAAATAGCAGATTCCACCTGAAATTCGGGTAAATCCGGGGTGCTGTTGACGATCCAGTAATCACCTGTTGCCTGTGCGCTGCGCACAAGCGAACGGAAATCCAACAGACCAAACGGGATTTCAAGAATGTTACTCGGATGGCGATAACCCTCCAGTACAACCAGTTGCACGGAGGGCTGCCCGCCTTCGAGCGTGACGACAAATGATAGCGATTCTTCCATTGGCGCATTTTACCAAAATAGTGACAAATGCACCGAAAAATTCGCGCGGTAAAATTTAGGCTTCGTGATACAGTTTTCCGCCCATTTTTACGAATTCGACCGCTTTTTCCTGCATACCCTTTTGCTGTGCAGCGTAATCGCGCACGTCTTGGGTAATTTTCATCGAGCAGAAATGCGGGCCGCACATCGAGCAGAAATGCGCCACTTTCGCGGAATCTTTCGGCAAGGTTTCATCGTGGTATTCACGCGCCCGATCCGGGTCTAGCCCCAGATTGAATTGGTCTTCCCACCGGAATTCAAAACGAGCTTTCGACATGGCGTTATCACGTACTTGTGCGCCCGGCCAACCTTTCGCCAAATCCGCCGCGTGTGCTGCAATTTTGTAGGTGATAATGCCGACGCGCACATCTTCCTTATTCGGCAAGCCTAAATGCTCTTTGGGGGTGACGTAGCACAACATCGCGCAACCGTACCAGCCGATATTTGCCGCACCAATGCCGGAGGTAATGTGGTCGTAACCGGGCGCAATGTCCGTAACCAATGGCCCCAAGGTGTAGAAGGGTGCTTCAAAGCAGTCCTGCAATTCCTTGTCCATGTTCTCTTTGACCATGTGCAACGGCACGTGTCCGGGGCCTTCGATCATCACTTGCACGTCGTGTTGCCAAGCGATTTTGGTCAATTCACCCAAGGTTTCGAGTTCAGCGAATTGCGCCTCATCGTTGGCATCCGCAGCAGAACCGGGGCGTAAGCCGTCACCCAGCGAGAAGCTCACGTCGTAAGCTTTCATGATTTCGCAAATGTCTTCAAAGTGGGTGTACAGGAAGTTTTCCTTGTGATGTGCCAAGCACCATTTCGCCATGATTGAGCCGCCACGTGACACAATGCCGGTAACACGATCTGCGGTCATCGGCACATACGCCAAGCGCACGCCTGCGTGGATGGTGAAGTAATCCACGCCTTGTTCCGCCTGTTCAATCAGGGTGTCGCGGAAGATTTCCCATGTCAGGTCTTCGGCTTTGCCGTTCACTTTTTCCAGTGCTTGATAGATGGGTACTGTGCCGATGGGCATGGGCGCATTGCGCAGAATCCATTCACGGGTTTCGTGAATATTTTTGCCGGTGGATAAATCCATTAAGGTGTCACCACCCCAGCGTGCCGACCATGCCATTTTTTCGACTTCTTCTTCAATGGAAGAGGAGACCGCCGAATTACCGATATTGGTATTGATCTTGACGCGGAAATTGCGCCCGATAATCATCGGCTCGAGTTCGGGGTGGTTGATATTCGCGGGGATAATCGCCCGACCTTCCGCTACTTCTTTACGCACGAATTCGGGGGTGACTTCCGCAGGCAGGTTTGCGCCCCATGCTTGTCCACCGTGCTGGCGTAGCAATTTGCTATAACGCGGGTCAGCGCGTAATTCTTGCAAGCGCAGGTTTTCGCGGATGGCGACGTATTCCATTTCCGGGGTAATCATGCCTTGGCGGGCGTAGTGCATTTGCGAGACGTTTTTGCCCGCTTTGGCGCGACGCGGAGCGCGAAGGTGTGCGAAACGTAAATGTGCCAGTTTCGGGTCGTTTTGACGGGCTAGGCCAAAATCCGAAGTAGGGCCGTCGAGCTGTTCGGTGTCGTTGCGTTCCAAAATCCAGTTCAGGCGCACATCGGGAATGCCTTCCAGCAAGTTGATGGTAACGTTAGGGTCGGTAAATGGGCCGGAGGTATCGTAAACCGGAATCGGCGGATTTTCTTCCGCGCCAAAGCTGGCAGAGGTTGAGTCTTGGTCGATTTCTCGCATTCCCACACGGATGTCTGAGCGTGAACCCTGCACGTAAACTTTGCGGGAGTTGGGAAAGGGTTTGGTGACTTCGCTAGAAAGTTCAGCAGTTTTTTTTAAGAAGGCTGCGGGTATTGCACTCATGTTTTTTGCTCCATTGTGGCGGGGAATAGCACTCCAATGGAGCATTCCCTGCGCCGGTATCATCCGTATCAGGTTCCAAGGGTCTAATCTCAGCCTGCACATGCAAGCACCCCTAGCTCGTTTGAGGTCGAACTGTAACAGATTCGGCGCGATGCAGGTATAACCCGTCCAGCGGATATAGAAATACGATAGTCAAGTGAGCCGTAGATTTTTACCGCAGTTACCGTAATTTGGTCTATATATGCGGTGAGGAGCTTTTCACCGTTTCCTATAACGGTCGCTGTAAGGAGTGCTTGTGTCAAACTGGATTATTAGCCGCTTGGTGGATTTACTGTTGGTATTTGCGTTGGCGACATTGTTGTTGTGGTGGGGCGCGAGTCGTTACCCTTCGTTTTTCCCTGAACGTTTTCAGCAATATTGGGGTGTTGTGTCGCAGGTGGATGTGCAACCGCAGGTGCATCGTTAGGCACTATCTGTTATGGTGCAGCCTGAGAGCTGACTGGGCAATCGCTGTCCTGCTTGCAGGAGGGAGGAAAGTCCGGGCTTCACAGGGTAAGACGCTAGGTAACGCCTAGGCGGCGTGAGCCGACGGAAAGTGCAACAGAAAATAAACCGCCTGCGAGTTCGCTCGTCGGTAAGGGTGAAACGGTGCGGTAAGAGCGCACCGCGTCGCTGGTAACAGTCGACGGCACGGCAAACCCCGTCTGAAGCAAAACCAAATAGGGGTGCTATGGTGTGACCCGCACTGCACCCGGGTAGGTTGCTTGAGGTGTACGGTGACGTACATCCCAGATGAATGATTGTCCTCGACAGAACCCGGCTTATAGGTCAGCTCTCTATTCTTTTTCTTTACCGCTTGTCTGGCGGGCTTCTTATTAGAATATCTTCGCTTACACACTGCATGTAAGTTGTCATGTTGTTATTCTAAGCTATTGAAATAAATCAAAACTTATTATTTTAAATTGAATAAATTTTCACTTTAAAACGCTAATTATTTAACTTTAAAGTAATTTCTTCGGAATTTCGTTGACAGTATGTGGATGTCTGCCTATATTCCTTTTCAAGTGGAAAAAAGTGGAAATAAGTGGGTTTGTTTCCCTGCAAAGGTGGAATTTCGGGCATGTTTCGTGGCATCTCTCACATCACAGTCGATCCTAAGGGACGCTTGGCAGTGCCTGCTAAGCACCGTGATGCGCTCACGCAAGCTGCAAATGGGCAAATAATTATCACTGTTGACCACGCGGATAAATGTTTACTGATTTACCCAATGGATCAGTGGCTTAAACTTGAGAAAACCCTAATGTCTTTGCCTAACGTGAACCCTAGTGTTCGTCACATGCAACGCTTGCTGCTTGGTCATGCCGCCGAAGTGGAGTTGGATGCGCAAGGCCGCGTCCTATTGCCATGGCCCTTGCGTGAATATGCAGCTATTGATAAGCATGTGGTATTAGTCGGGCAGGCAACCAAGTTTGAGTTATGGGATGCGGATGCTTGGGATAAAGCCCGTGATAGTTGGTTGCTTGATGCGCAACAAAGCCCTGAAGCTACGGCGATTCTCAGTCAGGTTTTACTGTAATGGTGGCTTCAATAGGGGAGATCTGGAAGCACGACACGGTGCTTCTTGATGAGGCGGTTGCTGCTTTGGCAATTCAACCTGCCGGTATTTATGTTGATGGCACTTATGGGCGTGGCGGGCATTCGGCGTTGCTGTTGCAACAATTGGGCGCGAATGGGCGGTTAATCGTGATAGATAAAGATCCGGTAGCGATTGCCCATGCGCGTGAACGTTACGCACATGACGCACGGGTTTTTGTTTGGCACGGGTCATTCCGGGATTTTCCGCAGGCAGTATTAGCGGCGGGGGTTACGGATAAGATTGATGGGTTATTGTTGGATTTGGGGGTGTCATCACCGCAGTTGGATGATGCTGAACGCGGGTTTAGTTTTATGCGCGAAGGCCAGTTGGATATGCGCATGGATACTTCCAAAGGTTTGAGTGCTGCCGATTGGCTGAATCAGGCCAGCGATACGGAGATTGCTGATGTGCTGTGGCGTTATGGTGAGGAACGCTTTTCTCGCCAGATTGGGCGTGAAATTGTGCGAATCCGCCAACAAACGCCTTTACAAACCACCACGCAGTTGGCTGATTTAATCGCGAGTGTCATTCGTAAACGTGAACCGGGCAAGCACCCCGCCACCCGCAGCTTTCAGGCGATTCGTATCAAAGTGAATCAGGAACTGGATGACGTTGAAGCGTGCTTGCAGCACGCGGTTGATTCTCTGGCTCCCGGTGGACGCTTGGTGGTGATTAGTTTTCATTCGTTGGAAGACCGTATTGTTAAACACTATTTGCGCGATGTTTCTACGCCACCCAATATCCCAAGGGGGTTGCCAGTGATGCCAAAAATGATACAGCCGCCGATGCGTTTGATCGGTAAAGCCGTGCGCCCCAGTGATGCGGAGGTGCAAGGTAATGTGCGTTCACGCAGTGCGATTATGCGCATCGGCGAGCGCGTCGCATGAATCGCTTTAACATGATGACGCTACTGGTGTTGTATGTGCTGGTCATCGGTTTGGCGTTATTGGTGGTGGCAAATCGGCACGAAGCGCGGCGTTTATTTGCAGAAGTGCAAAAACTGGAGCAGGAGCGCGACAGCTTACGTGCAGATTGGAGTCGCTTGAAGCTGGAACACAGCACGTTATTAAACCAAGTCCATGTGGAAACACAGGCAAAAGAAAGTTTGGGTATGAAAAAACCCGCCGCTAATGAATTGAAGGTTATCCGAGAGTGAAACGCAGACAATTAAAATCACCCGTTTTTCAAGGCAGGAGGCTTTTCCTGATGCTTGCCTTGTTGGTTGTGATTGGGATTTTATTGTTGCGTGCAGCTTGGTTAGAAATTTTTCAGCAAGAGTGGTTGCAAAAACAGGCGGATAAACGCCAATTACGTGAAGTGGTTGTGCCTGCGTATCGCGGTATGATTCTGGATCGTCACGGTGAACCAATGGCAATTAGTTCGCCGGTTGAGTCGTTGTGGTGTAACCCGCAAGATTTACTGAAAGCGCGTGAAAAATTACAAAAGCAATACGAGCTTACCCGCAAAGTTACCGATGCCACAGTGGGTAACGACGGCGCGGAAGCTGATGAAGCGCATGAGTTAGCGGCTACTGATTTCGCGCGTTTGGAAAGCGGTTTTCGGGCGATTGAGAAAGCTTTGGCGATGCCTGAAGGTGGTTTGCTGAAAAAACTGGTTGATGCAGGCGACAAACATTTTTTGTATTTGGGTCGGCATTTGCCGCTGGAAGTTGCGCAAAGTATTAAAGATTTAGGTTTGCCGGAAATTGGTTCCACCCGCGAATACCGGCGTTATTACCCTTTGGCTGAAACGGCTGGGCATGTCGTGGGCATGACCAACTTGGATGATGACGGTATTGAGGGCATTGAAAAAGCTAAGGATAGTTTACTCGGTGGTAAAAACGGTAAGACGCGCGTGGTGCGTGACGCTAACGGGCGTTTGGTGGAAAGCGTGGTGCGCTTGGAAGAAATGCAGCCAGGGCAGGACGTTTATTTGAGCATCGACCGTCGTATTCAGTATTTGGCTTACAAAGAATTAAAAACCCGCGTGAGCGAATTGAATGCGAAAGCCGGTTCAGTGGTGGTCTTGGATGCGCATTCGGGTGAGATTTTGGCAATGGCGAACGTGCCATCGTTTAACCCGAACAATCGTGAAGCCATTGAGCCGTATTTGTACCGCAATCGTGCCGTTACGGATAAATCTGAGCCGGGTTCAACCTTGAAGCCGTTGACCATCGCTGCTGCCTTGGAGGCGCGGGTATTGGGTGCGGATGTGGAAATTAATACCTCACCGGGCAAGATCAATTTTGGTAAATACGTGGTGAAAGACCCGAAAGATTACGGTTCAGTCAGCTTACCAATGTTATTGGCGAAATCCAGTAACGTGGGTGCAAGCCGTGTCGCTTTATTGATGGATGCGCGGCAGCATTGGATGTTTTTGAGCCGTTTGGGTTTTGGACGTGCGCCAGACGCGGGTTTTTCCGGGGAGACGCAAGGCAAGCTCACCAATTACGCACAGTGGGGTAAAGTTGATCGCGCCTCTCACGGTTATGGTTACGGTTTATCGACCAGTTTGTTGCAGTTGACTCGTGCTTACGGGCCATTGGCGGCGAATGGTTTGTTAATGCCTACCAATATTTACAAAGTTGAACAGGCTGGGCAGCCGCAACAGGTGATGGCTCCAGAAACGGCACGCGCGGTATTACGCATGATGGAAGCAGTGGTGCAAAAAGGTGGCACGGGTGAAAAGGCAATGGTAGATGGTTATCGGATTGCGGGTAAAACCGGGACAGCTTACAAATATATTAATAATAGCTATCGCGATGATCGTTACTTGACCAGTTTCATTGGCATCGCGCCTGCGAGTCGTCCACGCTTGGTGGTGTCGGTGCAAATTGATGAGCCGAAAGTGGATGACAGTGGTGGGCGTGCGGCTGCACCCGTATTCGCTAAAGTAATGGCGGAATCGTTACGTTTATTGGATATACCCCCGGATAATTTACCCGTTGCTAAACCGGCGGTAGTGCCTGCTCCGGCACAGCCTGTTACAGAGGGGGCAACATGATGCAATCCATGCCATTAGCGGATCTGTTGCTTGATTTGGTTGTTGATGTACCAGCGGTCAATGTGACTGGGTTGAGTTTGGATAATCGCCAGATTCAAGCGGGCATGGCTTTTGTGGCTTTGCGTGGCACGCGCCAACACGGTTTGCATTATGCGGCTGCCGCTGTGGAAGCCGGTGCAAGCGTGGTGCTATACGAACCTGAAGATGGTTTGAATTTGCCCAATTTGCCCGTGCCTTTAGTTCCCGTGCCTGCTTTGCGGGAATCGTTGGGAATGATTGCCGAGCGTTTTTATCACGCGCCGACTGCGGATTTGTTCATGGTGGGCGTGACTGGGACTGATGGTAAAACGTCGATTACGCACTTTGTGGCAGAGGCGTTGAACGCACTTGAGCCACAATCCGCCGCCGTCATTGGCACGATTGGCATCGGTGAACCGCGTGCGTTGCGCCCCGCGACGCACACTACGCCGGATGCATTGACAGTGCAGGGTGTATTGCGTGGTTTACGTGATGAAGGTTTTCAATGTGTGGCGATGGAAGTGTCTTCGCACGCATTGGATCAGGGGCGCGTGAATAACGTGCGCTTTGACGTGGCGGTGCTGAGTAATTTAACCCGTGACCACTTGGATTATCACGGTACGGTTGAAGCTTATGCGGCTGCGAAACGTCGGTTGTTTTTGTGGGACGGGTTACGCGCGGTGGTGTTGAATCGCGATGATGCGTTCGGACGGCAATTGGCGGCTGATTTAGCAGATTCTGCGCCACAAATCATCGGTTATGCGGTCGGTAATCCAGCGGATTATCCGGCGAATACTTTGGTGGCAACTGATACCGTATTTGATCATGCAGGCATTCGTGCCAAGGTGGTCAGTGCATGGGGCGAAGGTGTATTGCAAGCTCCGGTGCTGGGGCAGTTTAATTTACACAATTTGTTGGCAGCGTTAGGTGTGTTGTTGGCAAAAGGTGTGCCGATGGCGCAAGCCTTGGCGTGTTTGCAGCAGGTTTGGGTTGTGCCTGGACGGATGGAACGTGTCACTGCGCCTTCGCTCAGTGGCAGTGGGGAAGGTAACGGCAAACTGGTGGTGGTGGATTATGCGCATACCCCCGGTGCATTGCAGCAGGTGTTAAAAGCGGCGCGGGTGCATACCCGTGGGCGGTTGCTGTGTGTATTTGGTTGTGGTGGTGATCGTGATCGCGGTAAACGCCCATTAATGGCTCAAATGGCGGAAACAGGTGCTGACGTGGTGATCGTAACCGACGATAATCCGCGCACTGAAAATCCATACCAAATATTTGAGGACATTATGCAGGGCTTTACTCATCCTGCGGACGTGACGTTTGAGCACGACCGCGCTACCGCTATCCGTCTTGCCATTGCTCAGGCGCAACCCGGTGACACCGTGTTGATTGCTGGCAAAGGCCATGAAACCGTACAAATCTTAGCTACTGGCACAGTGCCATTTGATGACCGCGAACAAGCAGCGCAAGCGTTGCAGGAGTGTGCGGCATGACATGGTTAACTTTGACACAAGTGGCACAAATGACCGGCGGTGTATTGCACGGGCAGGATGTTGCAGTGACACGGGTAGAGCGTGATTCGCGGGCGGTGCAGGCGGGTGATTTGTTCATTGCGTTACACGGTGAGCGGTTTGATGCGCACGATTTTTTACCACAAGTAGCTGGTAAAGCCAGTGGCGCATTGGTATCGCGGTACGTGGATGCAGCGATTCCGCAAGTGGTAGTGGACGATGTGCGTTTGGCTCTAGGGCGGTTAGCGGCGGCTTGGCGGCAACAATACCAACAACCAGTGGTTGGCTTGACTGGCAGCAATGGCAAAACCACGCTGAAAGAAATGCTCACCGCGATTTTGTCGCTGCAAGGGCAAACTTTAGCCACATTAGGCAATCTGAATAACGATATTGGAATGCCGTTAACCTTGTTGCGGTTGCGTGCAAGCGATCAATACGCAGTGATTGAAATGGGGGCAAACCATTTCGGCGAAATTGATTATTTGACGCGCATTGCTTGCCCGGATGTGGCAGTGCTGAACAATGCAGGTGCGGCGCATTTGGAAGGTTTCGGCGATATTGCTGGAGTCGCACGTGCCAAAGGTGAGATTTTCAACGGTTTGAGTGCGGCAGGCGTAGCGGTTATTAATGCGGATGATACTTACGCGGATTACTGGCAAAGCCTGAATCCACAGCGCAAGGTGTTGCGTTTTGGCATGGATAACGCAGCGGATGTGCAAGGTTTTACCGATGCAGATAATCAGTTTTATCTGCAAGCCCAAGGGCAAACTTTGGCGGTGAACCTGCAATTGTTGGGTCGCCACAATCAGATGAATGCGTTGGCGGCAGCGGCAGCAGCGTTGGCACTGAATGTGCCGTTAGCCACGATTGTGCAAGGTTTAGGATGTTTGCAACCGGTGAAAGGGCGGTTATGCCCGAAGCAGGGTGCGCACGGCGGTTTGGTGATTGATGATACTTATAATGCCAACCCCACGTCGACCGCAGCGGCAGTGGCGGTATTGGCGGGCTTAAAAGGAAAAAAAATGTTGATATTGGGCGATATGGGCGAATTAGGCGAAACCGGCGAGCAGTTGCATGCTGCGATTGGGCAGCAAGCGGCAGCGTTGGGCGTGGATGAAATGTACACCTTGGGTAGCTTGAGTGCCGCAGCGAGTGCTGCGTTTGGCGCAAAAGGTTACGCTTTTAACGATTTAGAGAGCTTGTTAGCAACGGCGCAATCTGCATTACACGCGGGAACTCACGTGTTAGTGAAGGGTTCGCGTTCGGCTCGGATGGAACGGGTGGTGGATGCATTGACAGCCGTTGCTGTACAGGAGGCTGCATAATGTTGGTGTGGCTATTTGATTTTTTAAGTGATTTTTACAGCGGTTTTAACGTTTTTAAGTATTTGACTTTACGCGCTATTTTGGGATTGTTGACCGCCTTGTTTATCGCGTTGTGGACAGGCCCCGGAATGATTCGGGCGTTAACACGTTTGAAGATTGGGCAATACATCCGCGAAGACGGGCCGCAACACCAAATGAAGGCAGGAACCCCGACGATGGGTGGGGTGATGATTATTCTGGCGATTGGGGTGGCTACGTTACTGTGGGCGGATTTGACTAACCGCTACGTTTGGGTGGTGTTGGGTGTCACCGTGGGCTTTGGTTTGGTCGGCGGTTTGGACGATTACATCAAGCTGAAAAAGCGTCGCAATATGGGCTTAACCGCGCGTCAAAAATACCTGGGTTTAAGCGCGATTGGCTTCGCAGCGGCGTTTTACCTGTATTTTTCTGCGCAAAGCCCGGTGGAAACCACGTTCTTTTTGCCGATCCTGAAGGATGCGAATTGGCAGATGGGTTGGTTGTTCATTCCGTGGGTGTATCTGGTGGTTGTGGGCGCGAGTAACGCGGTTAATTTAACCGATGGCTTGGACGGTTTGGCAATTATGCCGACCATTATGGTGGCGGGTGGTTTAGCTGTTTTCGCTTACGTGAGTGGTCATGCGGGTATTTCTCAGTATCTGGGTGTGCCGCGTGTCGCTGGGGTTGGTGAGATCGTGGTGTTTTGCGCGGCAATTTTCGGGGCAGGTTTGGGCTTTTTGTGGTTCAACACTTACCCAGCGCAAGTTTTTATGGGCGATGTCGGCGCGTTGGCATTGGGTGCAGCGTTAGGGATCGTCGCGGTGGTGGTACGTCAGGAAATTGTGCTGGCGATTATGGGTGGGATTTTCGTGCTGGAAACCCTGTCGGTGATTTTGCAGGTCGGCTATTTCAAGGCAACTGGTGGCAAGCGTATTTTTCGGATGGCTCCGTTGCACCACCACTATGAAAAAAAGGGTTGGCCTGAGCCGCGAGTGATTGTGCGGTTTTGGATCGTAACGGTCATTTTAGTCATGATTGGTTTAGCAACATTGAAGATTCGTTAATGGGTAACGTGAATATGGCAACAACTGCTTACAACTGGAACACGCTGGTGGTCGGCCTCGGTCAGACTGGGCTGTCGGTTGCGCGTTATCTGCATTCACGCGGCATTGCGTTTGCGGTGGTGGATAGCCGTGTTAATCCACCGGGTAAGGATGAGTTGCTGGAGCAGTTCCCCGCAGCACCTTATGCGTTTGGGGCATTTAGCGATGCAAGCGAATTGTTTACGCAGGCAGCAACGCTGGTGGTAAGCCCCGGTATTGCCATTGCTACCCCGGAAATTCGGGCTGCGGGTGAACGCGGCGCGGCGATTATTGGTGATATTGAGCTGTTTGTGCGCGAAGCCCAAGCTCCGGTGATTGCGATTACTGGTTCTAATGGGAAGAGCAGTGTCACCACGCTGGTCGATTTAATGGCAAAAACAGCGGGTATGCGTTCTTACGCGGGCGGCAATCTGGGTTACGCGGCGTTGGATTTATTGGCGCAACCCGTACCGGATTTGTACGTGATGGAGCTTTCCAGCTTTCAGTTGGAAACCACGCAATCGCTGCAAGCAGTATCTGCGGTGGTACTAAATGTCAGTGAAGATCATCTGGATCGCTACGACAGTTATGCGGATTATGCTGCCACCAAAGCAGTGATTTACCACAATTGCGGCTGCGCGGTGGTGAACCGTGATGACCCGCTGGTAATGGCGATGTTGGCAGATTGGACGGATGTTGAGCGCAGTCGAAGTGTTAGTTTCGGTTTGGATATTCCGGCGGCTGGTCATTACGGGGTGCGCGAACACAACGGCAGGCGTTGGTTGGCGAAAGGTGAAACCCTGTTGCTGGCAGCCGATGCGATGAAATTGCCGGGTGAACATAATCTGGCAAATGCGTTAGCGGCGTTGGCATTGGGTGAAGCGGCAGGTATTCCGTTGGCGGGTATGCTGACAGCATTGTGTGAATTTACCGGTTTAGCGCATCGTACCCAGTGGGTACGCGAACGTCAAGGGGTGAATTGGTACAACGATTCCAAAGGCACGAATGTTGGTGCAACCCTCGCGGCATTGGCAGGTTTATCCGGCAAAACAGTGCTGATTGCAGGCGGACAAGGTAAGGGTGCGGATTTCTCGCCATTACGCCCGGTTGCAGCGGAAAAAGCCCGTGCGGTGATTTTAATCGGTGAAGACCGTAATAAAATCGCTGATGTGCTGGAAGGTTACGTGACTTATTTACTGGCACAAAGCATGGAAGACGCGGTGGAAGTCGCCGCAGAACTCGCTCAACCCGGTGATAATGTGTTGCTGTCTCCGGCCTGTGCCAGTTTCGATATGTTTAAAGGTTACGGGCATCGCGGTGATGTGTTCAGCGATGCAGTGCGAGGCTTGCCATGAATACGCCAGTAACGCCAACTGAAATGTTAACCCAAACCACGTGGGGGCGTTATGTCGACCGTGATTTGCTGGTGGCATTGTTGGCATTACTGGGCATTGGCATTGTGATGCTGGCTTCGGCTTCCTTGTGGGTGTCGGAGAAAAAATACGCTGATCCGTATGTGTTCTTAGAGCGGCAATTAATGTTTTTAGGTGTTGGGGTCGTCTTTGCGATTGCGTTGTATCAGATCACCATGCGTTTCTGGCAGCAATTGGGAGTACGTTTGTTGCCATTGGTGTTGGTGCTGTTGATTCTGGTGTTGATCCCCGGCATTGGTAATGAAGTCAATGGCAGCCGTCGCTGGTTGAATTTTGGTTTTGCCTCGATTCAAGTGTCGGAGTTGGCGAAACTGATTATGTTGTTGTATTTATCAGGTTATTTGGTGCGTCACGGTAAAAATCTCGCGTTGTCTCCGTCGTATCAGCCGTTGTTAATTCCGTTGCTGGTGCTGGCTGTTACCGGGGCGTTGTTGCTGATGGAACCTGATTTTGGTTCCACCGTGATTATATTTGTTACGGGTCTGGCTTTGTTGTTTCTGGGTGGTGTGCCGTTGAAACGCTTAGGCATCCTGCTCGGCGGGGCGATTTTAGTGATGATTCCCTTGGCTTTCATGGGGTATCGCGGACGGCGTTTACAAGCGTTTTTAAACCCATGGGATTACGAATCGGGCATCGGTTATCAAATGGTTAATGCGCAAATGGCGATTGGCGAAGGTGGCTGGTTTGGTTCGGGCTTGGGCGGTGGCGTACAGAAATTACTTTATTTGCCGGAAGCGCATAACGATTTTATTTTCTCGATTTTAGCGGAAGAATTCGGCTTTATCGGTATTTTGGTGGTGTTGGCACTTTACGGTTGGCTGGTGTTACGCGCGTTTGTGATCGGTTTTCAGGCCGATAAAAGCGGTAAACATTTTGGCGCGTATGTAGCTTACGGCATCGGCTTTTGGATGGGGTTTCAGGTGATTCTGCACATCGGGGTGAATCTGGGGATGTTGCCGCCGAAAGGTTTGACCTTGCCGCTGATGAGTTACGGCGGCAGTAGTTTGATGGTGACGTTAATGGCAATGGCGTTATTGATGCGCGTCCACCGTGAAAATTGTGTTGCCCGTTTTGGTTTGCCAGAGCGTAAAGCAACGAATACGCGCAAAGCCGCAACGATAAGGAGAACTAGCGCATGAGCCAGCAACAACGTCCCATTATGATTACAGCCGGTGGCACGGGCGGTCATGTGTACCCCGGTTTAGCCGTGGCACGTGCGTTGATGGCGCAAGGCATTCCGGTGGTGTGGATGGGTACGCGCACTGGCTTGGAAGCACGGATTATTCCAGCGGCTGGTATTGAAGTGGCATGGCTTGATGTCAACGGTTTACGCGGTAAAGGCTGGAAAACCTTGGTGTTGGCTCCGGTGAATTTGGTGCGTGCTTTGGTGCAGTCGGTGCAAATCATGGTGAAGCACAAACCCGCAGCAGTACTGGGTATGGGCGGTTTTGTTGCAGGCCCCGGTGGTTTGGTAGCGGCGTTATTGGGCAAGCCAGTGGTGATCCACGAGCAAAATGCGGTAGCGGGTTTGACTAATACCCTGCTGTCGTGGGTGGCGCGGCGCGTGTTGGAAGGCTTCCCCGGTACGTTTTCAAACAGTAGCAAAGTCATGGCAACCGGCAATCCGGTACGTTTAGACATTGCTGGTTTGCCCGCACCGTTGGAGCGTTTAGCCGATCGTGATGACCAGCCGATTCACGTCTTAGTGGTGGGCGGTAGCTTGGGTGCGCAAGCGTTGAACCAAATGGTTCCGCAAGCACTGGCGCAATTACCGCCAGAACAACGTCCGCAGGTACGGCATCAGGCGGGTGGTAAAAACCTTGAAGATGCGAGTAAGCATTACGCAGCGGCAGGGGTGACGGCGGATGTCACCGCGTTTATTGAAGATATGGCGGAAGCGTATGCGTGGGCAGATTTGGTGATTTGTCGTGCGGGTGCATTGACCGTGGCGGAATTGGCAGCAGCCGGTGTTGCTGCGCTGTTAGTGCCGTTCCCTCATGCAGTGGATGATCATCAAACCGCCAATGGCAAATACCTTGCCGATAACGGTGCGGCTTTGCTGGTACAGCAACGTGAGCTAACGCCTGAAAAGTTAGCGGCGATTTTACAAGATTTGGGAACTGACCGCGTGAAATTGCGCCAAATGAGCATCGCTTCGCGGCAATTGGCGAAACCGTATGCAACCGCTCAGGTAGCGGCGATTTGCGCAGCTTACGCTGGTTATGACTTCGACAACACAGCAGGGAAACAACAATGAAAATAGGCAACGACCAGCTCGCTCGGAAACGCATTAGCCGCTTGCATTTCATCGGTATCGGTGGCGCAGGAATGGGTGGCATCGCCGAGGTGGTGGCGAATTTGGGCTATACGGTATCAGGTTCGGATTTGTCCGAAAGTGCCATGACGCGCCGTTTGGCAGCGTTGGGCGTGACAGTTCATAAAGGCCATACGGCAGAAAATGTCCAAGGCGCGGATGTTATTGTGGTGTCTACTGCGATTGATAGCCACAACCCGGAAATCGTCGCGGCACGTGAACAACGCATTCCGATTATCCGGCGTGCGGAAATGCTGGCTGAGTTAATGCGCTTCCGCCAAGGCATTGCGGTAGCAGGTACGCACGGAAAAACCACCACCACAAGCTTGACAACCAGTTTGTTAGTGGAGGGCGGGATGGATCCGACTTACGTGATTGGCGGTAAGTTGAATAGTTCCGCGAGCAATTCCAAGTTGGGTACGGGCGAATATTTGGTGGCAGAAGCGGATGAAAGCGATGCTTCGTTCCTGCACTTACAGCCAATGATTGCTGTCGTGACTAATATTGACGAAGACCATATGTCAACTTATGGCAATGATTTCGCCAAATTGAAGCAGACGTTTATTGAGTTTTTGCACCATTTGCCGTTTTACGGGCTGGCGGTATTGTGCGTGGATGATGAATACGTGCGTGAAATTTTGCCGCAAGTCAGCCGTCCTATCGTGACTTACGGTATTGATGATGAAGCTGCGGATGTGAAAGCCACGGATATGCGGTTTGTGGGTACACAAAGCTTGTTTACGGTGCATCGTCCGCGCGGCAAGGCCAGTTTGGATATTACCTTGAACCTTCCGGGTCGCCATAACGTCTTGAATGCTTTGGCAGCGATTGCTATTGCGACAGAACTGGACGTGGCAGACGAAGCCATTATCGCGGGTTTGCAAAAATTTGACGGTGTGGGGCGACGTTTCCAACAGTACGGCGATATTAGTTTTGCCGTGGGTAAAAAAGCGACGTTGGTTGATGATTACGGACACCACCCGCGTGAAATGAAAGCAACGCTGGATGCGGTGCGTAATGCGTGGCCTGAGCGGCGTTTAGTGCAAATTTTCCAGCCGCACCGTTACACCCGTACCCGCGATTTGTTTGAAGATTTTGCGCAAGTGTTGTCCGAAACCGATGTATTGGTGCTGATGGATGTGTATGCCGCCAGCGAACAACCGATTCCGGGTGCGGATGGGCGTGCATTAGCGCGTGCGGTACGGATTCGCGGCAAAGTTGACCCGATTTTCGTAGCCGATGTGGAAGATGTGCCGGGTGTGTTGAAACACATTTTGCAGGATGGTGACATTATTTTGACCCAAGGCGCGGGCAGTGTTGGTGGTTTAGCAGCCAGTTTGCCAGAAAAACTCAGCATGAAAGGGGGCGAATAATGATTCAAGCGGCAATGCAGGAAAAATTTGGCAAGGTGGCGGTATTGTTCGGCGGTTGGGCGGCAGAACGCCCTGTGTCCTTGCGTAGTGGCGCGGCGGTGCTGGCAGCGTTGCAGGCCAGCGGTGTCGATGCGCATGGAATTGATGTTGACCGCGACATTATCAGTGTATTGCAGGCCGGTAATTTTGACCGGGTGTTCAATATTTTGCACGGTGCGGGCGGCGAAGACGGTGTATTGCAAGGTGCGTTAGAAATTTTAGGTATCCCCTATACCGGCTGCGGCGTAATGGCTTCCGCAATCAGTATGGATAAGCTGATGACCAAGCGCGTGTGGGCAGGAGCTGGGTTGCCGACTCCGGCTTACCGGGTGCTGACTGCACAAACCGATTTCGCGGGTGTGGTGGCTGAATTGGGTTTGCCGTTGATGGTAAAACCGGCGACGGAAGGCTCCAGCATTGGCATGAGCAAAGTGACGCTTGCAGCGGATCTGGAGGGTGCTTACCACAAAGCGGCACAGTGCAGCGCGGTGGTGATTGCGGAGCAGTGGGTGACTGGCGATGAATATACCGCTGGGATCGTCGCGGGGCAGTCGTTGCCGTTGATTCGCTTGGAAGTGCCGGGTGAGTTTTACGATTACGAAGCTAAATATTTGCGCGATGACACCCGTTACCATTGCCCTTGCGGACTGGATACAGTGCAAGAGCAGGCAATGCAAGTCCTCGCACAACAAGCATTCGATGCGGTTGGCGGGCGTGGCTGGGGGCGTGTCGATATGATGCGTGATCAACAAGGTAAAGCGTGGTTAATTGAGGTCAATACCAACCCCGGTATGACTGATCACAGCCTCATTCCGATGGGTGCGCGTGCCATTGGTTTGGACTTTAACGCGCTGGTTGTACGTATTTTGGAGACTACTTTGTCATGACTCAACGTCGTCGCCCTGCACCAAAACGTGCCACTTCAGGCTTTAACCTGAAGCAATTACCTCCACGGTGGTTGAAGTTGGGTGCGGTCGTGGCTTTGGTCATGGTGGTGCTTGGCGGGGTGCTTGCTGGGCGGACAATGTTGAATAATCCAAAAAACCTGCCCATTAGTCAGATTGATGTTCAAGGTGACTTGAAATTTATCAAAGATGAAGAGATGCGCAAGGTTATTGAAAAATACACCCAAACCAATCTGTATTTATTGGATGCGGAAGCGTTGGAAGTGGATTTAGAAACGCAACCGTGGGTACGCAGTGTGACATTGCGTAAATCATGGCCTGATCGCTTGATAGTGGTGGTAGAAGAACAGCGTCCGCTGGCGTTTTGGGGAAAAGAGCGGATTATGAATCAATTTGGTGAGTTGTTTACGGCGGAATTGCCGGGAGCCACATTACCAACGCTTTATAGCCCTGAAGATAAGGGGCGGGAAATGGCGCAACGTTTTATTACCGTGAATGAGTGGTTGCGTGGTTTACCGCTGGAGTTGTCGGAATTGACGGAAGATGCCAGTGGTTCATGGCGTATGAAGCTCAAGGGCGGCCCTGAAGTATTGATTGGCACAGAAGAACACGAGCGACGGATCGCTCGGTTCAAGGTCGGTTTTCAGCGGGAACTGGCGAGTAAGCTGGGTAATGTACGGCGTATTGACCTGCGTTACACCAACGGTTTTGCAGTGGAATGGAGGCAAACCCCGCTCGGCTTGCGGGATTCAGCAGGCGAGAGCCGCAGGAGTTAATGATGTCAAAGAAAGCAGAACATGACGTGATCGTGGCACTGGATTTGGGCACTTCAAAAGTGGTTGCCCTTGTCGGTGAAGTTAATGATAACGGGCGTTTGGGAATCATTGGATTGGGTTCTTACCCGTCACGCGGGATGAAAAAAGGTGTGGTGGTTAATATTGAGTCCACCATCCAGTCGATTCAACGCGCGGTGGAAGAAGCGGAATTGATGGCAGGCACACAGATTCGCACAGTGTATGTGGGTATCGCAGGTAGCCACGTGCGCAGTTTGAATTCCCACGGCATTGTCGCGATTAAAGACAAAGAAGTGACCGAGAGTGATGTGGAACGGGTCATGGATGCGGCGCGTGCGGTGGCTATTCCAGCAGATCAGCGTATTTTGCATGTGTTGCCACAAGAATACGTGATTGACCAGCAAGAAGGTATCCGCGAACCCGTGGGAATGTCCGGGGTGCGCTTGGAGGCTAGAGTGCATCTGGTTACGGCGGCACACAGCGCGGCGCAAAACCTAGTGAAATGCGTGGAGCGGTGCGGCCTTGCGGTTGAAGACATTATTCTCGAACAGGTGGCTTCCAGTTACGCGGTGCTGGAAGAGGATGAGAAAGAGTTAGGCGTGTGTTTGGTCGATATTGGCGGCGGAACCAGCGACATTGCGGTGTTTATGAATGGCTCGATTCACCACACAGCAGTTATTCCCATTGCAGGTGATCAGGTAACGAATGATATTGCGGTTGCGGTACGTACCCCTACGCAGCACGCCGAAGAAATCAAGATTCGTTACGGACGGGCATTACGGCAACTGGTTGATGCGGATGAATTGATTGAAGTGCCGGGTGTAGGCGAGCGGGAACCCCGCAGCCTGTCGGTACAAACCTTAGCGTCGGTGATTGAGCCGCGTTACGAAGAACTTTTTTCACTCGTTCTGCAAGAGCTGCGGCGTAGCGGTTATGAAGAGCGAATTGGTGCAGGTATCGTGTTAACAGGTGGTTCCTCCAAAATGCGGGGCGTTCGCGAGTTAGCAGAAGAGGTGTTCCACATGCCGGTGCGAATCGGTATGCCTCGTAATTTAAGTGGCCTGCACGGTGAGGTTGAAAACCCTATCCATTCCACTGGGGTAGGGCTGCTGTTGTACGGAATGGCGCAGCAGGCTTACGGGACTAAGCGTACTTACGCTACCAATACCGCTTCGTCAGAAGGGTGGGTAGAACGCTTGAAGAACTGGTTTAACGGTAACTTTTAACAGTCGGAGATACGGGCATGTTTGAACTAATGGACAGTGCAGCCAAAGGTGCTGCAATCAAGGTAATCGGTGTCGGCGGAGGCGGTGGTAATGCTGTCAAGCACATGCTGGCATCCGGTATCGAAGGCGTTGAATACATTTGCGCGAATACCGATTCCCAGGCATTGGCCGGAATTGGCGTTAAAAGCGTGTTGCAGTTGGGTGCATCTTTAACCAAAGGCTTGGGTGCGGGCGCAAACCCAGACATCGGGCGTGAGTCGGCTATCGAAGACCGTGAACGCATTAAAGAACTGGTCAGTGGTACGGACATGCTGTTCATTACTGCTGGCATGGGTGGTGGTACTGGCACAGGTGCAGCTCCAGTGATTGCGGAAATTGCCCGTGATATGGGGATTTTGACCGTCGCCGTGGTTACTCGCCCGTTTATTCTGGAAGGTGCACGTCGTAAAAAGTCTGCCGACGAAGGTATCGCCGAGCTGTACAAGCACGTTGATTCCTTAATCACTATTCCTAACCAAAAGTTGCTGACTTCCTTGGGTAAGAACGTGTCGTTACTGTCTGCTTTTGAGGCGGCGAATGATGTGTTACTGAAAGCCGTACAAGGCATCGCTGAGTTGATTACCAGCCCCGGCTTGATCAACGTCGACTTTGCAGACGTGCGTGCGGTAATGTCAGGTGGTGGTATTACTATGATGGGTTCTGGTGAAGCGCAAGGTGAAGACCGTGCTTCCAAAGCGGCTCAAATGGCGATTTCCAGCCCGTTACTCGAAGACATCCGTTTGGACGGTTCGCGCGGCATTCTGGTTAGCATCAGTGGCGGCTTGGACATGACCATGCACGAGTTCGAGGAAGTCGGCTCTGTGGTCGGGCAATTTGCAGCTGATGATGCCAATGTGATTATTGGTACGACCCTGAACCCAGAATTGGGCGACAAGATCCGTGTCACCATCGTCGCAACCGGTTTGGAAGATGTGGGCAAAGCAGCCGTTGCGCCACCTAAAGCCGTTGAGCATCCTAGTAAAGTCGCACGTTTGCAGCCGGTTCAATTGGAACCAGTGCAAAAAGTTGCGGTCGGAGCAGGAAGAGGTCGTTACGACAACGTGTTGGATATTCCAGCTTATGCCCGCCAAGGTGGGGAAAATAATTTGGATATTCCTGCGTTCCTGCGCAAACAGGCGGATTAATGCACGCCTGATTTTAGTACGTCACAACATGCCCTTGGTGGTTGAGGTGTTTTCCCTCAGCCACTTTTTATGGGGTGTTGTTGCGCAGGATCACCTGAAAGTCTGCTTGGGCGAGTGGATTTTCAGGTGATTTTTCGTTTGTGGGGGAAAGTCGTTCAGGCCAGATGTGTTCAAATCCAATAAAATGCGTCTATTATTAAAAGTAGCGCAGTTAAAATCCTATTCGGGGGCATCATGCTAAGGCAACGGACGATTAAACAAGTAGTCTCAACTATCGGTATTGGCTTACATTCCGGTAAGAAAGTGTCGATGGCGTTGCGTCCTGCGGCTTCTAACACCGGCATTGTATTCCGGCGTGTGGATATGACCCCGCCCACTTTGGTGGAGTTGCACCCTGAGCGTGTCGCGGAAACCATGTTGTGTACGGCTCTCGTACAAAACGATGCGAAAGTTGCCACGGTTGAGCATTTATTATCGGCATTGGCAGCCTTGGGCATTGATAATCTCTATGTCGACTTAGACGCGCCAGAAATCCCTATTATGGATGGCAGTGCCTCGCCTTTCCTGTACCTGTTACAGTCGGCAGGCATCGAGGAGTTGATGTCGCCGAAACGCTTTATCCGTATCAAAAAGCCGATTGAAGCCAGTCGTGGTGATGGTTGGGCAAAACTACTGCCTTATGACGGTTTTAAGGCCAGTTTTGAGATTGATTTCAACCATCCGGCAGTAAATTCGACGGCGCAATACCTTGAAATTGACTTTTCCCAGCAAGCGTATGCCAGTGAAATCTCGCGAGCACGTACTTTTGGTTTTATGCGTGATGTCGAAATGTTGCGTTCCCGTAACCTAGGATTGGGCGGTAGTCTGGAAAATGCCATCGTGTTGGACGATTACCGGGTATTAAACCATGAGGGGTTGCGCTACGGTGATGAGTTTATTCGCCACAAGATTTTGGATGCGATTGGTGATTTGTACACCTTGGGTCACGGTATTATTGGTTATTACCAAGCCCACAAGTCAGGGCACGCGATCAATAATTTGCTAGTGCGGGCTTTGCTTCAGCAGCAGGATGCGTGGGAAATGGTCACAATGGCAGAAGATAATAAACAACAAGTGATCTTCGGTAACGATTACCTGTTGGCTCCGATCTAAAACTGGTTGCGCGGGGTGTTGGCGGTAGTGACAAGCCGCAGCACACAAGCTTGTAACTCACTATCGGTGATGCCCTGGGCAATGCTGCGCACGACTTGAGCGGCGTTATCGGATAGTTGGAAACCGTTGTTTTTTTGCACAAAGCTTGCAAACGGTAAACTAATCAATTTAATATGCAGCGCACTAATTTTGAGGTTTAGGCGTTTGCTTAGATGTTTACCCAGCGTGTTTTGCTGAAACCTAGCTTGCAGTGCAAGATGGGGGTCATCGGTCAAGAGTGTCAGCCGGTGATTTTTCAGTATTGGCCAGATGCGGTTTTCTGTCGTCAACGACAGAAACTGACTGATCTCCGCCGACAGTTTATCCTGTTGTTCCAGCCTTTCAGCTATTTGTGGATTTATCAAATGGTTGATCTTTCTCATGCTGTCTATACGTCCATCAGCTACAATAAACACTATTATAAGGATGGCAGCACGTCTAACCTAGTAAGGAAGTTGAGGGATTTACGACTGTGAAAGTAATTTGTTTGAGTGATGACGGTTCGCGCCGTGCGTCATTTAGTCTTCACCCGTGGAAGCATTTGATTATTCCAGCCGGTGTTGTAGCTCTATTGATCATAGGGCTTTCCATTAATCAGATGTTGGGTTTGTACCGGCTTGATGCTACCCCCCAGAATGCGTCCTTGTCACAAGGCGAAGCGGGCAAAATGATCTCTGCCATTGAGCAGCAAATCAGCACCGTAGACCAAATCAAAAAAGCTTACGCGAATTACACCGTGGATGTGGATACCTTGGCGGTACGTCTAGGGTCGTTAGAAGCAGAAATTGTACGTTTAAACGCACTGGCGAAGCGGGTGGCAGATAAAGCCAAGCTGGACCCGGCAGAGTTTGCCTTGGATCAAAAACCGGGGCGCGGTGGTTTAGACACCGATCCCGCACCACCAGTGCAGCATTCCACCTCACGTGAGTTGTTGGCGGCTTTTCAGAAAGCGGAAAACGACATCGACCGTCAGCGCGGTATGATGGCGACGTTGGAACAAATCATGGAAGGCTTGAGTCTACAAGAGGAAGTGCTGCCATCCGGTCGTCCGGTGTTGAGCGGCTATATTTCTTCGGAGTTTGGCTTCCGGCGTGATCCGTTCAATGGGCGTTACAAAATGCACAAGGGTATTGATTACGCAGGTCCTAGTGGAACGGAGATTCATGCTGTCGGCGGCGGCGTGGTGTCTTTTGCAGGTAACCGTGGCGATGGTTACGGCAATGTGCTGGAAGTTGATCATGGCGATGGCTTGATAAGCCGTTATGCTCACTTGAGCCGTTTAGGGGTCAATGAGGGTGCTGTGGTTAAAAAAGGTGATTTGGTGGCTAATATGGGTAGCACGGGGCGTTCTACCGGGCCGCATTTGCATTTGGAAGTGTTACGCAACGGTGAGCAATTAAACCCGCGCGATTACCTTGGTCATGCCGAGTAATTAACATTGCCAAAAATTCACCGTACAGCCAGTTAATCCACTATATACTAGATACACACCGTCCGGTGTAGTCATATGCTTGGCATATAACTACAGCCGGACTTTTTCTTTGGACAAGGATACAAGAGAGCAAAACTATGTTGGGTTCCGTAGCCAGAAAAATTTTTGGCAGCCGCAATGACCGTCTGGTTAAGTCTTATTCCAAACTAGTCAAGAAAATCAACGTACTGGAAGACCAGTGCCGTGCCTTGTCTGATGCGCAATTAGCGGCTAAGACCGTAGAGTTTCGGGCGCGTTTAGCGCAGGGTGAAGCTTTAGATAATTTATTGCCAGAAGCTTTTGCTGTGGTGCGTGAAGCAGGGCATCGTACCTTGGGAATGCGTCATTACGATGTACAAATGATTGGTGGCATGGTGTTGCATGACGGTAAAATTGCCGAAATGCGCACGGGTGAAGGTAAAACCTTGGTGGCGACGGTAGCTGCATATTTAAATGCGTTACCGGGGCGCGGGATGCACGTCATTACCGTCAATGACTATCTGGCGCAGCGCGATGCGGCACAGATGGCGCGGTTGTACAGCTTTCTTGGCTTGACCACGGGTGTCATTATTAACGGTTTAAGTTCTGATCAGCGGCGTGAAGCGTATGCGGCGGACATTACTTACGGCACAAATAATGAATTCGGCTTCGATTACCTGCGCGACAATATGGCTTTCCGTAAGGAAGACAGGGTGCAGCGTCCGTTGCATTACGCGATTGTGGACGAAGTTGACTCCATTTTGATTGATGAAGCACGTACCCCGTTGATTATTTCCGGGCCGAGTCACGACGCTTCGCAATTATACACCGCGATTAACAGCATTATTCCTCAGTTGACTAAGCAGCTCGAAGAAGAGGGCGAAGGCGATTATTCCGTCGACGAGAAAGCGCGTCAGGTGTACTTAACTGAGTCCGGGCAAGAGCGTATTGAGCAGTTACTGACTGCCGCGAAGATTTTGCCGGAAGGTCAAGGTTTATACGATACGGTGAGCATTAGCGTGCTGCACCACTTGAATGCGGGTTTGCGGGCGCACGTGTTATTCCAGCGTAACGTGGATTACATTGTGCGCGATGGCAAAATCATCATCGTCGATGAGTTTACTGGGCGTACCATGCCGGGTCGGCGTTGGTCTGAAGGCTTACATCAAGCGATTGAAGCTAAAGAAGAAGTCGAAATTCAGGCTGAAAACCAGACGTTGGCTTCCATTACTTTCCAGAACTATTTCCGTTTGTACGAAAAGCTGTCAGGTATGACCGGTACGGCGGATACCGAAGCCTTTGAATTGCAGCAAATTTACGGTTTGGAAGTGGTGGTTATTCCAACCCATCGTCCGATGATTCGTAAAGATGCCAATGACTTGGTGTTCTTGACGGCTGAAGAAAAATACGAAGCTATCATTAAAGAAATTCAAACCGAAGTGGAAAAAGGTCGCCCGATATTGGTGGGTACGGCTTCGATTGATACTTCGGAATTGGTTTCTGACAAGCTAAAGGCTCTGCGGATTCCGCATGAAGTCCTCAATGCGAAACAACATGAGCGTGAAGCACACATTGTTGCGAACGCAGGGCGACCCGGTGCGGTAACGATTGCCACCAACATGGCTGGTCGCGGTACGGACATCGTGTTAGGCGGTAGTTTAGAAGAAGAGTTACGTCAATTAGCTGCGCCAAATCCTGAAGCGGAACAGAAAATCCGTGCGTTGTGGCAAAAACGCCATGATGCGGTGGTTGCTTCTGGTGGTTTACACATTTTGGGCACTGAACGCCACGAATCGCGCCGGATCGACAATCAGTTGCGCGGGCGTTCCGGTCGTCAGGGTGACCCCGGTTCTTCACGTTTCTTCTTGTCGCTCGAAGACACCCTCATGCGTATTTTTGCCTCTGAGCGAGTCAAGGGCATGATGCAGCGTTTGGGGATGGAAAAAGGCCAAGCGATTGAAGCGGGTTTGGTTTCCAAGTCGATTGAAAATGCGCAGCGTAAGGTGGAAGCGCACAACTACGATATTCGTAAGCATTTGCTCGAATACGATGACGTGGCAAATGACCAGCGTAAAGTCATTTATGGGCAGCGCAATGAGTTGCTGGAAGCCGATGACATCGCTGACATGATTGCGAATATTCGTGAAGACGTGGCGGACACCATGTTCTCGGCGCATATTCCAGCGGGTAGTATTGACGAGCAATGGGATCTTGACGGTCTTTACAAGCAGCTTTATACCGATTTTGGTTTGGATTTGCCGATTAAACAGTGGTTGGCAACTGAAAAGAATTTGTACGAAGAAACCTTGCGTGATCGTATCCAAGAGCAAGTGGCTGCGGTATTGACCAACAAAGAGGAAATGATTTCCGCGCCGAATATGCGTCGTTTGGAACGTGACGTGATGTTGCATGTGCTGGATACCGAGTGGAAAGAACACTTGGCAGCAATGGACTATTTGCGCCAAAGCGTGGGCTTGCGTGGTTATGCGCAGAAAAACCCCAAGCAAGAATACAAGCGTGAAGCGTTTGAAATGTTCGAGCAATTGCTGGAGCGCATCAAACACGATGTAATTGCTTTCCTGATGCGGATTCAATTACAAGAACCGCAAGCAGCAATAGCGGAATTGGAAACTCACCCAGAGCAGCCAATGCAGTTTACTCACGCGGATGCGGGTAGCGTATTGGCAGATGATGAAGTGGTAGATGCCGTTGTGGGTGACGATACCTTTAAACGCGAAGGCGATAAAGTTGGGCGCAATGACCTGTGCCCGTGCGGTTCCGGCAAGAAATACAAGCATTGCCACGGTAAGTTGAGTTAAGCATCGACGAGTTGGAGTAGGTAATATGGCAGTCAATTTACAAGCACCTGAAACGTTATTGCCTGTTGCGGGCGTGCGTTTAGCATCGGTTAACGCCGGTATCCGTTACAAAAACCGTAACGATTTGTTATTGATTGAGTTGGAAAACGGTAGCCATACCGCAGCGGTTTTTACCCGTAATGCGTTTTGTGCTGCACCAGTTCATGTTTGCCGCAGCCATTTACAACACTCCAGTCCACGTTATTTGTTGGTCAATGCGGGCAATGCGAATGCCGGTACGGGTGAGCAAGGAATGCAGGCGGCGCGTGAATGTTGCGAGCAACTCGCCGAACAAGGTGAATGCTGGGCCGAACAAGTCCTGCCATTTTCTACCGGCGTGATTGGAATGCAGCTCCCGGTGGAAAAAATTACGGCCGCATTGCCGCAAGCTTTAGCGCAATTAGACGAAAACGGTTGGATGGATGCTTCGCGCACCATTATGACTACCGATACCGTGGCGAAAGCGATCAGCCGTCAGGTGGAAATCTTTGGCGAAACCATCACAATTACGGGTATTGCTAAGGGTGCAGGGATGATTCACCCCAATATGGCAACCATGTTGGCGTATGTGGCGACTGATGCATTGCTGGAAAAAGAGACTTTACAGCGGGTCTTGAATACGGTGGTTGAAGAAACTTTCAACTGCATCACTGTCGATGGCGACACTTCTACCAATGATTCTTTGGTGGTTATGGCGACGGGTAGTTCCGGCGTTTATGTGGGTGGCGCGGGTTTGGCAATATTCCAGCAAGCATTGCAGGAAGTGTGCTTGTACCTTGCTCAGGCGATTATTCGTGATGGCGAAGGCGCAACAAAATTTATCAGTATTGATGTGCAAGGTGCGGCTACCCGTGCCGAAGCCCGTGTGGTGGGAAATACTGTCGCGCTGTCGCCGTTGGTGAAAACGGCGTTGTTCGCCAGTGACCCTAACTGGGGGCGTATTCTTGCCGCAGTTGGTCGTAGCCATGTGGACGATTTAGCCGTTGATCGCATCAGCATTTGGCTGGGTGAAACCGTGTTAATCGTCAATGGCGAGCCTGCGCCTAGTTACCAAGAAGCATTGGGTGCGGCAGAAATGCGCCGCGATGAAATCACCATTCGCATTGATTTAGGGCGTGGTGAAGCCTCTGCAACCACTTGGACGTGCGATTTCTCTTACGATTACGTCAAAATCAACGCTGAATACCGCAGTTAATGAACGAACCGCTTTATGTGGTTGCGGCGGTGATTCGCGGTGATGATGGCAGAATTTTATTAGCGCAACGCCCCAGCAATAAACACCAAGGTGGCAAGTGGGAGTTTCCAGGCGGCAAATTAGAAGTCGGTGAAACTCCGTTGCAGGCATTGGGGCGCGAATTGCACGAAGAACTGGGCATTACCCCGCTACAAGCTCAACCTCTGATTAAAGTGCGTTACACCTATCCCGAACGCAGTGTATTGCTCGATGTTTGGGAGGTTACTGCTTTTGAAGGCATTCCGCACGGTTGTGAAGGTCAGCCAGTCGCGTGGTTTACCGCAGCGCAATTACCCACTTTAGAATTTCCGGCGGCGAATGCACCGATTGTGACGGCGGCATTATTGCCCGCTCAGTATCTAATTACCCCTGAACCTGAAGACTTCTCCGCCTTTTTACTGCGTTTGGAGACCTGTTTGCAGGCGGGTGTACGTTTGGTGCAGTTTCGCGCCAAATCACTGGACTCGTCCGCGTATCTGGCTTTAGCGCAAGATGTGATTGCGCTGACGCACGCTTATCAGGGAAAGGTGATTGTCAATGCGCCACCTCTGGCGATAGCGGCAGCAGATGGGGTGCATTTAACCAGTCGGCAATTGCAGCAACCATCTGATGACATCCTTAAGCTGCGTTTGCCGGGGCAATGGTTGTCGGCGGCTTGTCATAATGCGCAAGAGTTAGTACAAGCTGCTACATTGGGTGTGGATTTTGCGCTGCTTGCACCGGTACTGCCCACCGCGACACACCCGAATGCGCCAACGTTAGGCTGGGATGCTTTTCAGGAGTTGGCAGATGCGGTGAATTTCCCAGTATACGCGCTGGGTGGTTTGAATGTTGCTGACCTAGCTATCGCACGCCGACACGGCGGGCAGGGAATCGCTGCCATCCGAGGGTTATGGGGTGTGGTTTAAGCGGGCTGATCAGGGATGAGCTGGCTGTTAATCCGTGAAATCATGTCTTTCAACAGTAACTTGCGTTTTTTCATGCGCGTGGCCTTAAACTGATCGTGATCAGCTTGGGCTTGTAATTGCGCAATGGCTTCATCCAACTCCCGATGCTCTTGCATCAGTGTTGCTAGTTGTTGGTGAAGCATTTCCGTATCTTGGTGCATGGTCTTATTGCGTCACAATTCGGCGTTTTTCTTTGTAACGAATCACCACTTTTTTATCATCTGCGGCTTTATCGCCAGCAGGTTGCTGTGGTGCGTAATTGGGTTTTTCCCAGCTACCGATTTCGTAAGAGCCGCCATTGTCACGGCGTGCGCCTGTGTTAGGACGCGGATTATTGTGGTAAGGGCGTGGTGCTTCACCGCCGCCGCCGCCACCGTCAGTGCGTTTGCGCTGCGCTCCGCCATTAAGACGACCGTAAGGACCTTTGCGTTGTTGACGCGGATCGGCACTTCCGGCGGCGGCTTGACGATCATCAGGTGGACGTTGTTCTGGGTTGCGCCCTTGGCTGGGATTATGGTTGCTGCGCCCTTGTTGGTTGGGAGCGTTGCGTCCATTGCTTGCACCGTGTTGGCGCGAACCACCGCGTGCTGCGCCGCCACCTTGATTGCGTTGCCCGCGTCCGTCGTTATCACGATGGCTACGCGGTGAGCGCACTGTCGGCGTGAAGCTACCGGAGGTGTGTTCCAGTGGTGCAAGTCCGGGCAGGTTGCATTGTTCAATCGAATCGCCTAGTGATTCTTCGATTAATTTCAGGTTTTCGCGTTCGCGTGGCAATACGACTGCAATGACAGCTTCTTCGCGGGTAGCCGTGGCGAGGTCACGTAAGCGTGCTTCGTAATCTTCCACTTTCGCCGGTAACTCGAAGTTAATGACGTGTTCATCGCCGCGTAATTGCGGGGTAAGCCCATCTTGGTCAGCGTAAATCAAAATTGGGCTGGTTTCACCGTTGCGCTCATCCGCCGGAATATCCGCCGCTACGTCTGCGCTATGCCCATGATTACTCAGGCTTTCTGCTAAAGCTTTGGCGACTTTGCTGGTAATCGTGAAAATAACAGTGGGTTCACCGGCAAATTCATCCAGCAAATGATCCATTAACGCGATTTTGTGAGTGTAATCGTCAGCAAGGTGCACGACTTGCGGAATTTGCAGTAAAGGATTGCGGTCGTCTTCAATCTCTAATTCTTCCGCACCCGCTAAAATCGTGCGGGCGTACCCGGCGATGTCATCTTCTTTACGCACAAACGCAATAATCGGGCATTCAGAAGAGCGTTCGGAGAGAATTTTATTAATCAGCCCGTGCAAGCCCTTGTGATAAATCGCGCTCAGGTCGTCAATAATCAGCATTTCCAGCTTGGAAAAGTCGGCTTTGTTATTATCGACCAAATCATTTAAACGCCCGGGTGTGGCAATCATTAAATCCAAAGGGCGGCGTAACAAGCGCATTTGCGGTTGATATGGGCGACCACTGACAATAAAACCGGAGCGAATTTGCTGCCCATCACCTAATAAACGCTTGATGGTGTAATTAATCTGATTCACCCGGTCACGGCGTGAGGTCAGGATTAAAACACGCGCGTGGCGATGTTCTTCCAAAGGATTACCCAGCACATGATTCATGGCGGGAATCAGGAACGCACCTGTTTTGCCGGAAGCAGATTGCGTCCAAATGATAACGCTTTTATGCGCCGTCATAAGGGGTATCAACTGCTTTTGCAGCTCAGTCGGATTTTCGTAACCAGCCGCCTCGATGGTAGCTGCGAATGTTTCGTTAAGACCTAGTTCTGAGAACGACAAGACACGTACTCCCCGTCTGTAATGGGTGAGAGTGATTTAAAAAAGTGAAGGCAACTGCCACACTGGACAAGGACGAACCAGCAACGCTACCCACATCAACTTTCCAAAAACCCGTATTTATGACTCGAATGAATGCATGGGTATATTGGATAAAATTATTATATCTGTTGCGTATAGTCAACGAGTATAAACCTTTTGTGGTAATTTTACATCACTGCTTGAACGGCTTTTTCCAATCGTGAAACTGCCTCAACGGTGATTCCTTCAATCGGCTGCCTTGGTTGGTTTCCCTTGGGCACAATAGCGCGGCGGAAACCGTGCTTGGCAGCTTCCCGTAATCTTTCCTCACCGTTTGGAACGGGGCGAATTTCGCCCGCCAGTCCAACCTCTCCGAAAACCACCAGATCAGCAGGTAAAGGACGATTGCGGAAACTTGAGAGTGCCGCTAGCAACAATGGTAAATCAGCGGCGGTTTCTGAAATCTTAACGCCGCCCACAATATTGATAAAAACATCCTGATCAAACATCGAAATACCGCCGTGGCGGTGCAATACGGCTAATAACATCGCAAGACGGTTTTGTTCCAGTCCCAACGTGACCCGTCGGGGCGCATTGCCGTGACTTTGATCGACCAATGCTTGCATCTCGACCATGAGCGGACGTGTGCCTTCGCGCGTCACCATAATCACGCTGCCGGAGACCGGTTCGTCATGGCGTGACAGGAAAATGGCAGAAGGATTGCTCACTCCTTTGAGGCCGTGCTCGGTCATGGCGAATACGCCGAGTTCGTTGACCGCGCCGAAACGGTTTTTCACCGCGCGTAAAATGCGGTAACGCCCGCCGGGGTCGCCTTCAAAATATAGCACGGTGTCAACCATGTGCTCCAGCACGCGCGGGCCTGCAAGCGTCCCTTCTTTGGTAACGTGTCCGACAAGAAACATTGTAGTCTGGGTTTGTTTGGCAAAACGTACCAATTTCGCTGCCGCTTCACGGATTTGGCTGACTGAGCCGGGTGCCGATTGCAAGTGATCGGTGAAAATGGTTTGAATCGAGTCGATTACCATTAGTCCCGGTTTTTCTTTCGCGGCTAAATTGAGAATATTTTCGACGCATGTTTCGGTGAGCAAGCGCAAACGGTCGGTGGGTAAGCCTAGGCGTTTTGCACGTAAGCCCACTTGTTGCAACGATTCTTCCCCGGTGACGTAGAGGCTGTCGAGCGCGGTCAGTTCGGTGAGGGTTTGCAATAAAATCGTGGATTTGCCGATGCCGGGGTCGCCACCCATCAAGATAACCGAGCCAGCAACCAAACCACCACCCAAAACACGATCCAGTTCTGCTTGTTGGGTGGGGATGCGCGGACTTTCGTGCAAACTGACTTCTTGCAACGAGCGAATGACTGCCTGCTCGCCGGTATAATTGCCGGTGCGTTCTGTTACTTGCTTACTGGTGGGAAGGTTCAGGCTTTCTTCGAGGGTATTCCACGCGCCACAATCGCTGCATTGCCCGCTCCACTTACTGTGAAGGCAGCCGCAAGCAGAACAATGGTATTGAAGTTTGGCTTTACTCATCGTCTTCCGTGGTCGCGCGTTGGATGCGGGGGTGAATAATCAGGGTTTTAACCGCGTTATTGCGGGTTTTGCGAATTTCCATCGGGTAGTCGTCTATCAATACGGTCATGCCGGGTACGGGGATGGATTCCAGATATTCCAGTATTAGTCCATTGATTGTATTGGCTTCTTCGGATGCGAAGTGACTGCCTATCTGGCGGTTGACTTCGCGAATTGGCATGGAGCCGTCTACCCAATAACTGCCATCGTCAAGTTGCTGGATTTCGCGGGTTTGGTTGCTGGGTACAGTAGAAAATTCGCCCACGATTTCTTCTAAAATATCTTCCAGTGCGATAAGGCCGAGAATTTCACCGTATTCATCAACCACCAAGGCAATCCGGCGGCTTTCCTCTTGGAAGTTTAGCAGTTGTTGCGTCAAGCTGGTGCTTTCTGGAATAAAATAAGCAGGGCGGATAATGGCCTCAAAGCGTTCCCGATCCAGATGTCCATCCCGAAACAGCGGTAATAATTTGCGCAAGTGTACAAAACCAAGCACATTGTCTAAATTTTCGCTGTAAATCAACAGTCGGGTAAAATTACTGTTGATGATTTGCTCTTCAAGCTCGTTCCAGTCGTCATTGATGTCCAGCCCCTGTAACTGGCTGCGTGGAATCATAATATCGCTAACGGTGGTGCTTTCCATGTCCATCACCCGTAACAGCATATCGAGATGCGATTGCGGAATGTGTGTACCAGCCGAGCTAACCACGGTGCGCAATTCCTCGTGGCTCAATGCCACCCGGTTAGCATCATCATTACGTGCACCAAAAAGGCGCAAAATGCCGTTGGTAAACAGATTGAGTAACCAAACAAAAGGCCACATGACTTTCATTAGGGTGGCGTAAATGCGTGCAGCCACAAATGCAATACGTTCGGGGTACATTGCCCCTAAAGTTTTAGGGGTTATTTCCCCAAAAATCAGCAGCAGGAATGTCAGTATACCCGTAGCAATCGCTAATCCGGCATCCCCGAATACGCGCAAACCCAACAGCGTGGCGAGCTGCGTAATCAAGATGTTAACGAAATTGTTGCCTAGTAGAATCAGGCTGATTAAACGATCCGGCTTTGCCAGTAATTTTTGTGCAAGCCGCGCCCCGGTATGTCCTTTTTCTGCTTGGTGTTTGAGTTTATAGCGGTTTAACGACATCAAGGCGGTTTCTGAGCCGGAAAAAAATGCCGAAAGCGAAAACAAGATCAATAGCGCAAAAATCAAAATACCTAGGGGAATGTCGTTAATATTCACGATGATTTTACCAAGAACTCCAGCACAAATTTACTGCCAAAAAACGCCAGCATCAAAATGAAGAATCCGCTAAGTGTCCAGCGAATCGCAATACGTCCGCGCCAGCCATACCGCCAATGTCCTGCCAGCAGGGTAGCAAACACGAGCAATGCAATGATGGATAACACCGTTTTATGGACAAGGTGCTGGCTGAAAAGATTGTCAACATACAGCGCACCACTGAGCAGCCCCGCGCTCAGTAGCATAACCCCAAGCAGGATCAACTTGAACAATAAGGCTTCCATATCCAGCAATGGCGGTAAAGTGCGAATCAGACCACCGGGATTGTGATTGTGTAAGTGCTTGTTTTGCCATGCCAGTAACAGAGCTTGCAGTGCGGCTAGGGTTAACATGCTGTAGGCCAGCAGTGAAGTGAAAATATGTACGCCTAAGCCGTTGCGTAAATCCAACGCTGCGCTATTTCCCTCATTTATCAACGGTAACAGCATGGCTGATAGTGTGAACGGTACAACGAAAATTCCGAGTGTCTCCAGCGGGCGGCGCAACATCGTAATAAACAGCAAGACGCTGCACAGCCACATGACGATGGAGCTTGCGCGTGCAAAGTCGATAGTGATTCCAGGTGTCTGCGAAATGGCGTGCAGAATTGTCCAGCCGTGCATACCCAGTGCCAATAGCCACACGACTATCAGTAATTGACGGTATTCCTGCGGCTGTCCTTGTAAGCGGTTGCGTAACCGCACTCCGATTAACAGCCACGTCGCCAACCACGCCAGCATGGCGAGCAAATTCGGGATGGCAAACAAGTTAAACGTTATTATCATTGTCAACGGGTTTCGTGTGTTAGCTCTTGAGATGTTACGTGAAACGTACCCTTTCGGGAACGCATTCGTTTTTGCTTTAATGCTATGATAGCAATTTGTGCCTGAATGGGACTAGAAAGAAGTCAAACATGTTTGAGAATTTAAGTGAACGTCTTTCGCAGACGGTAAAAAAATTGCGTGGTCAGGCACGACTGACCGATGACAACATCAAAGATGCCTTACGTGATGTACGTATGGCGTTACTGGAAGCGGATGTCGCGCTCCCAGTGGTGCGTGAATTCACTAATAAGGTGCGGGAACGCGCGATTGGGCAAGAGGTCTTAGAAAGTCTCAGCCCCGGGCAAGCCCTGATCAAGGTGGTGAATGACGAATTGGTAGCCATTATGGGCAAGGCCAACGAAACCTTGTCATTGAATGCCCAGCCACCGGCTGTCATCTTGATGGCAGGTTTACAAGGTGCTGGTAAAACCACCACTGTCGGTAAATTGACCCGTTTCCTGAAGGAACGCCAAAACAAGTCGGTGATGGTCGCCAGTTGTGACGTGTATCGTCCGGCGGCGATTAAGCAGTTAGAAACAATTGCCACTCAAACGGGCGGGGTTTTCTTCCCCAGCGAAGTTGCACAGCGTCCGGTCGATATTGCCAAAGCAGCGGTGGCGCAGGCCAAGCTGAAATACATGGATGTGCTGATCATTGATACGGCAGGGCGTTTACACGTTGATGCTGAGATGATGGCTGAAATTCAGGCGATTCACGCCGCTGTTAACCCGATAGAAACCCTGTTCGTCGTTGATAGCATGACCGGGCAAGATGCGGCGAATACGGCTAAAGCGTTTGGTGATGCCTTGCCATTGACGGGCGTAGTGCTGACTAAGGCTGATGGTGATGCGCGTGGTGGTGCGGCATTATCAGTGCGTCATGTTACCGGTAAGCCCATCAAGTTTATCGGGATGGGTGAAAAGCTGGATGCGCTGGAACCGTTTTATCCTGACCGCATGGCCTCGCGTATTTTGGGCATGGGCGACGTTCTCAGCCTGATCGAGGAAGCCCAGCGCAACGTTGACCACAAGAAAGCCCAAGCCCTCGCAAAGAAACTTAACAAGGGTAAAGGCTTCGATTTTGAAGATTTGCGTGAACAAATGACGCAAATGTTAAAAATGGGTGGTGTTGCTGGTTTGTTAGACAAGCTGCCGGGTATGGGAAATTTGCCCGCTGGGGTCAAAGATCAGGCTAACGACAAAGAAATTCGACGCATGATCGCGATTATTAACTCCATGACAGTGGCAGAAAGGCGTAACCCGGATCTGATTAAATCCGGCCGCAAACGTAGGATTGCTGCGGGTTGTGGCCTGCAAGTACAGGATGTTAACCGCTTGCTGAAGCAGCATTTGCAGATGAGCAAAGCCATGAAGCAGTTTTCCAAAGGCGGGATGCGAAAATTGATGAGCGGACTCAAAGGAAAGCTCCCGCCGGGGGGCGGATTTCCCCCCATGGGTGGATTTCCTGGGTAAATTTCTGCGGTTTTTTAGTGTTTTTAGGCTTACTTCGTCATGTTTGTCATAAGTGGGGTTTGCCTGTTGAATTATCTAGTTGTATGATGCGCATCGTCCAGAGGTTCCACGTGATAGGCATGACAGGGGTTGTTGTGCCGAAAACTGGATATGCCCTTTAATGTTCCGGGTTGGTTTTGATCCGGTTCAAGATTCCCTTTTTTTTGTTAATCGTGAGAGAGTTTGACTATGAACATGAAATCACAAATCGCTATCGCTGGCCTGCTGTTCGCTGGTCTGCTGGCTTCTGGTTGCAGCCAACAACAAGCTGCTGGTGAGCAATCTACTGGTTCCGCACAGCAAACTGCTGAAGCTGCTCCTGCTGCTACCGCTCCTGTTGCTCCTGCTGCAAAAGCTCCAATGGTTCCTAAAGTAAAAGCTAAAGGCAACTACAAGGGCCCAGTCGCACAAGACGCTGCTGCTGCTGCTGCTATGCAACAGTACAAGAAGTAATTCTTGTGGGGTTAGCCATCCTCGGATGGCCTATCCAAAGCCTCTTGCTTTACGGCAAGGGGCTTTTTTTTATCCGTTGAATAGGAAAGTTTTACCGTTTATCGGCGATTAGTGCGGATTTGTACTAGATTATAAGGCGTGTGTGAGTGAGGTGGGACATCCTTGCTTGCACTCAGATAACTTTTTCTGAACATACGTTCTTTTATGAAATGAGGCCAAAGCCATGGAATTAAAGTCAAAATTGACAATTGCCACTCTGCTAGTTGCAGGTTTATTTGCTACAGGTTGTAGCCAACAGCAGTCAGCGGGCAGCCAACAAACTGCATCCAGCCAACAAACAGCAGCACCTGAAACGCCGGTTCAACGTCCGCCGGTACAGCGTCCGCCTGCTCAACGTCCACCTGTTCAACGCCCACCCGCAATGCCACCTATTAAAGTTCCGCCAATTAAAGCAAAAGGCAACTATAAGGGTGCTGTGCAGATGGATCAGTCTTCCCGTGGCATGATGCAACAGTATCAACGCTAAGGTTTGACCTAAGCATTCAAAACCCTTATCGGTAACGGTAGGGGTTTTTTTTTGAAAGTGTGTTGCAACATGCTTCTTTTTGGTGCTTATTAGTGATTTTGATTAATCCATGCGATTGGTGGAGTTTTTAAAAGAAATTTCCCTGTTATTGTCGGTTTTTATGGAAAACCGTGCTAAATTTATTTTTGTGTCAGGCAAGAAAAGTCAGAATTCTTTGCTACACTCTGAAATGCTTTCCCTTAAACAACGAAAGAGATCAATACGATGAAAATCAAATCCCAACTCACTCTCGCAGCGATTATCGTTGCTGGTATGTTTGCGACGGGCTGTCAGCAAATGCAACAAACCGCTGGCGGCTCAAGCCAGCAGACTGCTTCTACCGATGGTGGCAGCACAGGTGGTAGCACCGCAGGTCAAGCGTGCGATCCAAAATCAGATAAAAATTGCCACCAGCATCCAGAAGCACCGGATTGTGCTATGAGCAAATGGCACAGCCACCCTTACAAAGATCCAGGCCATAAGCACACTTACGGTTGCTTGGCAGGCGCGAAGCAGAAAGTTGTTGTGCCACAAGTGAAAGCTAAAGGGAACTACAAAGGTCCAGTCGCTATTGACGACGCTTCTAAGGCTACCATGCAGCAATACCAGAAGTAATCTAGGCTATTACTAGGTTTCTTGTTGGTATGACAAATACGATATTTGTCCAAATGCCCAATTGTTAATCAGTTGGGCATTTTTTTGGTTGAAATCCCGCGTAATGCACTCTAACCTAGTCATCGCGTTGTGCGGGTAGTGTGTCTTCTTTTGCGCCTGCATCAATGTTGCCCTAGCGCGTTTACTAAATTTTTTATCAAGTTGTAGCCATGAAAAGAATATTCAGTTTGTTTTGTGTATTACTTGCCCTGCTAACTTTCTTGCCATCCACTGCCTCAGCAGATGTGTGGGCGGAAGAGAATCAATGGGATGATCTGTGGGAAGGGCGTTATCGCCAATGGGTGAGAACTAACTGGAAAGATGATATTTTCATGGATCCTTCCAAGCCTGTTTACTACAAATACGAAAACGATTGCGCGGATGCGGTTTATGCCATGCGGTTGATTTTCGCATTTGAACACCGTCTGCCCTTCGTGATTAATAACCGCGATAAAGCTGGACAGGTCGTTAGTAATCGCATGAAGACGTGGGATAATTTGTCACCTCCGCAACGTGTGCGCCGTTTCATGGATTATGTTGGCGATATGACCAGTAGTGAATCCTTGCGTAACGACACCTATCCTGTTGCTTTAAATGATATTCAGCCGGGTGACGTGTATGTCGCGCCGGGCGTGCATTCCTACCAAATTGTTGAAGTAACAGATGCTGGTATCGCTGAGGTCATGGCCTCAACTACGCCTAAACAAGCGCGTTATTTATTGCGTACTCCCTCTTTCCCATTCTACGTGCCTGAAGATAAGCGTTTGGGTGATGGTTATCGCCGTTTCAAACAGCCACAGAATCTTGGTAAGCCTGCATCAGCGCAGCCGGGGTATAGTGAAGAGCAGTTCCGTTTGGCGGCTGAGTTGAACTTCGATTACGTGGCATTTACCGATATTATTTCCAAAAAATTAGGTAAGCGTGAAGAAAAACCCGATGAAAAAACCATGCGTTTATTGCTTGCCCTGTGTATGTACGCGAATGACCGTAGCGTCTACGTTTACGATGCGCTGTGGTATTTGCAGAAAATTCGTGGCGAAGGTCGTCGTTGTATGAATGCACGTGAGTATGATGATCACTCCACACCTGGTCGTGACAAGCGTTTGAAAATGTTCTTTGACTCCATTCGTCGCCACTTGGATCGAGTTGGTCGGTTTGATAGTCGTTCACAGCCTGCACGTTGGGCAAAGGCAGTATTCTCTAACGATCAGCCGCCACAATCAGAAATGAAGCATTTGAATGATTTCTGTATGGTGCAAATGACGTTGGGTGAAGAGTATTACATGACCTTACGTGAGTTACGTCAAAACGTGGATGCAGGTTCGCTGAGTTCTGATCCTAATGCCCCGTTACCATTCCGTTGGGGTGTAGTGAAAGAACCGTTCCGTGCAGAATGCCCAACTTATTAAGCTTGGGTATCATTTGGGATGGTTAGACTCAGTGCTAACGCTGAATATACAACTATTATTAGATGGCGTTTCTTGAAGGTCTCTTTTTATTGAGTGTAGTGTTTCAGTTGCATAAGCAAGAGAGGGGTAGATGAGAAGTCTGTCTGGTGTCAGTTTGGCAATGTTGGTGGTTAGCACTGTAGTCTTGGGCAATATTAGTGGTTGTTCAACACAAAGTTCGGATAGTGGTCATTCGTTTAACATGAAACGCTCCCCGTCGGCTAAGCAGGGTTTAGCCACGCCGGAACGTTTATCGTATGCAGCTTTAGACCGGCTGCGACACCGTGTTGTATACGATGGTCGTTACATTCCCATTGGTTATCCGAATGGGGATGTTCCGCAAAATGTTGGGGTATGTACGGATACGGTGATTCGTTCCTACCGTAAGTTGGGGGTCGATCTTCAGCGTTTGGTGCATGAAGATATGTCGCGCAATTTTTATTCTTACCCGAACTTGCCAAAGTGGGGTTTGAATGCGCCGGATCCTAATATTGATCATCGCCGGGTACATAATCTGAAGGCGTTTTTCACTCGCCACGGGGCACGGGTTCCTGTGAGTGCTAATCCGCGTGACTATCGCCCCGGTGATTTGGTGACGTGGAATCTTGGTGGTGATCAAGAGCATATTGGTATTATCGTTGATCGTAAATCGACCGCAGATCCTGATCGTCCTTTGGTGGTGCATAACATTGCCGAAGGTGAGAAGATTGAAGATGTGCTGTTCCAGATGCCTATTAGCGGTCACTACCGTTATTTCCCGCGCTCCAGTCGGGGTATGAAGTACGCATCAGCACGTTGATGTGTAGTTAATCCTTCTGTCTTGCCAAGCCTCCGCTTAAGTCGGGGGCTTTTTTCTTTCCTAAGAATGTAATCAATACTTCACTTTTTCTGAAATTAACGTACAATTCCGCGTTTACTTCGGGGTGGGTAGACTGCCCTATGTTAACGGTATTATTTTAAGGTTTTGTAATGGTCAACATTCGTCTGGCAAGAGGCGGCGCGAAAAAGCGTCCTTTCTATCACATCGTTGTAAGCGATAAGCGTAAGCCACGTGACAGTGGTTATATTGAGCGTATTGGTTACTTTAACCCGGTTGCCCGTGGTCAAGAAGTGCGTCTGCACATTGAGCAGGATCGTGCAACTTATTGGCTGGGTTGTGGCGCACAGCCGACAGAACGTGTTGCCAAGCTGTTGAAAGAAACGGCAGAGCAGGCAGCGGCTTAACCCATGTCCCAGCCGGACATGATTATACTAGGTAAGATTGCCGGTGTTTTCGGTGTTAAAGGTTGGGTGAAGGTCTTTTCACACACTGAACAGCGTGATGGCATTTTAGGGTATAACCCTTGGTTTTTGCGTATTGCGGGTGAGTGGCAGGTTTTCAAAGTATTGGTTGGTCAAGCACAAGGTAAAATCCTTGTGGCTCAGTTGCAGGGCATTGATACGCGCGAACAAGCAGAGCGTTTGTTAGGGTGTGAAATTGCCATTCCACGTGAGCAGTTACAGAGCTTGCGCGACGGTGAGTATTATTGGGCAGACCTGAAAGGTATGCGTGTTGTGACTGACACGGATGTTGATTTCGGGGTGGTGGATGCATTGTTTGAAACCGGAGCCAATGATGTCATGGTCGTGAACGGTGAGCGGGAGCGTTTAGTTCCTTGGATTATGGGTGATGTTATTAAGTCGGTGTCATTAGATGACCGCATCATTGTGGTGGACTGGGATCCCGACTTTTAAATGACCATGCGTTTTGATGTCATTACGCTGTTTCCTGCTTTAGTTAATGCGGTGGTTGAAAGCGGCGTTACGGGTAGGGCAGTGGAGCGCGACATTATCAGCTTGCATTCATGGAATCCGCGTGATTATGCGCAGGATGTTCATCGTACCGTAGACGACCGACCGTATGGCGGTGGGCCGGGAATGGTGATGAAGGCGGATTGTTTGCTTCAGGCAATACGCGATATTCGTCGGGAAAATCCGGGGAAGGTCGTTTACCTGAGTCCGCAAGGTCGGCTTCTGAATCAAGCGATGGTGAGCGAGTTGGCAGCACAGACAGGGTTGATCTTGTTGTGTGGACGTTACGAAGGGATTGATGAGCGTGTTATCGCGCTGGAAGTCGATCTGGAGTGCTCAGTAGGTGACTACGTGTTAAGCGGTGGTGAACTGGGTGCGATGGTGTTGATTGATGCTGTTACCCGCTTATTACCGGGGGCATTAGGTCATGCCGAGTCTGCCGCTCAGGATTCTTTTTTTGACGGATTGTTGGATTGCCCGCATTATACTCGACCAGAAAATTTGGAAGGTTTAGTGGCTCCCGCCGTTTTGAAAAGTGGCAACCATGCCGATATTGCCCGCTGGCGTAAAAAGCAAGCCTTGGGTAGAACTTGGCAACGTAGGCCAGAGTTGTTACAGGCGCGACAGTTAACGGACAGTGAGCGTGTGCTGCTGGACGAGTACATAAACGAGTTAGATAGAAGTACAGAACTTCATTAGAGGATTATCATGAGCACGATTATTCAGCAGCTTGAACAAGAGCAAATGACGAAAGTTATCCCCGCGTTTAATCCGGGTGATACAGTCATCGTTCAAGTACGGGTTAAAGAAGGCGATAAAGAGCGTCAACAGGCATACGAAGGCGTTGTTATCGCCAAGCGTAATCGTGGTCTGAACTCTGCTTTCACAGTACGTAAAATGTCTTACGGTGAAGGTGTTGAGCGTGTTTTCCAAACATACAGCAACAGCATCGCCAGCATTGAAGTAAAACGTAGCGGTGATGTACGCCGTGCGAAGTTGTACTACCTGCGTGGTCGTACTGGTAAGTCTGCGCGTATCAAAGAAAAACTCTGATTCTGCTGTCATGGCAGGGAGGCCGGTAATGCTGTTTTGGCTTACCGGTTTTACCTTCATTTAGCTGAGGGTTTGAATAATGGAACTCCTCGGTCTTCCAGTACAAAGCAGTGTATTAGTCTACGGATTACTCGCCGTTGCCCTATTACTTCCGCTTGCTGTTTGGTTTATTTCCCGACAGCGTTCTCGTGCCCGTTTGCAATGGGCGCAATACAGTGTCTTGTCTTACGTTTTAACGGATACGTTAGAAGCGGCGGTGCTCGTGGATGCACGGGGTATTGTTGATTTCGTCAATCCGGCTGCCGAAAAAATCCTTAAATACAAATTACGCAGTGCGCGCGGCAAGCATTTCAGCGAATTATTCACCTTAGTTAATCCCGTTACCTTAGAATCTATGGTATGGCTTAATGCGGCGCAAGGCGATGTCCGCCCACAATCAGGCCATGCTTTGCTCAATGCCTCGGGAATTAATGCCTTACAAGTGTCCTACACAGTGCGCCCGTTTGTGTATACGGATACCCAGCAACCGCTGTATTTATTGTTGTTGCGTGACCAAACCGAATTGTACGCACTGCAATTGCGTTTAGATCACTTGGAAATGCACGATCAACAAACCATGTTGTTAAACAGCAAGAGTTTTGAATCGCGTTTAAAAGTGGCTATTGATCAGGTGCGTCAGCATGGCGTTAAACACGTTTTCTGTTTGGTGTCGATGGATCAGTTCAAACTCGTGAATGATACGCTGGGGCATAGTGCAGGGGATGTGTTGATTGAACGTATTTCGCGCATTCTTAAAGAAGAAGTGGATCCGCGTCGTGATGTGTTGGCGCGTTTGGGCGGTGATGAGTTCGGTATTTTATTCCAAGAAAGCGAACCGGCGGTTGCTGCACGTGCCACGGAACAAATTCGTCAGCGTTTAGAAAATTACGAATTTGAGTGGAATAAAACACGTCATCAAGTTACTGCCAGTATTGCTTTTGTGCCTTTATACAAAACATTAGGTACGCCGAATCGGGTGCTGTCAGTAGCCGATGCCGCGTGTCGGGTAGCTAAGGATAAGGGTGGTAATCGCATCCATATCTATAAGCCGAATGACCAGGAAATTCTCAAACACCGTGGCAATATGGTATGGCTGGGGCGTTTGAAAAAAGCTTTTGAAGGCGGTAATTTCCGTTTGGTAGCCCAGCCTATTCATCTGTTAGAACCGCAAGCCTTCAAACGGCCGTTTACGCATTACGAAGTGCTGATTCGGCTTTATGATGAAAATAATCAGCCGATTTCCCCCGATGAATTTATTCCTGCCGCTGAATATTATTCGATGATGCCGCGTTTGGACCGTTGGGTAGTGCGGAATTTATTGCAAGCTTTGCAGGAAATTACCCAAAAAGTGCCGCGCCCGGTATTTGCGATTAATCTATCAGGGCAGAGCTTGGATGAACCTGATTTCTTGCCATTCGTGCTGGAAGAAATTCGTCAGGCGGGTATCAGTCCGGCAATGTTGTGTTTTGAAATCACTGAGCGGGTGGCGATTCACAATGTGGAACTGGCACAAAAATTCATTGAAACCCTAAAAGGCTTGGGTTGCAGTTTTTCCTTGGATGACTTCGGCACAGGGGTAAGCTCTTTTAGCTACTTGAAGACTTTGGCGGTCGATTATTTAAAAATTGATGGTAGCTTTATCAAAGACATTGCCACTGATGGTATCGCCGAGGCAATGGTGCGTTCAGTTAATCAGGTTGGGCATTTGATGGGCATACAGGTGATTGCAGAGTATGTCGAAAATGAACAAATTATCGGGATTTTGCGCGACATTGGTGTGGATTACGGGCAAGGTTACGGCATTTCCAAGCCATTGCCATTGGCTGAAGTGATTCAACGTCATACCCTGTAAATCAAAAAGGATAAGCATGAAAATTCATATTCTGGGTATTTGCGGCACATTTATGGGCGGTATTGCCTTATTAGCACGGGCGCAAGGCCATGAAGTAACGGGTGCGGATAGCAATGTTTACCCACCGATGAGTACCATGCTGGCAGAGCAGGGTGTCGCGATTATACCGGGGTATTTGCCGCAAGATTTACCGGCGGATGCGGATGCCATTGTGGTCGGCAATGTGATGAAGCGCGGCTTAGATGTGGTGGAACACATGCTCGATCACAACTTGCCTTATACGTCGGGGCCGCAGTGGTTAGGCGAGCAGATTTTGCGCGAACGCTGGGTGTTAGCGGTTGCCGGAACCCATGGTAAAACTACCACCGCGAGTATGTTGGCGTGGATTCTGGAATACGCAGGTTTGCAGCCCGGTTTTTTAATCGGTGGTGTGCCAGAAAATTTTGGGGTGTCAGCGCGTTTGGGTGAATCTCCGTTTTTCGTGGTGGAAGCGGATGAATACGACACTGCATTTTTCGATAAACGTTCTAAATTTGTGCATTATCACCCGCGCACCGTTATTTTAAATAATCTTGAATACGATCATGCGGATATTTTCCCGGATGTGCAGGCGATTAAAACCCAGTTTCATCATTTAATGCGCACGGTTCCCAGTAGCGGTTTGGCAGTGGTGAATGGTGGCGATGCGCACCTCAAAGAAACCTTGGCGATGGGTTGCTGGACTCCAGTGGAAACGTTTGCGGATGGCGATTGGCGCGCACACTATTTGCAGGCGGATGGCAGTGAATTTCAGGTGTTTTTCAAAGAACAGGCGCAAGGCGTGGTACGTTGGGAGTTGCTGGGCGAACACAATGTAAACAATGCGTTGGCGGCGATTGCGGCGGCGCGTCATGCAGGTGTGCCGGTTGCTCATGCGGTCGAAGCATTGGCGGCGTTTAAAGGTGTGAAACGGCGGATGCAATTGCGTGGTGTGGTGCGCGATGTGGCGGTTTACGACGATTTTGCGCATCACCCGACCGCGATTACTACCACCTTGGCGGGATTGCGGGCAAAAGTGGGTGCGGCACGGATTATTGCCTTGCTGGAACCGCGTTCCAATACCATGCGGATGGGGACGCACAAGGCGCAATTGGCAACGGCGTTGCAGGCGGCTGACGTGGTGCTGCTGTATCAACCGCAAGGTTTGGGCTGGGATTTAGCGGATGTGGTGGCGCAAATCGGTGAAAAAGCCCAATTAGTGCAAGATATTGATGCCTTGGCGACGCAAGTGGCGCAACTAGCGGGAGCGGGAGACCATATTCTGGTTATGAGTAATGGCGGTTTCGGCGGCATCCATGACAAGCTATTGGCGGGATTGGCTGAATAGGGATTTGTTTTGACCATTACACTGATTATGACCGGGGCATCTGGGGCGCAATACGGTTTGCGCTTGCTGGAGTGTTTGCTCCGCGCGGGGCATCGGGTGTATTTGCTGCTGTCGCGTCCGGCGCAAATCGTGGTGAATATGGAAACTGAGCACCGTTTGCCGGGGCGTGCGAGTGAAATTCAGGCGTATTTTACCCAGTTGTACGCTGCGCAACCGGATCAATTGCAGGTATTTGAGCGCGAACAATGGACAGCACCCATCGCCAGCGGCAGTGCGGTGGCGGATGCGACGGTAGTTTGCCCGTGTACCACGGGTACGCTTTCCGCGATTGCCTGTGGTAGCAGCCGCAACTTGATTGAGCGGGCGGCGGATGTGACCTTGAAGGAGCGCAAAAAGCTGATCTTGGTAGTGCGCGAAACCCCGTTTTCCGAGATTCATCTGGAAAACATGCTGAAACTGGCGCGGATGGGGGTTATTATCATGCCTGCCAATCCGGGCTTTTATAACCGCCCACAGAGCGTTGAGCAACTGGTGGATTTCATGGTGGCGCGGGTACTCGATCATCTGGGGCTTGCCCACGAATTAATGCCCCGTTGGGGCGAACCAACTTAAATTTTATATAAGGAACTAGCTATGGCGACTGAAGAAATTACCTCGCAAACGTTCGAGGAAACCATCACCCAGAATGACATCGTGATTATCGACTTCTGGGCTCCTTGGTGTGGGCCATGCCGTTCTTTCGCACCGATTTATGAAAAGGTTTCAGAAAACCATTCTGACATCGTGTTTGCTAAGGTGAATACTGAAGAAGAGCAAGATCTGGCAGAACATTTCCAGATCCGTTCGATTCCTACGCTGATGATTTTCCGCGAGCAAGTGGTGTTATTCGCACAGCCGGGCATGTTGAGCGAAAGCCAGTTGGAGCAAGTGATTACGCAGGTGCGCAGTTTGGATATGGCGAAAGTTCACGCGGACATCGCCGCAGAAGAAGCGCAGCCACAGTCTTAAGCGTTAGGGTTAGACTCGCGTTTATTGAAAAGAGCCGGATTCGTTCCGGCTTTTTATTGGGGGTAATGGTGGGTAAACTCCGCTTGTTACTCCCCCGCAGATTTTAATGCTAACTCAATCACCGTTTGAGAGAGGTAGTAACCTGATGCACGAAGTGATTCCAGCAAGGGGCGAGCTTGGGGTATCAGTCCTAAGCGAGCAGCGGTTGCAATAATACCTGCGCTGCCGATCAGTTCCAGTGAGAGATTTTGAGCGGCGGCACGCCCTTTGGCTTCATCAATGACTAAACGGGGTGTGTGTCTGTTACGTTGATATTCTAATGCCAGTAAAATAGAGCTTCTTTCTCCCGGATCAAGCCATTCCAAGTGTGTGCCGTCATTATCACTGGGTGAATGGCAGACTTGCAGCCATCCTTCCTGAATGGCTGCTCTGATCGCTACTGAGTCCGCAAAGTTTCCACCCGATAACACTTCTTGTTGAACAATTTCCGTCATCACAACATCGGTAAATATTTCACGTAACAGGTGAAGGTGTTGAATCCGTGCGAGTGCAATCAAGGGGCTTGCGTCAGCAATAACAACCACGGGCTTCATGCAGCTTCTAGCTTCGACTTTTCTTGATGTTCCTGAACGAGTTTTTCAATCATCAGGGCTTCGGTTTCGGCTTCTTGTGTCGAATAATCGACGACAGGGATACCCATCGCTGAAACTATGGATAACATTTCTGAGAGCGACTTTCCTGCGACTTTTGCGGCTGCGGAAATAGAAAGTAGCTTGTCTCGAAACAATGCCACACCCAGCACTAATTGCACTTGTGCGAGGTTGGGTATGCCAGAAAGTTGCTCCATACTAACCAATAAGGAGTCTGGCTTATCACGGTTTGTGACCATTACCAGCCCATTCTTGGCTTCACGCAAAGCGACGGAGGGATTGGCTTTTAATTGACGTATATTAACAACTTGCATCGTGTTCTCTCATGATGTAGGAACAATGGTCTCGAATATAGCACTGTTAAGCTGCATTCTCCAGCTTTCATCATGGCCTCTGAAAGCGTTGCTGATTCATTCAGGCAGCGTTTAGCTATTAGTACCGTTTATCGGAAATGCCGGGTTCGCTCCGGCTTTTTTATGCCCACCAGTTTGAAACTATGGGACAATATTCGAGTATATAAAAAATCTTAATGCTGGCTGACTGATAAAACGATAAGAACAGGGGTTCCTCATGTCTCATCCTCCTTCCTCGCTTGGGTTGCGCATCCTTTGGCTGTGCTTAATCTTGCTACTACTTCCTGCGTTGGCGAATGCTGCGCCGAGCGTCACTATTGGCAGATTTGGTCCCGGTACGATTGATGGTACTGCACCATTCAAGGTTTTGGGTGCTTGCGCTGATGATGCTGATCAAGATATTGACGGCGAGGACTGCGGTGAAAGCAACGGCGTGGTGCGTACCCAAGATTCGGTGAGCCACATTTGGTCGATTACCGCTGATGGCTATGTTCCCGGTGCGCCTAATTTAAAGAATGTGGTGCTGGAGCAAATTATCAAGCCGAGCACGAATGCAGTCGTTCAATTTGATAGCTTGCCAGTTGCCTGTACCCCTAAAGCTGGTGGGGGGAGTAAACCTGCATCTGGTATTGTGGATAACGGAAATGGCAGTTGGAAGTTAACCTGTAACCTTGGTGAATTCAGTGAAGGTCAGCAGAAGTCACTGACGGTTAACGTGAAAATTTCAGGTAAGTCATGGAACGGATCAGATTATATCTCTAGTCAGCGGGTCTATTCGGTCGCGGATGACGGCGTTACTGAGAATGCGGCAGGTGCTTCCTATGCTGATGTTGGCCCCATTAAGATTTCAGCACAGCCTGCTTATGACTTGGTGCACTCTATTAATACCACGCACGGTTTTTATAATGCGGATACGGGGGTGCGTGCTGTTAAAGACTTGAACGGTGATGGCGTTATTAATACTGCGGACAACGAAGCAGGTTATTACACCTATAGCTTAATTCGTTTGGCGGCTGCCAGAAAAACGGGTATTGAGGCAGTTACCCAGCCGATTGAGTTTAAAGATACCTTTAAGGCGACAGCATTAGCCGAGAATGGCGCAGATTTTCCGTTAGAGTTTTATGTCACAGAATGTAGAGATAACCCCTCGCAATGGGGTGGTGAAGTATTTGGTAGCAAAAGCTATTACTCTTCGTTTGATAACTATTCTTATAAATACCATGCGTTGAATTCTGGAACTTGTCAGTTGGTACGAGATACTCCGGCTGATCCGACCTCTGTAGCGTTTACCGCAACGTTAAATAATGTTGATTTATCCGGTACGCATTACCCGGCTTTAGGTTTTGGTGGTGTTGATTATTCAGCGGGCCCTTATTATGCCGCTGATTACCGCGTGCAGTTTTTCATCCCTTTCCGTTCGATTGATATGACCGACGGGGTGATGAATGACCAAGGTAGTGTTTATCTGTCCAGTGTATTGAGTGGCTTTGACCCGCAGAGTATGTCAGGTGTCTCGAACTACGGTACAGATGTCGAGCCAGGGTACGATGGGGCACAAATGAATGGGTTACGCGGCAATAACCGTTTAGGCCCCACACAATATTTATTAACAGTTGCCGGTAGTTTTGATAAGCGGAATGTCAAGAATGTCGATAACTCGGTGACTAATTACATTCATACTAGCCCATCGTCTTATCATGGCGGTGACGGTGAAATGGAGCCGGAGCAAGCATATGCTGGTTTTGTGTACTTTTTGAATAATGGTACGAAAGCCCTGCAAAATCCAGTAGCTTGCGATGTGTTTGATAATACTGTGCAACGCTTGACTGATCGTAGTGACACGGGTGGCACGGCTACGCCGGGTACTTATGCGTATGTGGGTACGTATGCACCTAATGGTTTTGACTACCGTAATTATGTGGTGGAGTATGCACACATTGATTTGACGGGTGATGACCCGATTGATCGCAACCACGATGGCACAACGGATTATGATATTACTACGGGACGTTACCGAGGGGATTGGAGCAAAGCGCGTGCCGCACGTTGTGATGATGCCGCACCTACTGGTGGTTGGTTTACTGATCCGAGTCAAGTTCCGGGTGGTATTGATAACGTTAACGCAGCCCGCGCCCGCTTGAGTGACACTGCAAAAGCGGCTGGAATTGCATTTGACCCTGGGCATCAAATACGTTTTGCCGTACCTTTAAAAACTGATGTTACGCAGTCCGACCTCTCCTCGACTATATTTCAGGTATGAATCAAACACGTCTTGACCTCTACACCGACTACCTGACCGTGACCTTTGGCTACGCCACAGCAACGGGTTTATCCCAATTATTGGACGGCGAAATTAGCCACGATGCGATCAGTCGTTTTCTTTCGGGAGATGAGTACACCTCGAAAGACCTGTGGAAACAGGTAAAAAAGACCGTCAGGGAGGTCGAATCAGCCGATGGCATCCTGATCATCGACGATACGGTGCAAGAAAAGCCCTACATGGACGAAAACGATCTAATTTGTTGGCATTACGACCACTGCAAAGGGCGTAATATCAAGGGAATCAACTTGTTAAACTGTCTATATCATAGCAATGGTGCATCCATTCCTGTTGCATTTGAACTGATACGGAAACCGTTCCGTTTCTGTGACATCAATACACGCCAAGAAAAGCGGTGCAGCGATGTCACCAAAAATGAGCAAATGCGCTCCATGATTGACACCTGCATTCAAAACCAACTGACATTTTCATGGGTGTTGAGCGACATTTGGTTCGCCTCCGCCGAGAATATGGAACACATCAAGGAGAAACGGCAAAAGGACTTCATTATGGCATTGAAAAGTAACCGATTAGTGGCATTGAGCGAAGTAGACAGCAAGGCAAAACGTTACACACGACTCGACCAATTGGTATGGACAGAACAAAAAGCCATCAAGGGCTGGTTGAAGGGGCTAACCTTCCCCGTCAAGCTCGCCCGGCAAGTCTTTACGAACAAAGACGGCAGCAGCGGCATTTTGTATCTGGTCTGTAGCCGCTTGGCAGCAGAGTGGGACGAAATCACGACAACCTACCAAAAACGGTGGAAAGTCGAGGTCTTCCATAAATCGCTCAAATCCAATGCTGCCTTTGCGAAATCCCCTGCCCACACCGCTAAAACACAAGCGAATCACTTATTCGCCTCCATCGTCGCCGTCTTCAAAATGGAGTGTTTGACCATCAGCAAGCATCTTAACCACTTTGCCTTGCGTTCAAAGCTCTACGCCAAGGCAATTCGGGGCGCTTTTGATGAGCTACAGGTGCTTAGGGCTGCGTAACATCAGTTAAAAATTCGCGATAAATTCTATTCAGGATCTTATGCAGGACAAACCATTCCGGTCGGAACGGTTGCAGCTAACTTTGGTGGGGTACGTTCCGATAACTGGGCATCAGGGTGGACAGCGCGTAACTACGATGCAGCACCGGAAACCGGGCATACTGATGGCGACCGCGTTACCATTTCGCGCATTAAAATCACGCTGGATTCTGAATCATTAGAGCCAAAAGCGATACAGGGCAACACTGCAAACACCTTGGCGGGTAGTCAAATTGTTTGGAAGGTGAATACAGCGGTGCAATCCACCTTGGCAAAACCCTCGGCAGCAGAAAACCTACAAATTATTGACGAATTGCCGCCGGAAGCCTCTTATAACGGTAGTTGTACTGCTGCTCAAACAGGAGGTACACCACCCAGTTTGGTAGAATACAATAAAGACCGTTATGGTAATGCCAAACTCGGTTACACACGTTTGTTGTGGAATTTTGGCAATGTCACCGCGAACACGATTATTCCGCCACGTATTTTCTGTACAGATACTGATCCGCTTGCGCCGCACGGCACATCGGTTGTCAATTATGCTGAAATCCGTGCCGATAATGTGATTACTGCACTGTCCGCACGTTCAGACACTCACTCGATTCGTTTGGAACAAACTGGCTCAATTCAGGTTGCCAAGAAAGTGGATATGCCACTGGATGACCTGGATGATGATCAGGTATACACATTGTCTTGGGCAAACTTTGCACCTGCATTCAAGATCAATAAGCCGACCATTATTGATGTGTTGCCATTTATGTCCGGCGATGGTGATGGCGCGGATGCGAAATCTGCGCGTACTCCGGCTTCCAATTTCCACGGTAAATTGACGCTGACGGCTGCCCCGACAATCACATGGTTGGATGGTAACTCGCCAACTGGTGCTGATCCTTTCCCGACCTTGGGTGATTGGTTTTACAGCTCTGACGCACCGGAAACGATTAATTACAATCCTGATGACAATGCGACTGAAGCCACTACGAAATGGTGTTTGGAATCGGCATTTGGTACATCAGGTTGTCCTGCTAATTTTGCAGCAGTCACCGCGTTGAAATTTGTTTCCCATTATGACTTGGAAAAAGATGGCAATCCACGCAAAGGGATGACAGCACAGTTTACCCTGCAAGCAGGCGACACGACTGATCCTAATTCTGCGAATGCAAATAAACCGGGTGATATTTACACCAACCGTTTTGCGTTTGACACCACTTCCATTGACCCGCCGCAATTCCTGCGTTCCAACAATGTGTCGGTGCAAGTGGCTGCGTATTCCATTGGTGACTTCATTTTTGCTGATAATAACCAAAATGGTATGTATGACGCGGGTGTGGATGCGCCTGCGCCGGATGGCGTAACCGTCGATTTGTATAACAGTGCGGATAAGAAAATTGCTACCACTACGACGGGTGTGGTCGGTGCAGGACGGTTCTTGTTCCAGCCACTGTCTTCAGGCAGTTATTACGTCAAAATTCCAGCAAGCCAATTCCAAACCGGCGGCAAGTTGTTTGGTTGGAAAACCGGTCTGTTGTCAGAAGATGCGAAAGAAGCTGACGATAAAAACGAAGCTGTTGACCAACACGGTTACAGCGTCAGCGGCGTGACCAGCAGTGGCGTGCGTACCGGTTTGATTGAATTGTCTGCAAACCCGCCACCACCGGGCGGCGTACCTACCGGTAATGAACCAACGGGTGATAATGCGCAGCCAATTGCCGACCCAACCGGCGACGACTTTTCCAACCTGACACTCGACATCGCATTGATTCCGCCTCCGTCCAGCTTGGGCGATACGGTGTGGAACGACATTAACCAAAACGGTATTCAGGACGTGGGTGAGCAAGGGCTTTCCAATGTGCTGGTGAAATTGCTGAATAAGTCCGGCGTGGAACTGAAAAACGTGCGTACCGATGGCGCGGGTAAATACGTGTTTACCGAACTCGCGGGTGGTGAATATTTCGTGGAAGTCGTGAAACCGACTGGCTACTTCGGTTCGCCAAAAGACCAACTGGCTGATGATCTCGCCGATAGTGATGTGGATGCGGCAACAGGTCGTACCGCGCTGATTACTTTGGGTGTCGGGGTCAATCTGGTCGACGTGGATGCAGGTTTGTATAAAGCGGCGGGTATTGGCGATCGTGTGTGGTTGGATAGCAACGCGGACGGTAAGCAAGACCCGACTGAAACTACCAATCTGGCGAATGTTACCGTGGTGCTGAAAAGCGGTACGGATGCGGTATTAGCAACCACCACCACCGATGCTAACGGTAACTATTTGTTCAGCGGTTTAAAGCCCGGTTTCTACAAAGTCGATATTGAGGAAACCGATGCTGATTTGGTGGGTTATTCCCTGACCAGTAACAATGATCCGCACAGCGTTACCTTGGCAGAAGGCCAAGCGTATGTGGATGCTGACTTTGGCTTCATTAATTACGCCTCTGTGGGTGATTTAGTGTGGGAAGACCTCAACGGTAACGGCTTACAAGACGCGGGTGAACCGGGTGTGGCTGGTGTCGTGGTGCGCTTGCTGGATAAAACCGGCGCGACAGTGGTTAAAACCACAACGACTGACGCAAACGGGCTGTATTTGTTCAGCAGCGTTTTGCCGGGTGAATACTTGGTGGAATTTGCTAAACCGGCGGCCTATAAGGGGTTCGTTACTGCTGATCAAGGTGCTGATAACGCCAAAGATTCTGATGTGAATGTGTCAACGGGTCGTACTTCTTCCTTTGTTCTGGCGGGTGCAACCAATCTGCGTGACATAGACGCGGGCTTGTATAAAGCGGCTAACCTCGGCGATACCTTGTGGTTTGATGCCGATGCGGACGGGGTGCAAGATGTCAACGAAGTCGGGGTTTCCGGTGTACGTGTGACCTTGACCGGGACGCGCGGTGATGGTGTGGCACTGACAGCAGTGGATACCAATACCGATGCTACTGGTAAATACGCTTTTACCGATCTGTATCCGGGTAATTACAGCGTTAAATTCAATATCGCGGCGAATATGAAGTTCACCCTGCAAGATCAGGCGGGTGATGATGCGGCGGATAGCGACGTGGTTCCTGCTACTGGTTTGGTAAGCGCGACGCTGATTTCTGGTGCAAGCAACACTACGCTGGATGCCGGGGTATTGCCTGCCACCGTCAGTGGTCGGGTGTGGAGCGATAACAATACGCACAACAGCATTGACGACGACGGCGTGGAAAATGGCGTGGTCGGTGTTACCGTCAATTTGATGGATGCTGCTACCGGCAAAGTCGTTGCCACTACCACCAGTGGTGTGAATGGTGCTTACTCGTTCACGGGCGTATTGCCGGGTAACTATAAAGTGCAAGTGCTGCAACCTGCCAATATGGAATTCGTATTGAAGGATGAAGGCGGTAACGACACTAAAGACAGTGACGTAGACCCAGCAAATGGCACCAGCCACAGCTTCCCGGTTGCTTCCGGTGACGCGATTGTGGATGTCGATGCAGGGATTAAACCGGGTTCGTTAGGCGACCGGGTGTGGTTAGACCTCAACGGCAATAACTTGCAGGATAGCGGTGAACCGGGCGTGCCTAATGTTGTGGTGAATTTGCTCGATGGCACGAATGCGGTGGTGGCAACACAAACCACGGATGCTACCGGCTTCTACAATTTCGCTGCCCTGTTGCCGGGTAATTACACCGTGCAATTTGTGCCACCCGCAGGCATGACCTTGGTGGGCGCAAATCAAGGCAAGGACGATACCCTCGATTCCGACCCGGCTGGTGATGGCAAAGTTGCTGTAACCGTCGTTTCCGGCGTGGGTAATCAAACCGTGGATGCGGGCATTGTGCCTGCGAAACTGGGTGATTACGTGTGGTTGGATAGCAACGGCGACGGCAAGCAAGATGCAGGTGAACCGCCGGTTGTAGGCATGACGGTGAAACTGTTGGATAAACTCGGTGCGCCAGTATTGGATGCGGGTGGCAATGCCATGACCGCTACCACGGATGCGGCGGGCAAATACCAATTCAGTGTATTGCCGGGTGAGTACAGCGTGAAATTTGTGTTGCCAGCCAATGCAGCCTTCACCCAAAAGAACCAAGGTGCGGCGGATAAGGATTCCGATGCTGATATTACGACGGGTGTAACCGCTGTCGTGACGGTAGCTTCGGGGGCGGATAATCCAACGCTGGACGCTGGTTTGGCAACGGCACGGATTAGCGGTGCGGTGATTAAAGACGCGAACGCTAATGGCGTAAAAGATGCGGGTGAAGTCGGCATTGCAGGCGTAACCGTTACCCTGAGCGGGGTTGATGCGCTGGGTCATAGCGTGAATGCAACTGCTACCACCGATGCGAACGGTGCGTACAACTTTGCGGTATTGCCGGGAACTTACACCCTCAAAGAAACCAATCCGGTTGATTACCTGTCCAGCGGCAGCATTGCCGGAACTGCGATAGGTGCAGCAGTGGTGTCGGTGGATGAATTAACCACGCCAGTACCGGGTGGTGGTGTTTCTGCCAACAACGATTTCTTGGATTACCACATCGGTAGCATTGCGGGGCAAGTGCGCCATGATGCGGATTACGATGCAAGCCTGACAGATACGGATGAAGGCATTGCCGGTGTCACGATTACTCTGTTTACCGATCCGAATAACGACGGCAATCCGGCTGATGGCGTAAGTGTGGCGACGGCGACGACTAACGCTACCGGCAATTACCTGTTTAGTGCAGTGAAACCGGGCAGTTACGTCATTGTTGAAACGGATTTGGATAAATGGGAATCAACGGCGGACATTCAAGCGGCAAACGATAACCGCATTGCGCTGGCGTTGGCTTCCGGTCAAGACAGTATCGGTAACGATTACCTCGATGCCAAACGTAAAGGCAGCTTGAGCGGTGTGGTGTGGACAGATGCGAGCAGCAATGGCGCACGTGATGCGGGCGAAACAGCGTTAGCGAATGTCACAGTGTTGGTGCTGGATTCAGCGGGTAATACCGTAGCCACGTTGACCACACTGGCGAATGGTTCGTACCGTGCGGATAACTTACCGCCGGGAACCTATAGCGTGAAAGTCACCACGGCGACGTTGCCAGCCGGTGTATTGCAAACGGCTGACCCTGACGCACTCAAAGATCACCAGACTTCAGCGGCAGTGAATGCCGGTGCGGAAACCAGCGGTTTGGATTTTGGTTACGTGGGTAGTGCCAGCGTTGGTGATCGGGTGTGGGAAGACCTCAACGGTAACGGTGAGCAGGACGCGAATGAAAACGGTGTTGCCGGTGTAACGGTGCGCTTGTTGAACAGCGCGGGTGACACGGTGATTAAAACCACCACCACTGACGTGAACGGTGAATACCTGTTTACGCACCTTGCGCCGGGCGATTATCAGATTGAGTTTGCGAAACCAGAAACCTTCAGCGGTTTTGTGACTGCCAAACAGGGCGGGGATACTGCGAAAGATTCCGATGCGGATTTGCTGACCGGGCGCACTGCGGTATTTACCTTGGCGGGCGGTGCAGCACCACGCGATGTGGATGCAGGTTTGTATAAAGCCGCTAACCTTGGCGATACCTTGTGGTTCGATGCAGATGGTGATGGCAAGCAAGACGTAAACGAAGCGGGCATGGCTGCGACGACGGTTACATTGACCGGTACACGCGGTGATGGTACGGCAATCACTGCCACCGATGTCACTACTGATGCAGCGGGTAATTATCGCTTTAGCAACCTGTATCCGGGTACTTACAGCGTGAAATTCAACCTGCCAGCAGGCATGGGCTTTACCCTGCAAGATCAAGGTGCGGACGATAGCTTGGATAGCGACGTAGCCGCAGCCGGTACAGTTTCCGCCACCTTAAAATCAGGTGAAACCAATTTGACACTGGATGCCGGGGTACGCCCAGCCAGTATTAGCGGTCGGGTGTGGAGTGATAACAATACCCCCAACAGCATTGACGATGACGGTGCGGAAAACGGCGTAGTTGGGGTAACGGTTAACTTACTTGATGCTACCAGCGGTAAAGTCATTGCTACTACCACCAGTGGTGCGGATGGCGTTTACACCTTCACTGGCGTAGTGCCGGGTAATTACAGCGTGCAAGTGCTGCAACCTGCCAATATGGAATTCGTCCTCAAAGACGAAGGCGGTAACGACACCAAAGACAGCGACGTAGACCCTGCGAACGGCACTAGCCACAGCTTCCCGGTTGCTTCCGGCGATGCGATTGTGGATGTCGACGCGGGGATTAAATCCGGCTCTTTGGGCGACCGCGTGTGGTTGGATCTCAACGGCAATAACCTGCAAGACAGCGGCGAACCGGGCGTGCCTAACGTTACCGTGAAATTGCTCGATGGCACCAATAAGGTTGTTGACACCAAAACTACCGATGCTTCCGGCTTCTACAACTTCGCAGCCGTTTTACCGGGTAATTACACCGTGCAGTTTGAAACCCCGGCAGGCATGACGCTGGTGGGTGCAAATCAAGGCACGGATGACACATTGGATTCCGACCCTTCCGGCGATGGCAAAGTCGCGGTAACAGTGGTTTCCGGTGTGGGTAATCAAACCGTGGACGCAGGTGTTGTGCCAGCGAAACTGGGCGATTACGTGTGGCTGGATACCAATGGCGATGGCAAGCAAGACGCGGGCGAACCGCCTGTTGCAGGCATTACCGTAGCATTGCTGGATAAAGCCGGTGCGCCCGTATTGGATGTTGCGGGTAATGCGGTAACAACGCTGACCGATGCAGCGGGTAAATATCAGTTTGTGGTATTGCCGGGTGAATACAGCGTGAAGTTTACCTTGCCAACCGGCGCGGCATTTACGCAGGCGGCGCAAGGTACAGCCGAACAGGATTCCAACGCGGATACCACCACCGGCAGCACGACCAGCGTTACCTTGGCTTCGGGCGCAAGCGATCAAACCTTGGATGCAGGTTTAGCTCCGGCACGCATTAGTGGTACGGTGCTGAAAGATCTCAATGCCAACGGCGTGAAAGACAGCGGCGAAACCGGTATTGCAGGTGTAACCATTACCCTGACGGGTGTGGATGCGTTAGGCCAGCCAGTCACCGCGACAGCGACGACCGATGCTAACGGCGTATACAGCTTTGCAGTATTGCCGGGAACTTACACCCTCAAGGAAACCACGCCTGTGGATTACCTCTCCAGCGGTAGTTTGGCAGGTTCGGCAACGGGTGCGGCGATTGTTAACGAAGATGAATTGACCACACCAGCAGTGGGTGGCGCAACTTCCGAACACAATGACTTCCTCGATTACCGCGTGGGCAGCATTGCGGGTCAGGTGCGTAATGACAGCGATTATGACGGCAGCTTTGCTGATGCCGATGCGGGTATCGCTGGTGTCACGATTACGTTGTTTACCGACCCTGATGGCAACGGCGATCCGGCGGATGGTGTCAATGTTGGCACAGCAACTACCAATAGCGCGGGCAGCTACGTGTTTAACGCAGTGAAACCGGGCAATTATGTAGTCGTGGAAACCGACCTTGAGCAGTGGGCTTCCACCGCCGATATTCAAGGTGGTAACGATAACCGCATTCCGTTGGCGTTGGCTTCGGCACAAACCAGCACGGGTAATGATTTCCTCGATGCGCAACAAAAAGGCAGCTTGAGCGGTGTAGTGTGGACAGATGCAAAACCGGACGGGATGCGTGAGCCGACCGAAACCGGTTTAGCCAATATCAAGGTATTGGTGCTGGATGCTGACGGTAAGACCGTGGCTACCCTGCAAACTACGCCAGACGGTGCGTACAAAGCCGAAGGTTTGCCACCCGGTAAATACAGCGTGAAAGTGGATGCCACCACGTTGCCAGCCGGTGTATTGCAAACCGCTGATCCTGACGCACTCAAAGATCATCAGACTGCTACGACAGTAACCGCAGGCGCGGAAACTAGCGGGTTGGATTTTGGTTACGTGGGTGCTGCGGCCTTGGGTGACAAGGTGTGGGATGACCTCAACGCTAACGGCTTGCAAGACGCGGGTGAACCGGGTGTGGCAGGCGTGACCGTGCATTTGCTGGATGCCAGCGGCATGAATATTCTCAAAACCACCACCACGACTAGCGCGGGGCTGTACCGTTTTGAACAATTGTTGCCGGGTGATTACCGTGTTGAATTTAAGAAACCGGAAACTTATGCAGGCTTTGTAGCGGCAGATGTTGCCCCGGATGAAGCTGCTGATTCCGATGCGGTTGATATTCAAGCGGTAGCAGGTGCGGTCAATGGACGTACTGCGGTAATTACTTTGGCGGGTGGCGCGAATCTACTCGACGTGGATGCGGGTCTGTATAAATACGCCAGCATCGGCGATGTGGTGTGGTTTGACAGTAACGGCGATGGCATTCAGCAAGCGTCTGAAACCGGTGTGTCGGGTGTGACGGTGACGTTGGGCGGTAAGTTGGGCAATGGCAATGATGTGCCACCACAAGCAGCGCAAACCGATGCGAACGGCAAATACCAGTTCAGCAACTTGTATCCGGGTGCTTATGACGTTGTGTTCACGTTACCGACGGGAATGGCGTTTACCACCCAAGACGAAGGTACAGATTTGATCGACAGTGACGCGGCAGCCGATGGCAAAGCCAGCGTTACGCTCAAGTCTGGTGAAAACAACCAAAGCATTGATGCAGGCGTGCAACCGGCTACCGTAACAGGGCGTGTTTGGACTGACAGCAATACCGCTAATGGCGTGGAAGATGCTCCAGAAACGGGTGTGATTGGTGTCAGTGTGAGCTTGATTAACACCGCCACCCAAGCGGTTGTGGCAACCACTACCACAGGTGCGGATGGCGTTTACACCTTTACGGGCGTATTGCCGGGTAGCTACCAAGTGCAGGTGCAAGAGCCAGCGAACATGGGCTTTGTGGAACAAGACAAAGGCGGCGATGATGTCAAAGACAGCGATGTTGGCGTGGAAGATGGTAAGAGCCATACCTTTAACGTTGCTTCCGGCACGACTGTCAGTGACGTAGACGCGGGGATTGCAGCCGGTGCGTTGGGCGACCGCGTGTGGCTGGATCTCAACGGCAATAACTTGCAAGACAGCGGTGAACCGGGCGTTGCCAACGTGGTGGTGAATTTGTTGGATAGCAAGGGTGCAACCGTCGATACCCAAACTACCGATGCGAATGGTTTCTACAACTTTGCAGCGGTACAACCGGGTGATTACAGCGTGAAATTTGTGCCACCTACCGGTATGACTTTTGTAACTGCGAAACAAGGCACAGACACCACGCTGGATTCCGATCCGGCAGCGGATGGCGAAGTGAAAGTGACGGTGATTTCCGGTGTAGGTAATCAAACCGTGGATGCGGGGATTGTGCCTGCCAAACTCGGTGATTACGTGTGGCTGGATTTGAACGGTGACGGTACGCAAGGCGCGGGTGAGCCTGCGGTTGCGGGTGTTACGGTTAACTTGCTGGATAAAGAAAGCAATCCGGTGAAAGACGCGGGCGGTAATCCATTAACCGCGTTGACGGACGCTACCGGTAAATACCAGTTCACGGTATTGCCGGGTGAATACCGCGTTGAGTTTGTATTGCCGGATTTGGCAGCGTTTACCAAGCTCAAACAGGGTGCGAATCCAGCCGCCGATTCGGATGCGGATTTGACCACAGGTATTACCGCAGCGGTAACAGTGGTTTCCGGTGACAATCATCAGGATTTGGATGCTGGTTTACCGCCAGCCGTCGTGTCTGGTTACGTGATTGAAGACACTAATGCTGATGGCAACTTGGATGCGGCTGAAACTGCACTGAAGAACGTGACAGTAACGTTGACTGGCACGGATGTCTTCGGTACGCCAGTGACCGCAACCACCACTACCAATGATAACGGTGAATACAGCTTCACGGTTCCGGCAGGGAATTACACGCTGGTAGCGACTAATCTGGTGGATTACCTCTCCAGCGGTAGCCAGCCGGGGACAGCAACCGGGGCAGCCGTGGTGAATGCGGATACCTTGACTACGCCAGTGAGCAGCGGTGGTAAATCGGAAAACAACAACTTCTTCGATTACCGCGTGGGCAGCATTGCGGGTCAGGTACGTAATGACCTTAACTACAATGGCAACCCAGCCGATACTGACAATGGTATTGGTGGGGTAACTATTACCCTGTTTACTGACCCAGACGGCAATGGTGACAGCAGCGATGGCGTGCAAGTGGCGAAAACCGCTACCGACAGCGAAGGTCGTTACCTGTTCACTAACCTGAAACCACAAAATTATGTGGTGGTGGAAGCGGACTTGGCTAAGTGGCAATCCACTTTTGACGTGACCGCGCCTAATGACAATAAGGTGTTGGTGGTATTGGCTTCGGCACAAAATAGCACGGGTAATGATTTCCTTGATGCATTGCAAAAAGGCACATTGACCGGCGTAGTGTGGACAGACAGCGATACCGACGGGATACGTGACCCTGACGAAGCATTGCTGGCAAACATTACGGTTACTGTGGTGAATGCTGCGGGTGAAACGGTTGCGACGCTGACAACGGGCGCGGATGGTGTGTATACCGCAGCGGATTTGCCGCCGGGTGATTATACCGTGAAGGTTGACCCAACGAGCTTGGCAGCAGGTACGCAGCAAACCGGCGATCCTGATGGTTTGTTTGATCATCAGACACCAGCGGAAGTGTTGCCGATGCAAACCACTAGCGGTCTGGACTTTGGTTACATTGGTTTAGTGTCGGTGGGCGATAAAGTTTGGCACGACCTCAATGCTAACGGGGTGCAGGATGCGGAAGAGCCGGGTCTGGCAGGTGTGATGGTTACGCTTTACCGCGACGTGAATGCAGACGGTGTGGCGCAAGCAACTGAGCAGGTCAAAGCCAGCTTTACTGCAACCAATGGTGAATACCGCTTTGAGCAATTGTTGCCACTGGATTACCTCGTGACCTTTAGCTTGCCGGATGGCTATCAGCGCAGCCTTGCCCAGCAGGGTGATGATACGGCGTTGGATTCCAATGCTAATGCTAGCGGTGTGGCTGCGGTGAGCTTGAAATCAGGTTCTTCAACGGCGGTGGATGCGGGTTACTACCAGTTGGGCAGTATCGGCGACTACGTGTGGTTGGATGTTAACGAAGATGGTATTCAAAACGCTAAAGAACCAGCGATTGTGGGTCTGGAAGTGCAATTGCTCAATAAAGCAAGTGAAGTGGTAGCGACTACCACCACCAATGCGGAAGGGCAGTACCTGTTCAATAACAAGATTCCGGGCGATTACAGCGTCAAGTTTGTGACACCGGAGGGCATTGTCCTGACCAAAACGGCACAAGGCGATAACCGTGCGGCGGATTCTGATCCGGCAGCGAATGGCAGTGCCTTGGTAACATTGGTTTCCGGGCAGCACTTGCGTGATACGGATGCGGGCATTTTGCCAGCCGCGATTAGCGGTCGGGTATGGATTGACCGCAATGCGAATGCGCAGGATGACACGGAATCCGGTGTGGTCGGTGTCAGCGTGAAACTGGTGGATGTAAAAACCGGTGAAATGGTGGCGACGACTACCACAGGTTCGGAAGGCCAATACAGCTTTAGCGGTATCTTGCCGGGTGAATACCGTGTGGAAATTACCCAGCCTGCCAATATGAAGTTTGTTACTCCTGATACCGGTGGTGACGATGCAGTGGATTCCGATGTGCAAATCGCCGACGGTCATAGCCCTAACTTTGTGCTGAAATCGACCGATAGCGTGACCAACCTTGACGCGGGTATTGAACCTGGCGGCTTGGGTGATCGTGTGTGGGTTGATGAAAACCTCGACGGAATACAGGACGCTGGCGAACTCGGTTTGGCAAATGTGACGGTTAACCTGCTGGATAGCAGCGGTAAAACGGTGCTGACGCAAACCACGGATGCCAACGGTTTCTACAACTTTACCGGGGTATTGCCGGGTGAATACCGCGTGCAAGTGGTATTGCCGGAAGGTGCGCAATTTACTGCAACCGACCGTGGTACTGACGACGATCTGGATTCCGATGTTGATGCGGCTGGGAATGTGGCAGTGACTGTGGTTTCCACCGTCGGCAATCAAAGTGTGGATGCGGGCGTAAAACCTGCGCTGATTTCGGGCGCGGTGTTGGACGATCTGAACGCCAATGGGGTGCAAGACGCTAACGAACCAGTGGTTGCTGGTGTGGTGATTACGCTGACCGGTACGGATTTGCTGGGTAATCCTGTGATTAAAACCACGACTACCGCTGCGGATGGCACGTACAGCTTTATTGTGCCGCCGGGTACTTACAGCATCACTGAAACCACCCCTGACGGTGCGGTTTCCACCGGTAGCGAAGCCGGAACCCAAGGCAGTACTGTGGTAAGCATGGATGTGGTGAGCGTAGTGGTGACCAGTGGTCAAACTTCCACGCAAAACGACTTCCTGAATTACCAGCCAGCCAGTATCAGTGGGCAAGTGCGTAATGACATCGACGCTGATGCTGCATTCGCAGATCTGGAAAGTGGGGTGGCCAATGTCAGCGTAACCTTGTGGCAAGGCGACACCCAAATTGGTACGCCGACAACGACGGATGCGAACGGGTTCTATACCTTTACAGGCTTGAAACCGGGTGTTTACAGCGTGCGTGCAACCGATCTCGACGGCTGGATTTCCACCGCTGATGTGGAAGGTGCGAACGACAACCAAATCAACGTAACCGTAGCCTCTGGCGAAGACAAACTGGCGCAGGATTTCCTCGATAGCGGTTTGGGTAGCATTGGCGATACCGTGTGGTTGGATGCCAATGAAAATGCATTGCAAGACCCGAACGAAGTGGGTATCAGCGGCATTACGGTGGTGTTGTCCGGTGCGGATGGCGCAGGTCTGGCGGTGAATGCAACCACTACGACCGATGCTAACGGCAAATACAACTTTGCTGGGTTGAAGCCGGGTGTTTACACCGTGGAGTTCACATTACCTGAAGGAATGCAGTTGGTTCCGGCAGCGCAAGGTGCGGCACGCGAGTTGGATTCCGACCCGGATATGATCAGCCGTAAAGCGACTATTACCCTGTTGTCGGGTGAGCAAAACCGTGATCTGGATGCGGGTGTTGCACCAGCAATCTTGATGGGTTTTGCATGGGAAGACACCGATGGTAATGGTCAGGCTGATCCGTTTGAGCCGATTTTGCCGGGCGTGGGGGTGACGGTGTTCACTGACCCTAACGGTGATGGCGATCCGGCGGATGGTGTGGCGGTAGCGACAACGACGACCAACCCTAATGGTGAATACGAAGTGGCTGGTTTGTTGCCGGGAGCTTACGTTGTGGTGGTGAATCCGCCAGCAACCTACACACTGGTGGCACAAGACCAAGGCAATGACGATGGCGTGGATAGCGATATTCGTCCTAACCTGAGTGTGCCAGTGACCTTGGTATCGGCTGACATCAGCAGTGTGGATGCGGGCTTCTACCGTGCGGGTGGCTTCGGCAATCGCGTGTGGCTGGACGTTAACGCCAATGGTGTTCAGGATGAAAGTGAACCTTCAGTACGTGATGTGACGCTGGTATTGCTGGATAACGCGGGTAATCCGGTGATGCGTCCGGCGGTTGATCAAGAACCACCAATGCCTTACCGCGTAGTGAGCGACGTGAACGGTTTGTACCAGTTCACAGGCTTGTTACCGGGTAAGTATCAGGTGCAACTGGAAGACATGACGGGCTTTGTGTTTACCCAAACCGATGCTGGTGCAGACGATGCGAAGGATAGCGATACCAATGCTAACGGCCGCATGACTGCATTAGTAACCTCGGATGGCTTTAACGACACAGTAGACGCAGGGGTATTGCCTGCCAGTGTGACCGGGCGCGTGTGGCTTGACCACAGTGCCAGCAACGGCACGGATGATGGCCTGTACGATGAGCCGGGCGCGGTGGGGATTACGGTTAACTTGCTGGATAAAAACGGCACTATCGTAGACACAACCACGACAGGCGCGGATGGCATTTACCACTTCACTGGCGTATTGCCGGGTGAATACCGTGTCGCGTTCGTGATGCCGGAAACCCTGAAGCTGGTGGAGAAAGGTGTGGGTGAAGACTTGGCGGTGGATTCTGACGCTGATCCTGAAACCGGGTTGACTGATGCGTTTACCGTGACTTCGACCAATACCATTACTAATCTGGATGCCGGTGTTGTTGCCGGGGCATTGGGTGATCGGGTCTGGACTGACCTCAATGAAAATGGAATGCAGGACGAGGGCGAGCCGGGTGTTGCTGGCATTACCGTGAAGCTGATTAATGCCAAAGGTAAAACGATGGATACTCAGGTAACGGATGCCAGCGGTTTCTACGCTTTCCGTGACGTGGCTCCGGCGACTTACAGCGTGCAATTCGTGGTTGGTGCATTGAAACTGACTGCTGCCCAGCAAGGTGAAGACCGTGCAACCGATTCCAACGCTGATCCGGCAACGGGGATAGCAACGGTAACGGTGGGTTCCGGTACGTCAGGTGATCAAACTATCGACGCGGGTATTTTGCCTGCCAAGATCGGCGATTACGTGTGGCTGGATAGCAATCGCAACGGCATTCAGGACGAGGGTGAAACACCACTGGCTAACGTCAGCGTTACCCTGCTGAATGAAGACGGCGGTTTTGTGGCAGCGACGACCACTGATGCCCAAGGCAAATACCAGTTTGCCGTGCCAGAAGGTAAATACAGCATTCAAGTGGTGTCGCTGGACAGCAGCTTTACCCCGGCAAAACAGGGTGAAGATCGCGCTCTCGACTCCGATGTGGATGCTTCCGGTACAAGTCCGCTGCAAGCTTACCTGTCTGGTTCGCTGAATGACGCGGTGGATGTGGGCATTACCCCAGCGGTAATCAGCGGTAAAGTGCTGAATGACCTGTGGGCAAATGGCACGATTGAGCCGGAAGATGGCGGCCTTGGTGGGGTAACGATTACCGTGACAGGCACGGATAGCTTCGGTAATCCGGTAACGATGACCACGACTACGGGTGAAGATGGCAGTTATCAATTGCTGGTTCCACCGGGTACTTACACCGTGAGCGTTACCCATAAGCCCGGTTTTGTGGCAACAGGCAGCACCCCAGCAACCACTGACGGTAGTGTGGTAATTGACCACGAACACCTGACGGTCGTAGTGAAAAGTGGCTCGGATGCGAAAGATGCTAGCTTCTTGGCTTACGATCCGTCCACTTGGGTGGCTCCAGCCGGTAAGGTCATTGACGACCACAACCACGATACCCAAGCAGGTGTCACTGAACGTGGTTTGGTGGGTGTGAGTGTGGCCTTGTACACCGACCCGAATGGTGATAGTGATCCGGCGGATGGTCGTTTGCTGGAAACCGTGCTGACGGATGTCAGCGGTACGTTTACCTTTGCGAAAGTACCGCCCGGTCGTTACCTGCTGGTGGAAACTGATCCGGCAAATTATGAGTCTACCGCTGACAGCGCGGACAAGAATGACAACCGGATTCCGTTTACCTTGGTGGCAAGTGAAGCACCGCAAGGGTTGATGTTCCTCGATGCTGAACCGAAAGGTAGCCTGACAGGGTATGTCCGTCCTGATCCTGAGCGTAAGGGTGATTTGACCCAAGCCAGTGGCGGTATCGCTGGTGTCACGCTGGAGTTGTTCACCGATCCTGATGGTAATGGCGACCCGTCTGATGGTGTGCGGATTGCAACGGTGGTAACGGATGCAGACGGGCGTTATGCCTTTGATGAAGTCATTACCGGTCATTACGTCATCGTCGAGAAGGATAAACCGGCGCACATTTCCACGGCTGATCGTTCAGAAGGCAACGATAACCGCATTCCGGTGCTGGTATCGGTGGCAGACGGTAAAAACACCTGCACCTTGCCGGATGGTAATGTGGGTTGTACCGGGCTGGACTTTCTTGATAGCGCACTGAAAAGCGAGATCAAATTGCTGAAAACCGCTTACCAAGGCCACGACGCAGGTGCGAAATGTGGTACGGATGCGGCAACCAGCGAGTTGAGCATCGTTGACATCGACAAGGACAAGCAGGAAAACGTGACTTACTGCTTCGAGATTACCAATCCGGGTGAAACTGGCTTGGCACAAATCGCACTGGTCGATAACACGCTGAATCTGACTGCTGCACAGCTTAAGCCGCTGGGTACTGTACCGACTTCGTTAGTACCGCTGAGTAAGGATGCAAATGCGCGGATTCGTTACTACTACGAACACCGTATTACCACCAGCTTGGTGAATACCGCGACAGTCACCGCGAAACCGGTGTTGGAAGACGGTACGGTGTTTGATGCGGAGCTGAATGCACAAGATGAAAGCACGGCGAAACTGCACTTCATCTTTGATCCGCCGAGTGCTTACAAAACCGTTACCGCTACCGGCGATTACGTGATGTTGTGGCAAATGGTGTGGATCAATAGCAGCAGCGACAGCGTAGCTAAGGTCAAGGTCTACGACGGTGTACCGGAAGGTACGCACTACGCGGCAATGTCTGCGGGTGAGTTTGTCAGTGCGGACGGTGTTTACTGTGAAGCGCGTGGCACATCCGTTACTGAAACGTGTAAGTACGAAGCTCCAAGTGCCGATTACCCACGTGGTCGGGTGATTTGGATCGGTACGATTGGCGCGGATGTGGGTAATGTCACCGAGGCTACGGCGGCGAACGAAGTGGTCATCCGCTTCTACAGTATGCTCGACAAAGCAGGTGAACAGCAGACCATTTCCAACCAAGCGCATTCAAGCTGGGATTTGGACGGCGACGGTAAACCGGAGTACGACGACATCACTACCGACAATGGCGGTACGGATGATCCGAACGATACTACCGACATCTCGCTGGGTTCTGCGGCGCAAATCCCGACTTTGGGTGAGTGGAGCTTGCTATTCCTGAGTTTGCTGATGGTGTGGGTGGCCTTTGGCTACCAACGCCGGGGGCGCAAAGGCTAAGTAAGTGTAACTGGCAATGAAGGCTCCTTCGGGAGCCTTTTTTAATGGAGAGAAGATGCAATTAACGTTTAAAACGCGCAGTTACCGGATAAGGGAACACATCTTCGTACTGACCTGCGCGGATGCGTGTTTGTTTGTCCTGCCAATATTTAGCACTTAATAAATCCTTGTGGTGCTTCAAAAATGTCTTACGAATCCGTGGGTTTGCCAGCAAGAATGTGCCGAACTCTTCCGGGAATACATCGTTGGGTTCGATGGAATACCAAGGTTCTGAGCGGAATTCGTCTTCAGGGAAACGTGGCGGTGGAATCTTGCGGAAATTGCATTCCGTCATATAGCTAATTTCATCGTAGTCGTAAAACACCACGCGCCCTAACTGCGTTACCCCAAAGTTTTTGTAAAGGAAATCACCGGGGAAAATATTCGTGCCAGCCAATTGTTTAATCGCCATGCCGTAATCTTCGATGACTTTTTCTAATTGCTCATCATTAGCGGTTTCAATAAACATATTCAGCGGAATCATGCGCCGTTCAAGGTAAATATGGCGGAACACCACATTACCGTCTTCGTAACTCATGCTGCTGGCACAGGTATCTTGCAGCTCTTGCAATAATTCCGGGGAGAACCGTGCTGTCGGCAACGCCACCATTGAGTATTCCAGCATATCCGCCATGCGTCCTACGCGGTCATGGCGTTTAACCAGTTGATACTTTTCCTCAACCACTTTACGGGTAAATTCCTTTTGCGGGGCAAATTTATCCTTAATAATTTTAAACACATACGGGTAAGAGGGCAGGGTGAATACCATCATCACCATGCCGCGAATACCGGGTGCAACCACGAATTGATCCGTGGAATGTTTTAAATGGTGCAAAAAATCGCGGTAAAATGTGGACTTGCCTTGTTTGTGCAACCCCAGCGCGGAATACAGCTCCGAGGTATTACGGCGCGGCAATAAATTTTGCAGGAATGACACCACCGCAGAAGGCACTTGATGCGGCATCATAAAATACGCCTGTGAATAACTGAACACCACCGACAGGGCTTTTTCCCCCAGCAATAAGGTGTCGATGTATAAACCACCGTTTTCGTTATTCAAAATAGGCAGGCAAAAAGGAATCTCTTCCCGCCCATTGATCATGCGCCCCACAATATAAGCCGCCTTATTACGGAAAAACGGGCTGCGAATCACCGCTAATTGGAAATTGAGCTGCGCTTTACGGTTCGCTTTATTGCGATAGTGCCGCACAATGGTTTTGTAAATATTGCGTAAATCACGCCCCAAATCTTCAAAGGGCAGCGCAAAGCCCGCATTCTCCAAAATCTGCGCAATGCTTTCCCGCAACCCGATGACACCGGGGTAATAGGCGATGTAGCTGGCTTCTTCGGAGTCAATGTATTCCGTCGAAATTGAGCTACGCAGGAAAATGAAATGGTTGGTGTAATACTGGCGCGGAAATTGGCGGCAAAAGACCGAGTTATAAAACGTTTCTGCCAATTCCGGTTGTTGGTGATCCAATAACATACGGATGTAGCAATGCTTTACTTCCTGCCACAGCTTTAGATCAAGGGTTTTGACCTCGTACAAATCACGCACCATCGCGACGGTTTCCGCAATGCGGCGGTCGTACAACACAATGCGTTCCCGCGAAGCCAGTTGCACCGCCTGCCAGTCTGCGGCTTCAAAGCGTTTGATGGCATCCACGGTAATGCGCTGGAAGATTTCAAAGTGGCGGTTAAAACCTTGCAAGATGGTAGTGGCAATGCCACGCGCCAGTTGGTTGCTGTGTAAGGAAAGCTCTGACATGGCTGCACAAACCTTAGTAAAACGCTAAAGGATGCGCTTGATACTACAAGATATGGTTGTGCATCGCAACAAATGAGCGTTTGTCCCATCAGTAACGGCACTAAAAAGTTACAAAATTATTATTTTTGAAACAAATAAGTTTCTTTTGTGCGAAAGTTAAATATAAATGTTGCGGATGTGTAAGTGCAACTAACTAATTTAAAACAATAAACCGCGCATCGTAAACAAGTGAATTAAGGATGGGCGGTGTTGTGTGCCGGATAAAATAAATGTTATTTTTTGTCTACGGAAATAAAGCCGGAATAGCAAAATTTAATAACAACTGGGTTACAACTATGAATATCAAAACCAAATTCGCAAGCCTTCTGATCGCTGGTACATTGGCAATTTCTGCCGCTGCTGCTTTTGCTGCTGACAAAGGCCCGCTGCAAATCGCCATGAATGCCTACGCCATCTCCACCGATGCGCAAGGCAATGAAGTGGCTACTGCCACTAAAGAAGTTGATCGTAAGTCCACTGTTGAATTCCGTGCTGTTTACAAAAACAACAGTGCTGATGAGCTGTCCAATGTGATGGTGGTCGGGCCGATTCCTAAAACCACCGAATACCAAGCTGACACTGCCCACGCCCCGGTAGACGCAGCGTTTGAAGTGAGCATTGACGGCGGCAAAACCTTTGAAGGTGAGCCAGTCAAGCGCATGGTGGAAAACGTTGAAACGATTATCCCCGCTTCCCAATACACCCACGTGCGCTGGATGCCAACAGAAGGCATTCCGGGCAATGCGGAGCAAGTGTACAGCTACCGCGTTAAGGTGAAATAAGTTCCCCGTAGGGGCGTATCGAATACGCCTTTTCTCCTAATCATAAAAAACCAATGAGAGTCAAAACCATGTTTAAAATGAAACCCATCGCGAGTTCCATCGCACTGTCGCTGATGACAGGCATTGCTGTTGCTGCTGCTCCCGGTGGCGCAATCCTGCAAAACAAAGTCATTGCCACCTACAGCGACATTGGCGGCAAAACTTACACTGCTGAATCCAACATTGTTGAAATCAGTATCCGCGAAGTGCGCACTGCAACCTTGACCATCACGTCCGGTGCAGAGCAACAAGTGGCGATGATCCCATCCAGCAAGGTCTACAGCGTCCACACCTTAACCAACAACGGTAACGTTTCTGAAACCTACACACTGGCGGCGGCTAACGTCACAGGCAGCGATGACAGCCTTGATGCAGCCACGCTGAAAGTTTACCTTGATGCCAACGGCAATGGTGTGCTGGATTCTGGCGAAACAACACCCATCACGTCTACCACCTTGGCGGCGGGCGCATCGGCTAAGTTGATTGTGGAAAGCGTGTTGCCTGCGGCTGTCGCGCTCAGTGACAAATTAAACGTAACCTTGGACGCTACGGATTCCAAAGGTACTGCGGCTGCCAGCACCAATACGGTCAAGATCACGTTCAAAAATAGCAATGTCAGCTATACCCCGGTCATTTGGGAACAAGCGGCGGGCGGCAACTGCCATGCTTACGCAGGGGTCAATAAAGCACTGTCGTATTTGCCAGCAAAGGCTGATGCAGAAGCGTCGATGTTCAATGGTAAAATGGGGCATTTGGCAACCATTACCAGTGCAGCAGAGAATACTTTTGTCAAAAATGCCGTCAATAGTAACAACAATAACTACTGGATTGGTGCAAAACGTACAGGTGGTGCTACCTCGCCATTTGCATGGGTAACGGGTGAGGCATTCTCTTATACCAACTGGATGTCAGGACAACCTGACAATGCAGGGGAAGATGCACTTGCTTGGCGGTATGACGGCGTATGGCACGACGTAACGAGCAGCGCATCAGCATTTTACGTCATCGAGTTTGATATTGACTGCCCACTGCCAGCGGTAGCGGTTGAACTAGAAGGTGCAAAAGACATCGCCTGTGATGGCACGGCAGATACGGCTTTTGGTACAGCGAAGTTGGAAGATATGTATTCCGGTGAGTGTGCAATCCTGCGTAGCCGCGCTACTAACAACGGCAAATCGCTCGCTAAGAATGTGCTGCTGAACTACACCGTGCCGACTTACGCTAGCTATCTCACCGGCTCAATCAAGTTTGATGGCACAGATCAAACCGATGCAGTAGACGAGGATGCAGGCAAATATGATGCATCTACCAAGCGTGTGTCTGTGTTGGCGGGTGATTTGGCAGTGGATGCAACTAGCCCATATGCGCAGTTCAGTGTGAAGATCGACTAATAAATACCAAGAAACCCCTCACCCCCTAGCCCCCTCTCCCGCCTAGCGGTAGAGGGGGAACAGGAGAATCCCCCCTTCTTAAGCCCCTCTACCTCTGGGAGAGGGGTTGGGGTGAGGGCACGCTTAAAACCACAAACCCAACAATATAAAAAATAGAGAGTCATAGAAATGTTCAAATTAAAACCCCTCGCAAGTGCGATTACCTTGTCATTGGTAACAGGCATTGCGGTTGCTGCTGCGCCCGGTGGCGCAATTCTGCAAAACAAAGTCATTGCTACCTACAGCGACATTGGCGGCAAAACTTACTCTGCCGAATCCAACATCGTTGAAATCAGCATCCGCGAAGTGCGTAAAGCCACCTTGACCATCACGCAAGGTGCAGAGCAACAAGTGGCGATGATTCCTTCCAGCAAGGTTTACAGCGTCCACACCTTAACCAATAACGGTAACGTTTCTGAAACGTTTGCACTGGCAGCGGCCAACCTCACAGACGGTGTTGATACGCTGGATGCTACTGCGGTGAAAATTTACCTTGATGCCAACGGCAATGGTGTGCTGGATTCTGGCGAAACAACACCTATCACGTCCACCACCTTGGCGGCGGGCGCGTCGGCTAAGTTGATCGTGGAAAGCGTGTTGCCTGCGGCAATAGCCGTTGATGACGTATTAAAAGTGAGCTTGGATGCCACGGATTCTAAAGGGAATACGGCTTCTAGCACCAGTGCTGATGGGAGTCCTGATCTTACCGACAACACTGCCACCATCACTTTCAAAGATACTAACGTTGACTTCACTCCAGTTATTTGGGAGCAAGCAGCAGGTGGTAACTGTCATGCGTATGGCGTGGTTAAGAAGAACTTAAGTTGGTGGGATTCACTCGCAGACTCTGACAAATATATCTATAACGGTAAGCGCGGGCGTTTAGTAACCATCGCCAGCGCACAGGAAAATGCATTTGTCCTGAACGTGGCTAAAGCTCAAAATTCTGGAACATTGTTCATCGGTGGTGGCCGTAAAGTTGGTGGTGGAGCGTTCTTCTGGGCGAAACCCGGCGTTGCGCAGGCCGCTTGGGATGAGCCATTTGCCTACACTAACTGGAGTACCGCGCAACCGGACAACTCTGCTGGTGCCGAAGCTCAAACAGAGATGTATACCGACGGTAGATGGAATGATATTGCCAGCTCAGCTAATAAAGGCTACCTGATTGAATTTGAGATTGACTGCCCACTGCCAAGTGTTGCGGTAGAGCTGGAAGGTGCGAAAGACGTGGCGTGTGACGGTGAAGCGGATGGTGCTTTCGGCACTGAACGTTTGGCTGAAATGGATTCAGGGCAGTGCGCGATCTTGCGTACCCGCGCTACGAATGGCGGCAAATCCTTAGCGAAAGGTGTAGATCTGCATTACAGCCTTCCGCAATATGCCTCTTATGTAGCGAATTCATTGACATTCGGCGGTGCGGCGAAAACCGATGCAGCGGGTGACGATGAAGGCAAATACGACGCTACCCTGAAGAAAATCATGGTTAATGCGGGTGATTTGGCAGTCGGTGCAACTAGCCCGAATGCGCAGTTCAGTGTGAAGATCGACTAAAAAGACCCTCACCCCCTAGCCCCCTCTCCCGCCAAGCGGTAGAGGGGGAACAGGAGAACTCCCCTTCTTAAGCCCCTCTACCTCTGGGAGAGGGGTTGGGGTGAGGGTTTATTAATATGGCGGACGATAACTTACATCACTATAATAATTACATCATGTAATGTTAGGAGACTACGCCATGCACAGAACGCAAGTTTCGCTGGAGGATAAGCAGTACCGCAACCTGCAACGCTACGCCAAACTCAAGAACCGCAGCATTTCCGCTGTTATTCGTGAGTTGTTAGATGCACATATTCCCGTTGCGGCACAACCCAAAGGGGCAGAAAACCCACTGCTCGCACTGAAAGGCGTTGTGTCTGGGAAAGGGAAGACGACAGGCAGAAACCACAACGATTTTCTATACACGCATGAAAAACGTTGGAACGAGGATTAACCATGCAGCACATTTTGGTTGATACAGGTGCATGGTATGCCTACATGGATAAAGATGACCCAGACCATGAGCGGGTCGCTGAAGTGCTGGAAGCACACTATCCGTTACTACTGACAACGGATTTTATTGCAGATGAAGCATTGACCTTGCTGCGTTATCGGGCGGGTCGAAATGCCGCTGTCCGGTTTGGCGAGTTGCTGTATTCAGGCACACTTTGTCGTCTTGAGTACATCACCAAAGCTGATCAACAGAAGGCTTGGGCATTGTTCCTGAAATACAGTGACCATTGTTTCAGCTTTACAGACTGCACCAGCTTTATTGTGACGCAACGCCTCCAGATTGGAACGGCGATTGCCATTGATAGTGATTTTCGCGCTTACGGGCTGCACTGCTTACCAGTCAACCCCTAAAAAATAATAGTCGCAGCTGACAAACCCAATCCGCCGTGACAACAAAACAATAATAAAAACAGGTAGAGTGTCATGCCGCAGTTACCCCAAGCACTGCCGCGTTCCCTGATGCCGATGTTGCTCATGGCAGCGAACGCATCAGCCGCTGTAGAAGTCAGCGCACCGATGACGGTGCAATACACCGATCCTGCTACTCAGCAGGTGCTGGTCAATGAATCCCAAGCTGTGACTTTAACGGTCACAGAAAGCAAACCCGTTGCCAAAGAAACTGCGACGACGCAGCCATTGGCACTAAGCCTCGATGCCAGCCAGCGCGAAGCCGAAGTGGGCGATGTGCTGACGTTTACTTTCAGCTTTGCCAACCACACGGGCGCAACCCTGCCGTATTACCGGATCAACACCCGTCTTGCGCAAGGTTTCAAGCTGGTGGACGGTTCAGTGCGCTTGGATGGTGGTGCGTTTAGCGGTGTGACCGATCTTGGTAACGGGCGTTACAGCTTTGAACTGAACGAGCTGGCGGCGGAACAGGTGCGCACTTTAACCTACGTTGTGCGTGTAACTGCCAGCAGCAACGACGACAATATCAGCACTGCTTACGCCAGCGCGACCCGTGCCGATAACATCACCTTGTCTTCTGCTACGGTGCAAGCCAAAGTCAAGCGGCTGCGTAATGGCGTATTGTCAGACGAAGGCGCGATTTTCGGTAAAGTCAGTTTCCCCGCTGAATGCGCTCCCAACAAAAAAGACGCTGCCTTGCTGCCTATCGGTGGGGTGCGCATTTATCTGGAAGACGGGCGTTACGCCATCACCGATAAAACCGGGGATTTCAACTTCCACGCGGTCAAACCGGGGATGCATACCGTCAAACTCGACAGCCTCACGTTACCCAAAGGCACGGGTTTGCGCGTCACTTCCAATCAGCAAGCGGGTGAAGCGTCCAGCCATTTCGCGGAAATGCCCGATGGCGGTTTCAAGCGTGTTGATTTCAGCGCGGAATGCCCTAAACAAGACGCGGCAAAAGTGTTTGCTGCCGTCAAAAAATTTAACGAAAAACTCACCGACAGCGATGTGTTTGAGCAGGGCGAACGCAAAGTTTCCCCTGATTTCATTGGCCCGTTGTTAGAGGACGAAGCCAAATCAGCGGCAACAACGGTGGAAGAAGAAAAGCCGTGGGCATCGCGTGATGCCATCAAGGATGTCAGCAAAGAAGCGGTCGGTAACGGTGCATGGTTATGGCCTAAGCAAAACACCAGCACTGACGGGCGTTTCATGGCGGCATTGCCGTTGGCTTCCACCGCCGTGACATTGTATGTCAATGGCAACGCGATTCCCGAAACCCAGTTGGGCGAACAACTAGGTGATGAAGCCAAGCAAGTGCAAGTCGCAAGCTGGTACGGTGTGACGCTGAAAAAAGGTGAAAACACCGTCGAAGTGCGCAGCAAAGACGCTGCTGGCAAAGAAACGGTTGCCTTGAAATCCACCTTCATCAACCCCGGACGGGGCGCACATCTCGAAATTACCCCGGAACAGGACGAACTCCCCGCCGATGGTGGCGTATCCAAAGTACCGCTCAAGGTGCGCATTGTCGATGAAAACGGCAACCTTGCCGCTGGCGATTACTACCTGACGTTGGAAGCTTCCGATGGGCGTTGGGCTGAACCCGACATCCAAGATTCCACCCCCGGTCATCAGGTAATGATCCGTAACGGCGAAGGCGTGGTGCATTTACGCAGCTCGCACCGCACCGGCAAAGTCCGGGTTAAAGTGACTTCGGAACAGATGACGGGCGAATCCAAACTGGCGCAGGTGGTGTATATGCGCCCGCTGATTGCTACGGGTTATCTGGACATCAGCGCACATGACGGCGACATTGCCGACAAAAAATTGACAGGCGAAGGCAAGGTGTTCCTCAAAGGCAAGATCAAGGGCGGCTTACACCTGACCTTTGCCTACGATAGCACCAAGGAAAATGATGACACTTACAATTACAGTGCTTACCTGAAAGACGAATACGACAGCAGTTACGCCCCCGCTCGTGGCGATGGCTCGATCCGTGACCAAGAAGCCCGCAGCAAGGACAAGGTATACGTCAAGCTGGAAAAGGGGCAACACAGCGTCATGTACGGCGATTACGAAGTCGACAGTTCTGACGCAGGCATGAGCAATGAAACCGCGCAACTGGATTTGGCGCGGGATGCACGTTACCTGACGGGCGCGGCAGCACATTACGGCGACAAAGATACCGAAGTGGATGTGTTCGCGGCGAAACAGGACAACCGCCGCTTTGTGCAAGTGCTGCCCGGTAACGGTACGAGCATGAATTTCCGCGTGGGGCAGGGCGACATCCTCGCCAATAGCGCGGTGATCGAGTTGTTGGTGCGCGATAAAAACAATCCCGGCTTGACGCTTTCTAGCACCACTTTGCAACGGGTGACGGATTACACCTTGGATGATGTATCGGGTGATTTGCGTTTCCACCGCGTCATTCCGACTTACGATGACAACTTGAATCCGGTGTTTGTGCGGGTTAGCTACGACCGTGAGCAGGCGGAGGGCGAGCAAGATTACTTGGTTTCCGGGGTGCGGATTAAGCGTGCTATTAGCGAAACCGTCAGTGTTGGCGGCAGTTACACCAAGGATTCACACCCGACCGACGGGCATACCCTGTCTGGCGTGTATGCAGATTACCAGCCCGACAAGGATACCCGCGTCAGCGTCAGCAGCGCACAAATGCAGCACAATGACGACGCGGAAGGCGGCAATGCTTACCGGGTGCAAGCCAGCCACCGCTGGTCAAAGGAAGCAAATACCTCCGTCACCCTAGCGCAAGCCGACAAAGGCTTTACCAACAGTGGCGCAGGGATTGGTTCAGACCGCCGCGAAGCGCGGATTGACCACACCCAGCAACTCAACAAAGACACCGATTTAAAGCTGGAAGGTATCCATTCCGAAAACATCAGCACCGAAACTTTGCATCAAGCGGTCGGCGCACGCGCTGAAACCCGCGTTGGTGAATGGCGCGTTGCAGGTGGGTTACGCCATATCGAACAGCAAGTGGGCGAAGAATCGTCTTCCCGCGATACCGCATTGATTGCCGCGAAACGTAATATCAAAGTGTTTGGTCGTGGCGGGCGGATACGGGGTGAATACGAGCAGGACATCCGCGATTCCGCCTTTAATCACCTGTCAGCCGATGCAGAATTGCTGGTGGGTAAAGATTCCTCCGTTTACGCCAAATACGATAACGGCAACGATATGCTCGGCACTTCCGGTTTGTCGGATGAGCAACGCCGCAGCGTGGTCAGCGTTGGTGCGAAAACCAAAGTCAAACAAACCACCGAACTGTATTCCGAATACCGCTCCGAAGGTTTGTTCAGTGACACCGATATGATCAATGCTGAAACCGCTACCGGGGTCAAAGGCAACTATGTGGTGGACAAAAACCTCACCATCAGCCCCGCGTTGGAAGTGGTCAAAGTCAATGAAGGCGAAGTTTTGGAAAATGCTACCGCTGTCTCCGTTGCAGTGGATGACAAGCGCGACCCCGACCGCCAGAAATACCTGAAAGTGGAAACCCGCAACGGCGATAAGCGCGATTATTACGCGGTCAAAGGCAGTTACGTTGCCAAAATGAGCGAAGACTGGACGGGTGTGGTGCGCAATGACTTACACAAAGAATCCAGTTCCGTCGGTGCAGATTTCAGTAATACCTTAACTGTCGGTGCAGCACATCGCCCCGCAGGTGAAGGCAAATTTAACAGCCAGTATATGTATCAGTGGAAAGCCGACGATGTGGAAGGCACGGCTGGCGACCGCAATACCCACATTGCCTCCGCTTGGAAAAATTTCCGTATGGACAACGGCACGGAACTTTCTGGGCGTGCCGCTGGTAAAGTGCAAACCACGAAACTGGATAACGGTGAAAGCATCACCACCAAAACCGCGCTGGCGGATGCCAGTGTCAGCGTGCCTTTCTCTGACAAAATTGACGGGGAATTGCGTGGCGGTATTCTGAGCAGCGGTGGTGCAACCCGCTATTCCGCCGGGGCGGGTGTCAACATGACGGTGGCAGACGACTGGCGGGCAGGCGTAGGCTACAACTTCAAAGGTTTCACCGACAAAGACCTCGACCCCGGCAAGAAAAATGCTGACGGGGTGTATGTGCGTTTGCAAGCCAAAATCGGCGAAACCCTATTCAAGGCAATTCAGGCAGAGGAGGCTCCGTTAGCGAGTGATAAGGTGTTGTGATGTTATGGCGTAAACCGATACCCCTTGCCCCAAACGGTATGCAAGTAGCGCGAAGCCTCGCCCGAATCCCCCAGTTTTTTGCGCAGGCGATTAATCAACATATCAAGGCTGCGCTTGGTGGGATCGTGGCCGCTGCCGTGCAAACATTCGGCAATCTGATCGCGTGTCACCAAGTCGCCAACATGCGCAAAGAATAACTGCAACAGCAGCACTTCATGCAAGGTCAGGTTGGTGTTTTGATGTTCGCTTGAGCCGTTGTAGGGAATCAAGATGGCACGTTGTGCGTCGAGTTGGAAAATACCGACTCTCGGTAACGTCACGGTGGGTTTTGCTAAAACATTATGCAAACGCAGTAAAACTTCTTTGGGGTGGAAGGGTTTCACAATGTAATCCACAGCACCTTTACTCAAGCCGATAACCCGGTCTTCGGCGGTGACATGGCGTGAGCACAGCAACACAGGAATTTGTGGGTAGTGTATTCGCAGCCATTCCAACCATTCCAGACCGGACTTGCCAGGTAATACGATGTCTAAAATCACCGCATCAACCTTTTGGTGTTGCATGGTTGAAATTAGCCGTTCGCCGTCAGGTAGCACGGTGACACTGAGATTGTGTGAATGTAGGTATTTTTCCAACAACTCGGAGGTCAAGTCGTCGTCTTCAACCAGCAGGATATGCCCTTGTAAATGTTTCATTGCAGCCACTTTTTGTAACAATTATGCGTGTTATCTCATCAATCCCTCAATGATAGCGATAAACACCCCATATGCCTCGTTTTTTTATGTCACATTTCAGTTACTTTTCATAAGGTTGCTGATAAGTAAGCGATGTAACGTTACAAGATTAAAAGGTTTGGTGAGGTAGTCGTTCATACCCGCCGCCAGACAGCGTTCGCGCTCGCCTTCAATTGCGTGGGCGGTCACGGCGATAACGGGTAATTGGGTGTGTCCGGCATTGCGTATATAGCGTGTGGTGGTGTAACCATCCATATCGGGCATACTCACATCCATCATCACCAAATCAAACGGGTGTTGTTCCAGTTGTTGCAGGGCGGCTTTTCCGCTATCGGCTACCGTGGCTTTGATGCCTAAACGTTCCAGCATCCGCTCGCCGAGGTAACAATTTACCTCATCATCATCGACGAGTAATACCCGGTATCCGCTCAAGTCTTTTTTGTCTTCCGCTACGGGCAAAGTTAATCGCGGTGTTTCAGATGCAGCGATAGGTAAATCCAATGTAAAAAAGAAGCGACTGCCTTGTTCCGGGGTGCTCTCCAGCTCCAATTCCCCTCCCATTAATCGCACCAGCCTTTGGCTGATAACTAACCCCATTCCCGAACCACCGTAACGGCGGGCGGTGCTGCTATCCGCTTGGGTAAATGGCTGGAACAGGTTTTGTTGTTGTTTCAAACTGATTCCAATGCCGGTATCCGTTACCACAAAGTGCAGGTGGATATGCCCTTCTCGCGTTCCTGCCTGTGGTTGGACTGATAAGCTAATACTGCCGTTGGCGGTAAATTTCAGCGCGTTACCCAACAAGTTGACCAATATTTGCCTCAGCCGCATGGGGTCGCCGCGCACTTGTAAAGCGTGAGGCAGAGTTTGTAACACCGAAAACAGCAAGCCTTTTTGCTGGGCGGGTACACTGAACATCTGGCGCAGTTTTTCCAACTCCTCATCCAGCCGGAAAACCGTGGTTTCCAGTTCCAACCGTCCTGCTTCAATTCGTGACAGATCAAGAATGCCATCTACCAACGATTGCAAGTGTTGTGATGAGGATAATAATTTCTCCAGATACACCGATTGTTCCGCTGATTGCGCTGTTTTACCCAATAAATCAGCAACCCCTGTAATCGCATGAATGGGGGTGCGCAATTCATGGCTCATGGTGGTGAGAAATGCATCTTTGGCTTGGCTAGTCGCTTCCATGCGTTCTTTTTCTTCCCGCAAGTAACGGGTCTGTTCTGTCTGCGCAAATGATAACAACAAGGACGCTAGCAAAATGCCGATTTGAGCAAGGAAAATAAAGTCAGTATTGTAGGGAATCCATTCGCACTGCATGAGTAGATAAGGGATTACGGAAAATTCGATTAATAACGTTGCCCAAGCCACAAGGCGGACGTACAGCACTTCGTGAGTCAGAATAACGTAAGGCATTAGAATGAGGAAAATCGGTGCGAGCGTAAGTGTTAACCCGTAAAAGAACTGCTCTGTGTAGTACAGTCCGCTCAGCGGAAGAGTTGCTACGGATAATAGAGGTATCCAGATACCTAATCGCTCCAGAATCGGATTATTTTTTTTGTTAACACTACGCCAGTAGTAAAAACCAGCAGCGAGAGTTAACAAAAAGAGCGCAGAGTAAAAAAAGTTTGTTGGATCTGTTAATGGTGGGATTGTGAATAATTTGTTATCCCGCAGGAATAACAAATTGCACATGAGCAGAAATAAGCTTAGGTAGAGATGATCCCTTTCCCGCAAACTGAAATACTGAAGTGCATTGTACAAAGTCAAGATGCACATCCCGGCAAACAGTGCCATAAACCATCCGGTTTCCTGATTACTGGTTTTGAGCAACTCATCTGCTGCCAACAATTTGAGCGGAAGGCTGAGGAGTGCTTTGTCGTTGTATGCTTTGACATATATCGTCAGCGTGTCCTGTGCTGTATTCTGCAAATTCCATACAGGTAGGCGGAAATCTTCCAGATGTTGTAAACGGGAGAATATGCCCTGTTGTACGACAAAAGCTTCGACTGAACCCCCGATGGGGCGATCAAGCAACAAATACCATTTCTGCGCTTGCCCGGAACTTAGTTGGAAACGCGCCCACCAAGTTGAACGGGTATGCCCCATATCCGGCACGCTGGCGTTATTTACTGCAAAATGCTTGGCATAGGTTGCTGAGCTGACTTGTGTAATGTCGAGTTGCCCACTGGGGTCTTCCAGCAGTTCAAGGTAGGGGGCAAGGTCAAGCGATTGCGCTCGCTGATCAGGCACAACCAAACCTGCGGCACACGTTTGGCTGCTTATTAGCAGGATCAATAGCAGTAGCAGGTATTTTGGCAAAGTCAGCAGCATCAAATGTGTGGTAAATTTTACAGGTATCTCCTGTGGCGCAATAATGCATCAATAGGTTCAATACAAATAGCTACTAAAGTCATGGAATACAAAATTACATTAGCATTAGACACACTTATCGCCGATTTAGGGGAGGAAGAAGCCGTTGACTTCGTGCGCTTTGCCTTGCCGCGCCTGAACGAGCGGCGCGAGTTATTGCACACATTATTGGATCAGGGGGATTGGAAGGCAGCAGCGTCTCTTGCGCATAAAACACTCAGTTCGGTGCGCGTTTATGACGATGGCTCGTTAGAAGCCGCGTTACTTACCGTTGAGCGGCAAGCCGTGGCTGAGATCAGCCAAGCAGCTTTTCAGCAGGATTTGCAGGACACGTTTAAGCGCGTATTAGCCAGGGTTGAAGCATGGCTGGGAACGATTGAACGCAACCGCTTAAATTCCCCATAGCGCGATTGCGCACGCTAAACCGATACTCAGCAGCCCGTAAAATTCCACACTTTTACCTTTGCCGAGTATTGTTAAAGCGTACCCCATACGCGAAGGTTCTGCGTTAGGGGGAAGCGGTGGGCGGCTCAAATCATCCAGCAACAGGTGAACCACATAGCCGACTCCCGCTGCGATAAAGGCAGGCACGACTGCCGCATACCCTGCGGTTAAATACGCCACCCATGACACCCCCAGCGACAAACAAACCGCCGCTAGTACTGAGTGCGTACCGCCGCCGCGTTTGGTCATTTGATGCAACAAATCCCAAAAATGCGACAGCATGAATAATGCTAACGGTATTGCCAGCAATAAGTCCGTCGGGCGGTAAAAAAACTGAATACCGGGCACGATGACTGCCGCGATGCGCGTAAGGTTCTTAATGACGGCGAAGTTGCTTGATTCCTGATCATCAATGTCAGGCAAGAGACCGCCTGCGTAACCGCTAATTGCCGTGACCCCAATCACAGCCCAGTCTAACGTTGGTAAAAATGTAGCAGCCGTTGCACCTGCGCCTATGCCCATCGCTAGTGCTGCCAATTGATGCGTGTTGCATTCTTTCATGGCAATGTCCCCAAGTTGTTTTTGCTGTAATTTATGACAAGATTATGCCAGATAAATTCCTACTTGGTGATGAACAAAATTTTAATGACGGTGACAAGTGCGCAAAAAGAAGAGAGGGAACGGGCATCCCTCTCCATACGGGCTTTTGCGTTAAAGTGATCTAGCAGTTATTTTTATCATGGCAAACTGGAGTTTATAGCAAGCCTTTGGCATGGTCAATAAATATGCATTCGCAACCACTGCTAAGGTTTTAGAATAACTGTTACAATCGGAAGCTATGTCAGGAAATACTTTTGGAAAACTATTTTCCGTGACCTCCTTCGGTGAGAGTCACGGCCCCGCAATCGGTTGCATCGTCGATGGCTGCCCGCCCGGACTCGCCCTCACTGCAAGCGATATTCAAATTGACCTTGATCGGCGCAAGCCGGGGCAAAGTCGCCACACCACCCAGCGGCGCGAAGCCGACGAAGTGCAAATCCTATCGGGGGTATTCGAGGGTAAAACCACGGGTACAACGATTGCGCTGCTCATCCACAACACGGATCAGCGTTCTAAGGATTACGGCGATATTATGGATCGCTTCCGCCCCGGTCATGCCGATTACACGTATTACAAAAAATACGGCTTCCGCGATTACCGTGGGGGAGGGCGTTCGTCTGCCCGCGAAACCGCAATGCGTGTCGCTGCCGGGTCGATTGCCAAAAAGTGGTTGCTGGAACGTTACGGTGTGGTGATTCGCGGCTATTTGTCGCAACTCGGCCCCATCGTTGCAGAAACCTTGGATTGGGACGAAATCGCCAATAATCCGTTCTTCTGCCCGGATGTCAGTAAAGTGCAGCCGATGGAAGATTACATGGATGCCTTGCGCAAAGAGGGCAATTCCGTCGGTGCGAAAATCACCACAGTAGCTTCCAACGTACCACCCGGTTGGGGTGAACCGATTTTCGACCGGCTGGATGCCGATATTGCCCACGCGATGATGTCGATCAATGCGGCAAAGGGCGTGGAAATCGGTGCGGGTTTCGCTTGCGTGGCGCAAAAAGGCACAGAGCACCGCGATGAAATTACGATGCAAGGCTTCCTCAGCAATCATTCCGGGGGCGTATTGGGCGGTATTTCGTCGGGGCAGGAAATCGTGGTGCATACGGCGTTCAAACCAACTTCCAGTATGCGCATTCCGGGGCGTACCGTGAATTTGGATGGAGAAGCGGTGGAAGTGATCACCAAGGGTCGGCATGACCCGTGCGTGGGGATTCGTGCTACGCCGATTTGCGAGGCAATGTTGGCGATTACGTTGATGGATCATGCGTTGCGGCATCGCGGGCAGAATGCGGATGTGACGACGGATTTACCGGATATTCCGGGAGCTGTCGATGGAAGCCCTTAAACTTAAAACCGTTGATGATTTATTGCTTGCCAGTCAGCAGGATGAGCGTATTGAGTTAATCAACGGTGAAATCGTCAAACGCCCAATGGCACGATCTGATCATGCCTTGGCGCAGGCAGGTTTGTCGGGGCAGTTTCTACCGTTGTGGCGTAAGGGCAGCGACGGTGGGTGGTGGATTATGAGCGAAATCAGTGTGCGCTATAACGAGCACCATTGCCCTGCTCATGACTTGGCTGGTTGGCGTAAAGAGCGTGTACCTCACCGTCCCACTGGAATGATGGAAATTCTCCCGGACTGGGTATGTGAAATCACATCGCCGGGGCATGAGCGTAAAGATACCTTCACTCAGTTGCTACGCTTACAAGCCTATCAAGTGCCTTATTATTGGCTGATTTCCCCGGAAGACAAAACCCTGATTGCGTATGAACTGGATAATGGGCGTTATCGCGTGGCATTTTCGGTGGAATGCCATGATGTCGCCACTTGCAGCCAGCTCATAATACCGCCGTTTACAGGGCAGGTGCTGGATTTTGGGTATGTGTTTGGGGATGAATAGAGGAGTAACTCCTATGAATCGCATCATCGAAATAGATTGCCCGCCCGAACTGCTGATCGGGCTACATTTGAATGCTGAGCGTTTTGCAGATTACTTGAAGCGGCAGGCAGCTATTAGCTTGTTCAAGGAAGGGCGTATCAGTTCCGGTATGGCGGCCACTTGGTTAGAGATTCCTCGTGCTAATTTCTTGCATTTGGCTTGGGATGCCGGAGCTGTCTTGATGGAAGATTCTGGTGATGACCTGATGCGGGAAACGGCTCTGTTATGAGTGTCGTCTTTTGCAATACCACGCCCTTTATCGCTCTTGCCAGTATTAACCGTCTTGACCTGATGCCGCGTTGTTTTGGGGATGTCCATGTTGTCACCGAAGTAATTGATGAATGTGCTGTGGGAGGCAGGGTTAAAGTGCCGAATTTACGCATGTTGGATTGGGTGATTCCGGTGGTTTCGCAACCTGTCGTGCATACTACATTGTTGTTAGAGCTAGATAAGGGCGAAAAACATACCATCGACATGGCAAAACGCAATCAAGCGGATTGGGTCATCATTGATGAGAAAATCGGGCGAAATTTGGCAGAGTATCTTGGTTTACGGGTAACAGGAACACTAGGTATTCTCCTAAAAGCGAAACAACAAGGTTGGATTGATTCATTTCTGGAAGCTGTCCATTCCATGCAACAGTATGGTATCCGTTATCACCCTAATCTGGTGCAAAAACTGGCACAGCGTGTGAATGAATAAAATGAGTCAGTCTGACTAATGAACTTCCCACTACCAACATCCCCCGTAAAGCCGCCCTATGTGCGGCTTTCGGTTTTCTATTTCACCTATTTTGCTGCACTCGGCGTGTTTGTGCCGTATTGGACGGTGTACCTGAAAAAAGTTGCCGGGTTTTCGGCTGCGCAAATCGGTGAGCTGATGGCGGTATTCATGGCGAGTAAGGTAGTCGCGCCGTTTATTTGGGGGTGGTTGGCGGATCATACCGGGCAGCGGTTGCGCATTATTCGGTTGGCGAGTGCGTTGGCGGTGGTGTGTTTTGCGGGGGTGTATTGGCAAAACAGTTACGGCTGGATGGTGTTGGTGATGGCGAGTTTCGGGTTTTTCTGGAATGCGTCGTTGCCGCAGTTTGAGGCGTTAACGCTGAATCATTTGGGTACAGACATTGGGCGGTATAGCCGGATTCGCTTGTGGGGGTCGGTGGGTTTCATTGTGATGGTGGTGAGTTTGCCGCCATTATTGGAGCGTTACGGCATTGAGCGTGCAGTTGATGCCATGTTGCTGCTGTTTATTGCGATTTGGGTGGCGACGGGGTTGGTGCGTGATAAACCGCACCATGCCCATGCAGAAAATACCAGTCGTTTGCGTGAAGTGATGCGTCAACCGGCGGTATGGCTGTTGTTGTTGGCGTGTGCGCTGCAACAGGGGAGTCACGGGGTTTATTACACATTTTTCAGTTTGTATTTGGAAGATCACGGCTATTCGCGCAACTTTACCGGCTGGATGTGGGCGTTGGGTGTGATTGCGGAAGTGGTGCTGTTTGTGTTTATGCATCGCTTAATCGGGCGTTTTGGGGCGGAACGCTTGTTCGTGCTGGCGATGTTGTTAACGGGAATTCGCTGGATATTGTTGGGCGTGTGGGTGGATCATTTGCTGGTGTTATTGGTGGCGCAGGTGTTACACGCGGCAACTTACGGGTTGTTTCATGCATCGGCGATTCATTTGATTCATCATGTGTTTCCGGGGCGGCTGCAAGGGCGTGGGCAGGCGTTGTATTCCGGGGTAAGTTATGGCGTGGGCGGTGCGCTGGGTAGTTTGCTCAGTGGGTATGGTTGGGAAACGCTGGGGTCAACACAAACGTTTTATATTGCGACGGTCGTGGTCAATCTGGGGTTGTTTATGAGCTTGTACGCGATGCGTGATTTGGGGAAGCATTATGCACAATGAGTTGGATGCGGGGTTAATCCGGGCAGCGTTAACGGCGGATGTGGCGCAATTGCTGGGTGATATTCAGGTATTTGCGAGTCTGGACTCGACCAATGCTTGGGCTTTGCAACACGCGCAATGTGGCGATGTGTGCCTCGCTGAACAACAAACGGCGGGACGCGGGCGGCGTGGTAAGGCGTGGGAATCGCCCGCTGGTACGAATGTGTATTTGTCGTTACGTTGGTGTTTTGAAACCGTACCGGCGCATTTGCCGATGCTGGGCTTGGTGACGGGGCTGGCAGTGGCGGAAGCGTTACGCGATTGTGGTATTGAAGGGCATGGGATTAAGTGGCCTAACGATATTGTTGTGGGGGGTAATAATCACCTCCAGAAACTCGGTGGCATCTTGTTGGAAGCGGTCGGTTCGTTGCAGCAGGTGGTGATCGGGATTGGTTTAAACGTGAATCGCTTGCCTACCGCTACGAGTGCGATTGATCAGCCTTGGAGCAGTTTACGGGCGTGCGCGGGGCGGGAATTTGACCGTAATCAGGTGGTTGCGGCGATACTCACGCGATTATTACCAGGATTACAGGTATTTTCGCGGCTGGATATGGCACAATTCCAACGCAATTGGCAACACTGGGATGTGCTGCACGGCTGCCCGGTACGGGTATTGGCGGGTAGCGAGGTGATCGAAGGGATTGCCTGCGGGGTCGATGTTCAGGGACAGTTACGGCTCGAAGTCAGGGATGGTGTTATTAAGGCGTTTTCTTCAGCGGATGTATCGGTGCGCATGTGACAATTTTGCTGGTGGATGCAGGCAATTCACGCCTGAAATGGGCGGAGCTTGATGCTGCGGGGAATGCCTCGGTGCAGCAGGCGTTGGCGTATGGGGAACGCCCTGCGTTGGCGGCGTTTCTGGATTTGCTGGACAGGTATCCGTGCGCAACGCACATTACCTTGGTGCATGTGTTAAGCGGTTTGTTTGATGACAGCGTGATGGCGGCGTGTCAGGAACGGGCGATTGGATTGCACATTGCGCGTTCGGCGGCGCAGGCTTATGGCGTGGTGTCAGGCTATCAACAACCATCGACTTTGGGGGCGGATCGTTTCGTGGGGTTGGTGGCGGCGCATCATTTATTGGGTAAAAAAGCGTGCGTGGTCATTGATTGCGGCACAGCGATTACCTTGGATGCATTGGATGGCGACGGGCGGCATTTGGGCGGATTGATTTTGCCCGGCCTGCAACTGTCGGCGGATGCGTTGATTGCGCGGGCGCAAAACCGTTTGAGTTTATCGTTTGAGCAACCGAGTGTATTTGCTGATGCCACCAGTCGTGCGATTGGTGGTGGCTGTTTGTTCGGGGTGGTGGGGGCGATTGAAGGCATTTGTGCGCGAATGCAGCCTGCGTTTGATACCGCATTGCAATACGTGTTGACGGGCGGGGATGCGCAACGCTTACAGACGTGGTTGCGGTTTGAATGCCACCTTGTCCCGGATTTGTTGATGCAGGGGTTGCGCTACATTACGGAGCATGAAGCATGTACCCGGTGTTGATTCTGTTGGTATTACTCAATGCAACGCTGTTCGCGTGGGGCTTTTTTTGGTCGCCCGATGCGCAGCCGGGTTTGCCCAGTTTGGTGGAACCGTCGATTCCGGCGTTGGAGTTACGCCAAGATGTCGGGGAAGTGGTTTATCGCAGCAGCGCAGCAGGCACGCAAAGCAGTTGTTATACGTTGGGGCCTTACAACAGCGCGAAAGCGGCGCAGTTGGTGGCGGAAAAAATTCAGGGCTTTGGTTTGGCAGTGAACACCCGCCCAATGCGCAGCATGGAAACGCTGAACTTTCTGGTTTACGTGCCGCCATTGCCGGATGAAGCAGAAGCTCACAAAGTGGTGGATGATTTAACCCGTTCGGCGGTGCAGGATGCGTCATTGATTACCGAAGGGCCTTACCGCAATGCGATTTCACTCGGCTTTTTCAATAACTTAAATAAAGCGAAACGCCACGCGGAATACATTCGTTACCTTGGCTACGATGCGCGTTATACCGAGCAACAAACGCCCCGCGAAGTCTTTTGGCTGGACTATGATGAACCGTTTGGCAGCAACGCGCCGGTGCAAACCTGGAGCGCGGCGATTGATGCTACTTCGGACGTACAACGGATTCCACGAGCTTGTCAGTAATACCATGAGTTACCTAGATCGCATTCAAACTTGCAATAATTTTGATCCTACTGATTACCATGGGTTGTTGATTGACGGTGAGATTTACGGGCAGGTGCAGCCGGATTTCGCCGAACATTTGCGCGAATGGGCTGAGCTGTTTACGGTGACAGCCGACGCAGTGCGCTTAAATCCCGCGCTGCTGGATTACCATGAGCGCACGCTGGCTGTTGCACCAGTGTTTCAGGAATTGCACGCACGCGGTGTGATCGACAGTTGGGTCGGTGAGGCTTACCCTGTTACCCACGCGTTCGGCGCGACTGCACAGATGGAAGTCGAGCGTGCCGCGACTAATTTTTTGGGTGTGAAAAGTTTCGGCATACACCTGAACGGTTTGGTGCGTAAAGCCGATGGTATTCATGTGTGGGTGGCAACACGCTCCCGCGATAAACCGTTTTGGCCGGGTAAGCTGGATCAGATGGTGGCTGGCGGGCAACCCGTTGGCTTGGGATTATTGGATAATGTGGTGAAAGAATCCCAAGAAGAAGCCAATATTCCCGCTGCATTAGCCCGTCAAGCGCAAGCCGTAGGCACGGTCAGTTACCGTCAGGCAGGGTGGCGCGGCTTGGATAATTCCACGATTTACATTTACGATCTGTGGTTGCCGGAAGATTTTGAGCCGGAAAATACCGACGGTGAAGTGCTTCAATTTGAACTACTTCCGTTGGTGGAAATTGCCCGGATGACGGAAACCACCGATGATTTCAAAGACAATTGCAATTTGGTGAATATCGACTTGTTGTTGCGCATGGGCGTGATTACCCCGCAACACCCTGAATACAGCGCGATTCACGCTGCTTTAACCCGATAATAGGAAAAAAAGATGAAACAAGGACAACCCCAAACCATTTACCTCAAAGATTATTGTGCGCCTGCGTATCGGGTGGATGCGGTTTCGCTGGTGTTTGAACTGGGTGAGGAATCAACCCAAGTGACGTGCGTGGCGAATTACCGGCGTAATGCGGGTGTGGCTACGGACGCGCCGTTGGAATTGTACGGTGAAAGGTTGGAATTGCTGGCTCTGCGGGTTAATGGGCGCACCTTGACGGCGGATGATTACGCATTAAGCGATACCGATTTGCGTATTTTTGGGATGTCAGCGTTGGCAACGGTGGAAATAGTGACGCGGATTTACCCGCAAAAAAATACCTCGTTGGAAGGCTTGTATCAGTCCAGCGGTAATTTTTGCACCCAATGCGAAGCGCAGGGTTTTCGCAAAATCACCTATTACCCGGATCGCCCGGATGTGATGAGTGTGTTTACCACGCAAATTCTGGCGGATAAAGCCAAGTATCCGGTGTTGTTATCCAACGGCAATTTAACCGGTAGCGGTGATTTGCCAGACGGTCGGCATTGGGCGCGGTGGGAAGACCCGTTCCATAAACCAGCGTATTTATTCGCATTAGTGGCGGGTAATTTGCAACACGTTGAGGATCATTACACCACGCTGTCGGGGCGTGATGTGACCCTGCGGATTTATACCGAAGCGCACAATATCGACAAATGTGATCATGCTATGCAGTCGTTAAAGCGTGCGATGCAGTGGGATGAACAGCGTTTCGGGCTGGAATACGACCTTGATATTTACATGGTGGTAGCCGTCGACGACTTCAATATGGGGGCGATGGAAAACAAAGGGTTGAACGTGTTCAACTCCAAGTTGGTATTCGCCAGCCCGGAAACCGCCACCGATGGCGATTACATTGCGATTGAATCGGTGATCGGGCATGAGTATTTCCATAACTGGACGGGCAATCGGGTGACGTGCCGTGATTGGTTTCAGTTGTCGTTGAAAGAGGGGTTGACGGTTTTCCGTGATCAGGAATTTACCTCAGATTTGCATTCGCGGGCGGTAAAGCGTATTGAGGATGTGCGTAAATTGCGCACTCACCAGTTTGCGGAAGATGCCAGCCCGATGGCGCACCCGATTCGTCCGGCGGCTTACATGGAAATTAACAATTTCTATACCATGACCGTGTACGAAAAAGGCTCAGAAGTGGTGCGTATGTACCAAACATTGCTTGGGCGCGACGGTTTCCGCAACGGCATGGATCTGTATTTCCAACGACATGATGGGCAAGCGGTGACGACTGAAGATTTCCTCGCGGCAATGGCGGATGCGAATGGCGCAGATTTGGCGCAATTCCAACGCTGGTATGATCAAGCCGGTACGCCGGAAGTCGCGGTGCGGATGGATTACGACGCGGCAGCAAAAACCTGTACTTTGCACGTTACCCAAAACTGTCCGGCAACCCCCGAAGCTGCGCTCAAACAGCCGTTTTTGATTCCTCTGGCGGTGGGTTTACTGGGTAGTGAAGGGCAGGATTTGGTGGGAACAGCAGTATTAAAACTCACCGAATCCGCACAGCAATTCAGCTTTAATGATATTCCTGAAATGCCCGTACCGTCATTATTACGCGGTTTCTCTGCGCCTGTGCGCCTGAGTTACCCGTACACCTCGGCTGAATTAATCTTTTTGATGAAACACGATAGCGATGCGTTTAACCGTTGGGATGCGGGGCAACGCTTGGCGATGGAAACGATTTTAGCGATGTTGGCGGCGCAAGAGCGCGGTGAAGCTTGCGGCTTGGAACACGATTTCATCAGTGCGTATCAGGCGGTATTAACCGATGCCAACCTAGATCCGGCTCTACGTGCGGAGGCGATGACCTTGCCTTCGGAAGCGGATATTGCGGAAGTGGCACGGCCTTGTGACCCGGAAGCGATTCATGCGATACGCGAGTTGATTTACTCCACGTTGGCGAATGCGTTGCGGATTGATTTGGAAACGTTATACGACGCGCTCAATACCGACGGCGAATACACGGTGGACGCACTCAGTATCGGGCGACGCAGTTTGAAAAACGTGTGTCTTGATTACTTAGGGCGGGTTAAAGATGAAGGTATTCACGCGCTGTGTCACCAGCAATACCAAGAGGCGGGTAATATGACCGACGCGCTGGCAGCGTTGGCGGTGCTGAACCGGATTCAATGCCCAGAACGTGATGCGGCATTACAGCATTTCCACGACCGTTGGCAACACGACGCGCTGGTGATGGATAAATGGTTTGCGGTGCAAGCGGTATCACCATTGCCTGAAACCTTGGCGGAAATCCAAACCCTGATGCAACATCCGTTGTTTGATTTGCGCAACCCCAATAAAGTGCGGGCGTTAATCGGCAGCTTTGCGATGCGTAACCCATTACATTTCCACGCGCAAGACGGTAGCGGTTATGTGTTCCTCGCGGATAATGTATTGCAATTGGATGCGATGAACCCGCAAATTGCCTCACGGATGGTGCGCCCATTAATGAGCTGGCGGCATTATGAGCCAGTGCGTAGCGGTTTAATGAAGGCGCAACTCGAACGTATTCAAGCACAGCAAGGTTTATCGGGTGATGTGTTTGAAATTGTGAGTAAAAGTTTGACCTGATGGAAGGACATGAAATGACCCAAACAGCGTTATCCAGTTTGCGTGAACTCGCGCCTAATTCGTTTATCTTTGAAAAGCGCGATGCGATTCCTGGTTTTTTGTGTGACAACATGGTGGCGCGTTTTGAGCAAAACCTTGCGGATCAATACGCGGGGCGCATTGGGCAAGACATGGGCAGCAATCAGCAGGTGAAAAAAACCACGGATATTTTCGTCAGTGGCGATGACAAACCGCACTGGAAAGACGTGGATAATAATTTACACCGCTCGTTGGGGTTGGCGTTGCGGGAGTTTCGGGAAGCGTTCCCGTATTTCAAAGGCCCGTTTAAAGACATGGGTTATAACCTGCAACGCTACCAAAGCGGTGAGTATTATCACTGGCACATTGACGGTGGTAGTCATCAATTTGCCATGCGTCAATTGGTAGCATTGTGGTATTTGAATGATGTGCCGGTGGAAGCGGGTGGTTCAACCGACTTTTTGTTTCAAAACTTAAGTGTGCAACCGGAAAAAGGCAAGCTGGTATTATTCCCGCCATTCTGGACGCATGAACACCGCGCTGGTTTAATCAAATCTGGGGTGAAATACATCGCGACAACGTGGGTTATTTTTGCCTGATAATTTCTTATGATGTGGGTAGGTTTAGCATGAATCCTGAACAAGAAAAAGTCGTTCTCAAAGCCCGTAAAAATTCGGAAGAACGCGCCAAGGGTTATCGCGAGCAAGCGTTAAAATTATACCCGTGGATTTGTGGGCGGTGCGCCCGTGAATTTAATCACGCCAATTTGCGTGAATTAACCGTGCATCACCGTGACCATAATCACGATAATAATCCCACTGACGGCAGCAACTGGGAATTACTGTGTTTGTATTGCCATGATTACGAGCATCAAAAAATACTGGAAGCCGCACACGGCGGGTCAGCGGGAACCAAAGGGGTGGGAATTGCGACTCACAACCCCTTTGCGGATTTAAAAGAGCGGATGAAGTCTAAGGGCTAAGTTAAATTAACTCGTGACCGCTCATATCGCCTTCGGTATTCATGTGGATTTCACGCACCCGTGGCATCCGTTTGAGAATGTAGGCCGCCATTAGTGTGCCGCTTTTTTGATTGCCGTTGGATAAAGCCGTGAGAATTTTATCCGCGACAATCTGGCAGCGTTGTTCTTGATCTGGGCGGTCGACCCAATAACGGCTCATTTGGTAGCCTTTGCTCATGTCCTGATCCATCTGGGCAAAAAAATCTTCGCCCTCTGTCAGCATAAAATCCGGTACGTCAATATCGCGTGTGGTGTCGTTGATTTGTATCCGTAATTGCATCATCGTTAACCTGTAGTTTGCTTCGAGGGCAGATTACCCGATTCCACACCTGAAAGGAAATGCCATGCTGTTACTGATTAAAAATGTACTTGATTCTCAACGCCTGAAAGAAGTTCAGGAGCTATTAGCCACGGGTGAATTTGTCGACGGGCGTTTTTCTGCCGGGATGGAAGCGGCGAAAGTTAAGTATAATCAAGAACTTTCCCCGAATAGCCCGTTGCATCGTCGCTTAAATGCGATGGTAATGTCACCGTTGGTGCAACACCCGCAATATCAGGCAGCGGTGTTGCCATTACGGGTGGCGACAGCGTTTTACGCACGTTATCAACCCGGTATGACTTACGGTTTTCACGTGGATGATCCGGTAATGGGGCCGATGTCCGGGCGGTATCGTACCGACGTTTCCACCACCGTATTTCTCAATGATGACTACGAAGGTGGGGAAATTGTGATTCGCACCGCTTATGGCGAACAAAAAATTCGCGGTGCAGCCGGTGACGCAGTGATCTATGATTCTGGCAGTTGGCATCAGGTTGCTGAAGTGACACGTGGTGAACGTTTAGTCGCGGTGACATGGGCGCAAAGCCTGGTGAAAGACCCCATGCAACGCGAATTGCTTTACCAGTTAGCACAGGCTCGCGAGGGTGTAATCAACAAGCTGCCACAATCGGAAGAAGCGGCTAATATCAGCACGGTACACATCAACTTATTGCGGATGTGGAGTGAGGTATAAACTTGCTTGCAACCACTCGGCAGTAAAAAGTCTTTTTTTGTCGAATATTGACTTGTCAAAAAACCTAGTGAAGTAAAAACTGGAAGGGATTTCCGTGAAGGTGTATCAAGGAGTATTGTGATGGCGCGGTTGGTGGTGAAGAGAACCCCGTGGTGGGTAGCACACAGAAAGTTAGTGGTGGTGTGGCTACCTTTAGCAAGTCTGCAAGCGGCAACGTTGGCTGGGCTTGGGTATTTTTACCATCGCTTAGATGATCTGGAGCAGAAAACGGAAACCAGTGCGCTGACTACGCCTGCGCCGATTACCGCTTCCGCGCCGGTTGCAACACCTGCACCTGTGGTTATCGCCCCGCCTGCACCTTCTCCCGTTGTGATTGCGCCGGAGCCGATAGTCGTCGCCACCCTAACTCCGCCGTCGCCCGCACATGACGTACCGGATGTGCGTGATGCTAATGTTTCCCCGCCGCCATTGCCTGCTAAGTCAGAGCCAGAGCCTAAGGCTCCTGTTGAACCTATTAAGCCTGCTAAACCCGTAGCGACACCTGCGCCTGCACCGGTAAAGCGTGAAGTTAAAACTAAACCACCAGCGGCTGCTAGTGACCGTACTGCGACGGCGAATCGTTCGGGGAGTGTGGTGCGTCAATTAACCAATACCACGAAACGCCCGGATATTGAGCCATTGCCGGTACAGGTCGATAGGGTGTGGGTGTATTTAGGCGAGTTGCGTGATTACGGTTGGTACGACCAGAAGTTGCATATCGCTCCTAGCAGTGGTTTACCGGCAGTGGGGAATGTTTATCTGACGCAGTATATTGCGAGTGTACATGCCGCACCTTACGGTAGGCAGTTAGCGGGTAAATTTCACCTTGGTGAGCGCGTGTTGGTACATGATGTGCGGCGTGGGCGCGGTGATGATGTGTGGGGTTTGGTTTCTGCACAGTGAACGTGCAATAAAAAAGCCGCAATAAGCGGCTTTTTACGGTGCATAAGCTTTGCAGCTTATTTCCAGAAATTCGCTTCTTTAGAAGCCATTTCGCGGACTTCGTTAGCCAGTTCCTGATAACGTTCACGGTAAGATTTCCACTCACCAACGTAGTACTCTTCAGCACTGAATTCGCCTGATTGCTCATAAGCAGTGAATTTTGCCTGCATTTCAATCATTTCGCTGATCAGCTCTTGCTTAGTGCTCATGTCCGATGCCTCTTTAAAATTAACCAAATCCTGACAACAGGATAAACGGATTCCGGTAAAAGGGGGAATACCCCCTTTCGGGTAGAAATCAATAGCCGCCTTTACGGTTAGTGGCTGGCAGGCCAGCGACTTTCAGACCTTGCTTGCTGGGTGCGCGTGGGAACAGGGTGTACATGTCTTTACTTGTCAGCTTTTTGTCGCCCCACTGATCAGCCATTGCTTTCTGGATGATGCGTTCCATTGGCTGCGTGCCGCCGTTGTTGATGTATTGATCGCGCAAATAGTTGATCACATCCCAATGACGCTCGCTCAATTCGCCAATGCCTTCTTCAACAGCAATAACTTTAGCAACTTCTTCGTTCCAATCGTTGAGGTCTACCAGATAACCTGCTTCAGTGGTTTCGATGGTTGTGCCGTTTACTTCGTAAGCCATGTTTAATTCCTCATGCAAAAGTGAATGTAGCCATTCGATGAAATTCTTGACCGCAAAATTATACGAAAAAGCAGTGCGCCTCCCATTCCTCAAAAGGGATAGGGGGAGGGTGCGTGACTATTCCGTTGGTTTCAGGGTTTTAATGCCTTTGTGTGGCATAAACAGCCCGCAACCCAGCTTACGCCCATCGCCTAAGCCGTATTGCTGCAAGCGAATAGACGGGTCACTGTCCAAATCTGCCAGCATTAAGTGACGGGTGTGTAACACGCCTTGCGGGGTACGCAGTGCGTGACTTTTGCCGCACAGCATCTTTTTCACCTTGAAATCTGCTACCCGTTTTACTTCTGCTGCCATGCGTTGCAGGAAGCTGTTTTCGTCTTCCGCTTCATCTGATAATACGTAACGTGCAAAAATTACCGAGGTGTGTACGAACGGTTTTTCCTTCATGTCCCGCAAACCGACCGCGTAGCCGTTCACATCCAACGTTGTGCCGGACAGTGCTTGGGTTTCTGGAATGCGTGATTTGGGAATGCGTAAAAACATCCGTGTGCGCCGTGACGGCAACAGGAATTGATTGCTCGCATCATCGGGGCGTTCCCAACCATTACCACTTTCGGCAACGTGGATGGGGTGGACACCGGCGACGATTTCATCGGCAAACCAAGGCAGGGCTTGCTGGACGGCTTGTGCCAAATCCCACGCATGATCCAGCGGCAATTGCTTGCACGAAATGGCGAAACTCACGTCCAGCACGTCATCGGGTGCTTGATAGGGGAGGGTTTTGTCCTCGTCTTCCTGCCAAAACATCGTGCTTACCTCGCCGACGAAAAAGTGATTTCTAACTGGTCGTACCAATCGTCGGGGCGGTCTTTGTAGCCGGGTGGTTCAATATCAATCTGGAAAAAGATCGAGCCGGTTTCGAGAGCGCGTTGCTGCACGAGCTGTTTTAGCTCCTCGAAATTGCTGATCTTGTCGCCGTCTACCATCAAAATTTGGCTTAAACTGAGCATATTGTCTCCTTAGGTTCTTCCACCCGATCAAAATAACGTCCACGGTATAGTAGGCGGGTTTGTGTCGGATCGTCGCTGTCTTTAAATGCGGTGCGATTGTGCAGCACGTTGTTGCACAGTAAGCCTTCGCCTGCTTGCAATGTGTACCTTATTTTGTAAGGTGAGTCCTGTTGCCATAAATTCAATAGGAAATCGGCGGCTTCCCGCGTCATCGGGTCATCGCGCCAAATCACATTGCGCTGGCGGGCGGAATAGCGCATGTGCAAATGACCCGCAGTGGTGACGCTAAACACGGGGCCGGATTGTTCGGGGCGAATGATTTCCCCGTTCAATATATTGGCAGGAATCGTGAAGGCATTCGGGTGCATCAATGCGTGAATGTAATCAGGGTTGGTATCACGCAATAAAATGTAGGCAATTTCATGATCCATCAACCAGCTTTCACCGCCTTCAAGTGCCGGTTGGGCGCAATGCAGCAACATACCGTGAATTTGCTCTTCGGGCAGGTTGTAGTAACCATCAGTATGCCAACTCAGCGGTTTGTTGGTATAGGGAATGTAATCATGCTGCCCCGCGTGCGAGGTAACGTGTAAGGAGGTGAGGCTATCTTCGTCAGCGCACAAATTGCTATCCAGCCGAAACAAGCCCACTTTGTGCCCTAAACGGTGCACATGACGCTTGCTGCGCACGTCGCCTTGAGCAAAATGGTACAACGCGAGATTGTATTGGTGGCAAATGTGCTGGAGTTGCGCTATTTCGGCTTCACTGGGGTTTTCTGGGTCTTCAATCGTGACGAGCAAGGATTCTGGCAGTAAAGGGTAAGCCGATAATTTTTTGTTGCGCCATGTTTGATAGGTATTTAACTCATTGAGATTAAAAGGGGAGTTGTACATCTTATAGACCTCGACAAAGACCGATAATCACTATAGCTATTTGCAATATTAAAAAATCCGAATATGCTATTGTACCGCTGCAAGTGGACTATTTTTGATTATGTTGAGAGTCTATCCCCTTCGGGATATGCCCCGGTTTCAAGCAACACCCCATGGGTGAGATTCTTTGTTAAGGATATGACGCATACACTTAGCCCACTCGCAAATAGAGCGAAACTACGTTACGCGACCCGTTTTTGATTTGACATTCCCCTTGGCTTTTAGGTTGTAGAGCTGGTCAAGAGGAAACGCCATTGCAATCGTTTTACTGAGGAGGCAGGTATGGCAACGAACAATTATCCAACGCCGATGCTGGATGTACTGGAAGAAGGCCCATGGCCTAGCTTCATCAGCGGTTTCAAGAAACTGCGTGATGAGCATCCAGATGAGCGCATCCGCAACGTTATCAACGGCCTGATGGGTCAGTTGGAGCATTCTTACGAAACCAAAATGGGCTACTGGAAAGGTGGTACTATTTCTGTCTTCGGTTACGGCGGCGGCATTATCCCGCGCTTCTCTGAAGTCGGTCACATGTTCCCGGAATCCAAAGAATTCCACACCCTGCGTGTACAGCCACCGGCTGGCAACTACTACACCACTGACATGCTGCGCCAATTGGCTGATAGCTGGGAAAAGTGGGGTTCTGGTTTGCAGACTTTCCACGGTCAGACCGGCAACATCATGTTCATCGGTGCGAACAGCGTTAACTTCCAACACTTCTTTGATGAAATCAACGAATACGGTTGGGACTTGGGTGGCGCAGGCCCTTGCGTGCGTACTGGTATGTCTTGCGTCGGTGCAGCACGTTGCGAAATGTCCAACTGTAACGAACACGCGATCCATCGCCGTCTGATGAATAACTTCACGGATGACGTGCATCGCCCGGCTCTGCCTTACAAGTTCAAATTCAAAATTTCTGGCTGCCCGAACGACTGTCAGAACGCGATTGAACGTGCGGACTTCGCCGTTATCGGTACTTGGCGTGATGACATGAAAGTCAACCAAGAAGCCGTTAAAGAAATGATCATGAAGAAAGCCAAAGAGATTGGCAAAGAAGGTGATCGTTCTGCGGGTCGTCAATACATGTTCGACAACGTTATCAGCCGCTGCCCAACGCAAGCGATCAAGCTGAACGATGACGACACCATTACGGTTGATAACAGCAACTGTGTACGTTGTATGCACTGCCTGAACGTTATGCCAAAAGCACTGCAAGTTGGTGACGACAAAGGCGTAACGGTTTTGATCGGCGGTAAGCGTACTCTGAAAATCGGCGACTTGATGGGTATCGTCACGATCCCGTTCATGAAGCTGGATACTGAAGAAGATTACGAGCGCATCGTTGAACTGGCTGCTTCCATCATCGACTTCTGGGCTGAAAACGGTCTGGAACACGAACGTTGCGGCGAAATGATTGAGCGTATCGGTCTGGTGAACTTCCTCGAAGGTATCGGTATCGACCCAGATCCAAACATGATCAAGCAACCACGTAACGTTTCTTACGTGCGTACTGACGGTTGGGACGAGGCTGCTGAAGCTTGGTTCAACCGCAAGCGCGAAGAGAAAATGGCTGCTGCTGCCTAAGACGGCACTTCGCAACAAGGCAGTGTTTAACCCTGCCTTGTTGCCCAGATTATTGATAAATTTGAGTTTGACGGAGGCTTCACATGGCCGCACCAGAAATGCGCGATCCTATTGAATCTGGATGCCCGGATGGTTTCCAGTACATGCACCCAGTTATGCGCCGTAACTTCGGCCTGTGGGCATATCACGAAGACCCACGCCCAGGCGTTTTGGTTCACGTATCCAAAACTGGCGAAAAAGTTTGGACAGTTCGTGCTGGTACTCAACGTATCCTCGATGTGTTCACCCTGCGTAAGCTGATGGACATCGGCGATACTTATGGCGAAGGTTATGTTCACTTCACCATTCGTTCTAATATCGAATTCCAAGTAGCGGATGGCGCGAAAGTCGAACCACTGGTAAAAGCATTGGAAGATGCTGGCTTCCCAGTCGGTGGTACACGTAACTCTGTTACTTCACTGTCTCATACTCAAGGTTGGTTGCACTGCGACATTCCGGGTACTGACGCATCCGGCGTTGTGAAAGCGATGATGGATGAGTTGCTGCCTGAGTTTAAGTCATGGAACATGCCTAACCGCGTACATATCACCACTTCTTGCTGCCAGATCAACTGCGGCGGTCAAGGTGACATCGCGATCAACGTTCAACACACTAAGCCACCAAAAATCAACCACGCGCTGGTTGGTAATGTGTGCGAACGTCCAACAGTGGTAGCACGTTGCCCGGTAGCGGCGATTCGCCCTGCAATGGTTGACGGTAAGCCTTCCTTGGAAGTTGATGAGAAGAAGTGCATTTGCTGTGGTGCTTGCTACCCGCCATGCCCTCCAATGCAAATCAATGACCACGAAGCAACTCAGTTGGCTGTTTGGATCGGTGGTAATCACTCCAACGCACGTGGTAAGCCTACTTTCCAACGTTTGGTTGCAGCGGGTATCCCGAACAATCCACCACGTTGGCCTGAAGCGACCGCGATCGTTAAGAAAATTCTGGAGTGCTACAAAGCTGGCGCGAAAGATTGGGAGCGTATCAACGAGTGGGTTGAGCGTATCGGCTGGCCGCGTTTCTTTGAAGTGACTGGTTTGCCATTCACCAAGTATCACATCGACAACTGGCGTGGTGCGCGTGCGAACCTGAACTCTTCAACGCACATCCGCTTCTGATCGACAACGATACGAGGAATAGCACGGAATGAAATACACAATTATGGTTAACGAAGGCCCGTATCAGCACCAGTCTGCTGATACTGCCTTGCAGTTCACCCGTGCCGCGCTGGAGAAGGGACACGAGATTTTCCGTGTTTTCTTCTACCACGACGGCGTAAATAACGGCACGCGTCTGAGCGTTCCACCGGCTGACGACCGCCTGATCCAGAAATCCTGGTCAGAGTTGGCTGAAAAGCACGGTTTGGACTTGGTTATCTGTATCGCAGCGGCACAACGTCGCGGCTTGATGGATGCCGATGAAGCGAAACGTCAAGGTTTGGATGCTAACAACATTGCCCCCGGTTTCCGTATTTCGGGCTTGGGTCAGTTGGTTGAAGGCGGTATCCAGTCTGATCGTTTAGTCGTGTTTGGCGATTAAGGAGCTGAGAAAGATGTCTACAAAGAATTTTCTGTTTGTAAACCGCAAAGCTCCTTACGGCACGGTCTACGCACTGGAAGCCTTGGAAGTCGTATTGATTTCCGCTGCGTTTGAGCAAAATGTTAGTTTGGCATTCATCGACGACGGTGTTTACCAAATTACCAAAGGCCAAAACAGCAAAGCAACCGGCATGAAGAATTTCTCGCCGACTTTCCGTGCGCTGGGTGACTACGACATTACCAAGTTGTATGTTTCCACCGAGTCTTTGGCAGAGCGTGGCCTGACGGTTGATGACCTGATGGAACTCACCTACGAAGACGCTGACGACGATTACGCTGAAAAGCCTTCCATTATTCTGGTCAACCGCGAGGAAATGGCTGCAATGATGGCAGAGCAAGAAGTGATTTTGAGCTTCTAACGGAGGATTTGAACATGTCTATGTTACATATTGTCAACAAGTCCCCGTTTGAACGTGTGGCTTTTGAAAGCTGCTTGGCACACGCCAATGCAGGTGATTCGATCCTGATGATTGAAGATGCCGTGGTTGGTGCAGTCGATGGATCAAGCTTTTCTGGTAAGATAAAGGCTGCGATGTCTGATAAGACTGTGTATGTGTTAGGTGCAGACCTAGCGGCACGCGGTTTGGAAGGCAAAGCAATGGATGGGATTGTGAGCGTTGATTACGCAGGTTTTGTAGACTTGACGGCAAATAACGACACCACCCAAAGCTGGCTGTAAGTTTTAACATTTTTTGACAGGAGGCCACACAATGGCATCAATTAACGTTGGCGGCAAAGACATCGCGCTGGACGAAGAAGGCTATCTGGAAAACCTGAACGACTGGACTCCAGAAGTTGCAGAAGTTCTGGCTAAAGGCGAAGACGTAACTCTGACTTCTGAACACTGGGAAATCCTGAATTTCCTGCGTGAATACTACGAAGAATATCAAATCGCTCCAGCGGTTCGCGTTCTGACTAAAGCAGTTGGTAAGCGTTTGGGTGCTGACAAAGGTAACTCCAAGTACCTGTACAGCCTGTTCCCATACGGCCCTGGCAAGCAAGCTTGTAAATACGGCGGTCTGCCTAAGCCAACTGGTTGCGTATAATTATACGTCGCTAGTTAGGTCGTAAGACGCGAAGATTGCTCCGGTTCGCCGGAGCCTCTTCTTAAGCCCTGTTGTTGACAGGTTTTCAGAAGAGAGACTAATGACTTCAGGAGTACGCAGTGACATTCGTAAGTATCCTTTACGGACTGTTGTTTTGGGCGGCAACGTTGATTTTGATTGGCGGTGTGGCTGTAAAAGTCCGTCAATACTGGAACACCCCAGCCCCATTGAAAATTCCGACCACACCCGCGCCTATTACGCAGGGCGGTGTTGTATGGCGCATGTTCCGTGAAGTGGTGTTTTTCCAGAGCTTGTTTCGTTCAAACAAAACCTTGTGGTTGTTTGCGTTCCTGTTCCACATCTCCTTGTGGCTGGTATTGATCCGCCATAGCCGTTATTTCGTGGGCATGAGTGATTTGTTGGTGTTCTTGCAGCCATTTGGTCGTTATGCCGGTTTCACAATGGTATTGGGTTTGGCTGGTTTGTGGGCGCGTCGTTTCCTCGTGGATCGTGTGCGTTACATTTCCGCGCCGTCTGACCATTTGATGCTGGCGCTGCTAATTGCGATTGGTATGAGCGGCTTGATGATGAGCTTTGTAACGCATACTGATGTGACGCAAGTGAAAGCATTCTTTGGTGGTATGTTGACCTTTGGTTTCTTTGGTGAAGCCGGTCTGCCAGCCGAACCGATTGTATTGGTGCATTTGTTGTTGGTGGCATTGCTGATGATCATTTTCCCGATCAGTAAGTTAATGCACGCTCCGGGTATCTTTTTCAGCCCGACTCGTAACCAAGTGGATAACCCGCGTGAAAAACGCCATGTATCCGGCTGGGCATTGGAACTGGAACGTCAAGGTAAAAACTACCTCGACGAACTGAAGAAATAAGAGGTAAGCACCGTGGCTGATTACGAAGTTCCAAAGTTGACGGGTGAAGGGTATTGCGAAGTTCCGGCAGTACGCGACGATGTAATGAAGGGCAAAGGCCCCTACATTGCGAAACCCGACTTTCAGACAGCATTGCATTTTCCGGCAGATTTCGACGCAGCAGGCTCGTTAGTCCCTAACTGGAAAGAACGCGCACTGGATAAAATGGCTGATTTGAAAGGCCGTTACCGTTCGCTGCAAGTGTTCTTGGATATTTGCGTCAAATGTGGCGCGTGTACTGATAAGTGCCATTACTTCATCGGCACGTCTGACGCGAAAAACATGCCAGTGGCACGTCAGGATTTGCTGCGTAAAGTTTATCGCCGTTACTTCACGTTTGCGGGTAAATATTTCCCCAAACTGGTCGGGGCAACCGACCTGACCGAAGAAGTGTTGGCTGACTGGTATAACTATTATCACCAGTGTTCACAGTGCCGTCGTTGTTCCGTATTCTGCCCCTATGGCATTGATACGGCTGAAATTTCAATGGCAGCACGTGAAATTCTTGACCACGTTGGTTACGGTCAAAAGTATTGCAACGAGATTATCGGCAAGGTCTTTAAGATCGGCAATAACCTCGGTTTGCCAGGCCCTGCACTGTTTGACACAGTGGAAGGTTTGGAAGAAGACGTTGAGATGGATACCGGCATTAAAGTCCGTTTCCCGCTCGATGAAGACGGTGCGGAAGTATTGTTGGTAACGCCATCAGCGGACTTCTTTGCCGAACCGCATATCGACGGTTTGATTGGTTACGCGAAAGTGTTCCACGAAACCGGCGTGACTTGGACGATGAGTACTATCGCGTCAGAAGCGGGTAACTTCGGCATGTTCATCGGCTCTTACGAGACCATGCGCCGGGTTTCTTTGCGGGTTCGTGAAGCAGCCATCAAGCACAAGGTTAAGCGCATTGTGTTTGGGGAATGTGGTCACGCATGGCGTGTGGCGTACAGCTTCCTGAATACCTTGGCTGGGCCGTTTGATTTCTTGGATCAGCGTTACCCGATTCCACAGCACATTCTGGAATTTACGTGGAGTCATCTCCAAGCCGGTACGTTGAAAATCGACAAGACCGAGAATGACGATAAAGTATTGACCTTCCACGACTCGTGCAACGTAGCGCGTGGTAGCCGGATGGGTGATTACCCCGGTGGTCAGTTCGACATTCCACGTAACGTTATCCGTGCGGTGTGTAACAACTTTGTGGACATGCCAGCCGATACCATCCATGACGCGACCTTCTGTTGCGGTGGCGGTGGCGGTTTGCTGACCGATGACTTGATGGAAATTCGCGTGAAAGGCATTCAGCCGCGTGCGGAAGCCCTTAAGCATGTCAGCATCAATAACGGTGTGACGCACATGGCAGCGATTTGTGCGATTTGCAAATCACAGTTTACGAAAGTGTTGCCGTACTACGGTTTCACGATGGATCAAATTGTTAGTGTTCACCAGTTGGTGAGTAACGCGCTTGTCCTGCAACGGCAAGTGTCCGTGCAGGCACGTCCCGACGACGAAGACGGCGACGAAGACTAATTACGACATTTATTGAGGAGATAGGCATGGCAACCGCAGCTCACGACAGCAAGCTTTCAGGTCAAGGTCACACGTACCGTCGTTTTAAAGACGGTGATCACGAGTGGGGTAATATGCACGACAGTATTTTCGTGCAGGATACTAGCCACAAGTGCCCTACCTATATTCACAAAACGCCACCTTGCCAAGGTAGCTGCCCATCGGGTGAAGACATCCGTGGTTGGTTGCAAATCGTGCGCGGCATTGAGAAGCCACCTGTTGGTATGACCATGCAGGAATACGCTTTCCGCCGTTCCACCAACGCTAACCCGTTCCCATCCATGATGGGTCGTGTTTGCCCAGCTCCTTGCCAAACCGGCTGTAACCGTAACGATGTTGACGATTTCGTCGGCATTAACTCAGTTGAACAATACATTGGTGACAGCGCGATTGCTGCTGGTTTCAAATTTGAAGCACCGGCTGAACTGAGCGGCAAGAAAGTAGCCATCGTTGGCGGCGGCCCAGCGGGTATGGCGGCTGCGTATCAGTTGCGTCGCATGGGTCATGCGTCTACTGTCTTTGAACAACACCCTGAACTGGGCGGCATGATGCGCTACGGTATTCCAGGCTATCGCGTACCGCGTGACAAGCTGGGTGCTGAAATGCAACGTATCATCGACATGGGTGACATCACCATCAAGTGCAATACCACTGTCGGCAAAGACGTAACCATTGAAACACTGGAAAGCGATTTCGACGCAATCCTGTGGACTGTCGGTTGCTGGAACGGTCGTGGCCTGTTCGTTGACAAATTTGCTGAAACGCCAAACTGCGTGTCTGCGGTTGACTTCCTCGAAGCCTATAACAAAGGCACGATGAAATACACTGCACCTCGCGTGGTGTGCGTAGGTGGTGGTGATACCTCCATCGACGTGGTTTCCGTGTCACGTCGTATCGGTACACTGGCTAACTACGCTGAAAATGCGGAAGATTCCGCGACTGGTAAACTGGTTCACGGTGAAGTCGGTGAGAAAGCTGCTCCTGCTGTTACCCTGACCACGTTGTTCCCGCTGGATCAAATGACCGCTGCGGAACACGAAGTACAGGACGCGCTGAAAGAAGGCGTTACCATCCTGACAGAAGTGATGCCAACTGCCTTGGTATTGGATGAGAATGGTCGTGCAATTGGCTTGAAAGTGGTTGAGTGCGTGATGAAAGGCAATATGCCTGTCGCGAAAGAAGGCGGCAAAGAAACCATCATCGAAGCTGACATCATTGTTTCTGCGATCGGTCAGTTCGGTAAGCTGGACGGTATCGAAGCCCTGAACAATGGTCGTAACCAGATCAATGCCGACGCGCTGTATCAAGTACCGGGTAAGCCTGGTCACTTCGCTGCTGGTGATGCGGTACGTCCGCATTTGCTGACAACCGCTATCGGTCAAGCGTCGATTGCGTCTGAAACCATCAATCAGTACTTGCGTGCGGAAGAGCTGAAAAAGCGTCCTAAAGTCGACAAGCACCACTTCGACCTGATGGAAAAACTGCACGAAGCCGGTTTAGATCCAGCAGGTTATGAAGATAGTCGTGCGGAAGACATGCGCGGTACTGACGGTGCGAAATACGCTGTCCACAACTACGACGACCGTTCTAAAAACGTGATCGTGCCTTCCAAAGATTTGTTCTTGGGACACTTCAATACTGTAGCACGTAACCTGCGTACTGAAGACGTACCCACGGCTGAAGAAGTACTAGGTCACTTTGCAGAACGTATGAACCCACTGGCAGAAGCCGATGCGGTTAATGAAGCCAAGCGTTGCATGAGCTGCGGTATGTGCTTCGAGTGCGACAACTGCGTTATTTACTGCCCACAAACTGCCGTTTACCGCGTGCCTAAGAAACAGGCGACACTGGGTCGTTATGTTGCAACCGATTACTCCAAATGTATCGGCTGCCATATCTGCGCAGACGTTTGCCCAACTGGGTACATCGAAATGGGTCTGGGCGAGTAATCGTCCTTTCCATGAGTGCAGGCTCGACAGGAATCAGCATGACTAGCAAGTTTTCAAGCGTATTTCTGGCAGCAACGTTGGCTTTTGCCACGCTGTTGGCAGGTTGTAGCAAAGCCCCTACGGAGGCTGACCTCAACCTTGCCACAGCAAAAGCAAAGGCTGATCAGTGTGTTGAACCAGAAGATGTTATCCGTACCAAACACATGGATCTGCTCATGCATCAGCGTGATGCGACCATGATTGAAGGTATCCGTACCAAACAGCACAGTCTGAAAGAGTGCATTAATTGCCACGTTTCCACGACTAAGCAAGACGGTACGCCTTTGCATTACGGTGACAAGGAACATTTCTGTACCACCTGCCATGCAGCGGTGGGGCAGAAAATTGACTGCTTCCAATGTCATGCTGATCGTCCGCAAATTGATCAAGATCCGAATTATCAGCATACCGTCGGTAGCGTTGAAGGCCATCACTTTACGCAAGGTGTAACGGCAGCAGCAGCACCGACAGCGGCTGAAGTTCAAATGGTGACGCAACCACAACAAGGAGCTGCGAAATGAATCAGAACCGTGTTGATGAATACCGTCGCAATTTTATGACAACCTTGGGTGGTGTTGCGGCAGTGGCTGCGGTTGCCCCCAGTTTTGTCTTGCAAACTGCACACGCCGCTGGCGAAGTTGCCGCAAAACCCGCTGATCAAGCTGTCACCAATGCCAAGCGTTGGGGTATGTTGATTGACGTGACCAAACTCACCGATGGTGGGGCAGGCATGGTGGCAGCGTGCAAAAAAGAACACGGTTGGGGCGATGAAGCCCATTCTGCTGACACCCAAAAAGCGCATTGGGCGCGGGTGGTGAAAGTCACGGATAAACTGACTCAAAACAGTTTCAGCTTGCCGGTCATGTGCCAGCATTGCGAAAACCCGCCGTGCGTCGATGTTTGCCCGACCGGTGCATCCATGAAGCGTGCGGATGGCATTGTGCAAGTCAATAAACACATCTGTATCGGTTGTCGTTATTGCATGATGGCTTGCCCGTACAAAGCGCGTAGCTTTGTGCATGAAGCCTTGCAAGATCAAAAGCCGCATTCCCCACGGGGCATGGGTACGGTGGAATCCTGCAATATGTGTGTTCACCGCATTGACGAAGGCAAGTTGCCCGCGTGTGTGGAAGCCGCACCGGATGCTGTGATCTTCGGTGATTTGAATGACCCGAACAGCGCAGTCAGCCAAGCGATGAAAACCATCGGTGGCAAGCAAATCCGTGCCGATCTCGGTTTGAACACTGGCGTGCGTTACCACGGCATCTAACGGAAAGGACGTAAACAGCAATGGCTAGTCAAGCAATCATTTTCCGCGAAACCAAAGACAGCAAGGGTTTTTATATCCTGCTGGCGGTTTTGGGTGCATTCCTCGCGCTGGGTGCGCTGGCGTTTTTCCACGCTGAACATCATGGGCATCATGTTACTGGCATGACTAACCAAGTTGTTTGGGGTTTGCCACACGTTTTTGCGATTGGTTTAATCGTCGCAGCATCAGGTGCATTGAACGTCGGTTCAATCGGTACGGTATTCGGCAAGAAAATCTATCAACCAATGGGGCGTTTGTCGGCATTGCTGGCGATTTCGTTGCTGGTCGGTGGTTTGATCGTGCTGGTGTTGGACTTGGGGCATCCTGATCGTTTGATCGTTGCCATGACCACTTATAACTTCAAGTCGATCTTCGCGTGGAACATCATTCTGTATAACGGCTTCATGGCGTTGTCTGCGGTGTACATTTGGACAATGATGGATCGTAAGGTCAAGAAGTTTTACAAGTTGGCGGGGGTTGCAGCGTTTACATGGCGTTTGATTCTGACCACTGGTACGGGTTCAATCTTCGGTTTTTTGGTGGCGCGTGATTTCTACAACTCTGCGGTCATGGCTCCGTTGTTTATCGTGATGTCCTTTGCAATGGGTTTGGCGGTTTTCATTCTGGTGCTGCACTTCGCGTATACGTGGACAGGTCGTCCGTTGGGTGATGTGGTGATGAATCGCTTGCGTTACTTGTTGGCAGTGTTCATTGGTGGTGTATTGTTGCTGGAAGGTGCGCGTCACTTCACCGGTTTGTACATTGCGCAGAAAGCGGGTGTGGAAAACTTTATTCTGTTCGACGGCGGTGTTTACACACAGTTGTTCTGGGTTGGACAAATCCTGTTGGGTAGTTTGTTGCCACTGTCGCTGATTTTCTGTCGCAAGTTGGCAAATAACCGCGTGGCGTTATTGTTAGCCGCAGCGTTCACCATCGTGGGTGGCTTTGCGCAACTGTATGTGATTTTGATTGGTGGACAAGCGTACCCGTTGACCTTGTTCCCCGGTGCTGAAGTTTCCAGTGATTACTTTGACGGTGCGATTAATGCGTATGCGCCAAGTATCTGGGAATTGATGTTGGGTCTGGGAGGTGTGGCACTCGCGTTAGTCATGGTGACTATCGGTGTGAAAGTATTACGCTTCCTGCCAGATTCTTTGTCGAATGCGGTGGCTGATCCGCACAGCAAGTAAATACGTTTTATTGTTCGTCTCGACTAAAAAACCGGCCTTGTGCCGGTTTTTTTATGCTTACTGCGGTATGTTACGCGCATATTCCTGTAAAGCCGTTTCCATGCGTTGAAAGGCTTCTGGTTTCGGTGTTGCGCCGGGGAAGCTTTGATAAATCAGGTGTTTTTCTACCTCTCCCATGTGAATCTCTAAACGTTGCGCGTAATAGCGTTGTCCTTTTTTCGCGCCACCGAGCTGAGTTTCCTGTATGTCGAAAATACCGCTTTCACCAATAACATCGTAAAGGTTGTCGATGTCTTCGCGGCTAAGTGCCATGCTGGTCGTTTTTAGATCATCTTCTGTCCAGCAAGGACTGCTTTTCACCCATTGTGCGCAACGATTATCGGTATCTTGAAATTGCGTATGGTAAAGAATGCCTTGTTCGAGTTTGATTTCGCTGTAAAAACTTTCCCCACTGATGAGATAACGCAAGTACAAACGGTGATCTTCCTGTGGTGTGGTGGCAGTAGGCGGTGGTGCTTGGGGTTCAGAGGGTGTTGCTGTTGGCATGGGTGAGGGTATTGCTGTGGGTGTCGTTGGTGGGTTCTGAGGAGCCGGTTCAGATTTTTGGGGTGATTCTTGAGGCTCGCAGCCCATGAGTAGGCTCAACAGGCTGCCTAATAATAAGGGGGTAAAGTGTGAAAAGGTCGTTTTCATGAACCGCCACGGTTTGCTAAAAAGTGGGGCAGCACCAAAGCACTGCCCCGGATTGGGTTAACTGTTGGCAAAGTTGAGTAGACGTTCAACGATTGCCGCTAACGGTGCGCCATTGGCTTTGGAGGCTTGTGGTGCGGCACTCTGCCATGTTTGTGGCAATGGTTTACCTGCTTGCCATGTGCCAGTAGCGAGGTGATCGTAGCGGGTGGTAGCGCGAACGCTTTTCGGTGCTGTCCATAAAAAGTCGGGGTGCTTATTGGTATACCATTCACCACCGATAATTTTATTATTCGCATCCAATTCCACGTCGTAACGGTAATCCACGTACTGAATCGCATCGTGACTAGGGTTATCGTCCGGGCGTTGGCTAGGGCTGGTTTCGACTACATAGCCGACGCGCATATTAATGCCTGCGATAGATACGGTACGGCTGCTACGGAAGGCTTTGAATTTATCGTTGGTAAACGCATTACGGGCAACAATTGCATCCGCAAGGTTACTCGCAGCCATGCGCTTAGGATTAAAGTAGCTGTATTCGTAGGAATACACTGGCTGATTCCAGACCTCGTAATCGTAAGTGACATCCATCACCATACTGCGCTTGCCCGCACCCAGTTGATTGACCATTGCCAAGTGCCAAGTGCCGGGGTTGGTGTCGAAGCATTTGCTGGAAGTCACGCGCCCGGTTGCCGGATCTTTGGCTGGATTAGCATCGTTACAGCGTCCGCCAATAAAGCACGTGGCAGGCATCGCATTTGCCCAGAGTACTGAAGCGAGTGCTTTAATATCAGATGGATAAAAGGTAATCGCAACCCCGTTAGGTGCTTGCGCCACAACCGCTTTACGTGGGCGTGGTAGCATGTAAGCCGCAGGCGACCAACCGTGACAAATTCCCATCCAGGTTTCTACGGAACCGTTGGCATCATAAATGGACTTACCATCCGCCCACATCCGCCGGGTTAACGTGCCGTTGGCATCGCCGACCAGCAGATCGTATTTTTCAGCCGGTGCCAGCCGATTAATTGCAGCCGCGTTGCCAGTTTTGAAAATATCAGGTGCATTGTGAGCACGGATGTAATCGTAATTTTGTTTCCAGTCTTCCACTTGTGGAAAATTAGGATCGGCGTAACGAGCCCCTAAAATGCCTTTATAAATCGCCCAATAGTCGTCTGACCAAGGTGATTCCGCCAGTTTTGCCGAGCGTAATCCGGCAGTTTCCATTGCCTTGAGATCGCTGTAGGTGAACTTATCAACAAGATTTTCGGCTTTGTCGTGGGCTTCATAGGCAGCGCGAGTTCCCATTTCACCGTCAGTTTCCTGAAATTGCTGACGAATACTGTCGCGGGCTTCCACATAAGCATTGTTGGCAATCGCAGTGGGGGAAAAAATGGAACGCGGGGTAATCGGGTTGCCATCTTGATCAAACTTTTGCGGAATGCGTTCCATCATGCTGATGGGGTCAGCATCAAAAGCTTGTAAGAAATCGTTAAGTTGCTGTTCTGTGTCGGACATGAGCTACTCCTTGTCGCAAGGGTGATTATTGTGTTTAGTCCCTTTGACTGTAGTTCATAACGGCAAATTTAGGTGCGAAGACGGATAAAAGGTAGCGACCAACGGTTGCAAGGGGCAGCAAGATTGCCACCCCGCGTGTGTTTAGTATTTTTGCATAACCGGGTGTAAGCGTTTCAACATTTCTTTGAACACTTTGGGGTTTGCGGCAAGCACATTGCCGGTACTCATGTGAGTGTTATTGCCGTGCATATCGCTGATCAGGCCACCGGCTTCTTGGATCAGTAATACCCCTGCGGCGATGTCCCACTCATTGAGACCGAATTCCCAGAAACCGTCAAAGCGACCCGAGGCCACGTAAGCTAAATCTAGCGCGGCAGAACCGGGGCGGCGTATTCCGGCGGTGTCAGGCACTAGCACTTTCAGGGTTTGCAGATACAAATCAAGGTTTTGGTTGGCGCGAAACGGAATACCTGTGCCCAGCAAGGCATTTTGCATACTGCTGCGCTCAGAAACGCGGATGCGTCGTCCGTTTAATGTCGCACCTTCACCACGTGCGGCAGCAAAGGTTTCATCACGTAACGGGTCATAAACCACACCAACGCTCAAACGACCTTTATATTTTAAGGCGATCGACACAGAAAACTGCGGAATGCCGTAAAGGAAGTTAGTGGTTCCATCCAGTGGATCAATTACCCACTCGTAATCACTGTCAGGCCCTTGTTTGCCGGTTTCTTCACCGAAAAAAGCATGGTCGGGATAGGCGCGTTGTAACAAGCGAATCGCAATGTTTTCGGCCTCGCGGTCAACTTTAGTCACAAAATCGTTGTGAGCTTTATTTTCTACATCCAGCTTTTGCACCTGATTGGCGTAATGGCGGATGGCTTCACCAGCCAAACGAGAGGCTTCGATGGCTTTTCTGAGCATGGGGTGCATTAAGGAACTCCGTTACAGGACTGGGTCTACGGGCGCAGTAGCATAGCACAGTTCTCTGCAAGTTCTACAGTGGGTTTTTTAGTGATTGCGGTGCTTATCTGTTCGCCATTGATAAGTTTCATGGATGGAAGTTAATATTTTTATATGTGTTAAGGTTTTTTGATAAAGTTTCATAATAAAAAATTATCCGAGTCAGAAGTACAATCTAATTGTAATTTCGCAGGGTTCTATTAATGTTATGGCATAGCAACTGGTTTTCACGTTAGAAAATTAGCCAAGGCAAAGGAGATGCCGTTATGACCATGAACATTATTCGTAAAATATTCGCTACAACTGCTGTCGTAATCAGTGGTTTTGTCGCAGTGCCTGCAATGGCAACACCCAACCCCAATGTCACGCTAATGGCGACGTTGGATCAAAGTCCTGCATTTAACTCATCGGTACGCTGGTCGGTGTTTCGGGTGGAAAATGGCGTGCGCGAGTTACAACCGTACATTGTGTACGATAATCGCCACTCTTTAGCGATCCGTCTGCCACCCGGTCGTTATGTCGCAGAGGCTAGTCGTGAGTCTGTGAGTCGTACCCGCACCTTTGATGTGGGGAGTTATGCGGCAAATAATATCGTGGTGGCCTTAGATTAAATAGCTCAAACAACCCTGTTTTCAAAGGGTCTTAGAGCTTTTTTAGGCATTCAAGGTACGCCACTTCATCGGGTGCAGTGTTATTGCGCTGCGCCTGCCATAAGCTTTGTGCTAAACATTCCATCATGCGATGTTCGGCTTCAAGCACTCCAAACTTATTCGTGAGCTGCTGGTAAAGTGCCAAAATGCCAAGCGGGCGGTTAGTCGCTGCTTGTTCGCGAATCCCCAAATGCAATCCCATGTGTAAAAATGGATTAGTACGACCCTCTTCGGGGCGGTAGGTATGTTGCAGGGTGCGCTCATCATCAGCCAGCAAATGATGGTATTCCGGGTGTTCTGCGACGACTTGCGCGATTTGTTGTTCGAGCGCGTCCAGTGGTTGTTTGAGCTGGAATTTTTGCCAAGATTGGCGGTAATAACGCCGCATCGCATCACGGTCATTGCCAAACATTAGGCCGTTTTCTCCTTAAAATCGCATAAATCGGCAATCAAACATTCCCCACAGCGCGGGTTGCGAGCAACGCAGGTATAACGCCCCAACAAAATTAACCAGTGGTGCGCATCCAGTAAATATGCTTTGGGAATGTGTTTCAGCAAGGCTTTTTCAACGGCTAACACCGTTTTTCCGGGAGCAAGTCCGGTGCGGTTGGCGACACGGAAAATGTGCGTATCCACCGCCATCGTCGGCTGGTGAAATGCGGTATTGAGTATGACATTAGCTGTTTTACGACCAACACCGGGCAGGGCTTCCAAGGCTTCGCGTTGCGCCGGGACTTGCGATTGGTGTTGCTCAATCAAGCGTTGACAGGTGGCAATAATGTTTTTGCCCTTACTGTTAAATAAGCCAATGGTTTTTATGTAAGGTTTTAAACCATCTTCGCCCAGTGCGGCAATGGTTTCTGGGGTATTAGCCACTGGAAACAGCTTGGCAGTGGCTTTGTTTACCCCTTTGTCAGTGGCTTGTGCCGACAATATAACCGCAATCAGCAGCTCAAAGGTACTGTTGTAAACCAGCTCGGTGGTGGGATTAGGATTGGCCTGTTGTAACCGCTGAAAAATGGCTTCGCGTTTGATTTTATTCATGCAGAACGTCGATCTAACCAGTTTTTCAGCGCGACTAAAAAGCCCAAACCAATGAAAGCACCGGGAGGCAGTGCCGCCAGCAACAAGCCTTTGAAGTCATCGCCAAAGCTTAAGGTTAAACTGCGTGCGGCTTCACCAAACATCAGGTGTGCTTCGGAGAATAATGTGCCGTTGCCAACCAACTCGCGCAGACCGCCCAACACCATCAACACCAACATAAAACCAATGCCCATCATAAGACTGTCCAAACCCGCGTGAATTGGCGGATTTTTTGCGGCATAGGCTTCTGAACGTCCGATGACAATGCAGTTGGTGACGATCAGCGGAATGAAAATACCGAGAATATTATAGAGGTCGTGAAAATACGCTTTGATCAGCATTTCAATCAGGGTCACGTTCGCGGCAATAATCATCACGAATGCGGGAATGCGGATTTCTTCACTGATGTAATGACGCACGATGGAAATTGCCACATTGGAACTCACTAATGCGATCAGCGTCGCTAACCCTAGTCCAAGGCCATTGACCATATTGGTCGTTACCGCCATGAGCGGGCATAAACCCAGCAACTGCACCAAACCGGGGTTGTTTTTCCACAAGCCATTGAGGGTAATTTCACGGTAGGCGGCGTAATCGGGTTTAAACATTACTTCGACTCCTGAGTGATGCGGCTCGGTTGTGCAATAAACAATTCGTTAAAGTGTTGTTGCGACCAAAGTAGGGTGTTTTTTACCGCGCCGACGACTGCACGCGGGGTAATGGTTGCGCCGGTAAACTGATCAAATTCACCACCGTCTTTACGCACTGCCCAGCCTTCCAGTAGCGGGTTTTGCAAGGATTTACCGTTGAAGCGGGTAATCCAATCGCTTTTTTCTACGTCGATTTTATCGCCTAAGCCGGGGGTTTCCTTGTGGGATAAAATGCGCACTCCGGCAACACTTTGATCGGCACGTACTGCCACCACGAGGCGGATTTTACCGCTGTAACCATTGGCGGGTGTAACGGTGAAGAGTGCGGCAACCGGTTGATTTTGCTTACGGGCAAGGTAAACGGTAACAGGTTCCGCACTGTTGAATGCAGCAGCAGGCAGCACACGCTGGTCGTTCAGCAAGTCGTTGTCGTATTCCGAGGGGCTAACCAGTGCGTTGAGGCGCGTTAAGGTGGCGGTACGTTCATTGGCAGCAATACGCGGCAAGGTTAAATTGTAGGCTGAAGCCAACGCCACCGTTCCCAATAACGCGAAAGCAGCGAGGAATCCGCCGGGTTTGAGAATGCTTTTCAACAGATTATCGTTCATGGGTTAGTTCCGTGGCGTGCCGTAAACCCGTGGTTGGGTGTAATAATCAATCAACGGTACTGCCATATTCATAATAATGACAGAGAACGCCACCCCGTCCGGGTAGCCGCCCCAAGTGCGGATAATGTAGGTGAAAATGCCGATGCCCGCTGCGTAAAGCAACTTACCCTTAGGTGTGGTACTGGCGGAAACCGGATCAGTCGCTATGAAAAATGCCCCCAACATTGCCGCACCACTAAAAGCATGGAACAGCGGTGAAGCGTAAGCTTGCGGATTAATCAGCCAAAATACCCCAGCGATGAGCAGCAAACCACCGAGCAAGCCTACGGGGATTTGCCAAGTGATAATGCGCCGATACAGCAGCCACAAACCGCCCAATAACCAACCGAGGCTCACCCATTCCAAACCCTTGCCAGCCAGCCAGCCAAAGCCCGTTTGCGCGTGTAATTCGCCGAGGGTTTGCCCCATGCCTAAACTGACTTTAACGTGATCCAAAACGGTTGCAGCGGTAAAAGCGTCCCAACCGTTGGTCCCACCGAGGAACACCTGTTGCAAGGTTTGCACAAGGCTGATGTGGCTCATGCTGAAATCCAACGGCGCAGGCCAAATGGTCATTTGCACCGGATACGATACCAACATGGCGGCGTAACCGATCATGGCGGGGTTGAACGGGTTATAACCCAAGCCTCCGTACAAGTGTTTCGCCAACACAATCGCAAACAGCATCGCAACCGCGATTAACCACCAAGGTGAAAACGCGGGCATGGCGACAGCCAATAACCACGCAGTAACGACCGCGCTGTAATCACTCAAAAACGGTCGCACTGGGCGTTGGCGCAGTTTCAACATGCCCCATTCCAACAATTCGGCAAACAGGATGGCCAACACCAGATTGGTGATTACCCCCCAACCGAAATACCACAGCAATACTGCCGTGCCGGGAAGCAGGGCGTACAGCACTTGGCGCATAATGTCGCCGACATTGCGTTGTTGGGTAAGCGAATGAGCAGGACGTTGGTTCACTATCATTCCGGGGCATTCTCTGAAGTCGTTACAGGCGCATCGCTACTGGCAGTCGTTGCGGTTTGGGCTTTTTTGGCTTTGGCGCGTTCCAGTGCAGCTTGAATAGCGGCTTGTTTGCTGTCGTCGGCGTTGCCGGTTTGTGCTTGTTGTTTGTGTTTTGCCAGCTTTTCAGCCTTTTCACGTTTGGCACGTTCCAGCCGTTCCTGATGAAAATCATGGCGTTCGCGGGCGCGTTCGGCTTTGTTTTTGGCATCGCGTTGTGTGCGGATTTCCGCTTTGGCAAAGCGGTAATAATCCACCAGCGGAATGTGGCTGGGGCACACATAAGCGCAGCAACCGCATTCAATGCAGTCAAACAAATGGTAATTTTCTGCTTTTTCAAATTCGCGGGCGCGGGCGTGCCAATACAATTGTTGCGGTAACAAGCTGGCAGGGCAGCTCTGTGCGCAACGTCCGCAGCGGATGCACGGCATCACGGTCGGTGTGGTATCAGCCGGGCGCGTAATCAAGATGCAGTTAGTCGCTTTGACAATCGGAATTTGATCGCTGGGTAATTTCACCCCCATCATCGGCCCGCCCATCGCCAATTGCGGGTCTGGTTGTGCGTAACCACCCGCGTGTTGCACCAAATGCGCAATCGGCGTACCCAGTGGCACATTGAAATTCGCAGGTTGGGTAATGCCTTCACCCGTGACCGTGACATAGCGGTCAATCAACGGTTCACCGCAACGAATAGCGCGGTAAATCGCGCGTGCAGTCGCAGGGTTATGGCACACAATACCAATGTTCGCGGGACGACCACCGCTGGGAACTTCCTTGCCGGTAAGGATTTGAATCAGTTGTTTTTCGCTGCCTGTCGGGTAAAGCGTGGGAACCGCAATCACCTGCACGCGGGTTTCACCCAGTTTTTCCAATGCGGTTTGTAACGCAGCAATGGCTTGCGGTTTATTATCCTCAATCCCGATCAAACACTGTGGGGCATTGATAATGTGCATCATGATTTGGATGCCGCCGATGATTTCTTCCGGCTGTTCCTGCATCAAACGATCATCGCAGGTAATGTAAGGTTCGCATTCCGCGCCATTAATAATCAGGCTTTCCACCGGAATATGATCGTGAACATTGAGTTTGATCGCTGACGGAAATACCGCGCCGCCCATGCCGACGATTCCGGCAGCACAAATGCGTTTGCGTAAGGTTTCAGGATCGATTTGTTGCGGGTCGGGGTAGGGTGACATCCGGGCATTGCCCCAGTCGTCCTTACCGTCGGGGGTTAAAATTAAGCACAAATCCTTGAGGCCGGAAGGATGAGCAATCGGGCGTTCTTCAATCGCTGTAATCGTGCCGGAGGTGCTGGCGTGTACCGGCACTTTCATAAAGCCCGTGTGGGATGCGAGTTCCTGCCCCTTGTAGACGTAATCACCGACTTTAGCGGTCAGCGTGGGCTTGTAACCGGCGTGTTGCTGCAAAGGAATAATGAATTCTGCGGCTAACGGCACATTACGGGCGTGAGTGTTGTTGGATGCTTCCTTGTGGTAATCAAGGTGCAAACCACCGTGAATTTGCCATAGCTTGCGTAAGGTCTGAATCATGGCGACACCTTAAGCGCGGTGGCTTGCGCGTCATTGGCAGGTTGTTGCACGAGGGAGAATACCGGGTAAGGCCATTTCCAGTTAGCGGGTTCGGCTTTGAGCGGAACCATTGCAATGCAATCCACCGGGCAGGGTGGTAAGCACAATTTACAGCCGGTGCATTCGCTGGCAATCACGGTATGCATGTGTTTAGCCGCGCCGACAATTGCGTCAACCGGGCAGGCTTGAATACACAAGGTGCAACCAATACAGGTGTTTTCATCAATAATGGCGAGTAACGGCACATCGGAATGTTCGCCGTTTTCTGCATCCAGTGGTTTGGCTTCCACCCCTAGCAATTCTGCCAGCGATTTAATCACTGCTTCACCACCGGGAGGGCAGCGATTAATGTCGGCTTCACCCGCCGCCATTGCTTCGGCATACGGACGGCAGCCTACAAAACCGCATTGTCCGCATTGGGTTTGCGGCAAAATCGCATCCACTTTTTCGGCTAAGGGGTTGCCTTCCACTTTGTAACGAATAGCGGCATAGCCCAGCAACAAACCAAAGGCGGCCGACATACCACAAATAACGAGAATCGCGCTAATCATTAGGTTTTTACCAGTCCAGAAAATCCCATGAAAGCCAGAGCCATTAAGCCTGCGGTGATTAAACCGATAGCATTGCCTTGAAAAATACCGGGAACATCACTCGCAGCAATGCGTTCCCGAATCCCCGCAAACAGCACTAATACCAAGGTGAAGCCCAGCGCAGCACCCATGCCATAGAGTGCGGATTCAATAAAGTCATGGCTTTCCTGCACATTCAGCAATGCCACGCCCAACACCGCGCAGTTGGTGGTAATCAGCGGCAGGTAAATACCCAAAATATTGTGCAAAACCGGGCTGGTTTTACGGATAACCATTTCTGTAAAACCCACCACCGTAGCAATGACGAGAATAAAGCTGATGGTGCGTAAATATTCCAAACTCAACGGTTCCAATAAATACGCATTAACCAAATAACTGCTGATGGACGACAGTGTGAGTACGAAGGTGGTGGCGAGTCCCATCCCCATCGCGGTTTCCAGCCGTCGTGAAACTCCCATGAATGGGCACAATCCCAAGAAGTGGGACAGCACGAAATTGTTGACCCACACAGTGCCGACGATAATGAGCAAATAATCAGTCATACAGGTAACGATTTTCCTGACGTTGTTGTAACGCAATTAGGGTGGCGCATTGTGCCACAGCTTCTGTGTTATAACCTACAGCAAAGCCCTTGCCTATGATAATTGTCAGAAAGTTTCTATCCCTATTGCCTTGACAGGTGAGTGTTTTTCCTACTTGCCTTGCCTCCCATACATAGACTAGGATGTACCTATATAATTAAATTATAAAATTCTTATATTATTTTGAACCGAATGGCTAATGGCAACGTCATAGCAGAACAAAGCAGGAAGGCATAACCAGAACGGGTGAAAGGTTCTGATTCTACCCTCCTAGCGGTTGGGCATCCTGCGGGATGCCCTTTTTTATTTCAGGCTCAGTTGCACTGCCAGCGCAATGGCTTCGTACAAGCTTCCGGTTTCGACCTGACCCGTTCCCGCCAAATCCAAAGCCGTCCCGTGATCGACGGAGGTACGGATAATCGGCAATCCCAGCGTAATATTAATGCCTTTCCCAAAGCTGGCGTGTTTCAATACGGGTAAGCCTTGATCGTGATACATCGCCAACACCGCATCCGCCCCTTGCAAATGACGCTGGGTAAATAAAGTATCTGCCGGTAACGGGCCACGTAAATCCATGCCTTGCTGTTGCAATGCCTGTACCACCGGAATGATCGTGTCTAACTCTTCCGTGCCTAAATGCCCGCCTTCACCCGCATGAGGATTCAAGCCGCACACCAAAATTCGCGGATGCGCAATCGCGAATTTATGCTGCAAATCGTGATGCAAAATCGTCAATACTTGGGTTAGGGATTCACGGGTAATTTGTGAGCTTACCTGTGCTAATGGCACATGCGTGGTGGCGAGTGCCACCCGTAGGTTATGGCTGGCTAACATCATTACGGGCAACGGCGCGTGGGTTAATTCCGCCAAAAATTCCGTGTGTCCGGTGAATGGAATACCCGCGTCATTGATAACCCCCTTGTGTAACGGCGCAGTTACTATGCTGGCAAATTCACCGTTCAAACAGCCTTCCACCGCACGTCGCAAGGTAGCTAACACGTAGGGTGCATTGGCTGGATTTAACACTCCGGCTTCAACGGGTACGGCGGTGGGTATGGGTAATACCCAGCATTCACCCGGCGGACACGCGCTTGTCAGCGTCGTCGGCGAATATTCACGTAAGCGCACGCTAATCCCTAATGCATCCGCCCGTGTTTGCAACACCACAGGATCAGCAATTACCACCAAATCGACTTCCGCCCATTGCTGTTGTTGCAGCAGTAACAGAATAATGTCAGGGCCAATACCCGCAGGCTCCCCCGCTGTTAGCGCAATCCGTAAACGTGTTGTCATAATGCTCAATGTAGTTGCAGGTTGTTATCGCTGGGAATGCGATATTCAATAAAAGCTTTGCTGCGTAAACCTTGCAGCCATGCTTGGTATTGCTCTTCCGCTTTGCGTTCGGCGAGGAAATCTCCCGCTTTATCGCGCAGGCTATCCACCGTTTGATCCACAGGTTGACGGGCTAATACTTGTAAAATATGCCAACCAAAGCTGGTTTTAAACGGCTGGCTCAGGGTGTTTGGCGGTGTTTGCGCCATGACCTGCTCAAACTCAGGAACGGTTTTACCGGGTGTAACCCAACCCAAATCACCACCTTTGGCGGCACTACCGGGATCATCTGAATGGGCTTTTGCCAATTGCGCAAAGCTGCCTCCTTGCATCGCTTGCTGATACAAATCATCAATTTTTTGCTTGGCTAAGGTCTCATCGCGGGTAGTGGTGCTGACCAAAATATGGCGCGTGCGGATATTTTCCGTCATCTTGCGCTTTCCACCTTCGCGCTCCAGCAGCTTTAAGAGATGGAAACCACTGTCGTCACGAATAACTTCGGAAATATCACCGGTTTTCAATAACGCCAGTGCGCGAATAAAACTCGCAGGCAAGTTTGCCGCCGCTTGCCAGCCTAAATCGCCGCCTTGTTTTGCTGCGTGCGAGTCGGAGGTGGTTTTTGCCAGTTGCGCAAAATCTTCACCGGCTAGCAGTCGGTGGCGCACTTGCTCTGCGCGTTCACGAGTCTGGTTGGCTTGATCAGCAGAAACACCCGCAGGTGTTGCCAATAAGATGTGCTGTAAATGGTAGCTTTCACCCTTAGTAACAGTATCGCTTTGACTGGCAATCAGTTCGGCAACTTCTTGATCACTGACTTTAACCGAATTTTTGAGCATTTGAGCGCGTAATGCGGTAATAACCGTTTGCGGATCACCTTCTGGAATGCCCTTGTCTTTAGCTTGTTGAAGTTGTAAGTGTTCCAGCACTAACTCGTCTACCGCTTGACGTAAGCTCAGTTGACGGGCATTCATGCGTTGCTGTGCTTCGCTCATTAACACCGAATCGTCATTGACGACGGCGGCAATTCGGTCGATAGCGACATCTTCTGCTGCTTGCACTAACGGTGTAATCGCCAGCACTAACAGCAGCCATACTTTATTCATAGCCGTAAACGCGGTCTTGCAATAGGTCACGAGTGCCACTACCAAAATTCCCCAAGCCTTTTAATTCAAATTCAATGAATACGGCATTATCACGGGTTTTATTGTCAGGAAGAAGGTAATTACGACCAGCGACACGGGTTTTCCAGCAGCAGCTTTCGTATTCCGCACCGACTACTGATTCCAGATTGCGGTTATTGAGTAAGTCGTATTCCACGCCGCCGATGGCTTTCCAATTTTCTTTTACCGGAGCAACGAAGGATAGACGACCTGCTTCAAATTCGTCTTTACGCTTGGTGTAACCGACGTTAACAATGCGCTTTTTATCGTCCTTGTAACGTAAATCCACTTGGTTGGCGGTGAGCTTTTTAGTGTCACTGTCCCAAAACGTGGTGCTGCTGAGATTGGTGCGTGGGTTAAGTTGCCCGCCGGTTTCAAATACGATCTCGGAGCGTTTGCCTGTCTGTGCGGTTTGACCTGGTAAGGTCACTTTGCGCTCATCAAAGTGGTAGATTTGTCCGACGCTGGCTCGCAGCACTTCGCGACCGCTTTTTTGATCTTGAAAACGGGTGGTGACGGACGCTGACAGGCGATTGGCATCTTCAATGCGGTCTTTCCCGGTAAAACGATTTTCGCTAAACAATTGCCCGTAGCTAAAGGTGTTTTCGGAAGAGTCAAACACCGGAATATTGCTTTGATCTTTGTACGGCGTTTGGGTGTAATACAAGCGCGGTTCCAGCGTTTGTAAATACTTGCCTTGTTTGACATCGCGTTCAAAAAACAATCCAGCATCTACGGTGGCGGTTGGTAAGGTGCGACTCACACGGGTTTTGTTGGCATCGTCTAAGGTGTATTCGCTATGGCGCAGGCTTACGGAAGGTTTGATGTAAGCGGCATCGTTCGCGAAGTTTTTGCTGACAGTCGTTTTTAGGTCTAAGCGTGAACCGTTAGTTGCGGTTTTACTGCCTGAAAACTTGGTGTATTCGGTCGTGACCAGCATGTCTAGACCCTTGCTGTTTTCTAGGGGACGGTAATTTAGCAGCAATTGTGGTAAACGCGAGTGTGGTTTGATGCCGCCGTCAAGGACTTGGTAATCCTGGGTCATCGCAGAAAATGTCCACTTGTCACCGCTGGTTTTGTAAGTTAATCGTCGTTCAAGTTTGACTTCACTGGTTGCTTGCAACGAGTTACCTAAGTCAACGAAATATTGATCGTCGGAAACGCCTTCTGCTTTCAATGAGACACTGGAGCGTTCGTCGATCTGGGTATTGTGTTTCAGGTCGTAGTAATAACGATTGCTAACCGTGCCGATTTTGTCATTGGGCAGCAGGGTGTATTTCACTTCGCCTTGGTGCTTTTCCGTCAAATAGCGAAACTCTGTCCCCAACTGCAAACCCCGCTTGCTCAATACAGTGGGCGTGAGCGTCATGTCGTAGTTTGGAGCGAGATTAAAGTAATAGGGGATGCCCGCTTGTATTCCGGTTTTTTCTGAGGAACCAATCACAGGGAACAAAAAGCCTGATTTACGCTTGTCGGTTAACGGGAAAGAAATGTAGGGCAAATACAGAATGGGCACTTTACGTATCTTGAGGGTGACATTAGTTGCTGTGCCCTGTTCTTGCTCGTGGTAAAGGCGAATATTCGGCGAGTTCAAGCTCCATGCCGCATTTCCGGGTGGGCAGGTGGTGTACGATGCTTGCTCAAGTCGGGTCAATTGCTGGCTTTCGCGTACAATGCGTTTGCTGGAACCACGACCTTCTGTTACCGGTAAACGGTAGTCAGCATTTTGCAACTCGCCTTTGTCTTGGTTTAAATTGTAATTAAAATCAGTGCTCTTGGCCTTTAGGGTCGGTGTGCTAAAGGTAACATTGCCTTTGCCGGTCACTTGCGAACTGCTTTGTTCGTAAGTCGCATTGTCTGCCCGCATTTTTTTATCTTGTTGGGAAATTTGCACATCACCGGACATTTCCGACACACCTTGCTCGCGGAACAGCGCGGTATTGGCTTCAATGTGTACGGCTTGCGGCGGCAAATCGGCAGGACGCTCAATATTATCAGTCGGATAAGGTGGTATCGGGCACGACATCCATTGCGTTTGGGCAAGAGCAACCGTTGGACTGACGGACAATCCTAAAGCGGCAATACAGGTTAGGGTTTTATGCAGTGAGCTTGCCATGCGCTTCAATGTGGTATTTTAAAGCGTGTTAACATCGCACACTCTGCCAGTAGACTCAATCGAAAATCGCCAAAAGTGCTACTTATGCGAGTGAATTCACCAAGTATCGTGATATGCTACGCCCAGCGAGGGACACCACGTCTGCCATCTACGGTAGGGGGTGACATTTTATTTGAAACGGTTACAGTCTGCGGTGTAACCTATGGTGCTGTTGGGTGATTTATCCAAGTTTTATTTGTTCATAGATAAAATTTACGAATCAACTTGATTTGTATAAAACTTATTCAGATAATGTACGTGAGTGGAGTGTTATCAGGTATCAAATAACGGTATTTGATTGAGGGAAAAAATGATGATGGCTGAATATTCGGATGAAATAGCAGAGCGGCAAACGGCAATCAAGGATGAGGCTGAACAGAAACATGCAGGTCAAACGAAAATGCAATTAGAAACTACCAAAAAGCGTGGGCGGGGTCGTCCAAAAGGTGCAACTTCCAGTACGTTATCCGACGTGCGTGCGCAAGCTGCTGAAGAAAAACGCAAAATCAGGGAAGAGTTAAGTAACAAAGTGGAGCAATTGCGCGGCCAATTAGAGGAAATGGAAGCGCGAGCACGTGAAGAAATTCGTGAGTTGCAAGAAGCACTACGTATCAGCGAGCAACGCGAAAACTTTTTCCGCGCTGCGTTAGAGGAACGCTTACACGTTGTCGCCGAGCATATTCACAAAAGCTTGACCGATTGGGCAACCGCCGAATTGGAAGAGGGGCAAATTACCCAGCGTAAGCGCGGTCGCCCTCGCAAGACTTTTAAATAGTGGGTTTGTCGGGCATTAGCCCGACACTTGCCCCAGCAACCGCTCCAAGACTTTTTGGTAAATGATGGTGAGCGCGTTTAAATCATCCACTGCGACACATTCGTTGACCTTGTGAATGGTCTTATTGACTGGCCCCAGTTCCATCACCTGCGCACCTGTGGGTGCAATGAAGCGTCCGTCAGATGTGCCGCCAGAAGTCGATAATTCCGTCGCTTGCCCATTTACCGCCTGAATCGCTGCGACACTCGCATCGACTAAATCCCCGCGCGGTGTCAAAAACGGATTGCCTGAAAGCGTCCACTTCAATTCATAGCCAAACCCGTGACGGTTAAAGATCGCTTCTACCTGTTCGCGTAAACCCATTTCAGTCTGTTGCGTCGAAAAGCGGAAGTTAAATTCCACGTGTAGCGTACCCGGAATCACATTGTTTGCACCCGTCCCGCCCTTGATATTGGAAATCTGGAAGCTGGTTGGTGGGAAAAACTCATTGCCCTTATCCCATTCAATGCTCACCAGTTCCGCTAAAGCAGGTGCGGCACGGTGAATAGGGTTATCTGCTAAATGTGGGTAAGCCACATGCCCTTGCTGCCCGATCACGGTTAGTACGCCATTGAGTGAGCCACGCCGCCCGTTTTTCACCACGTCACCCACGCAGCAAGTGCTGGAAGGTTCGCCGACCAAGCACCAGTCGATTTTCTCATTGCGTTGTTCCAGCAATTCCACGACCTTGACCGTGCCATTGATGGACGGGCCTTCTTCGTCACTGGTGATCAGAAATGCAATCGACCCTTGATGATCAGGGTTTTCGCGCACGAAGTTTTCGCAGGCAATGGTGAACGCAGCAATGCTGCCTTTCATATCCGCCGCACCGCGCCCGTAGAGCATTCCATCACGGATTTCCGGTTGGAATGGGTGGCTATCCCATGCTTCTAAAGGCCCGGTGGGGACAACATCGGTGTGCCCTGCAAAGCAAAACACGGGTGAGGTCGTGCCACGGCGTAGCCAGATATTATCCACGTCACCAAAGCGCAGGTGTTCAGCCACAAAGCCCAGCGACGCAAGGCGGTCAGCCAGTAATTGCTGGCAACCTTCGTCCAATGGCGTGACGGAGGGACGCGAAATCAGGTCGATAGCAAGATCGAGAGTAGCGGACATCAAAGAATCTCTGTTTTAGTTTTGAAAAAGCTCGCGGTAAGCATCCGGTGAAAAGCCCACCACATGACGCGTTCCCGTATCAAGCAGCGGACGTTTAATGATCGACGGCAATTCTTCCATCACCACTAACGCAATCGCTTCATCCATGTTTTCGCGGGTTTCTTCTGGCAGTTTGCGCCAAGTCGTGCCTTTGCGGTTGACTAGCGTTTCCCAGCCAAATTCTGCTACCCATGCACGTAACCATACCGGATTTACGCCATCCTTACGAAAATCGTGGAAGGTGTATTCAATGCCGCGTTCGCCCAGCCAAGCACGGGCTTTTTTCACGGTGTCGCAGTTGGGGATGCCGTACATAATCGTCATTTGTCGTACCACTTGTGGTAAGTGCGGCGTTTACCGTTCGGTGGTCGGTAACTGCCCGCCGAACGTTGGGTAATCACGCCTTCGATGCGGTTCATGCCGCTGATTTCGATGGCTTCGTAGTCGTCATTGAGGGCAACGAGGATGTATTTGCCTTCGACAATACGCAACTGGCGGAAAATGTATTCGTCTTTGTCGTCAATCGCGAACACATACGCGCCATCCCGCACGATGCCGGTCGGGTCGATCACGATCACGCAACCTTTGGCGAATTCTGGTTCCATGCTGTCGTCGATGACTTGCATGGCGTAGGGTTCGTTTTCGGAACAATTCCCCTCGGAACTCATGTTGTGTTTGAAATCTTGCCCGGTGGCAGTCAAGTTTTGCTTGAAGGTTTCAACGCTGATGCGGGTTTCGGACATGGCTTATACCTCTACAGGGGCAACAGGGTGATCGAGGCTGAATTCGCTGGCAATCACGTGGCGTTGCGGTTCGTACCAATGCAATTTGCTATGCAACTGCACCACTTCGCCGACGATGGTGAGGGTGGGGGCGCGAACCCCGCTGTCTTTCACCAATTGCGGCAAGGTGGCAATCGTGCCGATGTGAACACGTTGGTTGCGGGTTGTGCCTTGCTCGACCAATGCCGCAGGCGTATCGCCGGAACGCCCGAAGGCTTGCAATTGCTGGCTGATCACTTCAATGCCAGTTAAACCCATGTAGAACACCACGGTTTGATTCGGTTGTGACAATTGCGCCCAATTCAGGTCGATGCTGCCGTCTTTCAAATGCCCGGTGGCAAAGGTGCAGGATTGCGCGTAATCGCGATGGGTCAGCGGAATCCCCGCGTAAGACGAACAGCCGGATGCGGCGGTAATGCCGGGAACAACTTGGAACGGTACGCCATTTTCCGCCAGCGTTTCGATTTCTTCGCCGCCGCGCCCGAAAATGAACGGATCGCCGCCTTTCAGACGCAACACGCGCTTGCCTTGCTTGGCGAGTTTTACCAGCAAGTCGTTGATTTGGTCTTGCGGTACGGCGTGGCTGGCTTTTTCTTTACCGACGTAAATGCGTTCGGCGCGTTGGTTTGCCATGTCCAGAATCGACTTGGAGACGAGGCGGTCGTACACCATTACATCGGCTTGCTGCATTAGGCGTAAGGCTTTGAAGGTCAGCAAATCCGGGTCGCCGGGGCCTGCGCCGACCAAATACACTTCGCCCATCGTTTGTCCGTTGGGGTAGCTTGCCAGCATTTCATCCAGCAAACGCCGCGCATCCTCGACGTGACCTGCGTACACCAGTTCGGCAAAGGGGCCTTTCAGGGCTTGTTCCCAGAAGGTTTTGCGCTGTGCTTCGGGCAGGTGTTTTTTCACAATGTCGCGGTATTCTTCGGTGATACCGGCGAGTTCGCCGCATTGGGGCGGAATCATGGTTTCCAGCTTCATGCGCAATTGCCGAGCCAACACGGGGGACGCTCCGCCGGTGGAAATGGCAATAGTGACGGGCGAGCGGTCAACGACAGAGGGGATAATGAAATTGCCAACCGAGGCATCATCGACCACATTCACCGGCATATTCCGCGCATCGGCAAGGCTGGCAATATGCGCATTGACGCTAGGGTTATTGGTGGCAGCAATGACGAGGAATTGCCCATCAATGTCGCTATCAACAAACGGACGTGCATGGTACTGGACGTTTTGTCCGCTAGTGATAATGCCCATTTCCGTGGTGATGTCGGGGGCAATTAACGTGACGACAGCTCCCGCTTTGAGCAGGCTATCCACTTTGCGTTCGGCTACTTTGCCACCGCCAACCACGAGGCACTGACGGTTATGCAGGTCGAGAAAAACGGGAAAACGATCCATTTGTCACCTAAAACTGGGTATGTTTATTTGCCACGTTTGGGGCGGCTTTCGTAGTGGACGACACCTTTGATGAGTTCGCCATACGGGAAATCGGCAATGTTAGCGTATTTTGACAGCGCAATGTTGACCAATTCGTAGATGTCTTGCGTGGTTTTTGCCGCTGTTTGCTCAGGAAAAAGGTGCTGTTGCAGGGCTAATGTGCCACCTGCTTGCACTTTGAGTTCCTTATTGTGTGGCAATGGGCCATCAATCAGGGTTTCACGCAGCGCAAAGCGGGATTTTTCACGCAATGTCTCCAAAAAGACTGTGCAATTGGCGAGACTCGCCTCTGACAGGCAGCCGACAGCTTCGCGGGTTGCCAGCAGGAAACGCTCGTGACGGCTGCAATCGCAACGGCGATTATTTAATGCCTTCTCGAATACGCAGCGGTTGGCGTTAACTTCGCGGTAAACACTGCGGTATTGGTCTTCATCCATGCGCTGCTTACTTTTCCCATTCCATCAGGATGGGTTTTTCGCGGGTTTCGTGCAGGTTTTCTTCGGCTTCGAGTTGGCTGGCAGCGAAGACGATTTTGACGATGGCTTTGTCGCCCGGTTCTTGCTTGGCTCGCAAGTCACGCGCCAGTTCACGCGCGTCTTTGTAAACTTCACAGGCTTGCTGCATGTCCAGATTTTTGATCATCGGGTTGGGTTGGGTGATTGTGAACACGTAGTAGGGCATGGGTGTACCTATTTGAGTAAAAGGGTGGTTTGCGCCAACAAGGGGTTGATCAAGGGTTCGAGGCGTTTGCGCATCACTGAACCGACCGAATCGTTGCCGCCAAAATACGGAATGAGGGAGTCTTCCCCCATTTGCGCCAATATTAACATAGCCTTAAATAGGGGCAATGTATCGGGATTCAAGGTGTCACGCACGGCTTTTGCGTCGGCAGGGCTATCATCATCCGTGTGGCAGAATTGTTCAGCGCGTTGCAGGGCGGTATTCAGGTCGCGTACTCCGCGCGATTCCGGTAAAGGTAGCGGGAAGCGTTTGTCGATGGCGATGAACAAGGAAATGACGACTTCTTGATCGACGGGCTTTTCGAGTGCGAGTTGCAGGGCGCGTAACCAGTTTTGCCCTGCGCTATCTAGGGTTTGGCTGAGGGCTTGGGCGTAGGGGTTGTTTGCGTCGAGTTGCGTTGCCAGTTGTGCGATGAGGTTAGCGTGGTGGCGGTGCGGCTTGGTGGGCAAGGGAATGTACGTGGGGTCAGCGTGCAGGAAACCGATGTAGAACGGGTTTTTGCGTTTGGCGCGTTCCCACAGTTTGCTGCGTTCGGCGGGGGTAATGAGTTCACCTTGCAGGCAGAGGCGCACGGTGTCTACTACGTCGAGTTGGATTTCCTCGAAGGGCAGGAATTCGAGCAGGTAAGCGGTGAGTTCTTTGCCAAGTTCGCCCGCGACAACTTCGGGATTTTCTAGGAGGCAGCGGGCGTTGGTGGCACTGGGGCTTGCCCACCAAGCGCGTTTTGCGATGTCGTGGCTTAAACCGGGGGTGTAGACGACGGCGGCGACGGCTTCGGGTTCGCCGAGGAGCAGCATTTGGTCGAGGTTATTGCGGGCGTGACCCATGCGCGTCCAGCGTTTCAGGAAGATCGGGTAGCCGCCGGGTGAGCCGGTGACTTTCATGGAGAGTAATTCGCGTACCCAGCGCAGGTATTGCTCGTCACGCGCGGTGGGATTAAGGCGCACTTTCGCTTCGCCCCGATCGGTCAGGGCGTGGACGGTCATGGTGGACTCGTTGATGCGCACGGCTTGCAGCGGTTGGGCAAGCAGGACGTTGAGCCGCAGGTTGTCTTCGTTGGAAAGCTGCAAGGGGCGTGTACCTATTTCCCAGATAATGACTCAAGATTATCGGGGGTAGGGCGGTACGATGCCAATAACCCTGTTGTGGTAGTTAGCCGTTGCCTTCAAATCACATCCAGCAACTTTTTCTGTAAGTCTGCGCCTTGTTTTTGCCATTGACGGGTGCCGGAAATGGACTCGTGCCATGCATCGAACAAATCGCGTAGTTCTTCATGGGTTTGGCAATGATCAATGCTGCGCACCAAACTGGTTGCGCCGTAAAAGCCTTTGAACGCATTCAAGGTGTTAACCATAAAGTTTTTTGCCATGTTAAAAGTGGCGGGATCAAATCTAGCAGGTAATTCACGAAAACGTGTAGCAGAGCCGGAAGCGGCGTTCGTAGTATTCGGCGTTGTTGGTGTTGCGGTATTGGCCGCAGCGTTGGCAACCGAAGCGGATGATGACCCCACTTTGCGGATGTAACCGCCGGTTTCCAACAGTGTCAGCACCGCATTGAGGTCGTTGACACGCGGCAGGGCTTTAAGGTCTTCAAAAGTACGTTTACCATCAACCGAAATTAGAACCCAGCGTTCGATCATGGATAAACCATTCGCTTTGGTTTCAACTTCTTGGATGCCTTTGGGGGTTTTGCCAAAAATAGCAGTTGTCATTGTTGTTCCTCCTAAACACAGCTTATACCGTAGTATAGCGTGGATAAATTTTATGTTATTTTTTCATTATTATTTGAGGCTGGCGGTCAACGTTATTGGCGCGGTGAGTGGTGATGCAGCAAGGATTTGCTTGCTAACATCACCACCAGTGCTCCGCTCCGGGGGTTATTCTTCGCCTAACCCGGACATGCCCAGAATATTCCAACCGCCATCCACATAGGTGATTTCACCCGTGACACCGGATGCTAAATCAGATGACAGGAACGCTGCAACATTGCCGACTTCTTCAATGGTGACATTACGACGCATGGGCGCATATTTCTCGAAATGGTCGAGCATTTTGCGGAATCCGGCGATGCCAGCCGCTGCAAGAGTACGAATCGGGCCTGCGGAAATCGCATTAACCCGGATGCCTTGTGGCCCCAAATCAGCGGCCATGAAACGTACCGCCGCTTCCAAACTGGCTTTTGCCATGCCCATCACGTTGTAGTTGGGGATAGCGGCAACCGCGCCCAAATAGCTCAACGCCAGCAAAGAACCGTTACGGCCTGCCATCAACGGTTTCGCGTAACGTGCCATGGCGATAAAGCTGTAAGCACTGATGTCGTGCGCAATCATTGAGCCTTCGCGGGTGGTATTGTCGACGATGCTCCCGTTCAGTTGTTCTTTGGGGGCGAAAGCAATGGAGTGAACCACAATGTCCACGCCATCCCAGTGCGTACCGAGTTCGGTGAACGCCGCCGCGATGCTGTCGTCAGTTGCCACGTCGCAGTGAATCACAATGCTGGAGCCGAAGGCAGCGGCGGTTTTTTCCACCCGGCTTTTGAGTTTGTCGTTTTGGTAAGTGAAGGCCAGTTCCGCGCCTTCGCGGTGCATGGCTTCGGCAATACCGTAAGCGATGGAACGGTCACTTGCGATCCCGGTGATCAGGGCGCGTTTGCCAGTGAGAAAACCCATGTGATTCTCCTTAAACTTGGTGTTATGCTTTGGTAAAATTCATCAGTATACACGAACAACATGCAAAAACGACTCACCGCCAAAGACTGGATTCTCTACGCCCTTATCGCCGTATTAATCACGCTGTTGCTGCTGGTTATGTACCAGATTGACCGCCAATGGTTGCGGCTGACGGAAATGCAAACCGCGTTGCAAGCTCAGGCCAAAGACATGCGCGACTTACGCAGTGCGGTGAGTAGTGGCACGCTTGCCCGCAGTGATAATGCTGCTACAGCAACAACCACGCCTGCGGTGGCGGCTGCCTTTAACCGCGCTCACGCCATGACCCAACAAGCCGGTTATGCACAAGGCGACTGGAGCGTGAATGCGTTTGGCAATAACCTTAAAACGCTTACCCCGCTGGTATCTACCGATGCATATGCCTCTGATGTGCAAAGTTACGTGCAGGAAAGTCTGATTACCCGCAACCCCGATACGCTAGAGTGGGAAGGTTTGATTGCCAAAAGCTGGCAAGTGAGCGCGGATGGCTTGACGATTACTTTCCAGATGCGCGATGACGTGACCTTTTCAGATGGTAAACCGCTGACGGCGGACGATGTGGCGTTCACCTTTAATTTTATTATGACTGAGGCGATTCAAGCTCCGCGTGAGCGTGCGTATCTGGAGAAAATCGCGAGTGTCAAAGCCAATGGTAAATACGAAGTCGTGTTCACTTACAAAGAGCCGTATTTCGAGGCATTGTCGCTGGCGGGCGGCATGACGATTTTCCCCAAACATTTTTACGAGCCTTACCTGAAAACCCCGCAGGCGTTTAATGAGTCAAAAGGTTTGTTATTGGGGAGCGGCCCTTATCAAATGCCTGATCCTAAAGGCTGGACACCGGATAAAGGCAATGTGGAACTGGTGCGCAATGAGCGTTACTGGGGTGATGTACAGCCGTCTTACAACCGCATTTTGTGGAAAATCATTCAAAACGACAGTGCGCGTTTAACCACCTATCGCAATGGTGAAATTGATGCTTACGGCGCACGCCCCAACGAATACGCGGATTTGAAACAAGACCCGCAAATGATGGGTAAAAGTCAGAATTTCGAGTACATGCCGCCTGTGGCTGGTTACAGTTACATTGGCTGGAATCAAGAACGTGGCGGCAAACCAACGCGCTTTGCAGATAAGCGAGTGCGTCAAGCGATGTCGCATTTGACCGACGTGCAGCGCGTGATTAAAGACGTGTTTTTGGATTACGCCGAGCCTGCGGTTAGCCCGTTTAGCAATACCAGTAAGCAACACGACCCTGCGTTACAGCCGTATGCGTTTAATCTGGAAAAAGCCCAAGCCTTGTTGAAGGAAGTGGGTTACGAAGACCGCAATAAAGACGGGGTGCTGGAAGATGCAGCGGGGCAGCCGTTTGAATTCAAGTTGACGTATTTCGATGCGAATGAAGATACCAAACGTATGGTGTTGCTACTCAAGGATTTATACGCTAAGGCTGGGGTGAAAATGATCCCGTTCCCACAAGAATGGCCGGTCATGTTGGAGTCTTTGAATAAAAAGGATTTTGACGCGATTACGCTGGGTTGGACGAGCGGTATTGAAACCGACATTTACCAGATGTTCCACAGTTCGCAGGCAAAAACCGACGGTGATAATACCATCAGCTACAAAAATCCGGCATTGGATAGCTTGATTGATAAGGCGCGGGCGACGGTGGATGAAGCAACGCGGATGCCGTTGTGGCAACAGGCGGAGCATATTATGTATGACGATCAACCTTATACGTTTTTAATGCGCCGTAAGACTTTGGCGTTTATTGATAAGCGCATTCACAACCTGCAAATGACCAAGCTGGGGTTAAACCGTGGGCTGTTGCCGTTGGAAAATTACGTGCCTTCCGCCCAGCAAAAGTACCAACAGTAACGGGGTGTTACGATGCTGACTTACCTGTTACGTCGTGTGTTGCTGATGATTCCCACCTTGTTGGGGATTACGCTGGTGGTGTTTAGCGTCATGGTATTGTCGCCGGGCGGGATCAGTGCGCAAACGCTGGTAGAAGGCTCGGATATGAAGCCGCAGGAAAAACAGGCGTTAATGGCGTATTACAACCAGCGTTATGGGTTGGATCAGCCTGCGCCGATTCAGTATTTGCGCTGGTTGAATAATGTGTCGCCGATTGGCTTTACCCAAGATGCTGAAGGTGATTACAACGGGTTTTCCTTCACCAAGGGCATGGATTTAGGCACGAGTTTTATGTACGGGCGACCGGTGGGGGAGATTCTGGCGGAACGCATTCCGATTACTTTGTTGCTGAATGCGGTAACGATTCCGTTGATTTATTTGGTTGCGATTATTGTTGGGGTGAAGGCGGCGCAAGATCGCGGCGGGCGTTTTGACGTGTTTTCTAACGTGTCGATGCTGGCGTTGTGGTCGATGCCAACGATGCTGGCGGGGGTATTGTTGCTGGGGTTTTTCGCTAATGTGCAACATTTTCAGTGGTTCCCGACCGCCGGGATTTCCAGTCGTGCAGCACAAGATATGCCGTTTTTGCCGCACTTCTTGAACGGCGTGTTTGTGTCCGGTTTCTTGCTGGATCGGGTGTGGCATTTGGTTTTGCCGGTTATTTGTTTGTCGTATGCCGGGTTTGCGGGTTTGGCAAAATTGACCCGAACATCGGTGTTGGAAAATTTGCACGCGGATTACGCACGCACTGCCCGCGCTAAGGGGCTGGCAGAGCCAGATGTGTTATGGCGGCACGTGTTTCGTAACAGTTTATTGCCGTTGATTACAGTATCGGCGGGGCTATTGCCGAGTTTATTAGCTGGTTCGCTGATTGTGGAAAATATTTTTAGTATCAATGGAATGGGGCAGTTAGCGGTGGAGGCAGTGAAAGGCCGTGACCGTGAGTTGGTGCTGTCGATTACTTGGATTAGCGGATTTTTGACCTTGATAGGGTATTTGATTGCTGATTTTTGTTACACCTTGGCTGATCCGAGGGTGAGCTATGACTAAACATGAAGTCAGCCGCGAGTCATTTTCCCGGCGTATTTGGCGTAAAACTTGGCAAGGCTGGGGCGTAAAACTGGGTTTTGCGTGGATTGCGGTGCTGGGTTTTGCGGGAGTATTCGCGCCGTTTCTGGCGAATTCGATGCCGTTGTTAATGCGTAAAGACGGGGTGATTTCCGCGCCGGTATTGGATTATTTGACCAAGGAAGATGTGTTGGTGCTGGCGATGTTCGCGCTGTTGGTGATTTTAGCGGGGGTGTCGTGGAGTGCGGGGAAACGGTTGCTGGTTTTTATCGCGGGGACATTGCTGGCAACGTTGCTAATCAACGCCTTACTTACGCCGCCGAGTGTGGTGATTTACGATCAGTTTCGCAGCGCAGCTTACACCCAAGTCGAGTGGCGGGTGATGCCGCCGATTGAGTACACCCCGCAGGATTATTTACGCGATTTTGGCGATACCGGTTTGGAAGAGCCATTAGAGGCGACTGAGCGCACCCATTGGATGGGGACTGAGGAAAACGGCGCGGATGTATTGAGCCGAATGATTCATGCCTCGCGGATTGCTTTGAGTATTGGCTTGATTGCTACAGGCATTTCCTTGGTAATCGGGGTGATTCTGGGCGGTTTAATGGGGTATTTTTCCGGCGTAATCGACATGCTGGGAATGCGCTTGGTGGAGATTTTTGAGTCGATTCCGACGCTGTTTTTGCTGCTGACATTCGTAGCGTTTTTCGGGCGCAGTTTATACATGATGATGATCATTATCGGTGTCACCAGTTGGTCGGGGTATGCGCGGTACATTCGGGCGGAATTCCTGAAATTGCGTAAACAAGATTATGTGCAGGCAGCGGTGGCGGGTGGTTTGCCGCTGTCGTCGATTTTGTTCAGGCACATGCTACCGAACGGGGTTGCGCCGTTATTAGTCGGGGTGAGTTTTGGGGTGGCTTCGGCGATTTTGGCGGAAGCGACCTTGAGCTTTTTAGGCTTAGGCTTAGTGGACGCGCCGTCGTGGGGGCAAATGTTGAATCAGGCGGTGAAATCGTCGCTGTTTAACTGGTGGATGGCGGTGTTTCCGGGCGGGGCGATTTTCCTCACGGTATTTGCTTATAATCTGATTGGGGAGGCATTCCGCGATGCGATTGACCCGCAATTGTCGCGTAACGCGGGAGTCAATGGATGAGCCAGCCGTTACTTGAGGTAAAGCACTTACACACTCACTTGCACACGGGTGCGACGCTGGTGAAAGCGGTGGATGACATCAGTTTCAGCATTGCCAAGGGCGAAACGTTTTGTTTGGTGGGCGAGTCGGGCAGTGGTAAATCCATTTCCGCGCTGTCAGTTATTCGGCTGTTGCCACAGGGTTTGGCTTCGCATCCGCACGGTGAAATTTTATTTAACGGGCGTGATGTGTTGCGCATGGAAGACGCGCAGTTGCGGGAGCTACGCGGTTCACAAATAGCAATGATTTTCCAGGAACCGATGACCTCGCTGAATCCGGTATTCACGATTGGTGAACAAATTAGCGAGGCTTTGCAGTTACACCGCCCGCAGATGAGTGATGAGGAAGCGCAGGAACGGGTGTTATTGGCCTTGGAGCAAGTGCAAATTCCCCACGCTCGTGAACGGTTGCGCGATTACCCACACCAATTATCCGGTGGGCAACGCCAGCGCGTCATGATTGCGATGGCATTGGCGTGTGAGCCTGAGTTGCTGATTGCTGACGAACCAACGACCGCGTTGGATGTCACCGTGCAGGCAGAAATTTTGCGGTTGCTGCGTAAACTGCAAGACGATACTGGGATGAGTACCCTGTTTATTACCCACGATTTCGGCGTAGTCGCACAAATGGCGCAACAAGTGGGGGTGATGCAACGCGGTAAACTGGTGGAAGTGGGTAGCACTCAACAGGTGTTACGCCATCCGCAACATCCGTATACGCAGCAGTTGCTGGCGGCAGTGCCAGAGAATTTGAAGCGGGAGCGTAAGGAAGTACTGTCGTCTGTTAATGCACCCTCCCCGCTGCTTTCTATCCGCAATCTCAACGTATGGTTCCCGCTGCGTAAAGGCATTTTCCGGCGTACTGTCGATCATCTGCGGGCAGTCGATGATGTGTCGCTGTCGGTGACAGCGGGGCAAATCGTGGCGTTGGTGGGGGAATCGGGGTGTGGAAAAACCACGCTAGGGCGGGCAGTATTGCAGTTGGGAAAACCCACCAGCGGTAGCATTCAGTTGCATGGGCAGGAATTGACTGGGTTGTCTGCCAGTGAATTGCGCCCGTTACGTCCGAAAATGCAGATGGTGTTTCAAGACCCGCAGTCGTCGTTGAACCCGCGTTTATTGATTGAAACTACGCTGACTGAGCCGATGAAAGTACACGGTATCGGTGCAAATCAAGAAGAGCGTTTAGAGCGAGCGGCACAAATTCTGGCTGATTTGCAAATGCCGCGTGAAGCATTGTGGCGTTATCCGCACGAATTTTCCGGTGGGCAACGTCAGCGGATTGGATTGGCACGCGCATTGGTACTGAACCCGGAATTTATCGTATGCGACGAAATAACCAGTGCGCTGGATGTGTCAGTGCAGGCGGAAATCCTGCAATTGCTGTTGAAAATCCGTGCTGATCGTAACCTGACTTTGCTGTTTATTACCCACAATATCGGGGTGGTCGAATACCTCAGCGACCAAACTGTGGTGATGTATAAAGGCAAAGTGGTGGAGCAGGGCGCAACTGCGCAAGTGTGTGGCGACCCGCAAAATGCTTACACTCAAAAATTACTCGCCGCAGTGCCACGTTTAACGTGTTGACTTAAGCAAGCTGTTCATCGCGCCACAAATAACGCCCGACCGCAAGCCACGCACCAACAATCCCTAGCAAGCTGCTGGCTAACAGAATCTTGAGCGTCATGGCGACATCGACACCGCTAATGATAAAGGTATTGCCATAAAGCGTTGCCAATTGCCCTACAGGTTGCACCAAAAATAGCAGGGCAAGATGCACAATAACTAAGCTCAGCACCCCGCCAAACAAGCCAAACCAAATGCCGCCGTAAATAAACGGGCGGCGAATGTAGGCATTGGTAGCCCCAATCAGGCGGGTGACGCGGATTTCATCTTTGCGATTTTCAATATCAAGGCGAATGGTATTCCCCACCACCAATAACACGGTCAAGCCCAACAGTACCGAAACCACCAGTATAATGCGCTCGGCAATGCTCAAAATAGCGCGGAGTCGCTGAATCCATTCCACGTCGATTTGCACATCTTCGACTTCGTTGTACTTTTTCAACTTGGTGGAAAACGCCTCGACATCCAGCGTTGCATTACCCAGTAATTGCAATCGCGGGGTAATAATCAGCACATTGGGCAAAGGATTATCATCGAGGCTGTCCAAAGTTTCGGCAAAGCCGGTGATTTTACGGAAATTTTCCAATGCCTGATCGCGGGTAACGACACGCACGCCTTCCACCTCTGGGAGTGCGGAAGCCAGTTCTGCCATGTCTTTGGCTTGTTGCTCACCCACATTTTGCTTGAGAAACAGAGTAATGGTCGGCACTTCACGTTTATCTGCGGTGAGTGTTTGCAAGTTTTTCAGCAGCAAGTGCAAGCTGGTGGGTAATGACAGCGCAATCGCAATTGCCGCGAGGGTAATCCACGTTGATAAAGGGTTGATCCACAAGCGTTCCATGCTGAATTGAATCGCATTGCGCTGCTGGTTAAACCATGCCGCCAACGGATTTTTAGTGGCACTGGCTTTGCGTTTTGGTGGTTGTTTAGTGTTGGTTGGTGAGCTCATGCTTCCACCTTTTGCAGCACGATGGTGCGTTTTTGCATCCGCTCCACGAGGGTGTGGTCGTGGCTGGCAATCATTACGGTTGCCCCCAGCTCATTGAATTGCGCAAAGGTAAACATAATGTCCTGCGCCAGTTCCGGGTCGAGGTTGCCGGTGGGTTCGTCTGCCAGAATAATGGTAGGTTTATTGACCATTGCTCGCGCAATGCCTACCCGTTGTTTTTCCCCGGCGGAAAGCATCAGCGGAAAGGTTTTTTCCTTGCCCAGCAAGCCTACTTTATCCAAAGCGGCCTGTACCCGGCGGCGGATTTCGCTGTGTCCCATCCCCGCAATGCGTAACGGTAGCGCGATATTGTCGAACACGCTGCGGTCGTACAACAGGTGGGGGTCTTGGAAAATAAACCCAATGCGGCGGCGGTAATTAGGGATGTGGGCTTTCCCCATTTGGCTTAACGATTTCCCGCCGATCCAGACTTCACCGCGACTGGGGCGTTCAAGCATCGCCACCAGTTTTAACAAGGTGCTTTTACCCGCGCCGGAATGCCCGGTGATAAACACCATTTCGCCCGATTCTAGGGTTAAATCGACGTTGTAAAGCGCGAGCTGCCCCGTGGGGTATTTCTTGCTGACCTGCTTGAATTCAATCATGGTGCTTTCGTTTTAATCATCTCCGGCAAGCAAGGCACTGGTGAATTCGTAAGCATCAAACTCTTGCAAGTCGTCAATGCTTTCACCTACGCCAATGAAACGTACCGGAATTTTCAGTTGTTCGGCAATCGCGAACAGGATACCGCCTTTGGCAGTCCCGTCCAATTTTGTGACCGTAATCCCCGTCAGACCTAAAGCTTCGTTAAATTGCCGGGCTTGTACCAAGGCGTTTTGCCCGATACTCGCGTCCACAATCAGCATCACTTCGTGCGGGGCTTGTTTATCAAACTTTTGTATCACACGTTTAACTTTTTTCAACTCATCCATCAGGTTAGTTTGCGTGTGTAACCGACCAGCGGTATCGGCGAGCAAAATATCAATCTTACGCGCTTTGGCGGCCTGCACCGCGTCGAAAATAACCGAGGCAGAATCCGCACCGTTGCCTTGCGCAATCACCGGAATCTGGTTGCGTTCGCCCCAAATGGTGAGCTGTTCCACCGCTGCGGCGCGAAACGTATCACCTGCTGCCAACATTACCGATTTACCTTGCTGCTGGAATTTTTTGGCGAGTTTACCAATCGTGGTGGTTTTACCCGCGCCGTTAATGCCAACCATTAAAATCACAAACGGTTGATGTTCCGAAACGATTTCCAACGGTTGAGCGCAGGGGCGCAAAATGCGGTGCATCTTGTTGTAAAGAGCTTGCATCAGTGCGTCCATGTCCGCCAGTTCGTTGCGGCTGACACGGCTCGACAGGTCGCTCATGATTGCGCGAGTGGCATCCACACCCACATCGGCAGTCAGCAAGCGCATTTCTAATTCCTCAAGAACCTCATCATCGACCTTCTTCTTGCCTAATACCAGGGCACTCATTCCTTCGGTGAGCGTATTACTGGTTTTTGAAAGGCCGCGTTTTAAGCGTGCAAACAAACCCGCATCTTGTGTGACGGGTTGCGCTACGGGTTGAGGGGAAGGGCTAACGTCAGCCAATTCCTGGTTTTTTTTCTTTCCGAATCCAAACATCGTACAATGAACCGCCCAAGCTTATTTATGCTATACAGGTGAAAGATGCGAAGAATACTAACATTTACCGGCAAAATCCGTAATCCCAAAACAATTTTAGCCTTCTCCTGTTTATTTGCAGGTTTTTTTACACTCCCCGCCGTTGCGATTGAGCGCGTCAAAACAGAAAACCCTGTCTATGAATATAAACTGGATAACGGTTTGAAAATTCTAGTGAAACAGGATAAACGTGCGCCAATTGCGGTGATGCAATTGTGGTACAAAGTCGGTTCCAGTTACGAGCAAAATGGTTTAACCGGGGTGTCGCACGTTCTTGAGCACATGATGTTCAAAGGCACGCAAAAGCACCCCGATGGTGAGTTTAACCGCATTATCAATGAAAATGGGGCGCAGGATAACGCCTTCACCAGCAAGGATTACACCGCGTACTATCAGGTCATCGCGGCAGATCGTTTGCAGGTGGCGATGGAATTGGAAGCCGACCGGATGCGCAATTTGCTGTTACCCCCGGCAGAGTTCAAAAAAGAAATTGAGGTGGTGAAGGAGGAGCGGCGGTGGCGCACTGATGATAAACCGACCTCGCTCACCTACGAGCAATTCAATGCAATGGCGTTTATGAATAGCCCTTACCGCAACCCTGTGATTGGTTGGATGGCGGATTTGAATGCGATGCAGGTGGAAGATTTACGCGCATGGTATGAACGTTGGTATGCCCCCAATAACGCCACGCTGGTGGTGGTTGGTGACGTAGATCCGCAAAAAGTGCGTGATTTAGCCCAGCAATATTATGGCGCGATTAAACCGACGGAAGTGATTCCGCCGCCCAAACCGCAGCAAGAAGTCGCGCAAACAGGCGTGCGTCATATTAAGGTGAAAGCTCCGGCGGAGTTGCCGTATTTGATGATGGGTTACAAAGCACCAGGTTTATTGGGTGCAAAAGAGGCGTGGGAGCCGTATGCATTGGATGTGTTGGCAAGCATTTTAGACGGCGGCAATAGCTCGCGTTTCGCCAAGGATCTGGTGCGTGGCAAGGCGATTGCCTCAGAAGCCAGTGCTTGGTACAGCAATGACGGGCGTTTGCCGGATTTGTTTGTGTTGAGCGGAATGCCTACGAAAGGCGAAAAGCTGGAAACCGTGAAAACTGCGTTGCTGGAACAGGTGACGAAATTGCAACAACAGCCAGTGAGTGCCGAGGAGTTGGAACGGGTCAAAGCGCAAGTGATTGCCGGTGAAATTTACCAGCGTGATTCGCAACGCCATCAAGCCACACTGTTGGGTTCGTATGAATCGGTGGGCTTGGGTTATGCGGTAGCGGATGCTTATGTGGATAATATTTTGGCGATTACTCCCGAACAAGTGCAAGCCGTTGCGAAAAAGTACCTCGTGGAAGACGGTTTGACCATCGCCGAACTTGACCCGCAACCGATTGACCCGAACAAGCCGAAAATCGCGCCTAATTTTGTGAGATAAGCACCATGTTGAAAAAAATCGTTTTAGTACCGTTGGTGTTGTGGTTGTTGAGTGTGAGCGGTGTTGCTCAGGCCGCCCCGAAGATCGAACATTGGACAACCAGCAATGGTTTGCGGGTGTATTACGTGCACGCACCGGAATTACCGATGCTGGATTTACGTTTGCAGTTTGACGCAGGCAGTGCGCGTGATGGTGCAAAGCCGGGGTTGGCGATGTTGACCGCGCAAATGCTGGATACGGGTGCTGCGGGCTTGAGTGAAGACCAGCTTGCTGAGCAATTTGAATCGGTGGGGGCGCAGTTTTCAGCAAGTGCGTCAATGGATATGACAGCGATTAGTTTGCGCACGATTACCCTGGAAAAACCCCAGCAAACGGCGTTGGATTTGTGGTTAAAAGTCATTACCCAACCGGATTTTCCGCAACCTGCTTTCAAGCGCATTCAAAAGCTGACGTTGGTGGCATTGCAGGGCGAGAAGCAAGACCCAGAAAGTTTGGCGAATAAAGCGTTTTATAAAGCGTTGTATGGCGATCACCCTTACGGGCAGCCTGCGAACGGCACGGAAAGTAGCATTCCGGCGTTGAAAGTGGCTGATCTTAAAGCGTTTTATCAGCAATATTACGTGGCGAAAAACGGTTTACTGGCGATGGTGGGCGCGGTTGAGCGTGCGCAAGCAGAAGCGTTGGCGGAAAAAATTGCTGCGGCATTGCCAGCGGGTGCGGCAGCAGCTTCGATTCCTGAAGTGAAGCCGTTAACTGAGGCAAAAACGGTGAAGATTCCTTACCCTTCAGCGCAAGCGCACATTTTAATCGGGCAGATTGGTAATAAACGCGGCGATGCCGATTTTTACACCTTGTACATGGGCAATCAGGTGTTGGGGGGCAGTGGTTTTGCATCGCGTTTGATGAAGGAAGTGCGCACTAAACGCGGTTTGAGTTACAGCGTTTATAGCTATTTTGCACCGTTTGCGCAGTTAGGGGTGTTTGAATTGGGCTTGCAAACCAAACTGGAACAAACCGATGAAGCCTTGAAAGTGGCGCGTGATACGTTGCAGCAGTTTCAGCAAGAAGGCGCGACTGCGGAAGAGCTGGAAGCGGCAAAAAAAGACATTACCGGCGGATTTCCGTTACGCACTGCAAATAACAGCCAAATCGTGGAATACGTGGGGATGATTGGTTTTTATCAATTGCCGTTGGATTATCTGGATACGTTTACCAGTAAAGTCAATGCGTTAAGCAGTGAAGCGATTACGGAGGCGTTTAAGCGGCGCGTGCAACCCGACAAAATGGTGACGGTAATCGTGGGTGGCGATGAAAAATAATCTGTTACGCATTATTGGTGGCGAATGGCGCAGCCGTAAGTTGAAATTTGCGGATGTGCCGGGGTTGCGGCCTACGCCGGATCGGGTGCGTGAAACCTTGTTCAACTGGCTACAATGGCATGTGCCGGGTGCGCGTTGCCTCGATCTGTTTGCGGGCAGCGGCGCGTTGGGGCTGGAAGCCTTATCGCGTGGAGCGCGGGACGTGGTGATGGTGGAAAAGCATCCTGCGGCGGCGCAAGCGTTGCGTGATAACTTGACGTTGCTGGGAGCACGGAATGCGCGGTTGGTGCATGACGATGCGTTACGCTATTTGGGGCGTGAGACGGAAGCGTTCGACCTCATTTTTCTTGATCCTCCATTTCGCCAAAAGTTGTTAGAGCCGGTGTTGGAAAAGCTGTTTGCGCAGGCATTGCTTAAACAGGATGGGATGATTTATTTGGAGCAGGAAAGCGAAGCGGAAACGGATTTTGCGCGTTTCGGATTGCAGGTGCATCGGGAAACCACTGCGGGGCAGGTGCGGAGTTTGTTGTTGGTTCAGAGTTGACGCACCCTTGAAAATGCCTGTACCTGCTATACTCCACTCGTTGCTTATTTGAAATTTCATCAAGGATGATTTATGCGCTATTTAAAATTCGTATGCCTGTTGGCGTGCCTAGCGTCAACGCCAGTGATGGCGGAGTGTACTTCTGAACAAGCTTTCCCCGCCTGGTTGAAGGATTTCAAAGCGGAGGCGGTGGCGGCAGGGTTAAAGCCAGCAGTATTCGATTCAGCTTTAGCAGGGATGACACCGGACAAATCGGTGATTCAGCGTGACCGTTCGCAACAAACCTTCGCATTGGATTTTTTGAGTTTTGCCGGGAAAAAAGTTGTGCCTTACCGTTTGGGTAAAGGGCGGGAATTACTCAAGAAAAATGCCGATTTATTCAAACGCATTGAACAGCAATTCGGCGTACCGGGTGAAGTGTTAGCCGCATTTTGGGGCTTGGAAACCGATTTTGGTGGCAATACCGGCGATATGTCGACGTTACGTTCGTTGCTGACATTGGCGTGGGATTGCCGCCGCTCCGATTTCTTTCGTACTGAACTCAAACACGCTTTGTGGTTGGTGCAAAAAGGTGATTTAACCCCGGCGAAAATGCGCGGCGCATGGGCGGGCGAATTGGGGCAGTTGCAGTTATTGGCATCGCGTTATGATCAACATGCAATTGATTTTGACGGCGATGGTAAGCGTGATTTGATCCGTTCCCATGCTGATGCGTTGGCTTCTGCGGCAGTGATGTTGAAGGAAGCAGGTTGGCGTGCGGGTGAGCCGTGGTTGCAGGAGGTAAAAGCTCCCCGCGAAATGGATTGGTCGCAAGCGCGTTTGGATAATAAATTACCGCTGTCTAGTTGGGCAGAACAGGGCGTTACTCAAGCAGACGGCGGCGCATTGAGTGGTAGTGGCACGGCAGCGTTGTTGTTACCGATGGGGCGCAATGGCCCAGCATTTTTGGCATTTCCTAACTTTGATGTATTTTTGGCGTGGAATGAGTCCTCGGTGTATTCCACGACCGCCGCTTATTTCGCCACTCGGTTGTCGGGTGCGCCGGTATTGCGCTCTGGTAATGGCCCGGTAGCGACCTTGAGCTTGGGGCAGGCTAAACAACTACAAGCGAAGTTGAAGCAGCGTGGTTTAAACATTACCAAAGTTGACGGCATTATCGGTGAAGAAACCCGCAATGCCGTGCGTTCGGTTCAACAGGAGTTGAAGTTACCTGCTGACGGTTATCCTGATGCACAATTATTGAGTCAGTTGTAAGGCATTGCGCTTATGCCGCTTATCCGCTTTTTTTATACTCTAACGGCTCTAGTCTGGAAATAAACGGCACTAGTCTAGGGTGCGCACGGTTTTTTAAGCAGTCCTCGTTATGCTTAACCCCATAGTTCTTGGCTAAATACACTTTGATCATTGATTTTTAAGTGTATTTTTCTTTATGGGTTTGGGTCGACGAGGTATTGTTTATGCTCCCGCGTTTATGGTTGAGTCCGCTGGTTTTGTTGTTAACCGCTCAGGTTTGGGCAGCAGAGCCGCCACCGTTACAACCGCAGTTAGCGGGGGCAACCGACCAGATCATTGTTAAATTGCGCCCGACGGCACAGCGTTCGATGATGTTTAGCGCGGAAACCCAAGTGGAAGCGGCGATTGCAAACGTGGGGCTGGGCATTCCGGCGAGTTATGAACGCTCAATGGGCGGCAATGCGCATGTGGTGCAATTACCCGGCATCATGACGATTCAGGAAGCGCAAGATTACGCCACATTATTGCGCACTGACCCGGATGTGGAATACGCCGAGCCGGATCAGTTAATGTTTCCCACCGCTGATATTACCCCGAATGATCCGCAGTTTTTGAGCCAGTGGCATTACGGTTCGGCAAATGCCGACGGTGGTGCGGCAAATTTGCCCGCAGCGTGGGGTGAGGTCACTAACGCACCGGAGATTGTGGTTGCCGTTGTTGATACGGGCGTGCTGGATCACCCGGATTTATCCGCACGTTTATTGGGTGGGCAAGCGGCAACGTCGGGTTACGATTTCGTCAATACGCCTGCACGCGCTAATGATGGTGATGGGCGCGATAACAACCCCAGCGATCCGGGGGATTGGATTTCCGCGACGGATGCTGCTGACAGTGCGTTTTCAGGATGTTCGGTACGCAACAGTTCATGGCACGGCACACACGTTGCAGGCACTGTTGGCGCGGTCAGCAATAACGCTGTGGGTGTGGCAGGTGTCGCGTGGAATGCCAAAATTTTAATGGCGCGGGGCATGGGTAAATGCGGCGGTTATTTGTCGGATATTAGCGATGCGATTCGTTGGTCATCCGGTGAAACCATCAACGGTGTGCCGAACCCCAACCCTGCGAAAGTGATTAATCTGAGCTTAGGTGGTAGCGGAAGTTGCGGCTCGACTTACCAAAATGCTATTGATGCTGCCACCGCGCGTGGTGCAGCGGTCGTCGTCGCGGCGGGCAATAGCAACCAAAACGTTTCCACCCATCGCCCCGCAAACTGCAACAACGTGATTGCTGTCGCCGCCTTGGCGCGTACCGGCGGTAAAGCCAGTTTCAGTAATACCGGCGCGGGCGTTGATATTGCTGCACCCGGTGTGTCAATTTTATCAACAGTGAATGGCGGTAAAACCACGCCCACCGATCAACATACTTACGCGGCTTATCACGGCACAAGCATGGCAACACCGCACGTTTCGGGGGTGATTGCGCTGATGTTGGCGGCTAATCCGCATTTGCGTGATGGCAGCATTCCCGCTGGTGAAATTCCCGCATTACTGGAACAAAAGCTCAAAGCATCTGCGCGTTTGTTTGTTACCGGAACGGGCAACGATTGCAGCACTGCCTTGTGTGGCGCGGGGGCATTGGATGCTTATCGGGCGGTTATGTCGGTGAAAACACCACCTTTGGCACAAGCAGGTGCGAATCAAAACGTGTCTATGGGTGCGGGGGTAACGTTGCAAGGTACGGGAACGGCGGGTGGATACGGCGGTAATATTCGCCAGTATCGTTGGCAACAAACCGCTGGCACACCTGTTGCCTTGAGCAATAATACTGCCGCGAACCCCACGTTCGTAGCTCCGGCAACGGCTGACACGCTGGCGTTTCGTTTAACAGTTACCAATGACGTGGGCTTAACTGCCACCAGTGTTACCAATGTGACTGTGGGCGCGACTCCAATCTCTACCTCGGTATGTGATCCGGTGGTGTTAAATAATGCGGAAACTTTGACGGGGCAATGGGCAGCGGGTTGCGCTTCCCAGCATCGCGGTAGTGGGTTTTACGCACGTTATTACCGCTTTACCTTAGCGACGGCAGCCACCGTAAAATTTGATCTGAAATCCAGCAAACAAGATGCTTATCTCTATTTGCTGGCAGGTGATCAAACCACTAGCAGTGTGCTGGCGAGCAATGATGATAGTAATGGCACGACCGACTCGCAGCTTGTACGTAATCTGCCAGCGGGCACTTACGTGCTGGAAGCCACCACTTATGCCGCAGGGCGTGCAGGCGAATTCACCATCAGTGCAACACTGGCAACTGCTCCCACCACACAGAACAATTGCGAACCTACCGCAGTGGCTTTGGGCGCGACTACCAATGGGCAGTGGGAAACGTGTGCGGCGCGTAAACGCGGCAGCACTTACTTCGCAGGTTATTACCGCTTTACCTTGACCCAAGCTGCTACCGTTACCATTGACCTCAAGTCTGATCAGCAAGATACCTTCTTGTATTTATTAAACGGCAGCAGCGCGGATAGCAGTGTGCTGGCTTCTAATGACGACAGTAATGGCTCCACCAATTCACAAATCAAGCGGACGCTGGCAGCGGGGACTTATACGCTGGAAGCAACGACTTACTATCGGCAAAAAACGGGGGCGTTTTCTGTTACGGTGAAGTGATCATGTTTTGATTGTGGCATAGTGAAAGTACGGTAAAGGATTTAGCACTAAAAGCAGCATAGCGGCAATTTACGGTTTTCCGCTATAATCCGCCGTTTCCAACAGCTCGAACCCTGTGAATACCATGACCGAACTTCAACAAGAAACTGCTCGCCGCCGTACTTTCGCTATCATTTCCCACCCGGATGCGGGCAAAACCACCATGACCGAAAAGGTGTTGTTGTTCGGGGGCGCGATCCAGCTTGCGGGTACGATCAAGGGTCGTAAAGCGGGTCGTCATGCGACTTCGGACTGGATGACGATGGAAAAGGAACGGGGCATTTCCGTGACTTCATCGGTGATGCAGTTTCCCTACAATGGGCGCATTGTTAACCTACTCGATACGCCGGGGCATGAGGATTTCTCGGAAGATACTTACCGGGTATTGACGGCGGTGGACTCTGCGTTGATGGTCATCGACGTGGCAAAAGGGGTTGAGGAACGCACCATTAATTTGATGGAAGTGTGCCGGTTGCGCGATACCCCGATTATGACCTTCATTAATAAGCTTGACCGCGAAGGCAAAGAGCCGATTGAGTTATTGGATGAAGTGGAAACGGTGCTGAAGATTAAATGCGCCCCGATTACCTGGCCTATTGGTATGGGCAAACGCCTCAAAGGGATTTACCACCTCTACGAAGACAAAGTAATCCTCTACAAACCCAGCACCGAACGCCGTCAGGATTACGAAGAAGTCCAAGGCTTAGATAACCCCGAACTCGATACACTACTAGGCACGCAAGCCGACGAGTTACGCGAAGAAATCGAATTGGTGAAAGGCGCAAGCCACGAATTCGACTTGCAAGCTTATCTCGACGGCAAGCTCACTCCGGTGTATTTCGGCACCGCGTTAAACAGTTTCGGTATCCGCGAATTGCTGGATGGTTTCGTGGAAAACGCGCCCGCGCCGCAAGCCCGCCCGACCACTACCCGCAAAGTCGAAGCCGCCGAAGAGCCTTTCACCGGCTTTGTTTTCAAAATCCAAGCGAATATGGATCCGCAACACCGTGACCGCATGGCGTTTATGCGCATCTGTTCCGGCAAGTTTGAAAAGGGCATGAAAGCCAAGCACGTGCGCATCGGTAAAGAAGTGAAAATCCCCGACGCGCTCACCTTTATGGCTTCCGACCGCGAACACGTGCAGGACGCTTACCCCGGCGATATTATCGGCATCCACAATCACGGCAGCATTCGCATCGGCGATACTTTTACCCAAGGCGAAAATCTGCAATTTACCGGGATTCCTAACTTTGCCCCGGAATTATTCCGTCGTGCGCAATTACGTGATCCGCTGAAAATGAAGCAATTGCAAAAAGGTTTGGCGGAATTGTGCGAAGAAGGCGCGACTCAGCTTTTCAAACCGCTCAATAACAATGACCTGATCCTCGGTGCGGTCGGTGTGTTGCAGTTCGATGTAGTGGCGCAACGCCTCAAAGACGAATACAAAGTCGACGCGCTGTTTGAAGGCGTAAACGTGCAAACCGCACGCTGGGTTACGTCCACCAACGAGAAAAAGTTTGAAGAGTTCAAAGCGAAAGCCTCGCAAAACCTCGCTTACGACCATTCGGGGGAACTGGTGTACATCGCGCCGACCCGCATTAACCTGCAAATGGCGCAGGAAAAATGGCCGGATATTAAGTTCCACTCTACTCGTGAGCATGGCGTAGCGGTGTAAACCGCTGACTTCACGGTGCAACCACCTGCGCGGTAATTTGCAATTCCGCGCGTTGCCCTGCGCCTAACCAGCCAACGTTCCACACGCCCGTCGCGGGATCATAATCGCCCGGCGGCGTGGCGGTTTGAAAGCGTAACTCCGGCGGCAAACGGTCTTGCACTTGCACCCCGGATGCTTCATCGGTTCCGGCATTGAGCAGGCTCAAGGTGTATGTGACACTTTCGCCGCGCGTGACGCTGTTTTTATTGGCTTGTTTGCTGAGTTGTAAATCAATTTGGCGCGGTAGGGTTAAGCCGAAATCCCAAGTGTAATCACGTGCGCCCGCCGTTAACGTCAGCATTGCCGTGCTAGTGTTTGCCGCTACATCGCTGTCAGTATTTTTATCACCACTGGCGTGAATAGGTGATGCGACGTAACCCGCAGGCCACTCCGCAAAGCGCAAGTAATAATCGCCCGCCGGAACATTGTCAAAGCCGTAATGCCCGTCCGCATTGGTGCGCGTGCTTGCCACCAGCGTGTGTTGCGTATTGTGTAAGCTAACGCTGACATTAGCGATGCCGGTTTCATCCGGGTCTTGTACACCATCAGCATTGCGGTCAAACCACACTTTGTTGCCCAAACTGGCAGGCTGGCTCAAGCCAATCGCGTAATCCGGGGTAAAACTGCCTGCTGCACCCGTGGTTGCTTCCAATGCGGTATGCTCTGGAAAGCCGCCGAGCGGATTGCCTGCAAGGTAATCGTCGGGTTTATCCAATACCAGTTGATAGCTGTAATGCGTTTTTAATCCCCAAAACATGTAATTGCCGTTGGCATCCGTCAATGTTTCGGCAATGCGTCCCGCGCCGTCGTACACCCGCACACTCACGCCCGCCAACGGTAATTCCGCTGGATCGCGTTGCCCGTTGCCATTGCTATCGAACCACACGTTGCCGCCTAATCCGGCAGTAGTGGCGGTGTCGATCATCATTAAACCGACTTTGGGCGGTTCGCTGGTGAGCAAGGTTTCGGTGGTGTTGCTGCTGGTGTCGAAATAACTCGCGGTGTACGCAAAACTGTTCCAAGCCACGCGCCGATTGGCTGGTGGTTCGGCATCCAGCGTTTGTACCGGAATACTGATTTGCAACTTTTCCCCCGGCGCGAGTCCGTTCAGTGGTCGCCAGCGCAAGCCGATGCGGGTATCGCTGGAGCTGGCATCCAGTGTCCATTCATTAGCGGGAATAGCGGTGGCATGACCGGCGGCTGTGATGCGTTGCAAGTTGAGTTCGCCCGCGATACGTGCATTCCATTCGGATAAACGTTGCGCACCTGTGACCAATGCGCTATCGCCGAGTGCGGGTAATACGTCGACAATATCCACTTGCGTATTGGTGACATTGCCGGTGTTACGAATTTCCAACAGGTAAGTATTCATGCCCAGCGCGGTGGTGTTGCCGACATTAGGGGTGCGGTGATACGCGCTATCCAGCGCACCTTTTACCCATTTCACACTATCGAGCGTGGTTAATTCAGGCACAGTGTAATTCAGATTCGAGGAGCGGCAAGTGTTGCGCCCGGTGTCGCCAGCATCCGCACCATTCACGCAACCCACCAGTGGAAAGTCACCCGTGGCAACGCTGGCGACGTTGGTAAGGCGCGTTCCTACCGCCGTGCCGGGTGAGATTCGCGCACTGAAATACACCGCCAACCCCAAATCTGCTTGCCCGACCACCAAGTGACAGCCGGGAAATGCCCAGCGTAACGCCACACGCCCATCCGCTTGACGGGTATGGCTGAATTGCGGGGTTTTGCACGCCGTTTGTGTGGTGGTAATACGGTTGTTGGGTAATGCCACGCGCCACCAGTTACCGCCTTGCTCAAGCTGATAATCCAAACCAGCGGGTAAAATATCCTCAATAACGGGGTATTGAGTACTCGTGCCGGACAGTTCATCCAAGCCAATCGCGACGCGATATACCCGGTCATTTCCTGCGGGAGCGGGGGCAATGGTGGGTTGCCACAGCGGTGGAGCGTACACAATGGTCGAGCCATCGGGCGAAACCACACCGCCCGTGGGATTGATTTTACTAATGCTCAACAGCGGTTCACCTTGCCCCAAAACCGGAATCGGCGCGGCGCAACTTGTGCCGTGTTGAGATGAAGTGGCGCAGTTGCGAATATCGCCGCCGATGTAAGGGCTATCTACGACCATTGCCAGATTTACGCTTTGCGCGGCGAGATTGGCATTCACCGTCCAGCGTAACCGTTTGATATTGCCGACCAATAACCCGGATGCCAACAATCGGGCGGTACAACCCGTTGCCATTCCGCTGGGTGACTGCAAATTATCGGCACGCCCTGCGGCGACTTCCGCACTCATCCATGTCGCAACCGGCTGATTCAGCGCGGTAAAATCGTCTTCACCGTTATCGCTGCAATCCACGCTCGGATGCCCCACCGCCGTCGCATTGCTGGCAGCAGCGGTGTAAACCTGCATTCCGGGCGGCACATTTTCAGTAACAGTGTAAGCTGTCGCGCTGGTTGGCAGGCTGATGCTCCAGCGTTCCAAACCGCCGGGTTGCACAAGCGCAGCACTTCCGGTTTTAGCAAATCCGGGGCTGGCAGGTGGCGGCGGTGTTGGGCAAGCGTTAGCTATCGCCGCCGGAACTATGAGGTCAGGCGCGTTTGATGTGGTCGAAAACTCACCGGTTGTAGCTGTGGCTTGCAGGGAAATAAGGGCAGGGGGTGCGCTGCTGCCGCACGTTGGAAACTTCACCTGCACCTTGATAATGCCGGTTGAACCAGCGGCTAACCCGTCTGCTGGCACGCCTTGCGGCAAGCTTTCCGACGGCGTGGCTAATTGCCATGCGAGGGTTTTTCCCACGATGCTGGCTTGCGCCACACTGCCGCCTGTGGGGGTATAACCCACTATTTTTAACGGTTCGGGAATCGTGGTGGTGATACGCGGTACGGTGCAATACAACGACGAAATTCCGGCGCACCGATAACGAATGCTGTAAGTAAAGGTTTCCCCCGGCGCAGGGTTGGCATTGCTGATCTGGGTCTCAATGCGTAATTCCGCATCGGCTGCGTGGGCTAACTGAATGAATACACTCAGCAATAACAACAGGCTTCCCAATAGGAAACGCACGGCAAAAGGCAGTAAAGAAAAACGGTAACGCATAAGCAAGCCCGGTCATTTATTGTGACTTGGTATTCACCAGTCACTTATTTGAATGATTTATTACAGGCAATCATAGCATTAAACGCTAATGAAACAAGCGTCTTTAGGGCAAGCGGTGGATTGGATATTCGCGTTCTCGCCCCCATACTGACAAACACGAATAGATTTTTTCAGGAGTGAACATGAGCGATATATTCAATCTGGTCTGCCCCAGTTGCAGCGTTACCAACCGTATTGCAGCAGCGCGTTTAGGCGATAACCCGAAGTGCGGCAAATGCCATAGCCCGCTGTTCAACGGGCATCCCACCGAGTTAAACCCGGAAACCTTTGCCAAACACATTGTCCGCAATGACATTCCGGTGCTGGTAGATTTCTGGGCTCCTTGGTGTGGGCCATGCCGTCAGATGGCTCCGGCCTTTGCGCAAGCTGCCGCACAACTGGAACCGCAAGTGCGTTTCGCCAAAGTCGACACCGAAGCGCATCAAACGATTGGGGCGCAATACAACATTCGTAGCATTCCAACGATGGCGATGTTCCGTGGTGGTAAAGAAATTGGGCGCGTATCGGGTGCGATGAGCGCGGCAGATATTGTGCGCTGGGTGAAAAGCCAGTTGTTATGAAGGGCAGCCCGTACCATCCATGCACGAGTGCAGGATGGCGTTTATCACGGCTGTGATGCTGGCGACATTCCGTTAAACCGTTTCCAGCATTCCCAACTTCTTCGCAACCCACTTAGTGGTCGTGGCTTGAATCAGAATGGTCATGAGAATGGCGATGAAAGTAACGGAGGCGACGACATCGGCTCCGGGTGCTTTCATCCCAACCAGCATACCCGCTAATGCCCCCGGAATAACGCCGGTTTCGCGTGTCCAGCACATGAATAACAACTCATTGCGCGTCCAATTGGCTTTTGGGTCAAGCGCGGCACACGCAAATACGGTCAGTGGACGACCAATAAACATAAAGATAAGCACCACTATCACGCCGCCGATCAGGTATTCATTCATTAAGGCGAAATTGACTTGTGAACCCAGCAAAATAAAGATGAACATGCGCATGATCAATGCAGTAGTCATGATGTAATCTTCCATGCGCTCTGCTTCGCGCTCCTGCATTTCAAAGCCGAACATGTCCTTATTGCCCAAAATAATTCCAAACGTAAATACCGCCATGAAGCCTGATGCGTGAGCACCATCTGCACCCATATACGCACCAATAACAGCCATTAACGTTACCAGTGGCGCGTATTCCAGCAGGAAGCTGAATTTTTCGTGGGCAATTAATACCGCTGCCAAATACCCTAAAATACCACCAACAAAGATGCCCAAACACGCCTGCCAGAGCAATTCACCCATGGAGCCAAACAGGGAAAACTCGGCGTGACCAGCAGCAATGCCTAACACCGTAAACGTTGCAATCGCGCCCATCGCATCGTTGAAGGCGGATTCACTCATTACCGCTTGTGCGACGCGCTCACGGATTTTAACTTGCTGAAAGACTGGTACGAGAGTCGCGGGGTCAGTTGAAGCGATGGTAGCCCCCAGCAGCAAGGCAATAATAAACGGTATCCCCAATATCCAGTAAGCTACTACGCCCGTGACAAACATCGAAATCAAGACCCCCAAGGTTGAGAGAATCACGACCGTAAGCCACACTTCTTTCAACACTTTCAACTTGAGGGATGCCCCGCCATCGAACAGGATGTAGCACGAGCCAAAGATCAAAATAAGCTGATTAGCGATTGAGTTGGCTTTGATGTCGATCACGCCCATGACCTCCGGCCCTAACACCATGCCTGCTAATAAAAAGATAGCTACGTCAGGCGTTTTTAACTTTTTGGCAGTGATTCCCAAGAATGAGCCAATGGCGAGAATCAGGCCAAATGTCAACAATGCTTGTTTGGCAATTTCAATAGATGCTGATGATTCCATAACTTACAATTGTGCGCTGCAATAATAAAAGCAGGATTGTAGGACAATCGTATGTAAACAGGTTGTAAAAAATTTGATAATTCGCAAATTTTCACAGGGTGAAACGGTAGCCAATACCTGTCTCGGTTAACAGGTGACGCGGCTGGGCTGGGTTCACCTCTAACTTTTGCCGCAAACGACCAATGTAAATGCGCAAGTAATGACCATCTTCAGAATGCCCCGCGCCCCACACTTCCCGCAGTAATTGCCGCTGTGTCAACACCTTATCGGGTTGGGCGAGTAGAACTGTTAATAAATGGTATTCACGCGGGGTGAGGTGCACCATTTCCTCATTGCGGGTGATGTAACGCCGCGAGCGATCCACCATGATTTCACCAAACTGAATCACGGCATTATCATTGATCGGTCGGCTATCCTTGCGTCGCCTGAGCACCCGTAAGCGTGCCAATAATTCGGCGATGCCAAACGGTTTGGCGAGGTAGTCATCGGCTCCAGCATCCAAGGCAGAGACTTTATCGGTTTCTCCATTGCGGGCGGATAACACCAAAATCGGGGTGTCTGACCAAGTACGGAATGTGAGAATAAAGTCGATACCATCAGCGTCCGGTAGCCCCAAATCCAAAATAATTAAACCGGGTTTTACATCCCCCGACATCGCTAAGCCGCTGGCTACCGTTGTTGCTTCAAAGACTTTACAGCCTTCAGACTCCAGTGCAGGACGCAGGAATTGGCGAATGCGAAGCTCGTCTTCAACGATCAAAATTGTATTATTGTCCATAATCGGGGAATTCCTCTTCAGGGTCGTTTTCTAACACTGGGGGGATGCCTAGGGGCAGGGTAAAGCGAATACACGCACCGCCGCTGGCGTGTTGCTCTAAGTGCAAGTTACCTTGATGCGCTTTAATAATCGCTTCACAAATCACCAATCCCAAACCTGTAGTGGGAGGTCGTGCCTCCGCCGCGAGTAGCATTTGGGGCGGAAAGCCCGCACCGTGATCGGCAATGCAAATCTCGGCATGATCCTCAACAATGCGGGCATGGATGCTGATCAAAGTATTAGTGGGTGTATGTTTAGCTGCATTTTCCAATAAATTACCGACGACTCTTTCGATCAGAACCGCGTCAAATAGCAGTAATGGAAAGTTAGCGGGAATGTTTATTTGCACCCGTTCGGGCGGCAATAAAGAGTTCAGTAAGCGTAAAGCAGAACCAACCACTTCAAGCATGGAATGCCATTCGGTGCGTAAGCTGAGTTTACCGGCAGATAAACGCGCCAGATCCAGCAAATTCGTCACCATATCCGCTAAATGCACGGATTGTTCATGAACCGCCTCCAACATTTCTTGCTGAACAGGTTGAGAAAGTTGCTTACCACCGGCTTTCAGTGTTTCCGTTAGGCCGACCAAGGCAGTTAAGGGTGTGCGTAAGTCATGAGAAAGGGATGAGAGAATAGAGGCGCGTAAGCGTTCTGACTCTACTTGCAGACGGTTTACTTGCGCTATATCGGCATAATGCAGACGTTCACGTGCAATTTCCAACAGGGATTCCGTTACCGGATTGTGTGGATAATGTTCCGCAATCGTTTCCACTTGGGGTTTGTCGACTGCACCCGCCAGTTCCCGTGCCATGCGGTACAACGAGTTGGTTAATTCTTCACTGAGATGCAACGCCTGATTTTTTGCCAATAAGGTTGCCGTTATTTGTCCCGTCAGTAGGGCAATCAACAGCATTACAATCAAGGTGACAATGTGTTCCACACTGGTGGTTAATAACGCAAACTGTGGCGGCACGAAGAAAAAATCGAACAAGAGTACTGACGCGAGTGCTGCGACCAAAGAAGGGCCTTGCCCCAGCCATAACGCACACAGAAATACTTCCAGCAAAAACAACATAATGATATTGGCAATGTCCAGCACATTGACCAAGGGGTAAGACACCACGCTAACTAATATCGCCAGCAGGATAGCTAATACATAAGATTCAATCCCGTAAGGATTGTCCAGATTTAACCGGGAAAACCACAGGCTGTCGTTGGACATGGCTTGTTTCTCGTGACACTCAATCAAATCGGGCACTATTACCTGCGATAGTATTGCAGGCAAGAAAAACCCCCGTACAGGACGGGGGTTTTTCACTTAAGGTAACAACCTCGGCTTAGTGTGCTTGCGCACCTTCAGCGTTGATACCAGTATTTTGACGGACGTACAGCTCGTCCCACATCTCTTCAGCACGACGCTCACGCGTGAACAGTGAAACCAGAATGGTAACTAAGAAGCCCAATGGAATGGAAATCAACCCAGGGTTTTTCAACAAGAACCACGGTTTTTCCAGCCCTGCCATACTAGTGGTTTGACCTTCAAACGTTTTAAGATCTGTTTCTGCTGCTTTGATAGCTTTTTCCAGTCCAGCAATTTCTTTAGATTTTGCTGTTTTAGCCGCTTCATCGGTCAGCGTTGCCAGCTCTGCTTGCGCTTTTGCTAACTTTTCAACTGCTCCCGGTTTAGCTGGCTTTTCTGGTGCTGCTTTCACTGCCTTTTTGCAGTCCGCATCAGCAAACAATTCGCACATGAAACCACCTACCGCAGGAGATGCTTCTACCGCTGGTTTAGCCGGTTCACCTTGCAGGACTTTGTTCGCATCAGCAATTTTAGCCAATGGATAAGTCATGTTTGGTGACAGCATTACCAATAGAATCGCAGTACTCGCGCCAATCAACATCCCGGAAACGATGCCGTAAGTATTGGTTTTCTTCCAATACAGTGTCAGGAATACCGCAGGCAAGTTAGAGGACGCAGCTACCGCGAATGCCAATGCTACCAAGTGGGCAACGTTTTGACCTTTAGCAGCAATACCAACGTAAATCGCTAATGCACCAACGATAACGGTAGAAATACGTGCGGCTGTTACTTGCTCTTTAGCTGTAGCGTGATCGCCACGAACAACACCAACATACAAGTCGTGAGACATTGCAGAGGCTGCTGCCAGTACCAAGCCTGCGACAACCGCAACGATTGTTGCAAACGCAACCGCAGCAACGAACGCGAGGAACAAGTTACCTAACATGGAATCAGCACCGCCGCCCACAAACTGTGCCAACAAAGGTGCAGCCATATTGCCACCTTTATCTAAGCCTGCAATCGCGGCAGGTGTGACGTGCATCGCAGCACCCATGCCTAAGAACAGTGTCAGAACGTAGAAGCCACCGATGATAGCCATTGCCCAGATAACGGAAACCCGTGCATCTTTAGCAGTTGGTACAGTGAAGAAGCGCATCAGGATGTGTGGCATACCCGCAGTACCCAGAACTAACGCCATGCCCAAAGAAATTTGGTCAATAGGGCTTTTCAGGAACAGGCCGGGTTCAAGGAAACGTTGACCCAACTCTTGTGGCGACATAGTAGACGCAGCATCACCCACCAGTTTGGCAACTTGCTTTTGGATATCCGGGTTGTCAACGACAGCTTGCAGGAAGCCAGGTAAGGAGAAACCGTATTGACCCCAAGTAAACATAACCAACAAGATGGAAGCAGTGACCAACAAGATTGCCTTGATGATTTGTACCCATGTTGTTGCTTTCATGCCGCCGAATACCACGTAAGTCAGCATCAGGATGCCTACTGCGATAACGGATACTTCGTAATCAATACCGATTAATGTTTTAACTAAGATACCGCCACCGACCATTTGCGCGGTCAGGTAGAACGTGGAAACTGTAACGGTAGAAATAGCCGCAATGGTTTTGACTGCTTTGGGGTTGTTACGGAAGGCAAGGATGTCGCCCAACGTGTACTTACCGATATTACGGCAGGGTTCGGCAATTACCAGCAGCACGGTAATGTATGCAACCAACCAGCCTACGGAGTACATGAAACCATCATAACCGTATAGAGAGATTAGACCGGCAATACCTAAGAAGGAAGCTGCTGACAGGTAGTCACCTGCAATCGCCCAACCGTTTTGCAAACCAGTCACCGAACGACCTGCTGCATAGAAGTCAGCCGCTGATGAGGTTTGTTTGGCTGCACGATAAGTCACGTACATGGTCAGGCCGATGATCAAACCAAAGACCAAGAAAGTCAGCCATTTGAATTTATCAGCAACTGCGCCACCGTCAGCGGCAAACGCTGTTTGGCTTGCTAACAGCACGACTAGCAGGGCTATCGCGCCACTCCAGAAAGTTTTCTTCATGTGTCCCTTCCTTATTTGATCAAATTCGAGTCACGAACAATTTCCGCTGCCATTTCGTCAAAATCACGATTGGCGCGACGGGTATAGATAAAGGCAATGCTCCAAGCTACAACGAACTCAGATAATGCAAATAAAATACCGACGTTTACCGGCCCCCAAACTTTGATTTTGAACAACTCAGGGTAGTAGCCTGCGCCAATAGGTAACAGGAAATAGTAGATGACTGAAAAGATCATCAGACTCCACAAGAAGGTGGTTTTCTTCTTATGTAATGTCTGAAAACGCGGATCGTTGTCGATCGCGGCCCAGTTGATGTTTGATGCCATAGATTATGACTCCTCCGTTTATTGACAATAACTCACTGAAAACACATCGCACCGTGGTGTTCGTAATTGAGCGAAATTAACGCGCAACATGACGGGATTTTTGAAATTGTCGACAATTTAATGCTGAGCAGACGTGCATTCGCTATTTAATCAACAAATCCCCCTCTCACGAATGCAATTTGTTGATAATCCCAATCATGTCATTAGGTGTGTAAAAAAGGTGTAAACAAGGCAGGGCAGCGATGGCAAAAATTTGTAGAGGGCTACAACCCACCCATATTGATGTATTTCATTTCCAGGTATTCATCAATCCCGTATTTAGAGCCTTCGCGCCCCAAACCGGAGTTTTTCACGCCGCCGAAAGGTGCAACTTCGGTTGAAATGACCCCGCTATTGACCCCGACCATGCCGTATTCCAACGCCTCAGAGACACGCCAAACGCGCCCGATGTCACGTGCGTAAAAATACGCTGCCAAGCCGTATTCGGTGTCATTAGCCATCTGAATGGCTTCGGCTTCGGTATCAAATTTAAACAAAGGAGCAACCGGGCCGAAGATCTCCTCATGTGCCACCCGCATGGTGGGCAACACTCCGGTCAACACGGTTGGCGCGTAAAACGTTCCCCCCAACGGATGGCGATAGCCACCGCCGACGATTTTCGCGCCGCCTTGCACCGCATCCGCGACTAACGCTTCCACTTTGCAAACTGCGGCTTCATTGATCAATGGCCCTTGGGTTATGCCTGCTTCCGCGCCATTGCCCACAGTCAGCTCTCCAACCGCTTGTGCCAGTTTTGCGGCGAAGCTGTCGTAAATACCAGCCTGCACTAAAAAGCGATTAGCGCACACACAAGTTTGCCCGGCGTTACGGTATTTGGAAGCCACTGCACCCGCCACCGCCGCATCCACGTCGGCATCGTCAAACACAATGAACGGCGCGTTACCGCCTAATTCCAAGGAAAGCTTTTTGAGGGTGGGGGCGCATTGTTGCATCAGTAATCGCCCGACAGCAGTGGAACCTGTGAAGCTGAGTTTGCGCACCTTGGGGTTGCTGGTGAGTTCCGCGCCAATCACACGCGGGTCGCCTGTTATCACGCTAAAAATACCGGCGGGCACGCCTGCTTCTTCTGCCAACACTGCCAAAGCCAGCGCGGATAACGGTGTGTCTTCCGCCGGTTTTAACACGATAGCGCACCCGGCAGCTAAGGCTGGAGCTACTTTGCGGGTGATCATTGCCGCCGGAAAATTCCAAGGGGTAATTGCCGCGCACACTCCCACGGGTTCTTTCACTACGATGACGCGGCTGTTGGGAAACGGCGAAGGAATCACGTCGCCGTAAGTGCGCTTACCTTCTTCCGCAAACCATTGGATAAATGCCGCCGCGTAAGCAATTTCACCACGGGCTTCCGCCAGCGGTTTGCCTTGTTCGGCGGTCATAATGTGCGCGAGATCTTCTTGATGCTGCAACAGCAAGCCATGCCAAGTGTGTAAGACACTGGCACGTTGTGCTGCGGTGCGTTGCCGCCAAGCGCGTTGTGCCAGCGTTGCGCCGTCAATGGCTGCACGAGTTTGAGCTGCGCTGCATTGCGGCACGGTGGTTAAGCGTGCACCTGTGGCAGGGTTCGTCACCGCCAACACCGCGCCGGAATCCGCGTCCACCCATTCACCATTGATATAGCATTGCGAGCGCAGTAACGCGGGGTAGGTAATAGGCAACATAAACAAAGCCTCAGATAGCCAAAAAAGGGAGTCACACTGACAAATTATAAAGCCTTGTAAACCAAAACCGCGCCCGAAATCACCGCCGACACCAAAAACACCTGTTTAAGGAAGCGATTTCCCTGCTTAATACCCAACGCAGCCCCAAGGTAAGAGCCGGTCACAGCCCCGAACACCAACCCCGGCGCGATTTCCCAGTGAATATGCCCTAAGCTCAGGTGCGCAATCGCGCCAATCGCATTCCATACCAAACCGTTAGCCGCCAAGGTCATCGCTGTGGCGTGAAGCTGGTCAAAACGCAGCAAATACAGGTAAATCATGGTGGTAAATACCCCACTTGCCACCGAAATCCACCCCGAATAAAACGCAATCGGTATGAGTAACAAGCTGCCAATAATAACTTGGCGTTTCCCCATCGTTGGGGTGTGTTGTAAGCCGCTGGATTTTTTCAACCAAGACACCGCAGCCATTAGCAAAATAAAGCAGCCTGCCAGCAATAGCATGAGATTTTGGTCAAGCGCACTGGCGAACAGCGTTCCAGCCACCACGAATGGTGCGCCCAGTAAGGCATTCCACCAAAAAATCCGCCAGTCAATCAGCCCTTCACGTGCATAACGCAAGGTGCTGCCAATGCCAATAAATCCCACCGCCAGCTTGTGCGAAGCCAGTGCGTTGATGAACGGTAAACCGCTAATAATCAGAATCGGCAACAGGATTAACCCTGCTCCACCACCCGCTAATGCGGAAAAAAAGCACGCGACAAAACTGGCAAGTGCACTGACTGCGATCATACTGATTGAAATGTCCAAGCGGGTTTCCTTATGTCTGCTACCGGGATGGTTTATTGTATACTCGGCGACATTGTTTTGAATGAGTGCAACCACCATGCCATTGGAAATTTTCACCAAAGCCCTTGCGGATTTAACCCGCCTGCGCATTCTTTTATTGCTCGTGGGCAAACCGGAATTGTGCGTGTGTGAACTCACCCAAGCGTTAGCTTTGGCACAACCGAAGATTTCCCGCCACCTTGCGATTTTGCGCGAAAGCGGTTTACTGCTCGACCGTAAAGCAGGACTGTGGGTGTATTACCGTTTGCACCCTGAGTTACCCGCGTGGGTGACGCAAACCCTGACCCAATGGCAAGTGGTCAATGTCAGCAGCGAACCTTACCAGCAAGATCAATTGCGCCTGTCACAATCACAACGCCAAAATCCGGCGTGCGAGGTCTGCGATTAATGACAACCAACTCTGTGCAAACCAGCAAAGTGTTGTTGGCAGGTATTTGCAGCCTGATTCTGACCGTGGGTTTGGCGCGGTTTGCGTATACCCCGTTATTGCCGGTGATGCGGGTGGAAACTTGGCTAACCGAAGTCGCTGGTGGTTGGTTGGCTACCTTTAATTATATGGGTTACATGAGCGGTGCTTTGTTAGCCGCGTCCATCAGTAGTTTGCACTTGAAATACCAACTTTATCGCGCCGGTTTGGTAGTGGCGGTGCTGAGTGTGGTGGGTATGGGTTTAACCGACAATATGTGGCTGTGGTCAATCCTGCGCTACTTGGCGGGGTTAACCAGTGCGGCGGGGTTATTGATTGGTTCGGGATTAATGCTGAATTGGTTAATGCGTAACGGGCATCGCCCTGAGCTGGGTATTCACTTCGGCGGTTTAGGTGGCGGTATTTTGGTATCGGGCTTGGTATCGGTGGCAATGTTGGCGGCGGGGCTGGATTGGGCGCAACAATGGTGGACGTTGGGTTTATTGGGAACGCTGCTGTTTATTCCTGCATGGTTATGGCTGCCAGAACCCGCACCGAGTCATGCGCAAGCGGCGGTCACGCAAGCCCCGCCGTCGCGCCGTTGGTTGCTGTTAATGATTGCGATGTATTTCTGTGCGGGTGTCGGGTTTGTGGTGAGTGCGACATTTACCGTGGCAATGGCGGAAAAAATCCCCAGTTTACAAGGTTTAGGCAGTTGGGTATGGGTTTTGGTCGGGGTTGCGGCGACTCCGGCATGTTTCGTGTGGGATCGGGTATCGCGCCGCATCGGTGATTTAAGCGCATTGCAATGGGCGTTTGCGGGGCAAATTATCGCGATTGTGTTACCCGCAATCTCGGATCACCCGCTGATAGCGATGAGCAGTGCAGCGTTATACGGCGCAACTTTTATTGGCATTGTGAGTTTAACCCTCACCGTCATTGGGCGTTTATACCCGGCTAATCCCGCCAAAGCGATGGCGCGTCTGACCTTAAGTTATGGTGTGGCGCAAATAATTGCTCCGGCAATCACCGGTTATATCGCGGAAGCTACCGGCAGTTACCAAGGCGGACTGTTAATGGCAGCAGGTTTTATGTTGCTGGGCATGGTGCTGCTGTGGCAAATCCGTGTTTTAAAAGTGTAATGACTCAGGTGTGAGTGGTGCGAGGCCGTAATTTGCCCGTGCACGGTCACAGGTAGGGTTGTGAATGCCGTTTTCCCACGAAGCGGTGAATTCCTGGCAAGTGGACGAGCGTAGCGGGTAAATCGTGCAACTGACGTGTTCACCGACCGTGCCTTGTAACGCAATGCAGTGCGGACGTGCCTGATCCGTGCCTAGCATCGCAACGTGGTGTGGGGCAATCGCTTGGGTGAGGTGAGCAGGCACGTAACCATCGGGGGCGGCATCGGTTTCCCCCCAATAAAACGAAACGCGGAAGCTGGCGCAACACGCGCCGCATTCAATACAAGGGTTTGCCATGACGGAGTATGTGTCCTAAATCGCGTTAGTGTTGGTTGATAATGTAAAAAAAAACCTGCTTTGGTTGCGTGAGGGGAGGTGTTCTGGTAGTCTTACGCGCCTTTAGTATATCAAGAATCGCAGATTTGGAGAATCCAGATGTCTCGTGTATGCCAAGTAACAGGTAAGCGTCCGATCACAGGCAATAATGTGTCGCACGCTAACAACAAAACCAAACGTCGTTTCCTGCCTAACCTGCACGCGAAACGTTTCTGGCTGGAAAGTGAAGGACGCTGGGTTCGTCTGCGTGTTTCCACCAAAGGGATGCGTATTATCGACAAAAACGGTATTGAGTCCGTTTTAGCTGATATGCGTGCTCGTGGCGAAAAAGTTTAATTTAACGGGAGTATCAGACAATGGCTAAGAAAGGCGGTCGCGATAAGATCAAGCTGGTTTCTTCCGCAGGGACTGGTTATTACTACACCACAACCAAGAATAAGCGTACAACACCGGACAAGCTGGCATTCAGCAAGTACGATCCGGTTGTCCGTAAACATGTTCTGTTTAAGGAAGCTAAAATCAAGTAACTACTTGATTAGTTTACCGCGATTCTTCACGAAGCCCGGCTGCAAAAAGTCCGGGCTTTTTGCGTTTAAGGAAGATTTGTCATGCTAGGAATGCTATTGGGTGCGCTGGTATTGGTATTATTACTGGTGTTATTAGTGGGGATGTTGTTGCCTGCCCGCGAACAAGTAACCCGTGTGGAATTGTTTAAAGCACCGGTCGCCGAAGTCTGGGAAGCATTAAACAACTTGCCCGGTCAGGCGCAGTGGCGCACTGGTTTGAAAAGTGTGCAAACGCTGGACGATGACGAGGGTTTACGCTGGGTCGAACAGCCGTTACAAGGTACTGCGGTGGTATTGCGCAAAACCAAGGAAATCCCGTTACAGGAATTGATCTTGGAATTACAGCAACGCGGCATACACGCAACCCGTCAAGCTCGTTTGAATAATGTGCCGGGTGGCACACGTGTCACGTTTACGCAAACCTTACAAATTACCATGCCGATACGCCGTTTACTGAACCGCTTTCACGGTGGGGTGGATAACCGTTTGGATGGTTTTATCCGTCAGTTGCGAGTTAAATTTTCCGCCTAATGACCGCAATTCAGCGTGAAAGGATGCAGGCTATCTCTTGATAAGCCGGTAGTGCTTATTAAGGTTTGCAGCGAACAGCGCAATGCAGGGTGGATGAGTTCCGGGTCAAGCTCCAGTAGCGGAAATAAGACGAACGGGTAACGCAAAATATCGCTGTGTGGCAGGTTTTGTTCGGGTTGCTGATTTAGGTCGTCATACAACAATAAATCAACGTCCAAGGTGCGTGGGCTGTATTTCTCACCGTTGCGCACCCGCCCGTGTGCATCTTCGAGCGTGCGTAAATACGTTTGTAAGGCTTCCGGGGTGTACGAAGTCGTACAGCGCACTACCAGATTCAGAAACGCCTCCCCGTTGAATCCGACCGCAGCGGTTTCATAGACCGTGGAACAAACCACCGCCGTAAAATCTTGACGCAACCGTTGCAAACAGGAGCATAGATTGTGCTCCCGCTGTTGATTGCTGCCAAGGCTTAAATAGACGGTTGCCATGCACGATTGCCCCGTTCAATACGCACCCCGACTTCACTGGAGCCGTGTACCGCGCCGGGTTTACCGACCGTGACCTGAATCCACGGAATCTGTAATTCCTGCATCAGGGTGCTGGCAATGGTTTCTGCTAAACGTTCCACTAATTCGTAATGGTCAGCGTCCACCAAGGCTTTGACACGTTTGGCGGCAGTTTTGTAATTCAGGGTGTCTTTGATGTTGTCACTGTTAGCGGGCGGGCGGTTATCCCATGCCATTTCCAGATCGACGCGGATTTTTTGGAAGATGCGTTTTTCCCATTCGTAAATGCCAATGCGGGCATCTAGTTTGAGGTCACGCACGTAGACTATATCCATACATAACTCGTTTTGTTGTGCTGCGAGGGTAGGCGTGGAATTGTACTACGTATAAGGCAATACCCCAACTTTGAGCTTTTAGCAGCAAAGTTGGGGTAATTGTTTATGCCACAGAACGGGGTATTAGTTAACTGTTACCCATTGACCGTTAGGCTGGCGGCAAGCACGCATTTGAATGTTTTCCTGACGACCATCAATGTAACCTGTCACGTTAACCGGGCGGCACACTTGGTTAGTATTTGTACGGTAGGTCTGGCCTGGTGTTGCATTGTAACGGTAGCCTGTGTCTGGATTTTGCCAGCTCACTGGAGCACCGCTGGAAACCGCTTGACCCAAGCGTTGACGGTCGTACTGGCTGCCCATTTGCGAACCCAGATAACCACCTAACAGTGCACCTGCAACGGTTGCGAGGTCGTTACCATCGCCTTTGCCGAATTGATGACCAACAACGCCACCTAAAACGGAACCGGCAATGGCTCCCGTGGTTGCGTTATCCATAGGAGCACCAACGCAGCCAGTCAAAGCAGTAGTGGCGAGGGTTGCGATAGCGGCGATACGTATAATGGTACGTTTCATAAAAAACTCCTTTTTCGTGGGGGGGGCCACTGCAGTTCTATGCCAGAAAAGCAGTGGCTAAAAAGTGCGGATTAGTAAGGGCGGTTATTATAGTAAGGCTGTGGTTGTTGATACGCGCGGTCTTGTGTCGCGCCCATTTGACCACCAATCATACCGCCTGCAACAGCACCAACAACGGTTGCTGCCGTTTTGCCATCTTCACCGCCACCAAATTGATGACCAACAACGCCGCCCAACACGGAACCAGCAATTGCGCCAGTTTGTGCATTATTCATGGGTGCGCCGCCGCAGCCAACTAACAGGGTAGAAGCCAACGTGATGGCAGTCAGTGAGAGGATTACAGTTTTCATTGAAATAGCTCCTTAAAACAAGCTGTGTTTATATATTTTGGCAATTGCCAGTTCTTTATAGCTGGTGTTTGATTAGACCAAGGAGTTGTGCAGTGGTTCGCTAAAGTCATCGTTATTTTTCATCTTTAACCAGTGCCCCGCATATTCCCACCACCATTCTCTATCAATTACGAGTTGAGTGCCAGTGGAAATATTGCCCGATCCGACCGGCTTCGCTTAGGGTTGGGGCTGGAAAGTAAACGTGTGGCGGGTTTCTTTATCCGCAGTAATCGTGAGTTCAGCTTGTTGCACTTGTTCGTTAATCGTGGCTTTGAGTTTGTAGGTTCCTACTGGGAGTTTTTCGGTCACTTGATTTTTGAGCAAGGCACTGGCGTAGTAACCGTTGGTATCGTTATACAAGCTGAAATTGGCATCCACTGGTTTTTGTTGCGTATCAACGGCATTAAACGTTAGGACACCCAACGCGCCCAAATCGAAGCGGTGCGTCACGGTTTTTCCGGCAGTCACTTCCAACGTCTGGGTTTTCTTGATTTCACCCCAGAGTGCGTCAATGCGGTAAGTGCCGGGTTGTAACGGGCGTGATACGGTGGTTTTGCTGGTGAACGTGACCAAGTGTTGCCCTGCTGCATCGTAAATCAGGAAGTTTGCGGGTAAGTTTTCCGGGTCGTTACTGCCACCGATACTGAGTTCCAGTGTGCCGGGATCCTTGCTGATGGTGGAATCGGCGGCGGTGGGTGGAGTCGGTGTACTGGTTCCGGTTGATTGGGTGAGCTTGCTTAAGCCGTTACTGATGGCGGTTTTATCAGTAGCAAGGGTGAAGCTACCACCGCTGCGTTCGGCAATGCAGCGCAACGGCGAGTCGGCGGCATCGCTAAAGCCCATGACATGAATGCGTAAGTCGGGGTTTTTGCTTTTAAGTTCTTGGGTTGTGGCGCAAGGGTCGTTATCGCAGCTTTCAGTACCGTCACTGATGAGTAAAATCGTATTTCCTTGCGTCGCAGCTTGGCGTAACGCGCCGCTGATCGGGGAGCCACCGTGCGGCATAATCTCACGTGCTTGTTTGAGCAAGGCAGACGGGGTGCTGTCACCGGGTTTGGCAATGGTATTAATGTCTTGGCAGTCGCGTTTGTGGCGGTTGCCGTAACTGATTAGGCCAATGCTGGCAGTATCGGGTTGCGCGGTCAGTAACTGGCTTAAAGCGTCGCGTGCGAACACGATTTTATGCGTGTCGTTAATTTTGGCCCACATGCTGTTGGAGGCATCCAGCACAATAATCAGGTCGTCCGCCGCGTTGGCAGCAGCCGGTAGGGCGAGGATGGTGGTCAATAATAAAGTGGTCAGGCGTTTCATGCGTATTAACTTCAGTTCCGGTTCAAAGTACTGGATAAATCTTAGCACTGTGTCAAGCAAACGGTGTTTTTTTCCGACCGTTTGGAGGGAAACTGCTTGCGTCTTTGTATTTGATCCCTAGAATTAGCGATTAACAATAATAATAAAAGTAGAAAAACCATGCAGGTTGCACCTTCCCATGCTCCCTCTGTCCTGTTTGGCGAACGTTTGGTCAAACAAGGCAAGCTAAAATCCGCAGACCTTGAACGTGCGTTACGTGCGCAGGCCGAAATACGTCAGCCGTTGGGCAGTGTTTTGGTGCGTTTAGGAATGCTAACTGAACAAGAAGTCGCTTTTGTGCTGTCGCGCCACTTGGGTGTGCGGATGGCGGTGACTCGTGATTACCCCACGATTGCTTTAGATAATCCCGGTATTTCAATTAATTACATGCGTAATGCGGAAGTCGTGCCAGTGCACGCGGAAGAAGATCGCATTGTGGTAGCAATGTCGAACCCGCAGGATGAGTTTTGCCGCCAAGCTTTATTCATGGCGAGCGGTAAGCAAATTGAGCCGCTGTTGGGTTTGCCGAGTGAGATTCGTGCCAATATTGAACGCTTGTACGGCGCGGATGCTGATAAAGCCAAAGGTAACGACGACGAGTTTGAAATTACCGGCGGTCACGAAAACCTTGACGACATCGAACATCTGAAAGACATGGCGAGTGAAGCTCCGGTTATCCGCACGGTTAACCAGATTATGACCAACGCTATGACCCAACGCGCTTCCGACATTCACATTGAGCCGTTTGAAACCCACTTGAAAGTGCGTTACCGCATTGATGGAGTGATCCATGAGGTGGAATCTCCCCCTGCGCAATTAACTGCTGCTATTATTTCGCGGATTAAATTAATGGCACGGCTGAACATTGCCGAGCGGCGTTTACCGCAAGACGGACGCATTCAGATGCGGGCGCACGGTAAAGAAATCGACATGCGGGTGTCGACCGTGCCGACGATGCACGGGGAGAGTGTGGTGATGCGTTTGCTCGATAAAAACAGCGTTAAGCTGGATCTGAAGACCTTGGGATTTTCTGACGATAACTTCCAACGTCTGCAAAAAGAATTGGATGCGCCGCACGGGGTAGTGTTAGTGACCGGGCCAACAGGTTCGGGGAAAACCACGACGTTGTATGCGGCCTTGACCCAATTGAATACCCCGGAAAACAAAATTCTGACGGTGGAAGACCCGGTGGAATACGAGTTAGAGGGGATTAACCAAATTCAGGCGAATCCGAAAATCGGTTTGAATTTCGCCGATGCTTTGCGTTCGATTGTGCGCCAAGACCCGGACATTATTATGATCGGGGAAATGCGTGACGTGGAAACCGCACGTATCGCGATTCAATCCGCCTTAACCGGGCACTTGGTGTTGTCAACCTTGCACACCAATGATGCTGCCAGCGGGATTACGCGCTTACTCGATATGGGTTTGGAAGATTACTTATTGACCTCTACGGTGAATGGCATTTTGGCGCAGCGGTTAGTGCGGCGGTTATGCCCGCAATGCCGCGAATCACACAGCGTGCTACCGGAAATTGAGCATGAGTTGGGTTTGCGCAAATACCAGCCGGATGGGGAGTTGCGCTTGTGGCACGCCAAAGGTTGCAATGCGTGTGGCAATACCGGCTACAAAGGTCGGAGTGCGATTCACGAGTTTTTGGTGATGGATGACCCGTTACGCCGCTTGATTTTGAAACATGAAGATGCCGGAGTACTCCAAGAACAAGCGCGTAAAGCCGGAATGCGCACTATGTACGAAGACGGTTTAATGAAAGCCCTCAAAGGTGTGACAACCTTGGAAGAAGTGTTGCGCGTGGCGGAGGATACCCCGAATGCCAGCGTATAGTTTTAAGGCGATTACCCCGGCGGGTGTGAGCAAAACCGGTACGCTGGAAGCCGCGAATGAAGCCTTCGTGGTGGAAAGTTTGCACGCGCAAGGTTTGATTCCGCTGAAAATTCAGTCGCTTAAAGCCAGTGATGGCGCATCGACAACCACGACGGCGAAACCCGCGCGTGGTTTATTTGCCAGTAAAAGCGTCAAGCAAGAAGACATTATGGCATTGACCCAACAAATGTCGTCGATGTTACGGGCGGGTTTACCGCTGGATCGGGCTTTGGGGATTTTGCTGGAAATCAGCGATAAACCACCGGTACTGAGTTTGGTGCAAGGCATTCAAAATCAGGTGCGCAGCGGTAAACGCTTTGCGGACGCGCTGGAGGAAAGCGGTAAATTTAATCGTTTTTACATCAATATGGTGCGTGCCGGGGAGGCAGGTGGCTCGATTGATGAAGCATTGGCGCGTTTGGTGGAATACATGGCGCGTGCTAAAGAGTTACGCGGTACAGTCATTTCAGCGTTGATTTATCCGGCGATTTTAGCTTTTGTGGCGGTGGTGTCGATTTTTGCGTTGCTGACTTTCGTAGTGCCGCAATTTGCGCAAATGTTTTCCGATATGGGCGGCGAATTACCAACGATTACCAAAGTGGTGATGGGAGCAGCCGATGCCTTGCGGCATTATTGGTGGGCAGTGTTGGGTGGTATGTTATTACTGTTGCTCACAGTGCAATACATTTTCACCAATGAAAAAGCACGCATAGGCTTGGATCGCAGCTTATTACGCTGGCCGCTGGTCGGAAATTTAATTGGCAAAATTGAAACCGCACGGTTTTCCCGTAGCTTGGGAACCTTACTGCATAACGGTGTGCCGCTGTTGGGTGCGCTGAAAATCGCAAAAAATACCGTGAGTAACCGGGTCATGGCTGCCGCAGTGGAAGAATCTGCTGACAGCCTTAAGCAAGGCGAAAGCCTGACTCGGACATTATTGAGCAAAGGCGTATTTCCCCCTTACGCCTTGCACATGTTGCGCGTCGGTGAAGAAACCGGGCGTATGGAAGAGCTGCTGCGTGAAGTGGCAGACATTTACGATGATGAGGTCAAAACTTCTGTGAAACAGATGTTAGCACTACTGGAACCGGTGCTGATTCTGATCATGGCGGTTGCCATTTTGGTGATTATTGGCTCGGTGTTATTACCGATGATCAATATGGCTGATTTGGTGAAATGACCGTTTACCCCAAGTGTCAATAATTAAAATACAGCAAATAATAGCAACAATAAGGAGCTAAAAATGCAACGCAAACCCCAAAAGCACCGTGTTACCCACTTATCACGCGGTTTCAGTTTGATCGAATTGATGATCGTGCTGGTTATCCTCGGCTTGATTGCCGGGATCGTCGGGCCGCAAGCGATGAAATACCTTGGCAAGGGCAAAACCCAGTCGTCCAAGGTGCAAATTGAAAATATTAGTGCCGCGCTGGATATGTACCGTCTGGAAGTAGGCAGTTACCCCACGACGGCGGATGGTTTGAAAGCACTGGTTGCTCAACCGTCAAGCGCACGTGGCTGGAATGGCCCTTACCTGAAAAAAGGCGATGTGCCGAAAGATGCGTGGAATAACGATTACCAATATAAACGTCCGGGCAGCAATAACCACCCTTATGATTTGATCTCGTTGGGGGCGGATGGCGCGGCTGGCGGTGAAGGCGAAGATGCAGATATTAGTCTCTGGCAGCAATAAAGGCTTTACCTTACTTGAGGTATTGATTGTGCTGGTTATCGGCGGATTACTGATGGGAGTGGTGGCAACATCACTCTCTGAAGGGCCGGTGTTGCGTAAATCCTCCCGCGAAGTGGCGGCGAGTTTACGTCATGCACGAGCTTCCGCCGTGGCACGTCAGCAGCCGGTAGTTTGGAAAATGGACATTGCCAGCAAACGTTTTTGGCTGGATGGCCTTGATAAAGACAGCGAGCGTCAATTGCATCAAACGGTGCAAGCCAAAATCAACACCACCTCGGCAGAGGTGGGTAATACCCAGCAAGCGGGTATTCGCTTTTATCCCGATGGCAGTTCGACGGGTGGCTCCGTCGATCTGACTTACAATCAACAGACCTACAAGGTCAATGTCGAATGGGTAACAGGGCGTGTCAGTATCCAGTAAGCAATCCGGTTTTTCTCTGCTCGAAGTGCTGGTCGCCTTTGTGGTGATGGGCTTGGTGGTGGGCGTATTGCTGCAACTGTTTGGCTCGTCGATGCGCAGTGTCGCGTTATCGCAGGAATACAGTTTTGCGGTGCAAGTGGCTGAGTCGCGTTTGGCGGCTGTTGGCACAGAAATTCCGGTGGAGCAGGGCAATCTCAGCGGTGAAGAAAGCAGTTCCGGTTATCGCTGGCAAATCGCTATGGAACCGTTGGAACTTGATGACAAGCTCGAAGCGTTACCCCTGACCGCACAAATTTTCCAAGTTGCAGTGACCGTGACTTGGGCAAGCGGCGATAAACCGCGTGAGTTTCACCTTTCGAGCTTACGTTTTGGGAAAAAGTTATGAAACAGCGCGGCTTTACTTTGCTGGAAATGCTGGTGTCGTTTTCGCTGGTGTCATTGCTGTTTTTAGCGTTGTTCGCCGCGTTTAATACGATGGGGCGCGGTTGGGATGCTGCCGATACCCGCATCACCAAAACCGAAGATATGCGTTTAATCAGCGATTTTTTGCGTCGCCAAGTCGGGCAGGCGATGGTGGTGAAAATCAAAGGTGAAAAAGAGGAAAGTGTTTACGCTTTTGACGGCACGGCGACTTCATTGCGCTATGCCGCGCCGTTACAGCCGTTGCAACATCAAGGCGGCGTGTTTTTGGTGAGCTTAAACATTGTGAATGGTAAAGAGGGCAAGGCATTAGAAATGCTATACGCGCCTTATCGCCCAGAGTTGACGTGGGAAGAGTCGTTTAAAGACGCAGAACCTGTACCGATTTTTGAAGGTTTAAAAGAAGCCAGTTTCAGCTATTTCGGCGTGGAAGAGGCAGGTAATGACCCTGAATGGCGCAGTGATTGGGAAGAAAAACCCCAGTACCCGCAGTTGTTGAAATTGCGTTTAGCCGATACGGAACGGGCGTGGCCTGAGCTATTGGTGGCGTTACCGCAGGTGAGTGATTATGGGAAGTAGCGTGGGTCGGCAATCCGGTGTGGCGATGATTGTGGTGCTATGGATGATCATGGTGATGATGACGCTGGCAGCGAGTTTGTTGTACGCCACCCGCACCGAATCCAGCATGGTGGATTACGCACGACGCACCGCCCATGCACGCGCAGTCGCAGATGCGGCGGCACATTACGCGGTGATGCAGCTTTATTTACCGAACCAAGAGCGCGAATTACAACTCGGCGGCACACCGTTTACTTGGCAATACGAAGCGGCAAAAGCGGAAATTCGGGTGGTCGGCGAAAATGGTTTGATCGACATTAACTACGCCAACCGTCAATTGTTGACCTTGATTTTTCAGCACTTGGGGTTGGATGAAACCGCCGCCGCTGCGATGTTGGACGCGCTGGAGGATTTTCGCGATGTCGATGATTTAAAGCGGCTTAATGGCGCGGAAGACGGCGATTACGAACAGGCGGGTTTGCCATTTGGCTCGAAAGACGCGCCGTTTGAACGTATTGAAGAATTGCAGCAGGTGTTGGGTATGACTCCTGCGTTGTACGAGGGTTTAACCCGGTTGCTGACCGTGAGTTCGGGGGCGGGTGGGATTAATCCGATGCTTGCACCGCGCCAAACGCTAATGCTGTTAGCCGAAGGTGATGCGGCAAAAGTGGATGCGTACATTACCCAACGCGACGAAGCGGCAAAAGAAGGGCGTTCGGTATTGCCGGATTTTGGGCAGGCATTTTTCGATAGCAGCCAGCAACCGCTTTACCGGATGCAGATTAAAGTGTTTACCGATGAAACCGCACCACCGTATTTTGAAGAGCGTTCGATTCGGTTAAGTCCGCAGGCTGTGCCGCCGTTTGTTACTTATTTCCGGGTGTTGCAGGCAACGCAGGCGGCGTTTTGACGCGCTTTTAGGTGGTCAGGGGTTGGCGAGTATCGGTGGATGCTTTCATGTTTTTTATCAGAATTGCCCGATTGGTAAAGTGCAAGCGATAATGGTGGCACTACCGCTATTCAGCTTCATGGGATACTTTGATGATCGACAAAAAATATCAGCCAATTGTGTTTGCCTTTTTCATGGCACTGCTCATGTCATGTGTTATGTCATTGGTGATTAGCATCTTTAACGTCGGCATGGTGGATGGCATTTTGCGTATTTGGCTAAAGGCTTGGGGATTTGCCTTTTCAGTCGCCTTTCCTATTGTTCTTCTGGTTAGCCCGATTGTGCGAAAATTGGTTGGGTTGGTCATTAGGCAATGACTAAACCTAGGAACGTGCCTGAATCAAGATCCCGTTGTGCGGGAGTCATATTGGAATTCTGATGTACATCCCAAAACACTTTGCCGAACACGACCAAGCCGAAATCCTACGCTTCATCGCCGCCAATGCATTTGGTACGCTGGTTACGGTTGATGCAGGCGTTCCCTTCGCCAGCCACATTCCGTTTTTGTTGGAGCAGGGCGACACACTCACGTTGTCTGGTCATCTTGCCAAAGCCAACCCGCAATGGCAGCACTTGGCAGCAAATCCGCAGGTGTTGGCAATCTTCCAAGGCGCACACGCCTACGTTTCACCCACATGGTACGAAGGCGCAGGCGTGCCCACTTGGAATTACACGGCTGTGCATGTCCACGGCAAGGTGCGTGTCATTCACGATACGGCATGGTTGCAAGCGCAGGTGGAACGCCTCAGTCATTACTACGAAGGCGATACCCCCAACGCTTGGATTCCCAGCTACCCCGCCAAAATGCTGGAAGCCATCGTTGGTTTTGAAATCACCATTGAGTCGTTGCAAGCCAAATACAAATTGAGCCAGAACCGCAGTGCTGCGGATCACCATCGTGTCATGCAAGCTTTGGATGCGAATGGCGGCGAAGGTGAACGCGGTGTGGCAGCATTGATGGCAAAGCAATTGGCTGGATATTAGCTTCCAACGCCAACTCCCACGCTTCAAAACCAATACGCATGGTGTATCTCTGGTGTTTAGGCAGGTTGGGTGGCTTGCATCGCTGGGCGTGCGCGGAATAACACATACCAAGCCAGCGTTTGTGGGTAAGCCGCAGCTTGCAACAGGTGTGGCAGGCGGAATTCCAGATAGCCGATGGCAGCACCCAACGCCAGATGTGCCAATGTGAGGTTTGCGCCCAAGGTGTCGAGACGAGTTTCGATATGCTGCAAGGTGCGGGTGATTTCCGTTTCCCAACGTGTCATCGCGGCGGGGGAACGTTCGTGTTCGGGGCGGCTGCGTTCTTCCATTACCCGATTGTAGGCGGCATCCATCAAGCCGTCGGCGAGGGCTTCCCAACGTAATATTTCCCAGTGTTGCCAGCCGGATAATGGGAGTAGGGCGTTTCCACTGAGGCTGTCGAGATAGCGGCAAATCACCGGGCTATCGAACAAGGCTTCACCATTTTCCAGCACTAATGCGGGGACTTTGCCGAGCGGGTTGGCGGCGAAGAGTTCGGGTTGTTCCTGCGCGACGTTGACCGATATAACGTCGATTTGCGTCGCCAGCCCGGTTTCAATCGCGACCATGCGCACTTTGCGGGCGTAGGGGGAGGTGGGGGAGTAGAACAGTTTCATCGTATGTTTATGCTCTCGCTTATTGCCTGAAGGGATTGTAGAAGGATGCTGCCGCGACTGCACCAATCCTGCCCAAACTAAGCCGAAAAAGCACAATATAAGTGCAGCCTAATGAACTCAAGGGTGGGTAGCGTGCAAGCAAAATCCACCAACCCCGCCACCGACCTACAACCTTTTCACTTGGCACACCCTTTGCATAGTTATCACCATGCAGTCAGCGGCGATTGCGTAATCATGAAGTGACTCCTCCTCCTAACCGTGCGATGTAGTGCGGGTATTTGGGTAAAGCTGCCCTGACGACTGTTGGTTCCTCCTCCCCAACAGTTCGTCAGGGCTTTTTTTTTGGCTACGAAAAAGGTTTTTACGATGAGTAAGATACACGCAACCGAACGCAGTACCTTCCTCAAGAAAGCGCACGGGCGCAAGGCAACACCTGTGCCTGTGGCAGATGAGGAGGTGCAGCCCGCAAGGGGTAATATCGTTGAGCTGAAAAAAGTGCCCGCCAAAGAAGCGGCATAATCCGTCTGTTTGGCAGATAATGCCGCGATGGATTATCTGCTGCTGTTCACGTCGGCGTTACTCGCCGCTACCTTGATTCCCGCGCAATCGGAAGCCGTGCTCGTTGGGTTATTGCTCAACGGGCAGAGTGCGCTTTGGCTGTTGATTGCAGTCGCCACGTTGGGCAATACGCTGGGGTCGGTCATTAACTGGTGGCTGGGGCGTTATCTGGAACACTTTCAGGATAAACGCTGGTTTCCGGTGAAAGCGGCAAGCTTGGCGCGGGCGCAACAGTGGTTTCAGCGTTATGGGTGGGGGGTGTTGTTGTTGAGTTGGTTGCCGATCATCGGTGATCCGCTGACGGTGGTGGCGGGAGTGATGCGGATGCGCTTGCTGCCGTTTGTGCTGGTGGTGGCAGTGGCGAAGGGCGGGCGATATGGGGTGTTGGCGTGGGTGGTGATGGGGTAGGTGTCAACGGTTAGCTGAAAAGGCTAATGCCTTGCCATTATCGCCAGCCAAAACGTAATAGACGGTGGCGAGGTGGCGTTTGATTTCTTTTGGGGTCATGGTGTTCCTGTTGATTAAGCGCACTTCTTGATGACAGCAGGCTTGCGTGGTGGAAAAGATACCCGCTTCCGCGTTGATCTCTCTTGCCTTGCTTTAATATCGTTAAAGATGGCATCTAAGTCATGTTTAAATTGTGCTGCATATTGGTTACGCAATTCGCGTGTTTCTTTAATAATAGGGTCTTGCCACATAATTAACCCTCCATGAGTTCTTGTGGGGTGCAGATAATAGGTGGTTCATAGCCATGAAAACGGCAAACAGCTTCTACTTTTGGGCGCATCACGGCATTGGCGATATGTGTGCAATTCCACGTTAATAAGTAGTCCATTGCGTTCACCGTTGCTACTGCGATGTGATAAGCATCAATTTCAGCTTTTTCAGGTAACGAGCCTTCTTTAATTAAAGCGCGAGCAAGTTCTCTGGCTTCGACGGGAATATCAAGCGCATCAATGCCTTCAAGTGCAGCAAGGCGACGGGCAGCCGCTTCGGGATGACCTTGGGACGATTCGGCAATGACAAATTCTGAGATATAAAGCTCAAAATAGGGTCTACGGTTCTCCCACCACTCGATTGTTGTGTTCTGGTTCGCCATTGCCCGAATGTCGTTGCTTGGTCTGGCAGTGAGATAGCTGGGAATGGACGTTTCGATGTAGACTCTGGGCTTCATGCTTGCTTCCGGCGATGCGTGATGCCCCAGTGTATCACAAATTCTGGATGTGGCGGCATGGGCTAAAATCAAAGAGTGCAAATTCGATTGATTTCACTGAATCCGCTTTAGGCTTTGCAGTCGATCAATCGACTCGGATTCTTTTGATATGCTCTGCTTTGTACGGAAAGGCTTTATTAGGGATCTTCATGCCACATAAAAGTGGACAGGATTAGGTTAAAACCATCAGCCACTAAAGGTAAATCTTCCGTGGCAGTTTGACTGGATACAAAAGCAATATGCGTTTTTGAGTCAAAACTGTAAAATTCACTAATATGCGGGACATTTATACCTGCAATATTAGCCGCATATTCGTTTTTGAATGCATTAACTTCGTGATTATTGATGGTGCGTTTTATTTTTGAAGTGCTGCCATTTGATAGTGAACCTAATCCCCAAAAGAACTTTTCATTGGATCTTTCGCTTGTTAGTGATTCTATGTATTCCTGTAGAGATGGTGCTGTTTCTTTTTCATAAGTATTAATAATCATGATGGCAGAGCCGGGAGACTCAACAAATAGATACCTTGCGCTATTTTCTCCATTATCCTCAGTTACTTTCCAATTACTTGGCATTGAAAATGAAATGTCATTTTTTTGGTATTTAGTGGTTTTCTGCAAATCAGCGGATTTTTCATCCGTTGATAAGTTACAGGCATATAAGCTCAGTGAGAAAATGACTAAAAGGAAAAGTTTAATTATTTTCATGTTGATTTTTTCTGCGGTCAATAATGGATGTGGCTGATTTCTTTAGCCATTCATCAGAATTTTTTTCTGTTAATAACCACTCTGCAAGCTCAACTGCTTTTGGATTATTCTTGCTGCTGAGTTCATACAGTGCTGATGTGGCGCATGATTGCTCATTATCATAGTCCAAAACGAGTTCAATCAAAATGTCTTCTGGTAATTCTTCCCAGTTTGGCTCAATTTCTGGATAGCAGAATTGAATTGCTCGTTTTTTATCTAATGTTAAGTTCATGTTGTGTGATCTAGCCCCCTTAAACCCGACAAACCACTGCGGGAAAAAGTGAGGGATGCAGCATGATTTTTGCGACAACTACCTTGAAAAACACCGCGTGGTAGGCGTCGTAATCGGACTTGCTGAGGTCTACCCATGCGCAGCGGTAAGGTTGGTGGGTGGTGGTCATGGGATGTCCTGTTTTGTTGGCTATCTGCGTATTCTAGGTTAAAGGCGTTAAAGATAGCAGCTTTGTTTTTTCTTAGGACATCCTACCAATATACCCATCGCAAATGAGCTTTCAGTTTCTTCATTTTTTATGAGTATTTTTTTATCAATTACGTATGAATTTTTGAGAAACCGAATTTTGAATTGCCATGGGTATACGCTGGCGCAACAATCATTGTTGGTTTAATTCGGGATAAAAGGTTTCTAGTTCACCTTTTTTTATCCGCACTACATAATTAATTTTATTTGAGTTTTTTAAATATACTTCCTTTATTTCTATTGGTAAATCAGGTGTGCTTTTGGAGCGGGCTATCGCGCTTATTCCTGTTTCGGATTCAAGAGCCTGCTTGAGTGCGTTTACGTAATCTTCTATGCTAAAATTGTCAGGCCATAATGTTTTTACGCCTTTGAATCCATCTACTGAATTATATGATTTTGCATTAAAGGCAGTTCGTGGTAATTGAAGTGCAATCACCCCATTGTTATATGTTTTTTGTAAAATATCAGCACCTGTTTGAATTGTAGGGTTTGTGAAATTTAATACCTCTATTATATTGTAATTATGACCAATGCCTTTATTTAAATTTAAGAATTGATCCAGCCCCGCCTTGGTATGTAATCCACCTGTTATGATATATTTTCCCGTGTCAGTTGTGTGTTTGAAATTGCCGAAAACTATATGCCTAAATGTAATGGGGCTTACTATTCCGTTGGTTAATTTGCGAATGTTTAATGCTATAGCTATGAAGCTCTTGTCACCATTACTTAATTTTTTTATTGCATTTAATATTGTTTTGGTTTTACTTAATGTCCCTGCACTTGCAACACCAAGTGTTGCGAAAACTCGATCTGAAGCATCTAGGTCTTTTCCGGTAACTAGCGATTTCCCTAAAGATGCTTCATAAACATCTTTAGCCCATCCGATGCCAGGTGTCATGCCTAAAGCTAAATCGGCTAGTGCTTTGCTGATCTCTATATAAATGGCTGCTTCATCTGTATTACCCTCTAATAAAGCTTCGTCGGCTAGTTTTAGTGCATTCTCAGCAAGAGTAATTAGCTCTGCTTTATTTATATATTTGCCATCACCATATTTTTCCGCTATTTCAATGTAGTGGGATGTTTTGTAAAGCTCTTCGCCAAATTGACTTTCTTTTGGGGTCTTAAACTTTTTTTTAAGAGATGCCGCGACTTCATTAATGTCGCCAATTGATGACAGTAATAAGTTTTTTACGTCGGTATTATGTTTTTTTGCTACTTCATTGATTATTTGAATTAATTGATCTCCCTCTTGGGTGAGTTTTTTGTTTTTATCTTTTATTCGTGAACTTAAGTTTTCTTGGTTTTTGTCGAATGTTGTTTTAGCTTGGTTGAGGGAGTCAAATCGTTCAAAGTATGTCTTTTTTTCTTTTGTTCTATATGCATTATGTAAATCGTTTTGTTTCTCTTTTTTTTGAAAAGTTGAATCAGGGCGTTCTAAGCGAGAATTATTTACAGCACGTTCAGCTGATTCTTTAGTAATGTGTTTTTCTTGTATGACTGCGTTACCTTGCGGGGGGGGTGTCTTTGATATTTCTGGTAATCTCCATTTCTATATGATGGACCTCAACGTAACTCTCTTTGTAAGCGTCAAATTCACGAGGCTCTTTTTTTGGGCCTAAGTTTACATCACCATTAGAGTTTATGGTGAATAATGGAGCTAACGCGGAGCCATCAGCTAAAACAGATTGACTGAATAATGAAAGTAAAATTATTATCAAATTTTTCATAATTCTTCTATTTCCTCGCAAATTTTGACCTGCTTCCAATAAAGCATATCATATTTATCAAATGATATTTGGTTTTCATTTTCTTCACTTAGTTGTATATATTGCTTAATGAGGTTTCCACATTCTTTCGAGTAAGCATCAATGTGTTGTAGTCGGCTTTCAGTGATAAAACGTTGCCGATTAATAAAGCCGTTGTATCCTAAGTTTTTGATATAATCAATGTTTTTTATTATTATAAATTTGTATGCATAGATATCTTTCAGAATGGTGTTTTTCACATTTTCAGGTAAGTTATTTAGTGACTTTAGTTGCTCTTCAAAGTTGTCAAGTGTACCAATATATAAGTTTAGCCCTCTTAATGCTGAATTAAATTGAAGGTATTGTGTGACTGTTCCATGTGCAATGTTAGGGGTGTTATGTTCAATCCACCATTTATTTATGTTTTTGAATAAAATAGAAGCCATTTCAATATCGCTCAGAATATTTGAAAATTTACTTAAGTTTTTCCCTGTTTCTTTATTGTAGTGGTCTATTATTGAAAATCTTCTGTTTTTTATTATAATGGACAGGGAGTCTTTTCTTTTTTTTGCAGCTTCAGAAATATATTGTTTTGTTGTAGATGTTTGTTTTTGGAGGCTTGTTATGATTTTTTGTGTCTCATTGAGTTCATTGTTGAAATAATGGTTGCAGTTTTTTTTTCCATGTTCTATTTCATTTCCAACTTCTTGCAGTCCCCCTTCAATATCAGAAAGTCCAGATAAAAAACGATCTTCAATAATAAACAAATTATTTTGTTGTTCCATTTCATCGGGGTATGATCTATCAATGTTTTCTAATTCAAGACCAACTGCAGTATCGTCTTTAAAATCGGGGAAAGGTTTTGCTTTTATGATGCCTACTTTCTTTAGATACTCAGTGTGTAAGTTATTTATATAATGAAAGTTTTTTTTAATATTTAAGTTGCTTTCATCATTGGTGAACCATGTTTCCATAATAATGTCTAGTCGGTCATATGCATCTTCTACGGAAACTATACAGCCAAGTTGCTTTTGTAATTCCGTTTCGGATATCTCATTTGCAGAAATAATGGCGGGGAATAATAGTGAAAAAACGCTTGTCAACAGCAGCGTTGTATTATTTGATGAAGGTTTCATATTTTGCCAATTCTTTTTGAAAAATGGAGAGTGTATCTTTTATATTTTGGTCTTTTCTGGATGCAATATCTGTAGTAAGGTTATTGGCATCGATTTGCTTTACTTGCAACCATTTTTTTGCATACATATAACTTTTAACACTATTGCATACTCTATCGCGACTTTCTTGTTGGCATTGGTAGGCATCAATGCCAATATCTAAATGTTGGGTGCAATCAATTTCATCAGTATATTCTTCGCCGAAAGCCATCATGTATAAAGATTTTAATTCTTGTACTTTATCTTTAAATAAAGGTGATGCATTCCATGTTTTTATTGTGCAGGATAATCCAAATTTATTATTAATAAAAGCATAGAAGTTTCCTTCGTGAGTTAACATGGATTCAGCAAAGAAACTTACCAAACCAAGATTGGTATCAATATAGGATTTTATTTCATGTGGTTCCAAATAGTAAGTGCAAGTATTGTAGCTTTCAACCCCAAACTCTGGTTTTCTGCAAGCTTTGTAAGTTTCCGGACCATGCTTTTCATTGCGACAGGCTTTGTAATTTTCAATACCATTAAAGCTTCCACGACAAGCCTTCAAGTTTTCATTTCTAGTGCATTGATAACTTTCATAAATGAGCATTTCATACTCATGCACATGAGCATCCATCCCCCGCGATCCCCCTAAAAATCTCTGACACTCTCCTGTTGTCTTAGTGTGCTTTGTCATCCTATAACCTTCTCTGCAAGTTGACTCTGCATCAGCACTATCGCGACAACTTCCACTATCAGTATTATAATATTGGTCATAAGCTATCGAGCCGGGACAGTTTATGTGTGGTTTTAATCGGTATGCCTCTATACCACAGTTTGCAGTTCGTTGAGATTTCCAAGATTCAACCCCACAATTCTGATGTCTTTTTAGATTGTAATTTTTCACACCACAAAAAATCTTGTCTCCACTTTTTCGTGTTAGTGGCGAGAAAGATTGATTTTCATCTGCTTGGGCGCAAGGTATGACGCATATGAAAAATAAGGCAAAAAATATTGTCAATGCCGATCTGCGTAACCAATGCATAAGCTTCTTCTCTTTTAATAAACGAGTCAGTTAGTCCTAATTCATCGTGAGTCATTCTAGGCTAATGAGCAATGAACCACTATAAGTAGTCTTACCTACGAGGTTTATTATATGATGTTGTGACTCTTTATGCATTACGTAGCTATAATGATGCTGAAATTGCTATTTACATTAGATCTTGCAGTCATCAATAATGAAAAATTATTTAATGAGCACTCCCGCCACACAAACTGTAACCCCAACCCATGCCCGCTAACCTTAGAACTCGTTGCCACCTGCTGCCGTATATCCTCGACCTGCTGTGCCGTCATGCCCACGCCGTTGTCATACACCGACAGCACTAGCTTTTCGCCCTCAACCGCCGCACTGATACGGATAATCCCGCCCGGTTGCTCACCAAACTTTTCCTGCACTGCTTCATAGGCGTTTTTGGCGAGATCATGCAAAATGAGATAGGTCGAACCCGTGCGTTCTTCAAATCGGTAGTCAGCGGCATTAGGTGGAAAATCAAATTCCAGCCGTGCGTGGCAGTGGGTCACGCCATTGCACAACAATAACCGCAAATCATCCTGCAATTCCGCCAGCGATAACAGGCGTTTGGTGGCGTGTTGGCTACCCAGATCGTCAAGCACCAATGCCGAGACTTTCGCCATGTAACTCAGCGCACGTTCCAGCCGTTGCAGATCCTTCTCGGCGGTATCGTTGGTTTGCCGTTCACGGATGCGTTCAGCACTTAATCGCGCTACCCCAATTAGCGTGTTCAGTTCGTGGTTGATAGCGCGGGTGGAATGCCCAATAGCGGCTTCACGTTGCAAGGTTTCCGCTTCGCGTTCAACCCGTTCGCGTTGCCCGCGTTCAGTGAATACGGCTGCCATTTCTTGTGCGACATAGCGTTCCAGCTTCCACAGAATGAATACCAACCCCAGATAACAGGACACAAGGTAAAGCTCTGTTCCCCAATCCGTCGGGAAAACCCAAAATACCAAGGCACAAAAACCTGCAAAAGCTGCTGCGATGGTCACCAATTTGTTGCGTGGTTTATGCACATCCACCATTGCCGCGAAGGTCAGCAGCAGCCAGATCGTAGTGGCAGCGGCTTGCTGTACACCTAAACTCCAGAGGATGAAAACGTCAAACGGGAAATTGATGCACCAGCGTAACGTATCAAAGGTGTCGGAACGGATACGCATCTCACCCCAACGGGTTGGAATCGATTGTAGTAAAGACAGTGCAATATTCAATAAAGTCAAAACGATAGCCGCGACCAACCCCTGCCATAGCATTTTGCTATCGTTGTTCCAATGACCCGCCACTAGAAAAACAGCGGCAAATGCCAAAACAGGGACAACGACGCGGGTAAACAGCAGTTTGTAACGCTCTTCTAGCCGTTGCTGTACTTCATCAGCTAGGAAATCTGGGGTATTTGTATGAGTGGATTTTGGCATTAAGCAATTCCCAAACCGATGGCTGTTCGCACGGCATCGGTGCGGTTACGTGCATTCAACGCCCGTAACACCGCGCTGACGTGTAACCGTATCGTGCCTTCCGCACAGTCCAATTGGCGGGCAATCGACTTGTTGGGTAAACCCGCCATCAGTAAACGGCAAACTGCCAGTTGGCGCGGGGTCATGCCAAATTCATCGACCGTAGAGCCTACGTTGGTTGGATTTGGCTGCGTTACAGTGGGTTCAGGTGTCGGTTGCATTCCTAAAATACAGGGTGATATGTAGTGTTCCCCTTGCAATATCAGGCGTAAAGCATTCCTTAATTCCCGTCCGCCCGTTGCTTTCGAGATGTAGCCGTTTGCGCCCTGTGCTAGTGCGGTATGTGCTAATGCAGTATCACCACTGCCAGATAAGATGGCAATTTTTGCATCGGGTGCTTGACTGCGAATCAGCGGCAAGCCCGCAATGCCATCTGTTCCCGGCAGGGAAATATCCAATAAAATCAATTTAAATCCCGAATACTCCGCTAATACTAATGCGGCTTCCTGTACGGTGGCAGCCTCCAAAACACAAGCATCGGGGTAACTTTCCTCCGTCTGTTGTTTGATGATTTCACGAAATAAGGGGTGGTCGTCGACAATCAGTATTCGCATACACATGGTGGGGTTCTCCTCGCTATGCCATTTATCCATACTATAAACGAAGAGTATAGAATATTCGTCTAAATTACGATCTTACTCAAATCATGAAGCATGGATTGCAGGCGTTACTGGCTACTAACGCCTTCCCACACGCTGCGAATAAACTTACCTAGCTGCACAAATTCAGCTTCGCGGGCACTACCGCGCCGCCATGCCAAACCGATTTCGCGGTAGTTAGCATCAGGTAACGGCCACAGTTTGACGTTGGTTCCGGTGAGGAGAGTGGAATCCTTCACCATTTCCGGCAAATACGAAATGCCCAAATCGGAGTCCACCATTTGTACCAGCGTTAGCAAGCTGCTGGCAGTAAAGCGGCTGACTTTATCCATGTCTTGCAGGTGGCAGGCGGAGAGCGCGTGGTCACGCAGGCAATGCCCGTCTTCGAGTAACAGAATACTTTCCGGGTTCAGTTCGTCAAAAATGTAACGGCGCGGGCGGGTATGTTGGGTGTCTTCGCGGCACGCCAGTAAAAAACGATCCTGAAACAGCGAATGCACTTCCACATTGCGTAAGGCGTAAGGCAGGGCAATGATGATCAAATCCAGTTCGCCATTCATCAATTTTTCGTGAACACGCTGGGTAATATCTTCGGTCAAAAACAGGCGTAATTGCTGAAATTTTTGGCGTAGTGGTGGCAATACCTTCGGCAGTAAAAACGGTGCAATCGTGGGAATAATACCAACCCGCAATTCACCCGTTAGCGGCAATTGATTGCTGCGAGCCAGTTCCACCAGATTTTCCATATCACGTAAACAGCGGCGGGCTTCGCTGGCGATTTGCCGACCAATGTGGGTGACAGTGACATTTTTATTGGTGCGATCAACCAATTGGACTTCTAGGGTGGTTTCCAACTCGCGGATGGCAGTGCTGAACGCAGACTGGGAAACGAAACACGCCTCGGCAGCTTTGCCAAAGTGTTCGGTGCTTTCTAAGGCGACGAAATAACGCAGTTGTTTAACGGTTGGCAGGTTCATTTCAACCTCGAAGCTATCGGTTTTGAGACTTACCGTTTAGATAATATTCTATTTTTTGCATGTACGTAATTAAACTTGCGGATCGTGCAGGATACTGCCCCGAAATGCCGGAAAGCCTGCGCCAAAAATCATCGCTGCATCCAATAAATCGGCATCTTCGACTATTTTTTGTGCGAGACATTCACGGGCTTCTTGTCGCAAGGGGGCGAGTAATTTGCTTTGTAATAACGCGAGATTGCCGTTCCACGTAGCGCGTTCGGTTTGCAAGATTTTGCCATTGCGGTAGCGGTAAAAACCTTCGCCACTTTTTTTACCTAACTTACCGGCTTTGACTTTGTGGTAAAGGGTTAGCGGCACATCCAGTTGACTCTTTCTTGCCAGCGTATCGCCAATGTGTTGGCACACGTCTAAACCGATGGTGTCAGCGAATTCTAACGGCCCCAATTGCATTCCGAAATCCCGTGCTGCTTGGTCAATAATGGCGGCTGGAATGCCTTGCTGTTGTAGGCGAATGCCTTCCAGCAAATAGGGCATGAGCAAGCGTGTCACCAAAAAACCGGGGGAACTTTGCAGCGGTAACGGCAGTTTATCGAGGCGACGTGCGAACGCCAGTACCCGCAACAGTAAGCTATGGTCGTAAGCGTGTGCATCGTAGGCAATTTCCACCAGAGGCATGTTGAACAACGGGCTACAAAAATGCAGTCCGAGTAACCGCTGCGGTTCACGCAAGCCGCTGGCAATGTCTTCGATGGGAATGCTGGCAGTATTGCTTAACAGCAGTGCATCAGGTTTTGCCTGACGTTCCAGGGCGATAAACAGTTGTTGTTTAGCTGCCCGATTTTCGCTAATGGCTTCGATAATGACATCGGCGGTGGCAATGTTTGCATCGTGCGTGTCAGCGGTATGGTCTTGCACACTGACCTGTAAGCCGCGTTGTGTACACCATGCGGCAATATCCTTGCCCATCGTGCCTGCACCGACGATATGCACGCGCTGTGCGCTACAGTTTGCTGGATTACCTAAGGCTTTTAAGCGATTTTGCAGGAAGAAAACCCGTACCAACTGTTGTGCGGTGGGGCTAGTGACCAGCGCGGCAACCGAAGCAGCTTCGGCGGCGAACATGGCGTTGCGGTTGCCCCCGTGTGTTTCCCACAGTTGTAGCAGCGCGTAAGGTGCGGGGTAGTGTGCTTCCGGGGTGTGTTGGGCAAGATCGTGGCGCAGTTTTAAGCCAATGAGTTGGCGTGCCGGAGCAAATACATTGAGTATTCGCAGATACCAAGGTGGTCGCCGGTAGCGTGGTGCTTTGAGCAAGGTGTGTAACGCAGTGTCACGTAGTTGCTCAGGGTCAACACAAGCATCGACTAAACCTATTGCGCGGGCTTGCGCTGCGCTGATTAATTCCCCACTGAGCATGAGTTTCATGGCTTTGAAAATGCCCAAGGTAGCAATACTGCGCACACTGCCACCGAAACCGGGGTGAATGCCCAGTTTGACTTCGGGCAAGCCTAGGCGGGTGGCGGGGCGATTACTGACTACCCGGTATTTCAATGCCAGTGCTAATTCCAAGCCGCCGCCGACGCAAAAACCGTCAATCAAAGCCAGCGTGGGAAATGGTAAATCGGCGAATAGCTGGCAAACACGCTGCCCTTGCGTACTAAAAGCGAGAGCGGGGGCACTGGTATTAAATTCGCTGAAACGTTTGAGGTCGATGCCTGCAATAAAGCCGCTGGGTTTACCAGAGCTGAGAATCAGGCCGCGCGGTCGTTGGGCGCGTGCAACATTAGCGACGTGTTGCAGTTCGTCAAGTACGTCGCTGGTGAGTAAATTGCTGACCTCCCCTTGCACTTCCAGCGTGACCCACAGCACTTGATGGCTGTCGGTCGCGAGGTGCAAGTGGCGGTAGCTGGTGGGCATGTTTATGCCGCGTCACCTTCAGGGGCGGCGTTGCTTTGCATTGCGGCTTTAACCATTTGCTGCAATTCGCCCTTTTGATACATTTCGAGGGTAATATCGCAGCCACCGATCAATTCGCCGTTAATGTATACTTGTGGGAATGTTGGCCAGTTAGCGTACTGTGGCAGGTCTTGGAAAATTTCCGGGTCTGCTAAGACGTTAACGTAGGCGAATTCTTCCCCACAAGCCATCAATGCTTGCGAAGCACGGCTGGAAAAACCGCACTGAGGCATTTTGGGCGTGCCTTTCATGAAAATAACCACGGGGTTGCTTTTAACAGCTTGATCAATACGTTCCAGTGCGCTCATGTGTATTCCTTAGTTCCAACAGTAGGTGAATGGATTACATTCTACCTGTCTGGGGAAATAAATAAACGCCAGATTCCATACGGATACTGTTTGTTTAGTGCGAGGCGCGTGATTTCATGGCGAGGTATTCTTGGCGGTCAATAAAACCATCGAGATTTTTATCCACATTGTCGAAAATACGGCGTGGGTGAATGCGCCCGGAGACCGGACGACGGGCAGCGTATTCGTGCCATGCGATTTTGCCGTCAGCATTGCTGTCGAGTTGTGCGAAATCGTTGACGCTGGTGGAGTCGGCATAGCTGTTGTTGGTGGTAAGTAAACTGCCCAGTAATGCGGCAGTCGCGCCGATGCGAATACGGTGCATGAGAATCCCCTGTTTTGTGGTTGTTGCTATTCGTCAGGTTTATCAACGCATTGTTTACATGAATGTTGACAGTGTATCAGGAAAAAATTCACATAATCTGAATGATCTTTGCACGTGATTGATGCAGAATCATCGCCTGTTTTCGTGCTAACCCAACAATAGGATAAATACAACAAGATGAGCCGTCTTTTGCGTTCCGGTGCTGTGATCAGTGCCATGACCATGATTTCCCGTGTGTTGGGATTGTTGCGCGATATGATTGTGGCGCGTTATTTCCCGGTAGACGGGGCAACCGATGCGTTTTTCGTCGCGTTTAAAATTCCTAATTTGTTGCGTCGCTTGTTTGCGGAAGGCGCGTTTTCGTTGGCCTTTGTGCCGGTGTTGTCGGAGTACAAGGAAAAGCGTGACCGTGAGAGTTTGCGTGATCTGATTGACCACGTGTCGGGTGCGCTGGGTGCGGTATTGCTGGTGATTACGGTGCTGGGGATTATTGCTGCGCCGGTATTAATTTGGGTATTTGCGCCCGGTTTTGATAGTAAGCCGAATGCCCGTCCCGACTTGGCGGCGGAGATGCTGCGGATTACGTTCCCGTACATTTTGTTCATTTCGTTGACGGCGTTTGTCAGCGGCATTTTGAATACTTTCCATAAATTTGCGATTCCGGCCTTTACCCCAACGTTGTTGAATGTGGTGATGATCGCGGCGGCAATCTGGGGTGCGCCATACTTCGATGAGCCTGTACTGGCGTTGGCGTGGGGGGTGTTTTTTGCGGGAATTGCGCAATTGGTGTTTCAATTACCAACCTTGGCGCGTTTGGGCTTAGTGCCGCGTTTTCGGTTTAAGCGAGTGCATGAGGGTGTTGGCCGGATTTTGCGGTTGATGATTCCGGCGTTGTTTGGGTCATCGGTGGCGCAGATTAATTTGCTGATTAATACCGTGATTGCGTCGTTTTTGGCGGTGGGCAGTATTTCGTGGCTGTATTATTCGGATCGTTTTGTGGAATTACCACTGGCGATTTTCGGGGTGGCGTTAGGCACGGTGATTTTACCGAAATTGTCTAGCGACCATGCGAAAGCGGATGCGGGCGAGTTTCGGCACACGATGGATTGGGCGTTACGCTTGGCGGTGTTGATTTCATTACCCGCGACCTTGGGTTTGATGTTGTTAGCTGAGCCAATTTTAGCTACGGTAATGATGTACGGTAAATTCGGTTGGCAGGACGTGGAAATGTCGGCGTTGAGTTTAATGACTTATGCGTTTGGATTAACCGCTTTTATTTTGGTGAAGGTATTAGCACCGGGGTTTTATTCGCGCCAAGATACCAAAACGCCGGTACGTATTGGTATTTATTCGATGTTTGCCAATATGGGGTTGAACGTATTGATTGTGTTGCCTTGGCATTTAAGCGGCACACCCGGAGCGCACGCGGGTCTGGCGTTGGCAACGGCATTGGCGGCGTATTTAAACGCAGGTATGTTGTTTATGACCTTGCGCCAGCAGCAAATTTTTGACCCTGATCGTGGCTGGAGTGGCTATTTATTGAGAATTGCTGCGGCCTGTTTGGTGATGGGCGGCTTGTTATTTGCAGCGATGCCAGCGGATGGCTGGTGGCAGAACGCGGTTGTGTGGCAACGAGTCACATGGTTAGTCGGTTTAATCGTGCTGGCGTTGGTAAGCTATTTTGCTACGTTACGTCTGCTAGGTATGCCGTTAAAGCAGATGTTAGGACGTTAAAGGCTTTACATTTGCTAAGATTAGGCGGTGTGATCCGCTATATTTTTACAAAAACAGATTATTTGATACGAAACAATCAGGAGTTTCTCCAATGAAAAAAATCGCAACACTGTTGTCTATCCCGGTGGCTTTGGTCGTCGCTTGGGGCGGTACAAGCTGGTTTGTGGGTCAGCAGACCGAAACAACAGTTCGCCAATTTATTGATCAACAAAATCAACAGGCCGCAGGGCGTGGTGTGGTGCAAGAGTTGGTCAGTTATGAAAAATCGTTACTGGGTGGCAAGGCTATTACCAAATTAAAGTTTGATATGCCGCCGTTTAACGAAGCCATTGGTGAAGTCCAATTTATTAATGATATTCAAAATGGCCCGATCTTTTTAGGCGGTGGCAGCGCGGTGCAGTTTGGTTCATCGCGCATCCATACGCAGGTCGATATGGAAGCTTTGGATGCTGAAAAACGTCAGGCACTGAATACTTTATTTACGGGTAAAGCTCCACTGGATGGTCATACCGTGATTGGTTTCGGGGGCGACACCAGCTTTAATTTCACGGTGAATCCGCTGAAATTTGCTGAAGAAGGCACGAATGTGAGCTTGGATGGCGTGCAGTTTTCAGGCGATTACGGCGCGGATATGGCGGGTGACGTTGATGTGCACATGGGCAAATTTGAGTTGAAAGATGCCACCACGCATATGCAGATTCCTAGCATGGATGTGACCGGAACCATGACAGGTATGGTGGCAGGGCAGGTGTTGGGCAGTTTTGATATGCAGGCTCCGCAGGTGTCGATCCTTGCGGAAGGCACAACTGAGCCGGTTTTGTTTGATCTGGCGGTGAAAACCAACAGCGATGTGCAAAACAATGAAGCCTTAGGCTCGATGAATTTCAGCGTGAACAATATCAAAGGTGTTAAAGATACAGTCACTAAGGTGAACTACCAGTTGGAGTTTGCGGGGCTGAATGTTGACGGTTTGAAGGAAGTTAGCCAGTTGCAAGCTGAGATGCAAAATACGCTGAGCCAAACTGACTGGAATGCTGAAGCAATGGAAACCCCAGAAGGTCAGAAAAAGCAGCAAGAGCTGATGGAGAAAGTCAGTAAAAACAGTGAGCAAATGATTGGCTTAGTGTTTAGCAAAGTGCTGAAAACGGGCAAAAGCCGTTTGCATAATGTCCTCACCGCTGAAAGTCCTAAGGGTAAGCTGAACGCTGATGTCGATTTGACCTATACCGGTCAAGGTGCGCCTAGCATGACGGATTTAGTCGCTTTCGGGCCAAACGATTGGGCGAAAATGATGCAAGGTAAAGTGCTGTTAGATGCTGATAAAGCGATGTTACCTGAAGGTACAGAGATGCTGCTGATGCCGCTTTCACAACAGGGCTTGCTGAAAATTGAAGGCGAAAAAGTGAAAAGCGATGTGACGCTGGCAGGTGAAAACGTGACCTTAAACGGGCAGCAAATGACCTTTGCCGATTTCCTGCATTTGCTTGCACCGGATGCGGGCGCGGGTGCGGCGGGCATGGGTGCTACACCGGATGCAGATGGTTCAGCGGCTGATTTGGGTATTCCGGCTGATTTGATGGAACGTATCCAGAAAGAAGGTATGACTCCTGAAGTGATGCAGGCACTGGAAGAAAGTGACGATGTACCACCAGAAGCGTTGGAAATGTTCAAGCAGTTACAGCAAATGGAACAAAGCATGAAAGCGGCTGAAGAGCCTGCTGCTGACGCTAAGAAATAAGCGTGTTAGTTACTCCCCCGTTGGTGTGATGCCAGCGGGGAAGTGATGATGGATTTTAAAAACGGTGGTTGAAACTCAGCATAACACCGTTGCCTTCCCAACGATCACCACTGCGGTAAGAATCGCCGTGGCGTGCTTCCAAACGAATATCAGCATTGCTATTTACTTTGAATTTTGCCCCGACGGTGGCAGAAAATGCTGAAATACTGCCATTACTACCTGCTTCTTTGCTGCGCCCTTTACTGAGACTGCCGGTGAGGCTGACGTTCTTTGAGATCGGCGTGTCGCCGTACACTTTCACACCAGCATAACGGTAATTTTTCGGCGACCAATAAGCGGCTTCGGTACGGTCGTGGTCTAAGTGCCAAGCTTCTACACCCGCCCACAAACGCGGGTCTTGTGCCGGAGTCACGCCGTAAAAACCACTGACATACGCATCGCGGCTGTGATTGCCATCGCTGTAACGTTTGTGTTGTAAACGCCCAGAAACATTGGTGCGTTTGGTGGGGCGTGCAAATGCTTCTACCGAGGTGGCTTGGGTACGAATTACTTTATTGCCACTGTCTACTGCAATTTCTTCACGAAACAGGGCATCGCCTTGGTGTTGCAAAGCAAAACTGACGTTATGACGTGCCTGCCATTCTGCCCGCACTTTGTGGGTTGGAATGGTTTCTGATCGGCCTTGTGGTTTATTGAGTTTGACCGCGCCGAGTTGCCCTTCAAGGGTGACTTGCGGGGATATTTGATGGCGGATTTTACCGTTGACTTCTTGCCCACTGTAACGTGCGTTTTTGTGGTGTATCCGGTGAGATGCACCGCTAACCGCGTATTGCGTGGTACTAGTGGCTTGCCGTTGATAGGTCATTTTAACGGTATTGCGCTGGTAAGGATTGGTGTTGCTGTAATGATCAAAGTCACCGGCAATTTCTTCCCAACTATCCGCATTAGCCAAGACATCGTGGCTGATACCCAGTAGTAATAGACTAGCAGGGACGGTGTATAACGTTGTTTTCATGCGGATTCCTTAAGGCTGGGAAGTCTGTTTGTTGGACGATTCTGTTGAAAGCGAATAGCTTGCAAATACGGTTTGATACGATTGAGGTGAATACCCGCATTCGCCGCGCGTTTAAGAGCGTGTTCGGCGGCTTGATAGTGGTGTTGGTGTAAATTCACCTGTGCGGTTAGCCAGTGGGCTTGCGCTAAATTGGGATTGAGTTGCGCTGCAAAGTTCGCGTGCAGGCGTACCTTTTGCAGGGTTTCGGTTTGTTGAAAGCTATCGAGGCGGCGCGACTCAAAAATTTGCCAATGCAATTGCGCCAGCGCGAGGTGTAAGTTCGGGTTACGCATTTGCTGATTTTTCAATTGCTCGGTGAGCGTTTTTAGTTGCTGCATTTGTCGTTGTTCCTGCTTGGATGACAGAGCTTGCGCCAGCAACCGTGCACTTTCGGTTGAGCTGTGGAGCGCGTCATCCAACAAAGCTTTGGCAGGTTTATTGGGTAAATGTTGGGTTGTGCCGAGTAAATCCAGATAATCGTCGGTCGTCAAAGCACTCAAACGTTGGCTGAGTCTGTCGGGTGAAAACGATGTACTGGGGTTCGCGGTTAACTCAATGTAACTATCCGCCCGCGTGGTGTCTTGCGAGATACGGACAGACGGTCGAAACCAGGTGTTGTTTTGTAAAAACACCCACGCGAGTAACCAGCCAATAACGGGCAAAAACAATAACAGGCATAACCACGCCCAATAAGTGCGGCGACTAGCACGGGTTAGGCGCACTAAATGGTACGTACCTGCCATGAGTAATGTCAGATGCCCCAACCAACCTAATAATGCTAAATAAGGTCGGTGTGTTTGCAGCCCTGCGATTAAACACAAGGCATCAATTAGGGCAAAACTAAGCAACAGCCAATGCATAACGTGGTTGCCTCAAGGTGTCTAAATAGCCAGTTAATTCTTGGCGGTGTTGATAGCGGTAAAAATATTGGTGGTGAAACACAACCCCCGCCTGCGCAAAGCTTTTATTAAAATGGGAGTGGAAGTCGTTTTCCAGTTTGTATTTTAAAATACAGAATGATTCACCATTGAGCATAGGCAATAGTAAAATCATCACGGTATTATTATCACGTTCTAGTTTCCAATGATGGTTGCTACCCCGGATGTTGCTGGTGAAATAGCGAATGTATTGGTCTTTTAACGGGGAGGCTTCAATGTCTAACCCCACCAATAAGGTTGATTTGTGGTGGCAGGCAACTAAACACAGGGCAACGTGCACTTCAGTTTCGGTGCGATGCCAATGCGTTAAGTTTTCTGCATTGATCGTTGGATAAGTAATTGCTGAATATTGCCCAGGATTATCTTCTAAACAGGTGGCTAACCACGAGCATAACGTGGCGAGTAAATTCAAATTGCTGGGTTCAAAGGCTTGAAACTGAATTTGTTGTACCGCCAATAGCAGGCAGGTTTTCCCCGCAGGATTGCTAATCGGAAACACCGCCAACAATGATGTGCCTAGGCTTTGGTAATCGACTGCGAGTGTGGAATCACGCTTAATGCTGACAGGGCGTTGGGTCTTTAAGGCTTGTTGCAGCAATTCGTCGTGTACATTGAGTGCTTGCATCGTGCCGACTTGTGCTAACGGTTGTGGGTAGGGCGTGCCGTTGTCATTCACTGCGTAAAAGGCGGCAACTTCCAGCCAGTCGTAAGTGGCTAAAATCTCGATCATTTTTTTCGCCAAAGCAGGCAGTCGCAGGTGTGGAGCTTGGTTGGTAACGCTTTCTTCCAATAATTTGAGGGATTTCCACAATGATTGGTTGGCTCCCAAGGCTTCAACTTCCAGTTGCGAATGGGAAACTTGCAGTAAATGCAATTGCTGGGCAGTATGATTGGCAGTATTGGTGAGACGATCCGTTTCTTGTTTTGCGGCTAAATAGGCATTACGCCAGCGTCCAGAGAGTTCACCTGTGGCAACAGTTAATAATAAGCCACCTGCCCATAATTCTAACCAACTTTGTTCGTTAGGCAGTTCCATCACATTTAAATAAATGCGTGAAAGCACGGCTAATAATAAACAGCTATATACACCATAACGTGAGCCAAAACTGAGCGCGGTTAATATGCCCGGAATAATTAACCAAGGAAATGCACTTTCTAAAAAGAACGGATCCGGCATTCCTAGCATCCAGCCTAATAGCGGGAGTAGATTGAAAAATAACGCGATGGTTATTTTATGTGACCAATGTGGGTCTGATGGGTTAAGTGTCGCAAGTGTAGTATTGATGTTCATACTCAATGGCCTTATTTTTTTGTTGAGAATCCGTGATCAAGCGTTGTTACGTCGTTTATTTAATTCTGTGAGAATACTGCGTTGGTAGCGGTTAGCTGTTTTATACAAACCTTTGCCACCTTGTCGGGCGAGACGCAGTGCTTGTTGGTGTTTTTCGGCTCGCCAGAGCACCTGAATACGCATCAGGGTGGTTTGCTGGCTGACTCCAAAACGTGTTTCTATTTGCTGCCATGTTGCTAGTGCTTGGGTGTACTGCTTACGGCTTTCTTGCCACAGTGCAACGTGTTGCCATAGCTTGCGGTCATCACTGTGCGCCAAAACCCACGTCCATAAGGTGCTGGCTAGTGCATGTTGTTGCTGTTTTTCAGCTAAGTACGCCACTTGCAAGCAGTGTGGCAGGGTTAAATGTGTGGCACGTTTATTGTCTAACAGCGGCTTTAGTGCCAACGCTGCTTTGTGGGGTTGTTTGGCTGCCACCCACAAGTCAATGCTGCGGTATTGCAGCGATAGGCGTTCCGCTTCATCGTTGCTAAGGTTGTGTGCTTTGGTTAAGGCATTCGCCGCAAGGTGGTAAGCACCTACTGTCTGGCTCCAGTGTGCCGCTTTTTCGTGCCATGTTTGCGCAGATTCTGGATCAACGTTGGCTAATTGTTGGTAAATGGTGCTGGCTAACGCAGGCTTACCAAGTTTCAGGCTCAAATGCGCCAAGCGTTGTAAGTCGCTGCTGGTTTCAGGTAAATGATCGACCAATGTGTATAAATAATTGGTGGCTTCGGTGTTGCGTCCTGCTTTGATGGCGGACTCTAACCAGTGATACGTGTAAACATTCAGTTTAGTGGGGCTAAGGTCGTGCACCCGTTGCCAGTAATCGGCAGCGGTGTCCCATAATCCGGCATTGTCAGCAGTGGTTGCCGTCAGGATTAGCCATTGCTGGGTTTGGGAAGGATCTTGTTGGGCTAATTGTGCGTAATGCTGAATCGCTTGCGCTGGCAAGCCAAAATCGAGCGAATACTTTGCTAAATGGGTGCGTGTAATCGTGTTCCATTGCGGGTAGGTCGCAAGCACTTTGAGTTGCGTTTGCACTGCTTGTTTATTACGGGTGCTGTTGTCAGCGTAGTAGGCATCCAAGCGGTTAAGCAGGTGCAGTTTCTCGGTTTGTTGGGTAAGTTGAGGGTTGAGGCCGCCGGGTAACTTGGTTAACAAATTTTCTGAAGCTTCCCAAGCGTGTTGCGCAGAAAGGCTGGTGGCAAGTTGCAATAACGGTACGGGTTCAACGTTGGGGGCGACTAAGGTGCGGGCATAAGCCGTTTGCAACGGATTGCTTAACGCTGTTTTCAGGTGTTGCGCATCCGCCGTTTTTAAAACGGTTTCGCTGTCGGGATACAGGGTGTGCAATACGCCACCGCCCACACCGAGAGCGAGGAGTAAGTGCAAAGGTGTCAGTAAACGTTCCTTGTTTGACATGGTTATTTCCTTTTGCCGGACGTGCTATCCGGTAAGCTGGCAGATGGCAGCAAGGCTTGGAATAACATACCTGCGCGATGCTGTTGTAGTAACCAGTTTTGGTAGGCTTTGCTTTGGGTTTCAAAGGGTAAAAAGCTTAAGATTCCGGCATAACGTCCTGTGAGTGCCTGAATGGGTAAGCCTGTTTGAATATCGTGGCGGTGCAGTTTGTAACCGTGTTTGCTTAAAGCTGCTTCAACCGCTGCATAGGGCAGTGGCGGTATCTGGCTTTCTTGCACACTATCGTAGGCCAGCAGGAAAGTCTTCGGCGCGGTGGGTTTCATGCCAACACCCACAATGTCGAGGCTGGCAACGCTAATCCAGGGTACGAAGCCGTGCTTTTCAATGCGTTTCGCTAGTTTTTCAGCCGCATCGCGCTCCTCTGGTGGCAGGTAGTCCAGCACGATAATTTCCAGCTTGAACTCTTTTTGAAGGGCTTGCAGTTTTTGCAATAACCATTCGGTATCGGCTGCTTTACTGGGGTGAAAACGTTGATGCGCATTGTCCCACGCGGCGTACAGCGATTCCGCCAATACCGCATCCAGCAACGGCGCGATGTGCGGCATGACTTCAAAGCCGCGATTCGCCACCAATTTTAGCTGCGGGTATTGGGTGCGAATTTCGTTAAGTGTTTGGGTTAGTGCTTCAGCTTGTTGATTGCGTGCCTCATCAGTGGTTGCAATCAATTGAAAGCTATCGAGTGTGTCTAAAAACAACCCGTCGTACCCTTGTTTCGCCAAGGGCGCGACCAGTTCTTCAATAATGAAATGCCTCCATTCGGGATTAGTGAGATCCATAATTTCACTATCCCAAACGCGGTTCTTACCCAAGATCCACGCCGGTTTGACGGATTTGTACCATTTACGGCTCGGAGCGATTTCGCCAATGCTAAGGTAGGCTAAAACACTTGCGCCACCTTGATGCAAAGCGGTTAACTCCTCCGGCTTTACGTTGTCCGCCTCCACAATCACCCGTTGGTATTGACTCAACAATTCCACGGGTAAATTGGGGGCGTAAAACAGCGCGGTACTGTGCTGCTTAATCGTCTCAGCCTGTACGGAGTTCATTAAACACCCCAGTAGCAAAATCCATGTCAAACAGACGTTTTTCATTGTACCGATCTCAGTTACATGTAACGTTAAGAGTAGCTTCATTGGTTTTGAGATTAGGGAAGTCGAGTATTACCGTGTTGATGTTAGCTTTTGGGTCTGGGTTCGGGGATATTGCCTTAGCTCCTGCCACTGTAATTTTGTTGAGTTTGGTAGTGCATGACAGTGCAATTTCTGCTCGACCTTGACCTTCAAATTTGAATTTCAAGTTATTAATACCCGTGGAGCTGGTGCTCAATAAATTAGCCCGCATCGGCAGTTTGGTAACATGCGTTCTTTTGGCTGGCGTTGCTCCCAATTGAATGGTGTAAGTACCACCAGTTTTTGCGGGGAAAACTTTCTCGGTATTGTAGGCATACCAGTTAGTCACAGAGGCAATCGGGCTGTTGGTTTTCAGTGCATAGCGTCCCGCATCACTGGACGTTAAAGTGACACTCACACTGGTCGCGTTGGGTTGAGTAAAGTTCAGGATGGCGGTACGGAATGTGGCGATGCGTTTGCTTAAATCTGCACCTGTTACAAATTCAGTTTTAGCATCGAAAGCCTTTTTAATGAGACTGGTAAACATATCGACGGTGTAATTAATAGGTGTGCCATCTTTTTTACGATAGCCACCATAAGGGGGGGTAGTTTGAGTGACACCGATAGTCGGACCATAATCATGCCAAGGCCAATGTATTACTGCTTGATTAGCGTGATTGGTTAATGCGTTAAATTCATTATTCCAAATCACTTTAGTTTCATCTGGGGTTTTTTCTAGGAATTCAATATTGGTAAAATCAAACGTCATATTGGGGCTAAGGTAAACTTTGGTGTCAGCAGGTGTTAAATACCCCATTGCATTAGCAAAGCCTGCTCCACGACCGGAATAACCACCGCTTAAGTAAGAAACATGCTTAAGCATTTCATTCGCAGCAGGCAGATTATCCGGCGCACCGGGGACTGCACCACCCACATTGGTTAAACCCCATTGGGTGATTTGTTGTAAACGTGTTCTTGAATCTGCAAATTCGTATTGAATTTGTGCTGGCGTTAACACATTAGTATCAACAGGGTGGGTGTAAGAGTGCGTGCCAATTTCACTACCCAATGTTAGATAATCTTTGTACAACGTAACGTAACTATTATAGTTAGTTGCGGTTGTCCAATTATCTTCGCCACTACCAATATTCAGGTAGTAAGAGCCGACGAAGTTATAAGTTGTTTTCCAGTTATTGATGATGGTGTACAAAGGACTTTCAACAGTGCTGTACTCCTCTGGATACATACTCATATCCATATCATTACGCGCTGCGAACAGTGATTGTTCACGTCCTAACTGCAAGGCGACTGGGGCTTTATTGCCGTAAACACTCCATTGCATCGCCGCCCATAATAAGTTGGAATCACCCATGAACTGGATCGTGGAAAAATGTACATGCCGCGCTCCGCTCGCATTAGTGGCGGCGAGTACCGCGCTGGCAGTGCTAACGCCACCCATAATCTGATTGACGACTGGTGTGATGGTGTAACCGGTGGTTCCGGCACTGGCGAAATAATCGGTATACGCAGTTGGGTAGTTTAAAATTTCTTCAGCAGCGGTATAGCCATTTTGCAGCATCGGATGCGTGGTGCTGGCTGCTTTTAATACCACGGAAGTGGGTGCAGTTGTGCCGCCACTGCGAGTCACGCCGAGTATACTAGCCATGCGGCTATAGGAATTACCTGCCAAGGCATTGCCATTTTCATCGTTGGTCATAAAGTTGCCGGAGACAATCAGGCCAGTTTTGTATTGAGTGCTGGCAACCAATAAATTCTGACTGATCACTTCCACATCAGCGGCTTTGACATTGGCAAAATACGGAAAAACCAGTGCATCGTATTGAGCGATTTTAGTGATATTTTTAAGATCATCTTCAGTCAGTAAATCAAACGGAATACCCGCTTGTGCCGCTTGCATTTGAGCCGCCATAAATAACTGAGAATACGATTTTAATGCCCAAAAACGATTGGCACTGGTTGCAGAATAAACGATGCCAATGCGCTTGCTGGTGCGGGTAATAGTAGTGGTGCGTGCCAGTAAATATTCGCCGTTAGAGTAATAGGTCGGCAGGAAAATACTGTCATTCACATCAAAAAAGAGTTTTATTCCACTAGTGCTGGGAGCCGCCATACCAGTGCTGTTGGCTTGTAACAGCGCATCCGTGAGGTGAATTTCCAATGTATAACCTGTGGTGGCATTGCCGCCACTAATGTAGGACGCGACAGGGAATTTACCGATTAGTGTTTGAGTGTTGTTGGGGTAACGATACCAGTCTAATGTGCCATCACTGGCAACGTTAAAGCTGAATTCTTCACCGCCTGCGAAGCCCCAAATTTTGTAGCCGGTGGTGGCTTGCCCGTCACTATTAAGCCAAATCGTGGTATTGGTGCTAATTGGGGTTGGCGCAACACCTGCGCTGGGAGCTACTGATTTCAGTAGTAATTTATACGTGCTGTTTTCGTAACGTCCGTAAATCTCAAAACCAGCCTGTTGCATAGTTGTAGTCGTGTCTAAACGATTGGCGGTTGTCCATGCTGTGTTGCTGACTAAACTACCCGCTGCATTGGCGGAAAGGGGTAAGAATGTGGCAATTAATAACCACCACAGCAATAAAGGCCATCCTTTATAAGCTGTTTTTAATTTGCTATCCATAATTTAAATAATCCTCAGTCCATACTCAACAGAAATACAAATGTTGGTTCAAAGCATAGATTTCAGCGTTGCATCATGAAGGTTAAATATTCCAGGCGGTTCAGTTTTGCAGATAAAGCCGCTATTCCGGCTGCGGTGGCTAATAACAGTGCTAAAGCAAAACCATAGCCATAAAAAGTTGCCCCCAGCCATAAGCTGAGTAAGGTCAATAGGGCGTTTGCCAGCGTTAATAACAAACACATCCACAGGGCTTGGCGTAATAAGTTGAAGTAAAAACTGATACTTAGGGTGGTCAGAAATAGCACCTGTAGCAGCGTCGCAAACAGATCAATGCGGTACAAATGCACAAATAACGGCGATAGATTTAGCCAGGCCAGAATGTCGTCGGCTAACCAAAAAAACAGCAATACACATAAGCTTTGCACGAAAAATATGCCTTTAAAGGCATCACGAATGCTTTTCACCATGTCTTGACGGTAAATTTGAATCTCGCTCAGTGTGCCTTGCCCGTTAACTGCCGAATAATAGCGTTGATAAGTTTCAACAAAATCAGTTTCAACTTTTATTAAAAAGACTGCCATGCCGGGAATAATCGAAAGATAAGCTAGAAAAAAAGGCGTATCGTAAATAATGGATGCACGCAATACGCCATTCACGGTATCGGATGTGGTGGGGTCAAACCAAAAAATCCATTTATCAATCCACACGCCTAAATTAAATAACACGCCAGTAATAATCAGGCTGGGATGAATCCAACGACGCTGCATAAAGTCAAAACGTGGAGTCGCCTCGCCTTGGTATTCACGCATGACTAACACTAACAACGTCAGCAGCAGCGTACTATGCCCCGCCAATACCGCTAATAAACCACCCAGCGTACCGCCCGTGCGTAATAGCCATGCCAGCAATAATAACAGGGCGTAACTGATGAAAAACAACAGCAATACCGCTTGGTATTGCTTCAACCCGGAAACAAACACCACGGTTAACCACAAATTGCACAACACCACGAAATTAACCAGCATCAGCAGTGCGTAAACTGGGTCGTGCCTAAACCACAGTAGTGCAATCGTGCTGCCAATCACGCCCGCAATCACGCTCATAATGGTTAACGCACCTAATAAATTGGGCAATACCCACTCAGCCTTGCCTTCGTAAACCCGATCCGCCATAAAGCGCACAAACAACAGTTGCAGCACACCGCTCAAGACCAACGATGTCGCAATGAGGTAAGTGACGGATGACATAAATTCCGCACTTTGATCCACCCCGCTGCGGCTTAATCCCAAGGCACTCGCGAGTAAAATGCCCAAAATGGACAATACCCACGGGCCAGAGCCGATAATGCCGGAATAGGTGTACGCTTGAGCTACGCCCAACCAACCTTTACCCGCCATCATTTTTTTTAGTTCAAAGCCGATGCCCGCCATGTTCCAGCGTCCTTTGGTACAAGTTATCGTAGTGATTTAAAAATGCCGATTGGGTGTAAAATGCTTCGACCCGTGCAATCGCGGCAGCTTGTGCGGCTCGCCATGCGTTGGGATTGCTTAACAAATGCACTAGGGCAGTCGCCATTGCATCGGGTGAAGCGATGGGAACGACTTCGCCGGATTTCCCCAAGGCTCGATCTGCATCCGTTACACCTTCCACCATTTCGCGGCAGGCTCCGACATCGGTGACAACCACCGGAACACCAGCGGCGTAGGCTTCCAATACGGATAATGGCTGGCCTTCGCTGATAGAACTCAGTACCACAATGCCCAAATGCGGCAACATCGCCGCAACGGACTGAAATCCGCAAAATTTTACGGTGGTTTGCAGCCCCAAACTTGCGGTTAATTGATGGCATTCGGCAGCGTAAGCGGGGTCTTCATCTTCACCGCCAATAATCCAGGCTTGCAGGTTAGGGATCTGGCGTTGTGCTAAGGCTGTTGCCCGCAAGTAAGTTTTAATGTCTTTAATCGGAACTACGCGCCCAATTAGCCCGATTACCTGCGGAATGGTTGCTGCACGCTGTTGGCGAGTGGTGGCAAGCTGGCGAATATCGACCCCATTGGGAATAATGCGGCAACGATTGGGATTTGCCCCGTATTGGATTTGCGTTTGACGATTAGCCGCGAACAAGGTCACGATTTCAGAGCTGGCGGCGTAAGTGAGTCGCCCCAATCCTTCAAAAAATCTGCCCCACATACGCCGGATGTAGCTGGTCGGGGCGTGTAAACCCATTGAAAACTGCGGAGTAGGGTCACGAATCCAATCGGCTTGGTACAAGTCAATATAACGCTCTTTGGTGTAAATCCCGTGTTCGGTGAGCAACAGTTTACGCTGGCGCAATACGCTCAGGAAAAACCCCAACACCCCGGCGTAACCGGTGGAAATGGTGTGATACACCGTGGCAGATGGTGCGGTTTGGGCAATTTCTAACAGTTTAAACAGCGGGGTATGCATGGAGCGTACCGTCCAGAAGTACTCATTAAACGGTAAATCCGGCGCGTTGGCCTGATATTCGCGGGTAATACGCTCCCATGCCTGTTCGCTGTAGAAAAACGCTTCCGCTCCATCTTTCAGCGATGCCTGCAATTGCTCAATAAACGGTGCATAAGCGGCTAAACCGTGTTGTTGCCCGCCGTGTTTGAGCTGGGTGTGCAGATGATCCAAGGCTTCAAACCACGTCGGATTGCCCGCTTGCGGCGAAGGTTTGGCGAGGTTTAACGGTTCCGCCAAATAATGCGCCTCAAAATGGCAGACATTGGCAGGGAATTGATAATGCATGTCCGGGTAGTTTTCGCGAGTTGCACCAATGAACACCAAGGCAAAACGGTATTGCGGTAAGCCTTGAATCAGTTGATGCACCCAGGTCGAAACGCCACCCCGAATATAGGGGTACGTGCCTTCCAGCAACAGGCAAATATCAGCCTGCTGATGTCGTGAAAGTCGCGGAAACTCAGGTGCAGACATAAGCATTTAGCCGTTAGTTAAAGGTTGAAAGATGCTAATGCCTAATGATTCAAAACAAACGGTATAGGGTGTTAATGCGCGGTGCATTAACGGTAGGGATGCTCGCCCTAACGGTCTGCGGGTGGTGTATTCGGTTTTCGTGTGCCGCTCTCCCTTGCATTTTGCGCAAATGACCTCATGTTGTCGGCAATTCATCACTTTACGAAGGATCAAAGTCAATGGCTGATTCCCCTTACATTGTCGAAGCGAACCCGCAGAATTTTCAGCAATTGCTGGATGCCTCTTTCCAAGTTCCGATTTTGGTCGACTTTTGGGCTGATTGGTGTCAGCCGTGTAAAACCTTGATGCCATTGCTTGCGAAATTGGCGGTGGAATACCAAGGTGGTTTTATCTTGGCGAAAGTTAACAGCGATGAACATCAGCAGTTAGCCGCACAGTTTGGAGTGCGTAGTTTGCCGACGGTGAAAGTGCTTAAAGGCGGTACGGTGGTTGACGAATTCATGGGCGCGTTGCCGGAAGCTGAATTACGCAAATTTATCAATAAACACCGGGTGCGTCGCACTGAAAGTTATCGTCAACAAGCCTTGGGTTTGTACGAAAGTGGTGATATTCCCGCAGCGATTAACCTGATGCAGCAAGTGGTGCAACACGAGCCGGATTTCTACGAAGCGGTGGTCGAGTTGGCAGGTATGTTGATTCAGCAAGGTCAGGCCGATGAAGCGGAAACCCTGTTGATGGCAGTTCCGCCCGATGCGATTGACAACCAAGTGGTCAGTCAATTATTGGCAGAAGTGAAAAAAGCCAGGTTGCAAGCGCAAGTGGTTGGCATTGATACCAGTGCATTGGAACAACGCTTGGCGGAAAATCCTGACGATTTAGCGACGATGCTGGAACTGGCAAAATTGCGCGTTGCAATGGATGAGTTTGAAGCAGGTTTAGAGCTGTACTTCAGTGTTCATAAAAAAGACAGTCAGTTCCAAGACGGCGCGGGCAAAAAAGGTATGTTCAGCACGTTTGAAATCATGGGCGCGGGCAACCCGTTGGTGAAGCGGTATCGTAACAAGTTGTTTGCGTTATTGTACTAACGCTCGCGTATTTTCAGGTTCGTTTCAGATTACCTCTTTAGAGTGATTAGTGTGACTTTTACGTGGGTCACAATAAATTAAAATGAATTCAAAGAGGTATTCCCCATGAAAGTTAAGCAAACCCTATTGCTTGGATTAATGACGTTCGCCTGCGCTGCGACGTTAGTGTCACCCGCTGCTGTTGCCAAAGGTAACGGCGGCGGTGCAAGCCAGCTTACGGCGGATGAAGGCAAAGCCTTGCAGTTTATGCGCGAAGAGGAAAAGTTAGCGCGTGATGTCTACACGACACTGGGCAATCAATGGAAACTGCCTGTTTTCAGCAATATCGCCAATGCCGAACAGCAACACACAGATCGGATTAAATCCCTGTTAACAACTTACCGTTTAGCCGATCCGGTGGTGAATGATGCTGTGGGTGTGTTCAAAGAACCTGCCTTGAATACGCTTTACACGCAACTAATCGCACGCGGTCAAACCTCCTTAGCCGAAGCACTTCAAGTGGGGGCGTTGGTTGAGGAAACCGACATTAGCGATTTGCAAAAAGCTATTAGCGGTACGCGCCAAGCCGATATTGCGCAGGTGTACGGCAATTTAATGCGCGGCTCACGTAATCATTTGCGGGCATTTGCCAAACAGATTGAAAATCAAGGTGTGACTTATCAGGCACAAGCCTTACCGCAGGCAGAAGTTGATGCGATTATCAACAGCCCCACCGAGCGTGGTGGTCAAGGCGGCGGGCAAGGTCACGGTAATGGCGGAGGCAACGGTCAGGGTCAAGGCCGCCGGATGCAGTGAGTCATTGTGGTCAATAATGCAATGATGAGCAAAAGTGAGGTGGACTGATGCGTTTGTTACTGGTGGAAGATGACGTAGCGTTAGCAGCGAATGTGCATACCGGTTTGAAACGCGCTGGTTTTGCGGTGGATATTGCCACTAATGGCGTAGATGCGGAGTTCATGGGTAATGAAGAACCGTATGATGCGGTGATTCTTGATCTTGGTTTGCCGCAGCGTAATGGTTTAGAAGTGTTACGTCATTGGCGGCAAGGCGGTAATTTGGTTCCGGTGATTATTTTGACAGCGCGGGATGCATGGCATGAGCGGGTCGATGGTTTTAAAGCCGGAGCCGACGATTACCTTGGGAAGCCGTTTCACTTTGAGGAATTATTGGTACGAGTTCAGGCATTGATTCGGCGTAACCTTCAGGTATCCGCCCTTAATCAGCAATTGCACTGTTGTGGATTGCAGTTGGATGAAGAGCAGCAGCAAGTAACCACGCCAGAGGGTGAAGTGTTTACCTTGACGGGGACGGAGTTTCGTTTACTGCGCTATTTTATGCTGCATCCGGGGCGAATTTTGACCAAGGCACGTTTGACAGAACACGTTTACGATCAAGATTTTGACCGCGATAGCAATCTGATTGAGGTGTATGTGCGGCATTTGCGCCGTAAATTAGGTGATTGGCGTATTCTTACTCGGCGCGGACAGGGGTATATTTTTGTTGATCCTGATAAACCGGAGTCGAATATATGAAGTCCTTAGAACGTCAGTTGCAGGTTAATCTTGCGATTACCTTGATTGCGGTGATGGCATTGATTTGGTTGGCGGGAATGTTATTGCCACGTACCCTGCCTGAAGGCCAGTTTGCGGCTAATACTGAACACTATCCGTTGCCTGCGAATCAACGTCCACAGCGTTTTAAGTGGTTGTTCCCGTTTTTGGCTGCGGGTGGGATTGTGTTGATTTTGGGGGTGCAAAGTCTGGTTATTCGGCGCACATTTCGCCGTCTTGATGTGATCCGTGCCGAACTTCAGCAGTTAGAAGCCGGGAAAATCCATAAGTTAACCGATACCGTTCCCACTGAAATATACCCTATCGTTAAAGAATTGAATCACTTGTTGAGTCTGATGCAGGAACGCTTGGAACGTTCGCGTCATGCCCTGGGAAATCTGGCTCATGCATTTAAAAGTCCGCTGAATTTACTGGTGCAATACCTTGATGAATTACCCTCCAGTGAAACCAGTCAGCACGCCAAATTACAAGCCGAACGCATCCGCCAATTGACGGAACGCGAACTCAAACGGGCGCGGATGGCAGGAGTCGGAAATACCACGCAACGCTTTGATCCCCATGAGGAATTACCCATTCTGGTGGCTATTTTAACCAAAGTTCATCACAAATCGCCCCGCTGTATCCACTTGGAAATTGCACCTGAAATTACCCGCTTTGGTGATCGTGAAGACATGTTAGAGCTGATCGGTAACTTGCTCGACAATGCGTGCACATGGGCGCGGGAGCAGGTGTTTTGCAGCATTGACTGGCACGAACAACATATTTTGATTGTGGTAGAAGACGATGGGCAAGGTTGCAGTGACGCTGCTTTGCAACAAATGACGCAACGTGGGATTCGCTTGGATGAATCTGTGGAAGGGCATGGATTGGGGTTGTCGATTTGTAAGGATATTGCTAAATTATACGGCGGTACTTTGCTTTTCACCCACGCCAAGCGTGGCGGGGTGAGGGTGGAAGTGGTGTTGCCGCAGCGTTAAGGGTGGTTGCCTTGATGGTAGCTCAAGCGCACTTTCTCTCCGTTCGCCAAGGGTTGTTTGAGGGCGATGCTGAATCGTGATGGGCGATTAGTGTGGCGCATACGGATTGCACTGGAATGTTCGACCCAGCCTTGTTCACGAATTGAGCCATTAGCGTCGATAATGGCGTAGTCCACGTGTCCGGTGCGCACTGGCTCATGCCCTGTACGGTGTAATTGCCCTTTGATTGTCGTGCCTGATTCCATTCTCAAGGAACGAAAGGCGACGGATATACCGTTAGCTTGAGTGATGAAGGTTGTATCAATAGGTTGCGGCGTGCCGGGATGCGTTGTGCAAGCACTTAATAACGTTAGTAGGATGCTGGTAGTAACTAGAAATCGCTTGTACATATACGTTCTCCAAAAATAAAAGGGTGATTTAAGGCTGTTTATCTAATGACCAGAGTTGGTGTGCATCCAATTGCAGGCGTGTTTGGTCTAGTAAGGCTTGAATTTGCATTTGGCGTGATGCTAGTAAGCCATCCAAGGCATTACGTTTGGCGAGCAATACTTCGTTTAAATGACCTTCACCCAATTCATAAGCACGTGCCGCAAGACGATGCGCTTCTTGCAAACTGTTCGCTGCCAGATGTGCTTGTTGCCAAGCAGCAAACGAGCTTTCAGCCAATTGATAATTAACTTTCGCTTCAATAATGAGCTTTTCTTCTAAGAGTGAAGCATTATCGCGAGCAGCGTTTGCGCGAATTCTTGCGGCTTCGGTATCGTGTTTACGTGCATCGCCATTGAGGGTGAGTGAAAGATTAATGGCGGCGACATTTTCTTCACCCGCTCGATCTTTGCCGTAGCGAAGTCCTATTTCCGGGTCAAACGATTGACGTGAGGCAAACTGATTTTTTTCTGCATTGAGTAACTGGGTTTCACTTCTTGCACGGTGCAATTCGTGGTTATGCGCCAAAATGCGTTTTACCCACTCGGCCTGAGTGCCTTGTACGCCATTGGGATCAGGGAATTGAATAGTGGAATAATCAGGCACGGTTAAATCAGGAAATTGTGCCAGCAACTTGCCTTGCGTTAAGCGCATTCCTTGTTCGGCTTGTTGCAATTGAGCCGCTGTTTGCGCAAAAGTAGCATCCATTGTTACTTGTTCAGCACGTGCTGCGTCGCCCAGTTTTACCTTTTGCGAAACCAGTGCGTTTTGTGACTGTACTAATTGCATTTGCTCTTCCATCAATTGTACTTGAGCCACTTGATTGAGCCATTCAAACCAAAGACTCAAAAGCTGGCGGCTGGTTTCGTGAACGGTTTCACCTAAGTTGGCTTGCGCGTAATTGACTTTGTTTTCGCCTAACTGATGATCGGCTTTGGCACGGTACGGTAAACGCAACGGGCGTGAGATATTAACTGACCATTCTTTAAACTGTTCTTGAGGCGGTGTTTCGATAGTGCGACGCGCCATTTCCGCACCCAAGGTAAATTCTTCACGTCCTTTACGCAAAGCGGCACTTTCCTGCTGTTGCGCGCTAACTTCCTGTTGCGCCATGTGTACCCCCGGAGCTTTCCAGAGTGCTTGTTGTGCTTCCATAGGGTTAGGTAAATAGTTTGCTGCAAAAACAGCAGTTGATGTACTTAGCAATAGTGCGCTGTATAAGGTTAAAGTGATGGTTTTCATCAGGCATGAGTCTCATGGGAGGTCGCAGGTATGCGGGAAACTTCACCCTTGAGGATGAAGTGACGGTACAACAACGGTAATAAAATCAACGTCAAGGTCGTGGAGCTGACCAAGCCGCCAATGACCACTGTTGCCAAGGGCTTTTGAATTTCAGAGCCGGGGCCGGTGGCAAATAACAGCGGCACTAACCCCCAAGTGGCAATGCTTGCTGTCATTAACACCGGTCGTAAACGCCGCAATGCGCCCTCGCGCACCACAGCCGTGCCTCTGAAGCCTTGTTGACGTAATTGATTAAAGAATGTGACCAACACCACACCGTTCAACACCGCAATCCCCAATAAAGCAATGAAACCCACCGATGCGGGTACGGATAAATATTGCCCAGAAATGCCTAGTCCAAAAATGCCACCAATCAATGCCAGTGGTACATTTGCCATGACTAACACCGTTTGGCGTAAATCGCGGAAGGTTAGAAACAATAGTAATCCGATTAAAGCTAATGCCATTGGCACGACAATCAGGAGACGTTGTGCAGCACGTTGTTGGTTTTCAAATTGCCCACCCCAAGTAATGCTGTAACCGGCAGGTAATTTGACTTGTTCAGCAACAGCACGCTGCGCTTCCTCCACAAAACTGACTAAATCACGCCCAGTGACATTGCTTTGCGCGACCACAAAGCGTCCGGCATTTTCCCGTTTGATGGCAACCGGGCCTTCGGTGCGTATCAGTTTAGCTACTTGATCAAGGCTAATAACCCGTCCGTCCGGTAAGGTGAGTCGGATGTGTTGTAACGCCTGTGGTGCATTGCGTAATTCCGCTGCCCCGCGTAATTGCAGGGGTACACGCCGCCCCTCTTGCTGAATAACGCCGATAATTTCGCCTTCAAGTTGAGTACGTAACAAGCTGGAAATATCATCCACCGATAATCCAAAACGCCCGGCAGCTTGACGATCAATTTCCGCTTTTAGGTACTGAACTCCGGCATTTTTCTGGGTGTAAACATCGGTAGCTCCGGGGACTTTTTCTAACAGGGTGACGATTTGTTGAGCCAAATCTCCTAGTACAGCAAGATCGGTGCCAAAAATTTTAATGGCAATGTCACCCCGGCTACCGGTGAGCATTTCCGAAACACGCATATCAATGGGTTGCGTGAAGTTGTAGCCTACGCCCGGAAAGTTTTCTAAGACTTGACGAATTTCTTCTTGTAACCATTCTTTATCAGCAATTCGCCATTCCTCACGGGGTTTTAACACCAAGAAACTGTCGGTTTCATTGAGGCTCATGGGGTCAAGACCGAGTTCATCTGAGCCGACCCGTGCGACAATGCGTTCAATTTCAGGAATTTTATCTAATAATGCCTGTTGCACTTTTAGATCGGTTTCAACGCTTTCATCCAACGCAATGGAGGGGAGTTTTTCCAATTGCACCAATAAGTCACCTTCATCCATTGTCGGCATAAAGGTTTTGCCAATGAAGGGGTAGGTGGCGATAGCTCCGATCATGACCGCAGCCGTTAATAAGTAAACAGGTAACGGGCGTTTTAAGGCATTATCCAAAACGGGTAAGTAAATACGCCGCGAGGTGCGTAATAACCACGGATCAGTGTGCGATGCTTGCTTGAGCAACCACGATGAAAATACCGGAATAACGGTTAATGCCAACAATAATGAGATAGAGAGTGCGAATACGATGGTTAATGCTACAGGCGAAAATAACTTACCTTCTAAGCCTTCCAGCGTGAGTAAGGGTAAAAATACCAAAGCAATGATAATGATGCCGATAGTGACGGGGGATGCTACTTCCTGCACTGCCCACAAAACTTTTTGCAGTTGCGGTGTTTTCGCTTTGTCATCATCGTGAGCAAGGTGCGCGACAATATTTTCAACAATGACTACCGCCGCATCGACCAATAAGCCGATAGCAATGGCTAATCCGCCCAAGCTCATCAGGTTGGCCGATAGCCCAAATTGGCGCATTAAAATAAAAGTCCCCAACACTGACAATGGCAAAATCAAAGCGACGACAAAAGCCGCCCGCAAGTTACCTAGAAAGGCAAACAAGATAATTCCCACGAGAACAAAGGCTTCCAACAAGGCTTTGCTGACCGTATGAATGGCTTTATCCACTAAAGTTGAGCGGTCGTAAAACGGTTCAATCGACACGCCTGCGGGTAAGCTGGCAGTGATTTCAGCGATTTTAGCTTTAATATTTTTGGTAAGTTGCCCAGCATTCGCGCCGCGTAAACTCAAAATCAAGCCTTCAACAGCTTCACCTTGCCCGTTTTGTGTGACAGCACCATAACGTGCTAATTCACCCAGTTTTACTTCAGCGACTTGTGCCACGGTTACGGGAATACCATCAATATTTTTAATCGCAATCGTGCGTAAATCATCTAGGGCTTTGATGCCGCTTTCGATACGCACCACCCATGTTTCTTCGCCTTCATTGACCCGCCCAGCACCGTCATTACGGATATTGCTGGCTAATGCGTTGCGCAAATCCGCTAAGGTGAGATTTCGGGCATTAAGAGCCGCAAGATTTGGGGTGATTTCAAACGTTGTTGCACGTCCTCCGAGGGCATTGACATCAGCAACGCCGGGTAAGGCACGGAGTTGAGGGCGTATTGTCCAGTCTAGCAATGTGCGTTTTTCTTGCAGTGACAGTTCACCTTCCACCGTGAACATAAAAATTTCTGATAGTGGAGTTGAGATGGGGGCTAAACCACCAGTGACATTTTCGGGCAGGTCGCCTTTAACATTGGCAAAGCGTTCAGCGACTTGACTACGCGCCCAATAAATATCCGTGCCTTCTGCAAAATCAATAGTGATGTCAGTTAGTGCGTATTTGGAAATGCTGCGCAACACTACTTGGTTAGGAATGCCGAGTAACTCGGTTTCCACGGGTTGTGCAATACGCGCTTCGACTTCTTCAGGGGTCATGCCCGGTGCTTTGAGAATCAGCTTAACTTGAGTGGTGGATACATCGGGGAAAGCATCAATCGGCAGTTCTTGAAAGGCACGGATACCCAGAAACGTGAGTACTAACGTCAACGCCAGCATTAACCAACGTTGCGCCAGTGAAAATTCAGTGAGCCAGTTGAGCATGATTTATTCCTCTGCCTCTTGCCACTTGGCTTTGAGGGCAGCAAGACCTTTAACCGCAACGCGTTCATTGGGGGTAAGCCCGCTTAGCGTGACTTGGGTGTCGGTTTGATTGAGGATGTTGACTGGGGTAGGGGTGAAGCCTTGCGCATTTTCAACAAAGACATACGCTTTATTACCAAGCCATGCTAAACCCGCACTGGGAATGCTGAGAGCTTTGGTATCTGTTTTGCCGAGAATCGTAATATTGACAGACTGTCCTAAACGTAGATCAGTGGCTTGAGTCAGTTTGGCGCGTACCAGAACGTTTTGTGCGGCATCCAGCGAAGGTTGTAAGGCAATAATTTCTCCCGTTACCGTGGAGTTTTCAAGCTTGACACTTTGCCCGATAGCAATCGTGTTAGCTTGTTCGGGAGATAGTGGAATTTCTAAACCTAACTGTTTCAGATTACCTACTTTGACTAAGGGAGTACTCGCATCTACACGCTGTCCGGGTTCGACCAGTGTTTCAATCAATGTACCTTCTATCGGTGAAGTCAGGGTGATTTCCGCGCCTTTACCTTCGACTTTCGCGCCTAACAATTTCAAGGTGGCGCGAGCGGCTTCCACATCGCTGGCGGCAAGCGATGCTTCGTTGTTACTGGTGGTTAAACGGGTTTCTGCAATTAAACCTTCCGCGAATAATTTGCGGTCACGTGCTGCCATATCTGCTGCAAGGTTGTGTTTAAGATTGGCTTGAATGGATTGGCGACGTGCTTCAATTAATTGCGGGGATGATAAGGTGATCAGTGCCTGTCCGTTCGCAATTTGTTCCCCGGATTGATGCAAGACACTGGTGATGAGGCCATCGGTTGGCGCAGCGATGACCCGAACACTCGCTGGTGGCAGGGTGATTTTTGCCGTCGCAGTTAGCCCCAAGGTTGCGTCGGTTGCAACAACGGCTGCCACTTCAATACCTAAGCTTTGGCGTTGTTCTTCAGGTATGGGTAATGGTGCTGCTGTCCACCCCAAGGTGGGTAGCAATAACGCTAGACTGAGCAGCTTAGGGATTGTGTTGAGCATTGCGGGCATTCACTCTGATTAGATTGTTGCCAGAGTGTATTAGGCTTCGCTCATGAAGATTAGGCGGCAAAGGGTCGGGAAGGGCGGTTTTCGGGCATTTGCCCTACCGTTTATCAGTCAAGAAAGTCCTCAAAGAACCACGCGGCAAATTCGTGTCGCCCGTTTAGGCCCGATTTACGGTAAATAGCGATGGCTTGTTGGCGCACAGTTTTCTCTTTGGTAGCTCGAATTGCCGCAATTTCTTCAAAACTTAAGCCTTTAAGTAACAGTAATGCCACCTGTTTCTCGGTGGGGCTGAGTTCCCATGCTTGCAATTGTTCGTGGACAACTTCGATGTAGCTGCTGCTGGCTTGTTGGAGTTTTTTATGCAGGTCTGAAATGCGGGTGTGTGAATGGTGCAATTGAGTGTGCAGTGCCTCGATTTCTTTACGCTTGTGGTGATTCTCCCATGTTAAGTAACCAACACCAACAAAGGATACCAGCACTACGACGGCATCAACGAATAAATGCAGTAAGGGGCGATCTGCTTGAGAAATATCAAGGCCAAAACCGTAGCTGTGCAATACAGCGACTACTATCAGCAGACTAATGACAAAAATATCACGGGTGCGAAACATGAAGTGCGCCTGTTAGAAATAAAGTGGTTTGCAATTTTAAGACGAGATTGTACATCAGACAAACCGCTTATAGTGGTTTGCCATGCGCTTATAGATGATTTGCCCCTTGGTAATATAAGGTTTTTGCGTCAGTCTTCAGGATACTGAAAACTTTCATTGATCGACATAAGGAGACATGTATGTCTAACACTGTATCCCGTTACGGAACTTTTCCCATTGCTTTCCATTGGCTCACATTACTGCTGTTGATAGCAGTGTACGCTTGTATTGAGTTACGTGAGTTTTTCCCCAAGGGCAGTGACCCACGTAATGCACTCAAAAGCTGGCATTTTATGTTGGGTATAACGGTTTTTGGGATGACAGGTTTGCGTTTGATTGCACGTTGGCTGAATCCAACACCTGCCGCCGATAGCAGTGTGACTTCCACTCAACGTCTAGCTGCAACGTTGATGCACGTGGCTTTGTATGCTTTGTTATTAGCCATGCCTTTATTGGGTTGGGCGACGCTCAGTGGTGAAGGCAAAGCGGTGATGTGGTTCGGTTTGGAATTGCCTGCATTGATTATGCCGAACGAAGGCTTAGCTGAATGGCTGGAAGAAATACACGGTACGTTAGGTACGGTGGGTTATTTCCTGATTGGTTTCCATGCATTAGCAAGTTTGTACCACCATTACATTCAGGGTGACAGCACCCTGCTACGGATGTTGCTTGCGCGTTCTTAAGCCAGAAAGTCCTCAAAGAACCAGGCGGCGAATTCATGTCGCCCATTCAAACCTGACTTGCGGTAGATAGTCGTTGCCTGCTGCCGCACCGTCTTTTCCTTGGTATCGCGTACACTCGCGACCTCATCAAAACTCAAGCCTTTGAGCAATAACAGCGCGACTTCGCGTTCACTAGGCGTTAACCCCCATGCAGTGAATTGCTCTTGCACCACCAGATTGTATTGCTTACCGGTGTCACGTAATTTTTCAGTCAGTGCGTGTAGGTGTTGATTCGCTTGCTGCAAATCTTGATGGGTTGATTGCAAAGTAGCTCGCAATCGTGCGTTTTCGCGGTAACGTTGCCGTATTTCAGTGATTAATACTGCTAAGCCAGACAAGGCGAGTGTGCCCACAACAGCCAACCCTATCAAGTAAGCGAGATCGTGCTCATCTTCTTGTATTTCATGGAAAACCTCCAGCAACATAGGCAGAGCTATAAAACACAATACCGTAACGAGAAACCATTGTTTTGAGCGAGACATACAAAACACCCGCAAGTAAGAGAATTGCGGGCATTCTACGGGTTGAGGGCAGGTTAACGCAAAAGGTCTAAGTTGCTTTGGTAGACCTGACTTTGTACCGCATACAACCCTAATAGGCTGTGCGATAAATTGTCATGAGACAATGGCGCATTGATTTTCGCTTGCAGCGTTGACCATGCCTGTGGGTATTGTTGCTGATAGCTCTCAGACAACCACAGCAGCATAGGAATGTGTGTTTGTGCTTCGGGGGCGAGGAAATAAGGTAGCCCATGCAAGTAAATGCCGTTCTCACCCAAGGATTCACCATGATCAGACGCATACAACAAAAATGTATCGGCCTGTGGTGACTGTGTTTTCAACCACTGAATCGTTTTGCTTAACACATAGTCCGTGTACAAAATCGTATTGTCATAAGCGTTAATGACCTCGGCTTGGGGGCAGGTATGCGGGGTGTCTTGCTTGCAATACGGTTGAAATTGCGCAAATGCCGCCGGGTAACGTTTGTGGTAAGTGGGGCCATGACTGCCCAAGGTGTGTAACACAATTAGCACGTCTTGATTGCCAGCGAGGTAATGTTCTAAGTTGTTGAGCATGGCTTCATCGTAATAACCGTTGTCGCTGTACAGATCATCGCTGTGGTTCACTTGTTGCAGTAAGTTGCGATTTTCAATGCGGGTGCATACGCCTTTGCAACTGGAGTTATTGTCGATCCAAACTACTTTTACCCCAGCTTTTTGCAACACATCTAGGCTATTAGATTGCTTATCAGCCGTTTCCGGTGAGTAATCTTTTTGCCCAAGAAACGAAAACATGCACGGCACGGAATACGCGGTGGATGTGCCGCATGAAGATACCGCTTGGAAGCTAATCAGGTTTTCTTTGCTCAACAGCGGATTGGTGGGTTGATCATAACCGTTCAGGGAAAAGTGGTCGGCTCGTGCGGTTTCACCGACCACCATAATGCCGATAGTACGGCGTGGTGTCGGTTTTTGCTGATGAGCATCATTGCCCAGTATGGTGAATGGCTGTTCTTGTTGCGCGTAAAAGGTATTGAAGTAACGGTAAGTGGAATTTAATGCAAACAAGGGGGTGATATAGGCTTTCAAATCACCGTTTTCACGTGCGAAAAACGTGGCGTATTTGTTATTTACCACAAATAAACTGACGGCAATGCTTATTAAAATCAGTGTGTAAATTAAGCGTATCCCTAAACTTTTCCACCATTTTTGTGCAGCTTGCAGCGGGATAAGTGCAATGATGATGCTGGGTAATACACCCCACAGTACAAGGTGTAATATTAGTGGCAAGGATAATAGTTCGCGGGCTTCTTGTTGATTTTGGTCACGCACGGTTTCTACCAAGTTACGCACCATGTCCATGTCGAACACAATACCTAAGTTTTGCGTGAAATAGTTCAACCCCGCTGAGAGCATGACTAGGGCGATCAATACCGCTTTCAGCAGGAAACGCGGTACAAATAATAGTACCGGCACGCTCAGTAGCATTAACATTAAAGCAAATAAGGTAGTGACAAAACCCGCGCCATCCCATGAGAACACGGCCAAACGCTCATTCAATTTACTGAACAAACTGTGGTTGTAAGCCGCAGTTAAAAACATTGTGACTAATGTTGCCAGAAAAGCAGGAGGCCAAGGAAATCTGAAAAGCATAACTAAAACGCCCAACTTATTAGAAGTTGAGTATTCTTGGGGGTAGGGTGCTTTTCTTGAAGAGGACAAATGCCGCCTATAGGAGGTTTGCCCGATGGTTGATTAGTTTAAAAAGTCTTCAAAGAACCAAGCAGCAAGCTCATGCCGCCCGTTCAGACCGGATTTGCGGTAAATCGTACTGGCTTGTTGCCGCACGGTTTTTTCTTTGGTTTCACGCACGGCGGCTACTTCATCAAAACTCAAACCCTTCAGTAATAACAAGGCCACGGCTTTTTCGCTGGGGGTGAAGTCCCACGCGCTCATTTGTTCTTGTATCACCTCGCTGTATTGCTGGCTGGCTTGGCTCAGCTTGTCATTGAGTTCGCTTAAGTTTTTGCGGGTGTTGCTCAAGTCGGTACGGGTACTGCTCAATTGCAGGCGTAGATTTTCGGCTTCCTGGCGGCGTTGGCGGTTTTCGTGGATTAGGGAACTGATACCCACCAGTGAACCAAAAATAATCAGTGCTTCAACCCAGAGGTGCAACGAGCTATGGTCGCTTTCTTGGTAGTCGTTGTAAAAGTCGTAAATATTGAGCAGTGTGATGACAATCAGCAGGACAACGAAGAAGGTTTCACGGGTGTGGCGCATGGTGGATTATTCCTCTAGTAACGTTTCATAGTGTGCAGTGTGTCATGCCTTCCTTAAGGCTTTTTTAAGAGTCGGAGCGGTTATTGGTTAATGAAGCATTTGCCTTAGTCATGAGACATATCACCTAAGTACACATGGCGCATAAGCTCACGGAACATTAACGCCATATGCCTGATGTTTAATCAAGGTAGCATATTATACAGTTTCACCTATCGAATAATCATGATGGGAAGAAACGATGAAACCTTTGAAAAGCACCGGCTTGATGCTCACCACTAGCCTGCTCATGGTTGCCTGCGGCGGTGGGGGCGGTGGCGGAACGACTACTACAACAACACCGACGACACCCACAACAACGACTTTTGCGGTTACAGGCAGCGTTCCCGGCACTCTCATTGAAGCATTTTGCTCCGATAATCGTGTTTACAGTACGCAATCTGTTCAAAACGGTAGTGCACAACACCCTTTCACCCTCAATTTGCCTCAGGGTGTCAAATGTCGCCTTGTCATGATAACCAACGAAAATGATCCGAACAATCGGGTCGTAACGCCTATTCGTCTGCGACGTGGCACGACGACCAGTATTGCTTTCAGCGGTGTAGCGGGTAGCGATGTCAATTTGGGTTATGTCGATCTCAAATTGAGCCGCATAGCAATGCGGGCAGATAGTAATAGTGACGGCGTTGAGGATGCGCCGTTTGATATTGATGCTCCTACGAGCGCAACTGTTGATAGTATCTTTGCTGATACGATGGATACCGACCGGGATGGCATCATTGATACCTATGAAGATGATGACGGCGATCACGTTCCTAACCGTCACGATGACGACGATGACGGTGACGGCACGCCGGATTTGACGGATAACGACTTCGACAGCGACCATGATGGTCTGGGTGATGACGAAGATTCAGACGACGATAATGATGGTGACAACGACGGTGACAACACCCCTGTCGGTGGCGGTAACAGCAATATTATTGTACCGGATGGTGGACGTTTACTGGCATCACAATGCTTTCAGTGCCATGGCACTGAAGGCCGCTCAGTCAGCCGCATTGAAGGACTAGCAGGTGAAGCTGGTGAAATTGCCAGTGAAATGCAAGAAATGAAATACAGCACTAACCTAAACGACATTATGCACCGCCAAGCTAAAGGTTATTCCGACAGTGAAATTCAAGCTATTGCTGCTTACTTTGCTAACAGATACGGTGGAAATAGCACAGGTGGCAATGATAGTGATGGCGATGGTGACGACGACGATTAATTTCTGACACCAATCACCTTTAACTTTATTACTTACCGGATTTATTACCATGAATAGCTTTAATCGTCGCCAATTTTTGAAAACTATTAGCTTGGCATCTGTAGCGGGAGCGTTCCCGAACATTGTAAAAGCAGCCATTATCCGCCCACACATTGTCGTCATTGGTGGCGGCTTTGCCGGGGCAACGGCTGCAAAATACCTGCGCCACTGGTCAACAGCGGTGGATGTGACACTCATTGAAGTCAACGCCAATTACAACTCCTGCATCTTGAGTAATTTGGTATTGAATAATCAAATGAACCTCGGTCAAATTACCTTTAACTACAATATCTTAGCGCAGCAATACGGTATCCGGGTTATTAACGACTGGGTGAATAGCGTCGATGGTCAAAACCAAACGATCAGCTTACGCAATGGCACAACACTCGGATATGACCGCTTGATTATCGCTCCCGGTGTGCAATTTTTAAATGTCGCCGGTTTGGATAGCAATCGCATTCCTCACGCATGGAAAGCCGGAACACAAACCACCTTACTGCAACAGCAATTGGCTGCTATGCCTAATAACGGCAAATTTGTGATGACTATTCCAGCCGCACCGTACCGCTGCCCACCGGGGCCTTACGAACGTGCTTGCGTAATAGCTGATTACTTGCGCACTAATAAACCCGGTGCAACTGTCACCATTTTAGATGCTAATGCCGACATTGTGGCGGAACGCCAGACGTTTAGTCAGGCTTTCAATGTGACTTACAACGGCATTATCGAGTATGTGCCTAATGCGGTACTCCAATCGGTCGACTCTGATCAACGCATTGCGCATACCAGTTTGGGCGATTACCGCGCCGATGTCCTCAATGTTATTCCGCCGCAAAGTGCGGGTGAAATTATTCATACCACTGGTTTAGCCAATGTTGGTGGGAAGTGGGCGGGCGTTAACCCGCTTAGCTATGAATCAACCGCCATTGCAAACATTCACGTTATTGGCGACTCACAAGGTACAGGACAACCCAAGGCAGGTCATATTGCCAATGCAGAAGCGAAAGTTTGTGCCGATGCCATTTTACGTTTACTAAACAATGCACCGCCATTCGCTGCTCCTGTGACTAACTCGGCTTGTTATAGCCCCATCACAGCAACAACGGCTTCGTGGTTAACGGCTGTTTACGCTTATGATGCAACGACGGGAACGATGAAAGTTGTCCCTGAATCCAGCGGCGAAGCAACAACACACACCGCTCAAAACTACCGTAGGATGTTAGATTGGGCTAATAGTTTGTTTGCTGACACTTTTGCCTAACAATTCTCTTGTGCCGTAGAGGATGCTTTCCTTAAGGCTTCTTTAAGAGTCGGGGCGCAAGATAGCAGCATGATTCATACCCAAGAGAGGTTATTATGTTGTTGCCCCGATACTTACAAGCTGCGACTGTTTGCAGCGTTTTTTTAGCCAGTGCCGTATTTGCTGAAACGCCACAAGTGATACTTGACGGTTACAGCGCACAAGCCAAAACCGAAGCGGCTGATTTCCAAGGCTTTAATGCCGAACGTGGTAAGCTGTTTTTCAATAATACCCACGGTAATGACTGGAGCTGTGCCAGTTGCCATACGTCCAACCCTGCTGATCCGGGCAAACACGCTAAAACGGATAAAGCGATTGACCCGTTAGCCCCTTCCGCTAATGCCGAACGTTTCACTGAAATCAAAAAAGTGGAAAAGTGGTTTAAGCGTAACTGCGGCGATGTGCTGGATCGTGAATGTACATCGTTGGAAAAAGGCGATGTGTTGACGTATTTAATGGCAATTCAGTAAGGAGTTACTCAATGTTATTCAACGCAAAAAAATCCACGGTTGCGGTGACGTTGGCGGTCTTATTGTTATCCGGTTTTGGCGCAATGCAAGTATTAGCCGATGATGACGAACACGAAGGCCGCGAACGCAGTGAATCACACGAAGGGCGCGACGGTGGTACAAAAGGGCGTATGCTCACCGCTACCAATGCAACCTTTCAAGCAGAATGCAGTGCTTGTCACATGGCTTATCCGCCCGGCTTGTTGTCTGCCGCTTCGTGGAAAGAAATGATGGGTACGCTGGATAAGCATTTCGACACGGATGCGAGTTTGGATGAAGCGACGATTGCTGAAATCCTACCTTTCCTTGAGGCCAATGCGGGGACATCACGTAAAGCCGATAGCGGTGCAAAGCCAGTGTTGCGCATTACCGAAACGGGTTGGTTCAAGCATGAACACGACGAAATATCCCCCGCGACGTGGAAGCGAGATTCCATCAAAAGTGCCTCCAACTGCATGGCGTGCCATACCAGTGCGGATAAAGGCAACTTTGACGAAGATAACGTGCGCATCCCAAAGTAAGGAGATAATGTTATGTTGCAACGTATTTTAGTTTGGGATTTACCCACCCGTGTATTCCACTGGTCGTTCGCCTTGTCTTTTGCGGGTGCTTATTTGACGGCTGAATCCGAGCGTTACCGCGACATCCATCTGGCGTTGGGCTATGTGTTCTTAGGAATGCTGGTGTTTCGCTTGGTGTGGGGATTAGTCGGCACGGCTTATGTGCGTTTTCGCGCATTTTGGTTTAAACCGGCTGAAATCGTTGCTTACTTGCGTGCTTTACTTAGCCCACACCCGCAGCATTACGTGGGGCATAACCCAGCCGGGGGCGTGGCGATTTTCTTATTGCTGGCCTTGGGCTTGCTGATCAGTGTCAGTGGCTTAGGGCTGTATTGGGAAATTGGCGACGAAGATTGGTTTGAGGAATTACACGAAATCGCCGCCAATGTGATGTTGCTGGTAGTGGGCGTGCATATTGCCGGAGTGCTGGTCAGTAGCGTGTTGCACAAGGAAAATCTGGTACGTGCGATGTTTAACGGCTACAAGCAAGCCATCAATGCGGTTAGCATTCCGCACCATTACACTTGGCTGGGTATCAGTATGTTGGTGGTAATGCTGGTGTTTCTTGGTGTTTATCTGCAATAGGTTGGGGTCATGCGCATATTGGTGGTGGAAGACGATGCCCTGTTGGGTGATGCGATTCAGGCGGGGCTGCAACAGGATGGTCATGCGGTCGACTGGGTGCGCGATGGTTTACAAGCTGATCATGCATTGGCTACCGAAGCTTATGCGGCAGTGGTGTTGGATCTGGGTTTGCCAGGGTTATCGGGGCTGGACGTGTTGCAACGCTTACGCCAACGTCAATCCACGTTACCCGTGTTAATCCTGACGGCGCGTGATACGGTGGAAGACCGTATTCAGGGCTTGGATCAAGGTGCGGATGATTACCTCGTGAAACCGTTTGATATGGGTGAGCTGTTTGCACGGTTACGCGCCCTGATTCGCCGCGCTAATGGTCACGCTACCCCGGTGTTGTGTGTGGGTGAGGTAGAACTTGATCCGGCTGGGCATCAGGTCAGGTATCGCGGGGAACTGGTGGAGTTGGCTTCCCGCGAATTCACGGTGTTGCAAGCACTGATGCTGAATGCAGGCAGGGTGTTGTCTCGCGCCCAACTCGAAGACAAACTCTATGCGTGGGGGCAAGAAGTTGAAAGCAATACGGTGGAAGTCCACATCCATCACCTGCGCCGCAAGCTTTACCCCGGATTGGTCGAAACCATCCGTGGTGTCGGTTACTTAATTCCTCGTGCGAAGGCGGTGTGAGATGTCATTACGGCAACGTTTATTGTTGTTGGTATTAGCGGCAGTAACGTTGGTGTGGATGGGGGCAGCGACTTTCACGTATTACGATGCCCAGCACGAACTCAATGAAGTGTTAGATGCACACTTAGAGCAATCAGCCACGCTGTTGATTGCGCAATCTGCCCACGAATTAGAAGACGATGATGATGAGAAACACGCGCCATTGTTACACAAGTATTCCCGTCGCGTGGCTTTCCAGGTCTGGGAAGAGGGTAGCGAACTAAAACTGCATTCCGCCAATGCACCGGCTGTGCCGTTCGCGGGTAATGAACAAGGTTTCAGTGATTCATTCATCGACGGGCAACATTGGCGCGTGTTTAGTAAGTGGGATCGTTCCGGGGAATTGCTCATCCATGTGGCGGAATTGGTCGAAATGCGCGATGAATTGGCGCGTGACATTACCGGCAGACTGTTACTCCCGCTATTGCTAACCTTACCGGTTCTCGCGGGTTTGCTGTGGTGGATAGTCGCGGTAAGCCTGCGCCCCTTAGTGAAGTTGACGCAAGCTGTTGCCAGTCGCCAACCAGATAATCTTGCACCTTTGACGGTGGTAGCCCCACGCGAAGTGATGCCGCTGATTGAACGCCTCAATCACTTGTTTGCCCGTACCAGTAAACTGATCGAAAACGAACGCCGCTTTACGGCTGATGCCGCCCACGAATTACGCACCCCCGTTGCTGCGATCAAAGCCCAAGTGCAGGTGGCGCAAGGTGCAACCACACCCTTGGAACGCAAGCGGGCATTGGATAATGCGATTCACGGCTGTAATCGCGCCACGCATTTAATCGGGCAGTTATTGACGTTAGCGCGTTTGGAACATGCCGATACCCAGCTATTGCAAGATTGCTCGTTACGCAGTTTAGCAGCGAGTGTCATCGCGGATATTGCCCCGCAAGCAGTGGAGTCGGGGATTCAATTGGCGTTGTTGGAGGGTGATGACATCCATGTGCGCGGTTTACCTGCATTATTGCAAGTGCTGTTACGTAACTTATTGGATAACGCAGTGCGTTACACACCCGCAGGTACGCAAGTCCAAGTCACTATCGGGCAACAAGCGGGCAAACCGTTTCTGCAAGTCAGTGACGATGGGCAAGGTTTGCCCGCAGCGGAACTGGCGAAAATTTCCCAACGCTTTTACCGCGCTCTCGGTACATCGGTTAGCGGGAGCGGCTTGGGCTTATCCATTGTGCAACGTATCGCCGAAATTCATCAGGCGCAGGTTCAGGTGACTTCGGTTGAAGGACAGGGTTTGGGTGTTGTTGTCACTTTTTAGTCAGATAACGAGTGTTATGGGACAAATAGCCTATATGATTTGACTATACGCAATTGCTATTCAATGTATTATTTGACCGATGCAAGTAATTAATGACCCCAATAAACTTGCCACTTCGACCATGATACCAGCGAGGGAAACCCCATGAAACGATTGTTGATTATCACAACAGTATGCTTACTGTTGCCTGCTTTTGCCTATGCAAACCCCGCCACACTTAATCACCCCGGACGTACACTTGCCGCCAACTGTTTCCAATGCCACGGTACTGATGGCTACGGCATGGAACATCTGGCAGGTGAAAGAGTTTCCGAAATTGTCGATGAATTACAGGAAATGCAGTTTGAACCTGCCCGCAAGGACATTATGGCTGTCCACGCGCAGGCTTACACCGCTGAAGAGATCAAGTTGATCGCTGACTATTTTTCTAAACAACCAAAATAACCGGGGCGCAATATGCAACGCAGAGACTTTTTACACTATCTCAGTGCTGGTGCTGCACTGGGGATGATGGCTCCGTTTGGTAATCTTCTTGCGGCGACGGGCCCCACCATGCCAGGTAATACCGGCGCGAATGGTCGAGTTGTCGTTATTGGCGGTGGCATGGCAGGCACGACTGTCGCTAAGTATTTACGCTTGTGGGGCGGAACGGGGGTGCAAGTCACGCTGGTTGAGCCAAATCCCACCTATATTTCCAATATTTTCAGTAACAAAGTGCTGACTGGTGAACGTACTTTGACGCAGTTGTCGTACAAGTACGGCACATTGACCAGCAAGTATGGCGTTAAACTCATCACTAAATCCGTGGTGGCTATTGATCCGACAGGTCAGCAAGTGCTGCTCAACGATGGGAGCAAATTGCTCTATGACCGTTTGGTGATTGCGCCGGGAATTGATTTTGATGCGTTACCGATGTCAGGCACTGCTGCTGCTCAAGCCAAGGTGGTACATGCGTGGAAAGCAGGGGTGCAAACCACTTCTTTGCAATCCCAGATTAAGGCCATGACCAAAACGGATACATTCATCCTGACCATTCCGGCGAAGCCTTACCGTTGCCCGCCGGGGCCGTATGAGCGTGCTTGTGTGGTGGCTGATTATTTGACGCGCACTGCAAAAACCAAGGGCGCGAAAGTACTGGTGTTGGATGCCAATCCCGGTATTCAAGCCGAAGTGGAAAACTTCACATATGCCTTCAAAACGATTCACAAAAACATTACATACGTTCCAAATGCAGTCATCAGCAGCATTGACGCTACTACCAGTATCAGCAAGGTTAACACTAGCGTAGGTAGTTTCTCCGGCAAGGTTGTTAATGCCATTCCGCCGCATAAAGCAGGCAAAATCATTACCGATAACCCACTACTTGCCAGTGTTGGCGGGCGTTGGGCTGGGGTAAATGTATTGAGCTATGAATCTAATACTGTACCTAACATTCACGTTATCGGTGATGCTGCTGCAACTACCCAGCCAAAAGCAGGGCACATTGCTAATGCTGAAGCTAAAGTGTGTGCGGATGCGATTGTGCATTTGTTACGTGGCGAAGCGGTTAACCCGTCTCCCATGACCAATTCCGCCTGTTACACGCCGATTACCAACACAACGGCTTCTTGGCTGTCCGTGGTTTATCGCTATGATCCTGCAACAGGCACGATGTTGCCAACAGGTAATGGTGTTACGGAATCCAGTGGTATCAATAAAGATAACCACGAAGAAATGCTCAAATGGTTCAGTAATTTGATGTCTGATACCTTCGCTTAAAAAGCCAACGGAGGCATGACCATCATGTCTCCGTTTTCCCTATAGGTCATTCCACCTACATGGCTTTACGTATTCATCCCCATTTTCCCACGCTTATAACATCTGTCTGATAGGGACGTTTGTTCGCTTGTTGTGGCTTGTGTCGGAGACTAGATTGCTTTGCATGAACTTCGCCACAGTTTGACAAGGAACAAATTTGATGTTGTCTTTATACCTACGTGAGAATGACCTGGCGACGGCAAAGCTGAGCTTTCAAAGTCGTCGGGTTGCCAAAATCAGCCATATTAGCCCCAAGACCATTGATATAACCGGTAATCTCGATCCTAACCGTGCAAAGGTAGAACGTTTCATTAAAGGGGTGTTTCATGAAGCTTATCATGCAGACATCAGCATCCATTATCCCTACCTAATCAGCGTTAGTAATGAAGTGGGAGAAATCCTAGCGGCGGCAGGTTTTCGTTACGCGCATAAAGAAGCGTTGTTTCTGGAACAATACACCAGCACCCCGATTGAGCAGGAACTGAGCGTTTTATACGGCAAATCCGTTACTCGGCGCGATATTGTGGAAATCGGTAGCCTTGCCTCTATGGGTAGCGGCGCATCCGTATTTTTGTACGCCGCATTAGCGTCTTATTTGGCATTTAAACAAATTCAATACACGGTAGTGACGGGTACACAGGATTTATACCGCCATTTGAAAATGTTGGGTCTGCAACCGCAAACTGTGTGTGACGCTAAACAAACACAATTACAGTCCGATAATGACGATTGGGGCAGCTATTACGCTACTTGCCCTTGTGTCCTCACAGGTTCGGTAGCACGTGGGGTGGAAAGCTTACATCGTACCTTGGGTTCGGTATACGAAAACCAAATGCCCCTGCGTTACCACACGGGGATGCTTTCATGAGTATGTTGCTGGTAAAGCTGGGGCAACATGCACATAACCTGTCAGAACGTATTGCCTTGACCGACGGTAATCATCAGATCACCTACGCTGAATTGCCCAACCGCATTGCGGAAAAGGCAGCGCAGATTCAAAGCAAACAGTGCCGTGTTATTGGTATTCAATTAGATAACAGTGCGGACTGGGTTCTGTGGGATTTGGCGACAGTAGCAGCAGGTATTATCTGCGTACCGTTGCCTGCTTTTTTTACGCAACAGCAAACCCAACACGTTATCCGTAGTGCAGGTATTGATCATCTTGTGACCGCGCAGGGTTTGATTCCCAGCGGATTGCGGGATACGGTGGATTTGCCGCAAGGTACAGGCAAAATCACCTTTACCTCCGGGACGACGGGTACGCCCAAAGGGGTGTGTTTGTCGCAGCAAGACTTGGAACAGGTTGTACAAAGTTTGGTAACAGTGATTGGTGCTGATTATGCATCCGACCACCTGGCCATCTTACCATTGGCTATTTTGCTGGAAAATGTGGCTGGGGTGTATTCGGCGTTATTCGCAGGTGCAACTTGTCATGTTTATAGTCTTGCGAAAATCGGTATGAGCAATCCGTTTCAGCCCGATTTCCAACAATTAGCATTGAATCTGACCGCCAAGCGCATTAGTTCCGCGATTCTCGTGCCTGAATTGTTACGGGGTCTAACGTATACGCTAATGCAGGCCGAAGTTAGGTTACCGGATCTGAAATTTTTAGCGGTGGGCGGTGCTAAGGTTGCGCCGGAATTGCTATGTCAGGCTCAGGCTGTCGGCTTACCTGTTTATGAAGGTTACGGTTTAAGCGAATGCGCTTCTGTGGTCGCACTAAATACACCTGCGCAAGCGTTGACCGGGGCAGTGGGTAAAGTACTGCCACACATTGAGCTCTCCTGCGAGGAGGGTGAGATTCTAATTCATAACCCAGCATTTCTTGGCTATTTAGGATCAGCTCATCATGGCAAGTTTGCCACTGGCGATCTTGGCTACGTGGATGCCGATGGCTTTCTGCATATTTCAGGCCGCAAGAAAAATCTATTGATTACCTCATTCGGGCGTAATGTCTCACCGGAATGGGTGGAAAGTGCCTTACTCAGCCAACCCGAAATCGCTCAAGCAGTCGTGTTTGGCGATGCGCAACCGTATTTGACTGCCTTACTTGTCCCACTAAGTCCGCAAGTCGATTTGAATCAGGCCGTGCAGCGGGCAAACCACCATTTGCCAGAATATGCCCGCATCCAAGTGTTTCATCCAACTGCGCCTTTTACCTTGGCGGATGGAACCTTAACCGGCAATGGTCGCCCGCGTCGCGAAGTCATTGCCAAGCAATATCACCATTTACTTTGTGAAGGAAAATAAGCATGAATTTTTACGAGCAACTCGTGCAAGCCACTGAATCTGAACGTCAAGTCTTATACCGCGTACCGCAATTGATCAGTGCTTTGAGCGGGGAAATCAGTGTTGACACTTACCGCGCTTATCTGACACAAGCCTATCACCACGTTAGGCATACCATCCGTTTCCTGATGGCTATGGGAGTGCAGCTGCCAGAAGAGAAAAAATGGCTACACGCGGTCATTGCCGAATACATCAACGAAGAGCAAGGTCATGAGGAATGGATTCTAAATGACATCGAAGCAGCAGGGGGCGATAAGGAGGTTGCCCGCCGTTCTATTCCTCATCTCGAAACGCAAGTGCTGGTGGCCTACAACTACGATTACATTAACCGCCACAATCCGGTGGGTTTTCTGGGTATGGTATTTATGCTGGAAAGCACCTCCATCCGACTTGCTACTCAAGGTGCAAATACTATCCAGCTTGCATTGGGTTTGCCTGCGACGGCGTTCACCTACTTGCAATCGCACGGAACGCTGGACATCAGCCACATGGAATTTTTCCGGCAGTTAGTTAACCGGATAGATGATGCAGCAGATCAAGCAGCGATTATTGAAGTTGCTCGCAATACCTTTCGGCTGTTTGCCAATGTGTTGCAGAGTATCCCGATGAATGCGGAGGTTAAATATGCCGCTTAACGGGAAACGCATTGTTCTTACTGGCGGCAATGGCGGCATTGGTGCGTTATTGGCCTCGCTGTTGCGGATGCAAGGTGCGCATGTCCTGATTATCGACCGGACTGCTGGCGATAATACACGTGTTACCAATCTCGCGGATACGGATGAACTGGATGCCTTATGTGAAACATTACGGCTGCATCAGGTTGATATTCTCATCAATTTAGCAGGCTTGATGTATTTCGGACATTTCCCTGAACAGCCAGCCGCACATCTCAGTACCATGCTGATCGTTAACCTTGAAGTGCCGATACGCTTAGCACAAGCCGTTATTCCCGGCATGTTAGAACGTGGGGAGGGGCAAATTGTTAACATTGGCTCGGTGTTCGGCGCGTTAGCATTCCCGCATTTTGTTACTTATTCTGCAACGAAAGCCGGTTTGAAAGGTTTTTCCGAAGCCCTGCGGCGTGAATACGCAGGCAAGGGTATTAGCGTTACCCATGTTTCCCCACGCGCGGTCAAGACCCCGCTGAACAATGCTGCGATTGAGGAATTACATCGCCGTACCAAGGTGATTAATGACTCACCAGAGCACGTAGCTCAAATTATTGTCGATGCCATTGTGCATAAGCGCAAGCATGTGGCGATTGGTCAGCCGGAAAGTTTTTTCATGCGCCTGAATGCGGTACTACCCGGTTTGGTTGACCGCGCGTTGGTAAGCAAGCGCGACATTGCTGACGAGATCATTGAATTTTACAAAGTGTAATTATACGGAGCGATTGATATGAAACTTACCAGAACCTTATTGGGTTTGTGTCTGATAGCAGTAACGACTTTTTCAACACTTGCTCATGCAGCCGGTGATGTCGCGGAATTACAGCAAGAATGGGCGCGGATCAAATACCAGCTATCTGGCAAAGATGCCAAATTACAAGCCATTCACGCACTGGAAGAAACAGCAGCACAAGCCGTTGCTGCTAATCCGAACAGTGCGGAACTCCTGATTTGGCAGGGGATTATTCTGGCGACGGATGCGGGCATTGTGAAAGGTATGTCCGCGTTAGGGAATGTTAAACAAGCCAAAGCCTTATTTGAGAAATCATTGCAACTTAATCCGACGGCATTGGATGGTTCGGCGCAAGCTTCATTGGGATCATTGTATTACCAAGTACCGGGTTGGCCTGTGGCATTTGGGGACGATACTAAGGCTGAGGAGCATCTGAAAGCGGCGTTGAAAATTAACCCGAATAGTATTGACGCCAACTATTTCTACGGTGATTTTCTGTTGCAAGCTAAGCGTTATGATGAAGCGGTTACTTATCTGAATGCGGCGTTAAATGCCCCAGATCGTCCCGGTAGGCAGGTGGCTGATACGGGTCGTCGTCAGGAAATCAAGCAGGCTTTAGCCAAAGCACAAAAGTAAACTGCCACTTCTGATCGTCAGTCAACGCGGAACGGGGGCAAACACTGCCCTCCGTTTTCACGTGATTCAGTGGTTTTAATCCATCAACTCCAGCCGATCCGCAAGCTTATCCAACGCCGCCTGAGCGCAGGCTGCATCTTTATCACCGCCGGGCGCACCACTGACTCCCACTGCACCCAGTAATGAGCCGCCGCTTTCGATTTCCAAACCGCCTTCCAGCATAGTGATGCCGTCGACTTCGTTCATTTCGTCTTTAATGTCGGCGCGGCTGCTACGGAACTCACCAGAATTGACCCCAGACATAATCACTGCGTTGGCTTTTTCCTCGGCAATTTGCAGGGCAAAGCGCGGGGTGAGGGTGTCACGCAAGACCGCTTGCACCGCTGCACTGCGATCAACCACGACGGCTACTACATTGTAACCTTGAGCGCGGCACGCCAGCACGGATTCACGCGCAATGTCTAAAGCCAATTCCATGCCGATTTGTTTGACTGCAAGCATGTCAGGGGCTTTGGCTGCGTCTTTGCTGTCTTCAGCGTATGTGCTGTTTAAACCGAGTAGTAATACCGCCACCGTAGCGATTTTTGTGTATTGTGTGATGTTCATGATGCCTCCTTAGTAATCATTACACCGCTTGCATTAACATCCGCGTATCCGCGCTTTCCACTGCGACCACCGTGCCGCGTAACGAGTTTGGCATGGCTTCGGTAATGCGAATGTCGACAAATTTGCCAATTAAACGCGGATGTCCATCAAAATTAACCACGCGGTTATTTTCGGTGCGTCCGGCTAGTTGCTCGTGTTTACGGGCGGGGCGTTCTACCAATACGCGCTGAACCGTACCGACCATGCTTGCGCTAATCGCGTGGGTTTGCTCAAGAATGCGCTGTTGTAAGCGTTGTAATCGCGCTTTTTTGACCTCCATCGGCACATCATCAGGTAAGTTTGCCGCAGGTGTGCCGGGGCGTGCGCTGTAAATGAAGCTGAAACTGTTGTCGTAACCCAAGTCTTCGATAAGTTTCATGGTGGCTTCAAAATCATCATCCGTTTCACCGGGGAAGCCGATAATGAAATCGGAAGACATGCATAAATCAGGGCGAATCTTGAGCAGTTTGCGAATCTTGGATTTGTATTCCAGCACCATGTGATTGCGTTTCATCGCCGCCAAAATCCGGTCGGAACCGCTTTGTACCGGCAAATGCAAGTGGCTCACTAATTCCGGTACATCCGCATACACTTGAATCAGACTGTCGTTGAATTCATTAGGGTGCGACGTGGTGTAACGAATCCGGTCAATGCCATCCACCGCCGCCACATAAGTAATCAGCAACGCAAGGTCAGCAATCGAGCCGTCGTGCATTTTACCGCGATACGCATTGACGTTTTGCCCCAGTAAATTGACCTCACGTACCCCTTGTGCTGCGAGCTGTGCCACTTCTGCCAGCACATCATCAAACGGGCGCGAAATTTCTTCGCCACGGGTATAAGGCACAACGCAAAACGTGCAATATTTGCTGCAACCTTCCATCACGGATACGAAAGCGGTAGGGCCGTCGGCGCGAGGTTCGGGCAAATTGTCGAATTTTTCGATTTCGGGGAACGACACATCGACCACGGGGGCGTGATCGGTGCGGACTTGGCGAATCATTTCCGGCAAACGATGCAAGGTTTGCGGCCCGAATACCACGTCAACCACCGGAGCGCGGGTGCGCAGCGCGTCACCTTCTTGGCTGGCGACACAACCACCCACGCCAATAACCACGTGCGGGCGTTTGTCTTTGATCTTTTTCCAGCGTCCCAGTTGCGAAAAGACCTTTTCCTGCGCCTTTTCACGGATCGAGCAGGTGTTCATCAGCAACACGTCCGCCTGTTCCGGGTCGTCGGTGAGTTCCATACCTTGTGCGTGGTGGAGTACGTCCAGCATTTTTGCGGAATCGTACTCGTTCATTTGGCATCCGTGGGTTTCGATAAAGATTTTGCCAGCCATCGTATCCGTCATATTGAGCATTGAAACGCGCCATTGTATACCGTGTACAGCGGCTTAACAAAAACCCGTGCGAGTGCAGTTGCTTAAATACTGCACGAATGGTCGGTTTTTGAGAAAAATCGTCTAAACTCCACCTATATGCCCAATAGTGTCAGGAATTTACTGTTTGATAACGCGGAGGTTATTATGAAAAAACCCTTGTTGATGGCTGCTTCAGTGTTAGCCGTATCTTTACTAACGGTCGGTGTGAGCATCCAACCTGTGCAGGCGGCTGATGTCGTCGTTTATTCAGTGCGTGGGGTAACGGCTGGGCAGTTTTTGAATATGCGCTCTGGTGCGGGTACGAACAATTCGCTAGTGACTAAGATTCCTGCGAATGCTACGGGTGTCGTGGCTACCGGCGAAGAAAAGCGGGTGGGTAACACCACTTGGGCAAAAGTGTATTGGGCAGGCAAGGGCGGTTGGGTGAGCAAAACTTACCTCACTACCAGCACCAATTTACCGCCAACGCAACCTAGCCCACAACCGCCAGCATCAGCGGGTGGCATAGTCATGCAATGTTCTGGTACTGAACCGTTTTGGGGTATGACGATTGCCGAGCGTGATTTGAAAGTCGATATGATGGACGGCCCTGATTACACCGTGCCAGTTACGTTCCGCCAGACTTCTGCCAACGATCAAACCATCGCCGTTATTGCGGGTGCAAGTGGCGTTAATACTACGCAGGCATTTTTGCAGAAAGTGGAAGCGTGCAGCGACGGTATGTCAGACGTGAAATACCCTTATGCGATTACTGCGGTGATCAATAACCGTAAAGTGTATTCGGGTTGCTGTAAGGTTCAGCGTTAAGCGCAATCGCCAGCTTTAGCCTCTTGCGGGGTATCCCGCAAGGGGTAAAAAATAGCCGTTACCCGCTCGTCTTTCCTCGTATCCGCCGTGTTAATCCCAAAATATCATCAATAAAGGTGAACACCACCGGAATCACCAGCAAGCTCAAAAACGTCGAAGCAATCAACCCGCCGATTACCACAATTGCCATCGGTTGCCGGAAGCTAGGGTCAGCCGCCAGCCCCAATGCAGTCGGCATCATGCCTGCGCCCATTGCAATCGTGGTCATAACGATAGGTCTTGCACGTTTGTGGCAAGCATCAAGCAGGGCTTCCACGCGACTTTTCTGGTCACGTTCCCGCGCCATCACTGCGTAATCCACCAGCAAAATTGAGTTTTTGGTGACGATCCCCATCAACATCAATAACCCAATGACCGCAGGCATTGAGAAACTGCTGCCCGTTACCAGCAAGGCTAAAAATGCCCCGCCCACCGATAGCGGTAAAGCTGCCAAAATCGTAATCGGTTGCAGGAAATCGTGGAACAGCAACACTAACACAATGTAAATCAACAGCACCCCAATTAACATCGCGCCCCCGAAACCGCCGAACAGTTCCGCCATACGTTCCGCATCGCCAGAGCTTTGGCGAATCACGCCGGGTGGCAGGGCTTGTAACGACGGTAATTTTTCCACCATCGTAGTTACTTGCCCCACGGGTAAACCGTTTAATTCCACGTCGATGCTGACATTGCGCATCCGGTCAAAGCGGTCAAGGCGTGCCGGGCCACTGCCTAATTGCACCTCCGCCACGGCTGCCAGCGGTACGGAACCATTGCGCCCCGGAATCCGCAATTGCCTTAACGTGTCGAGATCTGCCCGCATTGCTTCATCAAATTGCACCCGAATCGGCACTTGGCGTTGCGGTAAATTCAATTTCGGTAAACGTGTGGAAAAGTCCCCGCTGGTAGCAATCCGCACCACGCTACCCAAAGCTTCGGTACTCACCCCTAACTCAGCCGCGCGTGCGTAATTGGGGGTAATGTGAATTTCTGGGCGTTGTAAACTCGCCCCTGACACCACATTGCCAATACCTTGCAAGGTGCGCAAATCCCGTTCAGCACTTTGCGCAGTGCTTAATAGTAAATTGCCATCGTCGCTGGCTAACACCACCTGCATTTTATCGCCAGAACCACCAGAACCGACGGTGTAACGCACGCCGGGTAACGATTTCAGGGTCTGACGGATTTCCGCTTCCACCGCTGTTTGCTTACGGGAACGCTCCTCGCGGGTAGTGAGTTCTAGTGTCAGGGTGGCTTTGCGCACATCCGAGCCGCCGCCTTCACTGATTGGGCCGCTGCTGACCCCGCTGGCTGCACCAACCAAGGTGAATACTTGTTTCACATCGGGTAACGGCTCCAGCAATTTCCGCGCCTGTTCAGCAATCGCGTAAGTTTCTTCTAACGTGCTACCCGGTTGTAATTCCATTGTTACCGAGGTGAGTGCGGTATCTGCGGGCGGCACGAAACCTTTGGGCAATAACGGCACAATTTGCAAAGAAGCCACAAAAATTGCAATCGCCACCACCAGCGTAATAACACGGTGCTGTAAACACCAGCCCGCAGCTCGCATATAACGCTGCATAAACCAGCCGTCGACGACCGGTTTTTCCGGGTGCGGTTTGAGCCAGTAAGCCGCCATCATTGGGGTGAGTAGTCGTGCCACTGCCAGCGAGAAAAACACCGCGACCGCAGCGGTAATCCCAAACGATTTAAAGAATTTACCCGGCACACCGCCCATAAATGCGGTTGGTAAAAACACCGCCATCAGGGTAAACGTAGTGGCAATGACCGCTAAACCAATTTCATCAGCGGCCTCAATCGCGGCTTGTTTGGGCGTTTTACCCATGCGCAAATGCCGCTCAATGTTTTCCACTTCCACAATAGCATCATCGACCAATACCCCGACGACCAAGGCCAAAGCCAGTAAAGTGAGGATATTGAGGGAAAAACCGAAATATTGCATTGCAGCAAAAGTGGGGATAATCGCCAATGGTAAGGCTGCGGCGGATACCAACGTGGCGCGAAGATTCCCCAAGAACAAAAACACCACCAAAATAGCCAGTGCCGCACCTTCGTACAATAAGTGCATGGAGCCAGTGTAGTTAGCCTGAATCCGCTCAATGGTGTCGTAAGCTTCAGCAATCTGTACCTGCGGATGAGCGGTGGCAAATGTCGCCACCGTTGCCCGCACCCCGGCTACTACGTCGATTTCACTCGCACCCTTGACGCGGGTGATTTGGAACCCCACCACGGATTTGCCATCCAGCAGCGCGTGGGTAGAGCGTTCTGCTACAGTGTCTTTAATCTGTGCAATTTGATCCAACCGCACATGCCGTCCGTTGGATAGCGGAATTTCAATAGCACCGAGTTCAGCCGCTGTGCCGACTCGTCCCAAAGTGCGTACCGACTGAATTCCACCGCCGACATCTCCGCGTCCGCCGGGGGAATCTTGTTGCATTTGCCCTAAACGGCTGGAAACGTCAGCAGCGGTTACACCCATGCCCGCCATGAGTGCGGGGTTGAGGTCGATGCGGACTTCGCGATTGACACCGCCTACCCGCGAGACTTTACCCACGCCTTTGACTGCCATGACCTGACGGGTAATGTCGTTATCCACAAACCACGATAACGCCTCTTCATCCATGTTTTCAGAGGCGACAGTGAATGTAATTAACGCGCTGCCCGCCGTGGTTACTTTGGAAACCACCGGGTCATTCATTTGCGCGGGGAGGTTGGCACGAATGGTATCTACGGCATTGCGCACTTCGTTGAGGGCAATTTCCGTGTCTTTGTTAATGTCAAATTCTGTCGCAATACTTGCCGAACTGTCGGTCAAGGTGGTGCGGATGTGCTTAACCCCGGTAATGGTGGCAAGCTGATTTTCGATTTTGCGGGCAACTTCGCTTTCGAGTTGTTCCGGGTCTGCACCTTCCAGCGAGGCATTGACAATAACTGTCGGTAAATCAATGTCGGGGAAGTTTTGAATACCGAGTGCTTGAAAGCCTTTAACCCCTAAAAACGTCAGCAGCGCGAACAGTAAAATCGCCGGGACAGGGTTGCGGATTGACCATGCGGAAACGTTCATGGTTTAGCCCCAGTGACCACTTGCACGGTATCGCCGTCATTGAGGAAGCCGCCGCCGCTGGCAACTACTTGCGCAGTGGCATCCAGCCCGTCGGTAATTTCGGTTTGCCCTTGTAAGGTGCGCCCAGTTTTTACGAGGCGTTGATTGACACGATTTTCAGCACCCAGTGTAAACACGTAATGATTGCCGTCACGCAAAATCACCGCCGCTTGTGGCACGGTCAAGGCTTGGCTGGAACCTGTGCGAATTACGCCTGAGGCAAACATCCCCGCTTTAGCTGGGCTATCGGTTGGCAAACTGACATAAACAATGGCGTTGCGGGTGTTCGGGTCAAGTGTGGGGGCAATCATGCGCACTTCGCCTGTCACCGTTTCATCGCTGGGAAGCTTAAGTTCCGCGCTTTGTCCTGCTTGGATTTGCGAAACATCTGAGCCTGCGATTTCGGCTTTCCACTCCAGCTTATTCTGACGCACCATGCGGAACAGTTCCGTGCCGGTTTGTACAACCGCGCCTAAAGTCGCTGCGCGGCTGGCAATTACGCCGCTATCCGGGGCAACAATACGGGTTTGGTTAAGGCGGATTTGCTGGGCTTCGAGAGCGGCTTGTGCCACGGCTTCACCCGTTAAATATTGATCAATTTGTTGCGCAGGTAACGCGCCCGTGGTTTTCAGACGGCGGGCGCGTTCGGCATTGGCGCGTGCTTCGGCAAGGCTGGCTTGTTTTTGTGCGACATCCGCCAGCACTGCTGCTTGCGATAACTTAACGAGTTCCTGACCTTTTTTAACCTGATCGCCAACATCAACCAGCACCTCGGTAATCCTCAAGCCGCTGATTTCGGAGGCAATTACCGCTTCCTGCCAAGGCGCAAGTGTACCGCTGGCGGTAATTTGTGTTGCCCATTTCGCGTTTTGAGGGGTAGTCAATGTTACCGCTAACGCAGGGTTTGGGGTGTTAGGTTTGGCTTCATCCGCTGCCCAAGTGGCGGAGGAGAACAGCAAGCTAGTCGCTAGGGATAACGCTAAAACGGAGGGTATTTTCATCTTAAATGACTGCCAGTCAGTTGTTTAGGCACATCTTACCCGCGTGGAGTAGCTGGATGCAAGTGGTTAAGGAGGGAAGCAGGGCGGGGTTATTTCAGCAGGCTGGATAATTCGCGGATTAGCTCATCACGCGCTTTGTCGATATGTCGCTCGAAGGCTGGGTCAATCTGAGTATTTGCCAATGGAATGTTTTTATTGGATTCGGAGCGGATAGCGTGGGCGCGGGCTAAACCGGCGTATTCATCCTGTCCGGTAGCGGCTTGCAATTCCGAGATGCGATCCCTTAAACGTTGCTCAAAAGCGGCGCGGCGTTGTTGCTTGGCGTGCGGATTATGGCTTTGCGCAATGATTTTTGGGTCGCCACCCCGTACCAAATCGGTGATTACCGGGATGCGGATGGTTTTGTCAAAGTCCTGTTTCATTGCAACCGTGTTACGTGCTAAAGCTGAAGTTGATGGTATTCAAGATTATAGCCACGATCCCGATAAAACAGGTAACGTTTACGACCAGCGAGCAATATCGGCTCTTCCTGATCAAGAATTTCGGCTAAACGCTCGAAACGCGAGAAAAACGGCGGCACTTCGTTGGATAAATTGATCAGAAAATCGCAGTTTTCCATCGGTTCAAAGTTATGCCCAATCCGCACTTTAACGCTGTCATCAGTGCAAGGCGCGAGTGCGTGTGGAATAAACGCCAGTTCGTTAAATGTCCACAGCAGCCCGTCCAGTTGCGCACTGGTAGTGGCTGCATCGGTGTGGATGTAGGTGTGCATTTTGCGCACATGGGCTTTTTCCACCAGCTTGCAAGCGAGTAATAGCCGTGCTTGTAAGCTGGTGGTTTTCCCCACGTAAAAATCAACGCGCGTCATGGTTTAGCGTGATTCAGCAAAATTTGACACAACAACGGCACGGGTCGTCCGGTTGCACCTTTTGCAGCACCACTACGCCATGCGGTTCCGGCGATGTCGAGATGCGCCCAAGGGTAATTGGCGGTAAAGCGTGACAAGAAACACGCGGCGGTAATGGTTCCGCCCGGTGCGCCACCGATATTCGCCATGTCTGCGAAGTTGCTTTTGAGCTGGTCTTGATATTTATCGTTCATCGGTAAACGCCATACCGCATCGCTGGCTTGTTCACTGGCTTGGAAAACTTCATTTGCCAATGAGTCGTTATTGCTCAATAACCCGGAGGTGTGGTGTCCCAATGCGGTAATGCACGCGCCGGTCAGCGTCGCTACGTCAATCACCGCAAACGGTTTAAAGCGTTCCACGTAAGTCAGGGCGTCACACAACACCAAGCGGCCTTCGGCATCGGTGTTAAGGATTTCAATGGTTAACCCCGACATGCTGGTCACAATATCACCGGGTTTACTGGCTTTGCCACCGGGCATATTTTCCGCCGCTGCTACCACGCAAACGAGGTTAATCGGTAATTGCATCATCACGCAGGCACGCATTGCCCCCAACACACTGGCGGCTCCGGTCATGTCGAATTTCATTTCGTCCATTGCCGCGCCCGGTTTGAGCGAAATGCCGCCGGTATCAAAGGTAATGCCTTTGCCGACCAATACCAAGGGTGCGTCGCCAGCGTTGCCACCGTTGTATTGCAGCACAATCATTTTTCCCGGTTCAATGCTGCCTTTGGACACCGACAAGAAGGAACCCATGCCGAGGGTTTCCATATCGCTTTCTTCGAGTACGGTTAATTCCACCAAGCCGGAGGTGTCGGCAATGGCTTGCGCGGTCGTGGCTAAATAGGTGGGGGTGCAAACGTTACCTGGGCTATTGGCGAGGTCACGGCATAACTGCATTCCGCTGGCAATAGCGACACCTTGATTGACTGCTGTGCTGAAATCCCCGGCGGTGGTGTGCGCTAAAGTCCACGCGCTTAACGTGGGCGGCTCGTCTTTTTTGCTTTTGTGGGTGTTGAAGCTGTAAAGCGTGTCGGCAATGGTGGTTACAGACTGGCGCACCCCAGCATCGACATATTCAGCACGGGTTTCATCGGTCAAGAATGCAATGACATTCGCGACTTTTGCAGTTTTCAGGGCATTGACCGCTGCTTGGGTGGCGGCTGCTAAAATTTCTAAGGTGAGCTTGTCTTTTTCGCCCATCCCGACCAACAGTACCCGTTTGGCAGTAACGCCCGCGAGTTGGTACAACATCACACTGCGGCCTTTCTCGCCGTTAAAATCGCCCAGTGCTAAATGGTTGTGAATCGCGCCATTGCTTGCGGTGTCTAATTGGGCAGCAGCAGCGGTCATTTTCGCATCTTTATAAATACCCACCACCACGCAGTCAGTGTGCAGCGTTGCAGCATTGGCGGAAGGCTCGAAATGGTAGTTCATGCAGTATCCTTACGATAGTTCTTGTGCGTAGGGAGTTTACACCAAAAACACCTCAAATCGGGTAAGATAGCGTCAGCCATTTTTCACGAAGGACTCAGCATGAAGTATTGCAGTGCGTGCGGTGCAACCGTCAGCCTCAAAATTCCCGAAAATGACGAGCGGTTACGCCATGTGTGTGATGCGTGCGGCACGATTCACTACCAAAACCCCAAGATTATTGCAGGTGCGTTGCCAGTATTTAACGATCAGGTGTTGCTGTGTCGCCGTGCGATTGAACCGCGCCACGGCTTGTGGACATTGCCTGCTGGCTTTATGGAAAATGGTGAAACCACCGAACAAGCTGCTGCCCGCGAAGCCCACGAAGAAGCTAACGCACGCTTACAAAATCTGCATTTGTATACCGTGATTAGCATCCCGCACGTCAGTCAGGTTTATATGCTGTACCGCTGTGAACTGGCCTCCACCGATTTTTCCCCCGGTGTAGAAAGCCTTGAAACGCGCCTATTTTACGAGCACGAAATCCCTTGGCAAGAGCTGGCGTTTGCTTCGGTGCGCAAAACACTCGAATGCTTTTTTAACGACCGCAAACAAGGCAGCTTCCCGGTTCACAATCTGGCCTTTTTGGCAAAATCACCCGCCGAGTAAGTCGAGCTTAAATCTTTACGAGGCGTGTCTGCGAAAAGCGGTCATGCCAAGTCAAATGGTCGGAGTCGAACCACGCAATCAAAAACCCCACGCCCAATGCAGCCCAACTGATGACAGCCCAAGTGCAACGCAACTGTGCTTGTTTCCAGTTGATCGGCTGTCCGGTGGCAGTGACGACGCGCAACTTCCACGCACGCATTCCCAGCGTTTGCCCGCCGTGCGTCCAAAACCAACCGAAAAAGCCATACGTCAGCGCGATATACAGCAAAATCATTAACACGTCCGGCACTTTCGCCCCAGTCAACGCGGTGAAAGCATAAGCAGGAATCGCAGCAACGATCACCACGCTGAAACCAGCTAACACGGTGTCGTATAGGACTGCGCCGAGGCGACGCAGGAGAGTGGCGGGTTCAGCAGTGTTCAAATGTTGTCGTCCTTGAATTGTAGAAGGATAAGTTGGAGGCGTTCTTTGTAATAAGGGTCAGGATTGTCGTCGGGGTCACAGCAGAGCATGATCGACCATACCTTGCTGCATTGGACACAGGTTGCCGACTATAGCGGATTTAAACGCTTTTGTTGAGTTAAGTCCTTAAGGTAGCTGGGTTTCACGCCTATAATTAAGCGTCGGTCAGACACATATGCATCCATAGAATACGGAAAAACGAGGGAATATTATGCGTAATTTGTTGTTAGTCAGCTTGTTGCTGCCTGTGTTGGCAATGGCTGATGCCACCATCCCCAATGTAGACCTGAAAAAAACTGCCGATTTACCTTACCTCAAACGTTATGACGGGTCGTATATCGTAGATCAGGTGCAGCAATCGTTCGACGAATTCAGTTTGCCCACGTCCAAGCTGGAAAAAACCGAACAGCTTGATGGGCACAACAACCATCTGTACTTACCGCCGCAAGCCGTGAAGCTTGAAGGCAAATTGACCCGCACGATTTACGTTGCCCCTGCCGAGCGCAGCCCCTTGGAAGTGATTCGTAACTACCAAGACGAAGTGACGGGCAAGAGTGGCAGCGTGCTGTTTGAGTGTAAAGATGAGGAGTGCGGTGGGGATGCCAGCCGTGGTGCAGATTCGGGCGGCGATAATTCGGGCATGATTCAATTACTGTATCCGCCCAATCTCATGGAACAACCTGCGTTCACCAATGGCAATTGCAGCCTCAATAGCGGGCGTTCCAGCCAGCGTTATGCCGCGATGAAAATGACCACAGCGGATAACACCGAGGTGCATTTGGCCTTGCTGGCCTACACCGTGAAAGACGACCTGTATTGCAAAGCCTTAAACGGGCGCACGGTATTGATCCTGACCACGAGTGAAAGCAAGCCCCGCGAACAACGTATGGTGACGGTTGTTCCTGCCGAAGACATGGGCAAAGGCATTGGCACGGATGGGCATATCGCGCTGTACGGCATTTATTTTGACTACGACAAAGCCGACCTCAAGCCTGATTCCAAACCACAATTGGAAGAAATCGCCAAAATGCTCAAGGCAGACACCGCGTTGAATGTGCTGGTAGTCGGGCACACTGACAATCAGGGCGAGTTGGCTTACAACGCTGACCTTTCCAAACGCCGCGCAGAGTCTGTGGTTCGGGCGTTGGGTAAGGAATACAGCATTGATGCCAAGCGTCTGACTGCGCAAGGGGTTGGGATGGCGGCTCCAGTTGCCAGCAATGATGCCGAAGAAGGCCGCGCTAAAAACCGTCGGGTTGAAATCGTCAAGCGTTAAAACCAAGGAGAGGTGATAGTGAAAAAATATAATAAAATTTTCGCTACTGTATTTTTCCTGACGTTGTTGCCCCTTTCTGCGTGCGGTAAAGGCGCAACAGAACCTCAGGCTGAAAAGGCGAGTGAGATCAAACCAGTCGATGTATGCAACCTCTTGACCCAAGTAGAAGTGGACAGCCTTTTTGGTAAATCTGTCGGGGCAGGAAAACCCGATTCAGCCGTTCCTCACGTTCAGGGATGTATCTGGCCTGCCACCGGGATTCCCAGCTTCATTCTTCAAGTCTTGCCTGCACCAGCGAGCGTGCATAGCAGCATTGATCCGGGGGAAAGCTATCAGGTCATAGATTTGGAAGGGCTGGGTGATCAAGCCGCAGTAGCCATTCAACAGGCAAACCCCCAATATGGAACTGCCACAGGCGTGGCTATTTTGGGGCTTGCAAAAGGTGATTACATGGTAACACTGTCTCCAGTTAGGCTGGATATTCAGGAAAGCTCGCCGCAGTTTGAACTGCTGAAAAAACTTGCTAACAATGCAGTCCAGAAACTATGAGTTGCCCACTCATGAGTAAGCAACTCAGAATATGGATGGCGGTTATTTCCCTTCCAGGAAATTCCGCAGCATGTCATGCCCGTGTTGGGTGAGGATTGATTCGGGGTGGAATTGCACGCCTTCCACTGGCAGCGTTTTGTGGCGCACACCCATGATTTCATCGAGCTTGCCATCCGCCGTTTCCGTCCACGCAGTAATTTCTAGGCAGTCGGGAATGCTTGCTTGCTCAATCACCAGCGAATGGTAGCGCGTGGCTTCAAACGGGCTGGGCAAGCCGGTGAATAAGCCGACACCCTTGTGGTGTACTTGCGAGGTTTTGCCGTGCATGATTTCTTTGGCGCGGATGATCTTGCCGCCGAACGCCTGCCCGATGGATTGATGCCCAAGGCATACGCCCAATATGGGAATTTTGCCCGCAAAACGGAGCAGGGTGGGGATGGAAATACCCGCTTCCGTTGGGGTGCAAGGCCCCGGTGAGAGCACGATTTTGTCGGGGGCAATGTCATCAATCGCTTCGACGGGGATTTCGTCGTTGCGCACTACCTGCACATCCGCACCCAGTTCGCCGAAGTATTGCACGAGGTTGTAGGTGAACGAATCGTAGTTGTCGACCATTAGCAATTTCATGTTCACCCTCCTTATTTATGTTTGCCGTTCAAGCCGGATAATGCAGCACTGGCAGCGCGGAACACCGCACGGCCTTTGTTCATGGTTTCGTCCCATTCCGATTGCGGCACGGAATCATATACGATACCTGCACCTGCCTGGATGTGCAGTACATCATCCTTGATCACAGCGGTGCGGATGGCAATCGCGGTATCCATATTGCCGTTCCACGCCAGATAGCCGACTGCGCCCGAATACACGCCGCGCTTGACGGGTTCGAGTTCGTCGATGATTTCCATCGCGCGGATTTTCGGTGCACCGCTGACGGTGCCTGCGGGGAAGGTGGCGCGTAACACGTCCATCGCATCCAGCCCCGGCAGCAGTTTGCCGGTGACGTTGGAAACGATGTGCATGACGTGCGAATAGCGTTCCACGATCATTTTGTCGGTGAGTTTGACCGAGCCGATTTCGCTGACGCGCCCGGCATCGTTGCGCCCAAGGTCGATCAACATCAGGTGTTCGGCAAGTTCTTTGGGGTCGTTGAGGAGTTCGGTTTCGAGTTCCTTGTCGCGCTGTTCAGTGTCACCACGGCGGCGCGTTCCGGCAATCGGGCGCACGGTAATCACGTCATCTTCGAGGCGCACCAGAATTTCCGGCGAAGAACCGACGATGTGGAAATCACCCAGATTGAGGAAGTACATGTACGGCGACGGGTTGAGGCGGCGCAAGGCACGGTACAAATCCAGCGGTGGCGCGGCAAACGGAATGCTCATGCGCTGCGACAGCACCACTTGCATAATGTCGCCCGCCTTGATGTACTCCTTGGCATCCAACACCGCTTGCTTGAAACCGTCTTCGGTGAAGCCGGAAATGAAGTCGCTTTCTTCCACCTGTGTCGCTTTGGGGGCGGGTTGGTAGAGGCGGCGGGCTTCTTGCAATTGGCGTTCGAGTGCGTCGAGGCGTTGCTGGGCTTGCGAGTAACCGTTGGCTTCCGCGAGCACGATGAGGTGCAATTCGCCGCGCAGGTTGTCGAATACTACGACCTCATCCGATACCATCAATACGATGTCGGGCGTGCCAATCGGGTCGGGTTTTTCGCGCCCCTTAGCGAGCTTTTTCTCGATGTAGCGGATAGTTTCGTAGCCGAAATAGCCGACCAGCCCGCCGTTAAAACGCGGCAGGTCTTCGATGTCGGGTACGTTGTATTGCTGCTGGAATTCAGTAATCCATGTCAGCGGGTCAGCTACGTCGAAACTTTCCACGGGTTGATGAGCGCGATGTACTTCCACATGCAAGCCAAACACCTTGATGATGGTTTGCGCAGGCAGGCCGAGCATGGAATAACGCCCCCATTTTTCCCCGCCCTGTACGGACTCGAACAGGTAGGAATAGGGCGCATCAGCGAGTTTTAGGTAGGCACTTAACGGGGTGTCGAGGTCTGCCAGAATGGTACGGCGGACAGGAACGCGGTTGTAGCCTTGGGTGATATAGGTATCAAAGATGTCCTGATTCATGAGAACTTCCAAATAAAACGGTCAACAAAACACTTCCAGCAGGGTATCAGCAGGAACGCCATCGCCACGTTTTAGTCGGAAAGTGTTTCATCATGCGCAGTTGATCAGGTTGTTTAATTCGGTCATGGAGTCTATCACAGCATCAGGCGAATAGTTGCGAATATCTTCGCCATGATTATAGCCGTATGTCATACAAATGATCTTGAAACCCGCCGCCCGCGCTGCTTTTACGTCAGACTTGGAATCGCCAATCATCACCGCATCTTCCGGCTTCACCCCCAGTTTTTCTGCCGCGTGTAACAATGGCATAGGATGTGGTTTCTTTTCAGGCAGCGTGTCACCACTAATAATAATTTCAAAGCGGTCAACAATACCTAAATCAGTCAGCAAGGGCAGGGTGAATTGCTCTGCTTTATTGGTGACGCAACCAATCTTCAAACCTTCACAGCTTTGCAGAAAATCCAACCCTTCCACCACGCCATCGTACAAACGGCTGCGCTTTGAGGTGTTTTCCGCGTACAGTTCCATGAAAATCGGCATGGCACGCGCAAACAAATCTGCATCGGGGTAGCCATCCAGATCGTTGGTCAAGGCGCGTTCGGTCAAACGTTGCACACCATTGCCAACCCACTGGCGCACTGCCGCTTCGCCACGTACTGGCATATCCAGTTGCTTCATCATTTCATCGACGCAAAACGTCAGGTCAGGCACGCTATCAACCAGCGTCCCATCCACGTCAATCAACACCATTTTTGGTTTGAACATAATCTTGTCACCTAAAACACGTAGAGACGCAAAATCTTGCGTCTCTACCGGATTGTCGCTTCTGCGTTTATTAGATTTTTGCCGCCGCCAATTCCTTGCGGAATTCAGCCAGAACGGTATTGTAATGGTTCGGGTCAGCTTTATTCGCCACGTTGAAAATCGCAGAACCGGCTACGAATGCATCCGCACCCGCTTCCTTGATTTCGCGGATATTGCCTGGTTTGACACCACCGTCAATTTCCAGACGAATATCCAGACCGGAATCATCAATCATCTTACGTGCCTGACGCAATTTACCCAGTGTAGCAGGGATGAAGCTCTGACCACCAAAGCCTGGGTTGACCGACATCAGCAGGATCATGTCTACCTTGTCCATCACGTATTCCAGAATGGAAAGTGGAGTCGCAGGGTTGAATACCAAGCCCGCTTTGCAACCCTCGTTACGGATCAATTGCAAGGTGCGGTCAACGTGTTCAGATGCTTCCGGGTGGAAGGTGATGTAAGACGCGCCCGCTTTGGCGAAGTCAGGGATGATGCGGTCAACCGGCTTAACCATCAAATGCACATCAATCGGTGCAGTCACGCCGTGCTTGCGCAGGGCTTCGCATACCAAGGGGCCAATGGTCAGGTTAGGAACATAATGGTTATCCATTACGTCGAAATGCACAATGTCTGCACCGGAAGCTAAAACGTTAACCACTTCTTCACCCAGACGGGCAAAGTCAGCAGACAAAATGGATGGTGCGATGAAATCAGCTTGACGTGCCATAACTATTCTCCTCAAAACGTGGCGATCAAAAAGGCAAAAGTGCCGCCACTTTACCGGAAAGACCGCGCTAATGCAGCCAGTCCGGTAGAGATAGGTTTACAGAGTCGAGTACATTAAACCCACCGAGTACAAATCAGCATCGGTTTCATAGGCGGAGTCCGAGCCGACATTAAACATGTGTTCCCACTCACCCCGTAGGTGCAAATTGTCATTTAAGCGGTATTGCGCTCCTCCACCCAGCAATGGGCTAGTGCCGTCTGCTTTACTGGCGGTTGTCGTGCCTGCACTGGTTTGTGTGGTTTCACGATCCCACATCACAACCCCGGCTTTACCGAAAGCTTCAATTTCAGGCGTGACAGGCACATAACCAACCCCGCTAAGGCTAATACCGCTCAAAGCGTTACTCATACTGGCGGCACTGCCACCACTCGTGCCGCTTTTACTGGTTTTACCGAGTTGGTTGTAAGCGACTTCTGCACCGAACATAGGGTCGAAACGCGCACCCCCGAAAAGCTTCCAAGCACCATCCGCATCGTCACAAGCACCATTGAAAAAAGGGTCATTGCAGGTGTCACCCTGTTGCCCTGTTCCTATACTTGCCCCTGCGTACAGTTTGGTTCCGCTCATAAAGTCGCCTGTGGGTGCGGCATTTTCCGCGCAGGCACTGCTGGCAAGCAGCAGCAATAGCCATGCTTTTTTCATGGAGTTGCTCCGTGCAATGCCGTTTAATAGGTGGAAAATACCGCGCCAACACTCAGCAAACTGGGGTCGGTTTTGTTGGAATCTTTACCGATACCGAAGCCGCGTTCGTATTCACCGCGCACGGCTAAGTTATCGGTCATCTGATACTGTGCCCCTACACCGAGCAAACCGCCGAAACCGCTGTCGGATGTGCTGGTCGAAATATTGCGTTCATCCAAAGGATCAACGACACCAGCATCAATAACTGTTTGTTGGCGAGTATTTTTTTGACTCCAGCGCATTACCCCTGCTTTAGCTAAAATTTCAGTTTTTGGAGCAACTGGCATGAAAGCAACACCCGCAGCGTAAACTCCGCTGAGTTCACTGTTGGAAGTAATATCGCCTTGATCTTCACTAAGCCCCATTCGTACATTCATTAAATCGCCAGTTGCACTACTTTCGCCGAAATTGATGTAGCCACCTTCGACCCCAAGGCTAGGCAATGCACCGGGTTCGGTATTGGGTTTAAGGCGTGCGCCCCCGAAAATTTTGTAGCCCTTATCAGAATCTTCGCAACCCGTGGGATTGGCAATGCTCCCGCACGCCCCATCTTGCGAAGTCGTGCCAACGCTGCCACCGCCGTAAAAGTCCATATTGGATGGAACGCCGAAACCTTCCATGCCGCCGCCCGCTTCAGCGGTGTTTGCCAATAGCATAAGTCCTGCTAATGCGTAGGAAAAGTGTGTTTTCATTCAAGCCCCCAAATCAACCCTGTTAGCCGGGTTTCACTATAACGAAGAAAAAGTTACCCCCACACTGAGCAAATCAACATCGCCCTTATGTGTTGAACTGCCAATGTCTTTGAAACGTTCCCACTCGGCACGCACGCCCATATTGTCGCCGAGATCGTAATTCGCGCCCGCACCAACCAGCATATCGTTACCGCTGCTTTTGCTGGAACCGGTGCTGTCGGTGTAAGTGTTGCTCCAGCGTGCCAGCCCCGCTTTGCCGAATAATTCGACTTGCTCATTCACGGAGTAGGTCATTAATCCCGTAGCAGTGACGGCAGTAGATTTTTGTGAAACCGCACCGTTGGTATCTTGGCCTTGCTGTTCGCCAAGGTTGGCATAACCCATTTCAAACAATACGCTGTCATTGACGCGGATGCCGGAATACAGCTTCCAGCTTTTGCCATCCGCATCGCAGTTGCCGAGAGTGGTGCAAAAACCGTCTGAATTGCTAGTTCCGATACTGCCACCGATGTAGTTATCCGGTTTTGCGGTACTGCTTGGTGCGATAGGTGAAAAGGCTTGGGAATTGCCTGCTGCGATTGCGGCGTGGCCCGAGCATAAGCCTGCGATGAGGATGCCGGACACCATAATATTGATCGTTTTCATAAAGCCCCTTGCTTGTTATTTATTGTAATGTGGGTCTATCAGTTGAGGTTTATGATATAGATATAGCTTATGGGAGTAAACGTATTGGAAGGGTTTGCGGGAAGCATCCGACAAGCGGTGAAGGTAATCACGAGCGCAATAACCACCTTCCCCGTTGCAGGGAAGGTGATGCATCAGGTACGGCGTTAAGACTTACTTGAGCTTTAACGCGGCGGCACGTTGTGGGAAGTTGGCTTCCAACACGCGCAAGCTATCAGCCGCTAAATCCGGCTTGCCTAACTTATGAGCTGCTTTTACCTTGATTTCCAGTGCGTCGACTACGCCCGGTGAACCTTGGTAATGTTTAATCGCGTATTCTGCACGGTTAAACGCAGCCAGCCACGCGCCCCGCATCATGTAGTAATTGGCTACATTGACTTCCGCAGCGGCAAGGCTATTACGCAAATGTTGGATACGGTCACGTGCATCCGGTGCGTATTTGCTGTCGGGGTAGCGCGTTAACAGGTGCGAAAAGTCTTGGAAGGACTCTTTTTGGCGCACGGTATCCAAATCCGCAATGCTACGCGGGAATACCTTGTCTACAATGCTGCTGCCACGATTGAAATTGACCAGACCACGTAAATACAGCGCGTAATCGGCATCCTTACTACTCGGATTCATCCGCAAAAAGCGGTCGATTTCATCGAGTGCGGAATCCGATTCGTCGTATTTGTAATAGGCGTAAGCTTTTTCCAACTGTGCTTGTTGGGCAAAGCGACCGAGCGGGTAACGCGCTTCTAGGGCTTCGTAGAGCGTGATGGCGCGTTCATAATCGCCGCCATTCAGTGCTTCTTTCGCCGTCCCGTAAATCTTATTAGCAGACCAACCCTCAGTGGGGTCTTTTTCAGTCTGCGAAAAGACGGAAGTGGCTTGTGAGAACACCGAGCAACCGCTGAAGCTACCCGTCACAGCCAATATACCTGCCAGATAGAGTCCAGCTTTGGATCTTTTTGTGCTTATCGACATTTGCTTAACAACACATGATGATAGAATGAGTTTTGAAGTATAGCGTATTTAACCGGATTAAGAATGCCCCTAAACCAACAGTTTGTCAGTAAAGTACCACCAGAAATGGATGGTCAGCGTCTCGATCAGGTTGTCGCCAGCCTGTATCCCCAGTATTCCCGTAGCCAGCTCCAAAAATGGATCAAAGGTGGTCACGTGAGCGTTGATGATAAAATCATTAAACCCAAGGAACGCTTAACCGGGGGCGAAGAGATCATAATCAATGCGATACAGGAACCGCAAACAGAATTCGCACCTGAAGACATTCCCCTCGATATTGTTTATGAAGATGCCGCGTTGATGGTACTCAATAAACCCGTTGGTCTGGTGGTACACCCGGCGGCAGGTAACTGGTCGGGAACCTTGGTCAATGCGTTATTGCATCACAATCCGCAATTGGAAATGTTGCCGCGTGCGGGAATTGTGCATCGTTTAGACAAAGACACCTCCGGCTTAATGGTGGTGGCAAAAACCTTGGAAGCTCACACTTCATTGGTAGCGGCCTTGCAAATCCGTGATGTGAGCCGCGAATACCTCGCGTTAGTACACGGCAATGTGGTTGCGGGTGCGACGATTGTGGCGAATTTAGGCAGACACCCCCAAGATCGCAAGCGTCAGGCCGTGGTCGAAGGCGGTAAAGAGGCGATTACCCATTATCGGGTGGAAGAGCGTTTTGCACACCACACCTTATTGAGGGTTTCGTTGGAAACTGGGCGTACCCATCAGATTCGGGTGCATTTAAGCTCAAAGCACATGCCGATTGTGGGTGATCAGGTTTATGGCGGACGACCGCGTGTGCCGCGCGGAGCTACCGAAACCGAACGCTTGGCAGTGCAAAGTTTCCCACGTCAGGCACTGCACGCCACCCGTTTGGGCTTGAAGCATCCGGTCAGTGGTGAAGCGATGCAGTGGGAAGTGGCGATGCCGGAAGACATGGCAACGCTGTTAACTGTATTGAGGGATGAGCAGCCATGAAACCGTTTTCTGATGCTTGCGAAGAAAACAAAGCCCCGATTTTGAGTGTGCTTACGCCGTTATTGCGTGAAGCGTGTGCGGTATTGGAGGTGGGTAGCGGTACGGGGCAACACGCGGTGCATTTTGCCGCGCATCTGCCGCATTTGGTGTGGTATACCAGCGATAGGGCGATGCATCATGCGGGGATTCAAGCTTGGTTGGATGAGGCAGCATTGCCTAATGTGCAACCGCCGTTGCGCTTGGACGTATTGAGTGATCCTTGGCCTGAACTGTTGGTGGATGCAGTTTTTTCTGCCAATACCCTGCATATTATGTCGTGGGTGGCGGTGCAGGCATTTTTTGCAGGAGTGGGGAAATGTTTGGCGGCGGGTGGTTTGTGCGTGTTATACGGGCCGTTTAACTATGACGGTGCGTACACCAGTGCCAGCAATGAACGATTTGATCAGTGGTTAAAACAACGCGACCCGTTAAGCGGCATTCGCGATGTGGCTGATTTGACGCAACTCGCGCAGCAAGCGAGCATGGTGTTGCTGCACGATATTGAAATGCCTGTTAATAACCGGGTTTTGGTGTGGCAACGTCAGTGAGCGGGCAGTACCGTTTCCAACACCTTCCAGACGTTTTCCAGCACTTTAGGTTGCGCATCTGCGGTGGGATGTAAGCCGTCGGCTTGCATTAAATCCCAGTTATCCGCTACGCCGTCGAGCAAAAAAGGCACGAGCGGCGCGTTGTATTGCGTGGCGAGATCGGTGTAAATGGCGGCGAATTTTTCGGTAAAAGTGCTGCCGTAATTGGGCGGCAATTGGATGCCGAGCAAAATCACTTTGGCATTCGCGGCTTGCGCGAGTTTAAGCATGGCTTCCAGATTGCTGCGCATGGTGGGTAAGTCGATGCCACGTAAGCCGTCATTCGCGCCGAGTTCCAGCAGCAAGTAGGCGGGTTGGTGGGTTTTGAGTGCCTCCGGTAAACGTGTCAGGCCACCGGCTGAGGTTTCCCCGCTGATACTGCCATTAACTACGCGGTAGTTATCACTGAGTTTTTCTTGCAATAAATTGACCCAGCCCTTGTCGACAGGAATGCCATACGCGGCACTCAAGCTGTCGCCCCACACCAGTACGGTCGGCGCGTCAGCCGCCATAACCACAGTCGCAGACGGTAAAAAGCCGCTTAACGCAAAGATCAGGTAAAGTACACGCAACATCTAGCGGATTCCTTAGTAAATGAATAACACAGCCATTCAGACCATCAATTTGGTGAAAACTATCCCTCAAGCGGGGCGTGAATTGCAAATTCTCCGTGACGTAAGCCTGACGATTGACAGCGGGCAATCGGTGGCGATTACCGGTTTGTCGGGGTCGGGTAAAAGTACCTTGCTGGGTTTGCTGGCGGGATTGGATTCGCCTACCAGCGGTTCGGTGGTGTTATTTGGGCAAACGTTACACGGTTTGAACGAAGATCAGCGTGCGGCTTTGCGCTTGGGACGAGTAGGATTTGTGTTTCAGGCGTTTCATTTGCTGGAACATTTGACCGCGCTGGAGAATGTGATGTTGCCGTTGGAATTGGGGACGCAAAGCGGGAAGGAGCAATTGGCTGTGGAGGCGTTGCAGCAGGTGGGTTTGGGCGAACGTTTGAGTCATTACCCCAACCAGCTTTCGGGGGGCGAACAGCAGCGGGTGGCATTGGCGCGGGCGTTCGTGACGCGCCCGGAGTTGTTGTTTGCAGATGAGCCGACCGGCAATTTGGATCGGGCTACGGGTAATGAAATCAGTGCGTTGTTATTTGCCTTGCAGGAAAAATTTCAAACCACACTGGTGCTGGTGACACACGATGAGTCGCTGGCGGCGCGTTGCCAAGTGCATTACCGTTTGGAAGCGGGGCGTTTGTTATGAAACTGTTGTTGCGTCATTGGTGGCAACGTTGGCGGATGCCGGAATTGCGGTTGCTGTTTATTGCTTTGATTGTGTCAGTGACGGTGGTGACGACGGTCGGCTTTTTCGCCAGTAGGGTGGAAAATGCGATGCAACAACAGGCGCGGCAATTGTTAGGAGGGGATGTCGTGCTGGTGTCTTCGCGCCCGATTACACCCGATTATTTGCAGCAAGCGCAGGCATTGGGTTTGGAAACGGCGCACACCACCAGTTTTCCGACGATGGTGTCTTTCGGTGAACAGTTGCAATTGAGCCAGCTTAAAGCGGTTTCTGGTGGGTATCCGTTACGTGGTGAATTGCGCGTTGCACCTGCACCGGATTCACCCGAAATCACCGTGACGGGGCAGTTGCCGGGGCGCGGTGAATTGTGGGCAGAAGCGCGTTTATTCGCGGCATTGGGGGCAAAGCCCGGTGCGCAAGTGCAGGTGGGGCGTAGCAATTTTACCTTGACGCAGGTGTTAACGCATGAGCCGGAGCGCGGCAATAATCTGTTTCAGTTAGCCCCGGTGGTGTTGATGAACGCGGAAGATTTGCCTGCGACGCAATTGTTGTCGCCCGCGAGTCGTGCGAGTTTTAGCCAATTGTTTGCGGGTGATGCGCGAAAAATTCAGCAGTGGCAAACGACGTTAAAACCTTTGCTGAAACCGACGGAGCGGATTCGCACGGTGAAAGAGGATTTGGCTTCGGTGCAGCAAACCTTGCAGCGTTCCACCCGGTTTTTGGGCTTGGCGGCGGTGTTGAGTGTGGTGCTGGCGGGAGCTGCGGTGGTGTTGACCGCAACCAGTTTGATGCGGCGGCAATTGTCGGCGGTGGCGGTGTTGAAAGCGATGGGGATGTCGCGGCAACAGGTGTTGTGGGATCACGCTGTTTCGTTGTTGTTGACGGCATTGCTGGCGGCAGCGGTTGGGGTGTTGCTGGGGCTGTTATTGCAATGGGGTTTGGGGCTGTGGTTGGCGCAGAGTTTGGGTAAGGTGTTGCCTGCTCCGGGGGCGATGCCTGCGTTAAATGGGTTGCTGACGGCGGTGATTTTGTTGCTGGGGTTTGCGTTGCCGCCGTTGTTGCGCTTGGTGAATACCTCGCCGATGCAGATTTTGCAGGGGGCATTGCAACAGCCGTCACAAGCCTTGTGGGTAGCAGTGGTCAGTGTGTTGCTGGCGGTGTTGGGTTTGCTGTGGTTACAGGCACGCGATATAGCGTTAGCGGGAATGGTGTTGCTGGGCTTGGTGGCTGGAGTCACGCTGTTTTGGGTGTTGGCGGTGTGGTTGCTGACGGCGGCGCAACGCTTGGGGAAACGTGCTGGCTGGGGTTGGATGCCTGCGTTGGGGCGTTCGCGGCGTGCCATTTTATTGGTGGTGGTGTTTGCGACGGGGTTGTTTGCCTTGCTGTTGCTGACGACGGTGCGCACCGATTTGCTGGAACGCTGGCAGGAAACTTTACCAGCAGATGCGCCGGATCATTTTCTCATCAATATTCAACCGGCAGAAGTCGCCCCGTTGCAGCAATTTTTAGCTGCGCAAAGCGTGAATGCGGCGTTTTATCCGATGATTCGCGGGCGTTTGGTGGCGGTGAATGGCAAGCCGGTTACGCCGCAAGCCTTGGAAGACCAGCGTGCGCAACGCTTGTTAGAGCGTGAGTTTAATTTGTCGTCGTCGGCGGATTTTCCAGCCAGTAATGTATTGCTGCAAGGGCAGTGGTTTGATACGGGCGTTAGTGGTTTTTCGATTGAAAAAGGCATTGGCGAAACCTTGAAGTTTGGGATGGGCGATACCCTGACGTTTGATATTGCGGGGCAACAGGTGACGCAGCCGATTACTAGCGTGCGCGAAGTGCGCTGGGACAGTATGCAGCCGAATTTCTTCGTGATTGCCGCACCCGGTAGTGTCGATAACATGCCGCAGACTCACATTACCAGCATTCATTTGGGTGAAAAAAAGCCGTTGGTGACAGCGTTGATACGGCAGTTTCCGAGTGTGACGGTGATTGATGTGGGCGCGGTATTGGCGCAAATACGCGGGTTAATTGAGCAAGTGAGCATGGCAGTGCAGGGTATTTTCGTATTTACCCTGTTATCCGGCGTGGTGGTGTTGGTGGCAGCATTGCAATCACAACAGGCCGAGCGGCGGCGCGAAATTGCCATTTTGAAATCGTTGGGGGCGCGGCGCGGGTTGTTGCAACGGCGGATTTGGGGGGAATTCTTGTTGCTGGGTGGTTTGGCGGGGATACTCGCAGGGGCTTTGGCAATGAGCGTGGGGATTGTGGTGGGGTATTTCTTGTTTGATTTGCCGGTACATTTGAGTGTTTGGCCGGTATTGGTGGGCGGCGTGAGCGGCAGTGTGTTGGTTGGGGTGGCGGGGTATTGGAATCTGCGTGGGTTGTTGGATGTGTTGCCGTTGGGGTTGTTGAAAGCCTGACGTTATTTATGCCGCTTCGCTTTACCTCTCACCCCCAGCCCCGGGGCGAGGGGGTAAGATCGGTAAGTTACTAATGATTTTAGTTTTCTGATCCGACTTGTTCTAGTAGTACTAGGTCGTCTTCTACGCCAGCCATTTCACCTAGCATCCCGGTGTAGATGCGTAAGTCGGCTTGTAGCGCAGTTTCTAACGCTCTTACCAGTGGGCTGCACAGCAAGTGGCTGGGCAGTAAGGCGTGGCGTTGGCAAAAGCGGGCAACCCGTTGCACTTGCTTGTGACCTTTGGGGGTGAGGGGGCGTGCTTCATCGGGTGTGATCTTCAGCGGTGGCGTGGCGTAAAAAAGTCAGTGTGGTTGTCATGCGGGTTTTCGCTGTGAAAATAGGGCGACGGTGGCGGCTACTCCAAAAATTAAGAAGCCGCTGATTAGAGGTAATATTGTGCCATCGTAGGCTTGCCCGACAAACGTTCCTAGCGGAATCGCCATCAGGGTGGATAGCGAGCCGATGACCGATGCACCAATTCCGGCAATATGCCCCAGTGGTTCCATCGCCAGCGCATTCAGATTGCCGAACAACATGCCTAATGCCAAAAATGCCAGCATGAAATATGCCATCAACAATGGCAGTGCGGGGTGTCCGGCGCTGCTGTAAGTGGCGAGCCAAAATGCGCCTGATAGCAGCGTGAACAGCAGCAATGCCCGCTTTGAAATCCAGTGCATTCCGTAGCGCATTACCAGCTTGGCATTCAGTAACGATGCGCCGCCAATCGCCAGTGCCAGCAGCGCAAAATACAGCGGGAAGCGTTCCCCCAAGCCGTATTGGATTTGCAGGATTTGTTGCGCGGAACTCAAATAGCCGAGAAATGCGCCAAACACAATGCCGGTGGTGAGGGTGTAGGTCATGCTGGTACGGTTGCTGATGACTTCTTTTAGCCCCTGCCAAAATTCACGGAAATTGAAAGCGCGGCGTTTCGCGGCGGGTAGGGTTTCCGGCATTCGCCACCAAAACCATAACGCTACGCTGAGCGCCAGCACAAAAAACAGTGTGAAAATACTGCGCCAGCCTGCTACAAGCAAAATACCTTGCCCTAATGACGGTGCAATCATCGGGACAAGGATAAAAATACTCATGGTGAATGACATGACACGCGCCATTGCCCGCCCGGAATAGCAATCGCGCACCAGTGCCATTGTTAACACACGCGGGGCAGATGCGCCCACCCCTTGCAAAAAGCGCCCGATCAGCATGTGCGAAAAGTCTTGTGCGAACATTGAGAGCAAACTGCCCAGCATAAAGATACCCAAGCCCACGTACATCAGCGGTTTGCGCCCGGTCGCGTCGGATAAAGGGCCGAAAAATACCTGCCCCAACGCCAAGCCCAGAAATAAGGTGGTGAGGATTAATTGCGCATCGTTGTCGTGTTGCACGCCTAATTCGCGCCCGATGGTGACGAGTGCGGGCAGCATTGCATCAATCGCCAGTGCTGTTAGGGAGGTGAGCATGGCAATGAGGGCGACGAACTCGCCGAAGCGGGGGAGGTTGGTTGGCATTTTAGGTAGTGGTTTCCTGCATAAACCCCCAATCAATCAGCAATTCGGGAAACAACCCCACCGCCGTCGGCTCATCCATCCCAAACATCAGCGGCAAGCCGTATTGCCCGTCATCTTTCAGCGTATACACCATCACCCAGCGGTCAATGGGGTGGATAATCCAATATTCTTTCACCCCATGACGCTCATATAACCAGCGTTTTTTGTCCATATCTTTGAGCGCGGTGGAAGGCGAAAGCACTTCGATAATCCAGTCCGGCGCACCCCGACAGCCTTTGTCATCCAGCTTATTTTTGTCGCAGATTACGGCAAGGTCGGGTTGCACGGTGGTGTCTACGTCGTTGTCGGCTTCGTTGTGGTTGGGGAGGCGTATGTCGAACGGTGCGGGATAAACTTCGCAAGATTTGCCTTCCAGATAACGGTCTATCTGATTACCTACTTTCAGGACAATCTTTTGATGTTGCCGTGACGGAGCAGCCATTGCATATGCGACACCCTCAATCAGCTCCCAACGCTCATCCTCCGGCCATTTGGCGTAATCGGCATAGGTAAAGTGTTCCTGTAATTTTTCTGCTGCACCCATTGTTATGCTCCTTCTTTCTGTTGCTGCTCAATCCACGCCAACACATCGTCATTCTGAACCCGTTCGTAAATGGTTTCGACAGATAGCGTGGCATTGACCGATTCCAATACCACTTCATCCCCTAGGAAGTAATAGGTGGATTGCCAACTGGCACTGCGGCGTTGCACTTCGATTTCCGCAAAATCTTGCTCAATCAGCACGTATTCCAGCAGGCTGGGGATAGCGAGGTATTCCAGACGCTTTTCACCTTTGTCTTTTTTGCGGGTGCTTTTGGATAGCACTTCGATAATGAGGATGGGGTTTTCCCTGACACGCTCATCGTCTGAAGCATCATCATCACACACCACTACAACATCGGGGTAGCGGAAGCGTTTGCCGAAGGTTTTTACCAGCATGTCGCTACTGAGCGGAACGCAAGCAGTGTTCCGTAAATGACTCCACAATAGCCCAGAAATATTAGCGGCAATCAGGTTGTGTTTGAGGCTACCGCCAGCCATTGCGTAAACCTGACCATCCACATACTCGTGTTTGATGTCGCTAACTTCTTCGCCCGCCAGATAGTCTTCTACGGAAAGGTAATCGCATTTTTCTGCCACTGCTGCCATAACGTCACCCGCTGGTTTATTTAGTGCTGATGTTAGCATATTGGGGTAAAACAGCGCGATTATCACCTGCTTATCGTCTCGTTTAGCCGATGCTGCTACACTCTGGCGACATTGTAAAAATAATAATGGACGTATTAACTATGGCAACAGCAACTGTTTCCGAATACCAGAGTATTCCCTTGTCGGAAAGTAAAGCGCGTGAGTGGGTGGCAGCGTTGCCGCTGGCTGACCCCGGTGAAACCACGCGCCGCTTGTTCCACGGTTTGGTGGATTTAAACCGCCGTGCCGTGCCGCCGCAAACCCGTTTAGCCATTGGTGAGTCATTGCGCCCAGTGGTGGATATGGTGCTGGAAAATCTGCAACGGCATTTGGTGGCTCGCGCTTTTCCATTGACCCAAAAAAGCCAGAAAATCTTTGAGTTAGCCCAATCCCTGATGCTGGAATTCGCGGGTTTGTGGCAAGTGACCGCGCTCGATATTCTCACCCGCAAGGAAGGCAACAAAAAGCAGTTGCAACAGGCGATTTATCAAGCCTTGGATTACATGGGGCGGGTGTTGTTGCTGACGTATTCGGTGTATGCGCGTACCCGTGAAACCCTGTGGCATGATATTCACCATTTGTATTTATTGGCGGTGGAAAATGCCGTTGATCAAATCAAGGGGCGTGACCCCAGCCCTGGTGCGCCGACAATTGAAGCGCGTTATGTGCAAATGAATTTGCTGGCGTTGGTCAAGCCTTACAGCTTGCGCCAAGGTGAAGTCGAGCGCGTGATGCACTATTTCATCACGCATACCGCAGCGGTGCGGATTTCCGGTGAAGCGGGCGATGATGTGGGTGCGAATGCCCACGTTGCAATGTTAAACAGCGATGAACCCGCCGTGCTAATGCCGGTAAGTGATTTACCGTTATCGCCGACGGTGCGGGTTTTGCACTTGAATGCGTTACTCGCGACGATGGATGCCAGCATTCGGCAATTGGATAAAGTGGGTGCGTCGGTGCTGGTGTTGCACGAAGGTTTGAGCCGTAATCTGGCGAAACGCATGATTTTTCATCTAACCACGGTGCGTAACCGCAGTTTTAATCGTTTCCCGAAAAAGGAAAAGATTGGAATGGTGACGCGGATGAGCGATGTACTTGCAGTTGTGCAGGAAGTCAGCAAGCAGGAGGTGGACAGCGAAGAAGAGGATATGTTGTTCAATGTGTTTGTATCCGGCGATTATGCGACCGAAGAGGATGTGAAATATTCAGTTGCCGCCCAAGCCGATGAGCAGGCGGGTGCGCGGATTCAGACTTGGCAGGTGCTGAACAGCAGCGTGGGCGGTTACGGTTTATGTTGGGATGGTAAGGAAGAGTCCGGGGCGCGGGTTGGGGAAATCGTGGCGTTGCGCGATTTAACCAAAGACATGTCAGTGTGGATGATCGGTGTGATCAAGTGGATGGAATTTGTGCGCGGCACGGGTTTGTGTTGCGGAGTGGAATTGCTATCCACCAAGGCGATGGTGTTGACGGTGCATCAAGTGCTGAACCGTGGATTGCGTCAGAAATTGCCGGTGCAAGGTTTGATGTTGCCCAGTATTGCCGGGGTGCGCCCTGATCCGGCGTTGGTATTGCCTGCGTATATGTTTCAGGTGGGCGATGAAGTGCGTCTGGAGTTTGCGGAACGTGAGGAGCGGGTGCGTTTGGTGTTGCTGGATGAGTGCATGGGGGTGTTTGCGTATTTTCGTTTTACCACCTTGGCGGAGAAGCCAGCGGTGGATGCTGAGGATGATTTTACCGCACTGTGGCAGTCTTTGTAGGGTGTAGTCGCAGTTCGTCAACCGCTTCCACTCGATAATCAGGCTCTATGTAGGTTTCCCCCCGATGAATGCGTATTGTCGGGGTATGAAAAAACAGACGTTACAATGTTTAGTGATTGACCGGGATGTGGAGGTAACAGCGTCGCTGGACGCTGCGTTGCGTCACGCCAATACGCCGCATGAGTTACAGCGGATTGCATCCATGCAGCAGCTTATTCCGACATTAACCCAGCAAAAACCGCATTTATTGTTCTGTCCGCCCGCCCATGCCGAGGCCGCTTCGGTGTTGCTGGAAACGCTGCAACGTCATTCCCCTGATACCCTATTAGTGCAAGTGGCTCGTGATGAGTGGCAAGGTTTAACCACTTGGCTGGCGGGGGTTGAATCGTGCGTGTTGCCTATACGTGATGTGGATTATTTCGCGCAATACATTGATTTTTTACTGCATTACGCCACGCTTAAACACGAATTTCGGCAATCCAAACATTTGTTGGGAGTAGCGGAATTACGCTGTCATTGGCTGGTCGATTATTCGTGGGAAGCGATTGCGTATGTGGCGCAAGGCGTACATCTTTACGCCAATAATGCTTATTTGTCGTTATTTGGTTTTGCATCACCTGCGGCGATGCGGACGTTGCCAGTGTCGCAATTAGTGGCGACGGATGAACGTAAAACCTTTGAAGCCTTGGGGCGAGCAGCCGATGTGGGCAGTCGCCCGTCAAACCGTTTGTTGATTTCATTGCGCACCTTGGCGGGTGAATCCATGCGGGCAGAAGTGCGCTTTATTCCGGCAGTGTTAAAAGGCAAACGTTGTTATCAATTGCATGTGCGCCCGTTGGAACGCCCCACACGAGTGGCTGCGGTGGTGCAAACTCCAGTTAGTCCGTGGGATCAGGCGGTAACACCGACCGCAGTTGCAGCAACGTCCGTGCCATTAGCTCCACCTGTTGTGCCCGTGGTGCCGCCACCGATTGCGCCAGTTGCTTTATCCACACCTGTTGCGCCGCCGCCGCGTCCGAAAGTATCCATGCCTGCCTTGAATGGAATGCATGAGATGTTTACCCCAGCGATGAAGTTGCGCGAGAGTTTGCCCACTTTGTGTTTTGCCGAGCCGGTATTTCAACCGCAACCGGGGCGGCGATTTAGTTATCCGTCGTTAGTACGGCGTTTACGCGCCAATAATGCCCGTTTTCGCTTGGATTATTGGAATGTCGGGCAGGCATTGGTGCATGTGGCGGCGCGTCAACCCACCAGTGCGCCTTATTGGGTTTTGGTAGCCGTTGGAGGTTGGATTTTTAAACAAGACGAAGCTTGTAAACGTTTGGCACGGTTATTAACGGCAGCCTCGCAAGTTGCTGCCAAAATCGTGGTGGCAGTGGAATATCGGGATTGTTTGCTGGACGTGCGTGCGGTTGGCAAAGTGGTTATGTTGTTAAAGCAAGCAGGGGTGTTACTGGCGATTGATAATGTGGTGGATGACGCGCGTTTATTGCCGTTTATTCGGGCGGTGAAACCTGCCTTGGTGCGGTTGTCACCGGAATGGGCGGCGAATGTTGCAGTGGATACTGAAGATGCGCGGTATTTACATAAATTAACTCACCAAATAAGCGAAGCCGGGAGCCGCGTTATCATCAGTGGTGTTCACGATGTTGCGACCCTGAATCTGGTGTGTGCGACCTCGGCGGCATATTTACAAGGACGTATCGTGCAGCAGCAAGTCGCACAGGAAGGTGTGAAGTGACGATTCCGCTAATGTCTGACCCGATATTTTTGGCACGCAACCACCCGGTGTTGCCGACGTATTCGCTGAGGGCGCGACTCTTCCGTCAAGCTTGGGTAATCGTTGGTTGCGCGTTGCTGGCAATCGTCGCGGTGATGTATTGGGTGTCACAGACTGAGCCGGTTTACCGCGCGGTTGCTACCCTACAGCTTGAAAAAGAGCGGGTTAAGATTACTGAAGCAAATATTCTGGAACGCAGCAAAGTCAGCATGGCTTTAGATGACCCGTTTCTTTATACCCAGTATGAGAAATTGAAAAGCCGTGCGTTGGCAGAAAAAGTCATTCGCGAAGTTAATTTGCCGGTAACGGCTTTAGCAGCGGCTGATCCGGTGGCAGATTTGTTATCGCGATTACACATTGAGCCGGTTGCGCGGACGCAATTGCTGAAAATTCATTACGAAAGTACCGATTCTGCCCTAGCGGTAGCGGTGGTGAATGGGGTGGTGGATACGCTTATTCAGTTAAATCAGGAAGCACAGCCGCCGACGATTAGTTTATTGCGTAAAATGCAAACCTTGCGGGTGGTTAGCGATACCTTCATGCCGTCGCTGGAAGTGGTGGAACGCGCCCGCTTGTGGCGTGCCCCTTGGTATACGCAGTACGCAGGGGCGATTATCGCCGCAATACTCGGTGGTTTGTTGTTGGGAGTAATCCTCGCATTATTGCGCGAACGTTTTGGTAAAAAACCGATGTCAGTCAATGCATTGCAGGCCATGAGTGGCTTGCCGGTATTGGGTTCGATTCCGCGTGTGCGTGGGTTTGCGAAACGCCGTTTGGTGCAGGCGGCATTGCGCAATGTGGGTTCGCCTGCCGCCGAAGCGTACCGTGTTGCCACTGCAAATTTGCATTTTAGCGGGGCAAATCATGCGCCACGGATTACCCTGTTGACCAGTGTAAATACCGCTGAAGGCAAGTCGACTTCGGCGGCCTACCTTGCGATTCAGCAAGCGCGTCAGGGCTTGAAAGTGCTATTAATTGATGCGGATTTGCGCAAACCATCGTTACATCGCTATTTGGGCGTGGCGAATCGGCGTGGTTTAAGTGATTACTTACGCGGCGATGCGGAAGTGGCAGCGATGACGCAGGTGATACCACAGGTGAAGGGGCTGTATTTTCTGGCGGCTGGAGGCAAAGTGCAACACCCGGCGAATTTGCTTTCACAACCCAGTTTGTCGCTGTTATTGCAACGTGCGACGCAATATTTTGACAGTATTGTGATTGATGCATCAACCTTGGTGGGGTTTGCCGATGTGCTGTATTTAAGCGCGTTAGCCGATGCTACTTTGATTGTAACCAATGCAGAAAATGTTAATCCCATGCGATTATTGCACACGGTTGAACAATTGCAGCGGGTAAAATCTAATATTGTGGGTTGTTTAATGCTGAAGTCACCGGAAAATGCCCCGGATTACCGCCATTATCGCTTACATCAGCAATACGCCAGCGAACAGCATAGCTTGCCAGCAGTTGTTAAAAATAAGCGTAAAGGTTTAAATCTGGCATTAACTCCGAATACCAATGCCACGGTGCAATAAATACATGGCAAAGCCGCCTAGCAATACGATAAACCCAATGATTACGCTGTAACTGACCCAGATGCTTATATCCGCAGTGCCTAAAATGCCGTAGCGAAACCCATTAACCATGTATAAAATAGGATTAGTTAACGATGCACTTTGCCAAAAAGGTGGCAATAAACTAATCGAATAAAACACCCCGCCCAAATACGTCAATGGTGTTAACACAAAGGTGGGAACAATGGTAATGTCATCAAAGCTTTTTGCGTAAACTGCATTGATTAAACCTGCCAGTGAAAATAGGGCAGAGGTTAACACAATAATAGTGCCTGTTACCCAGAGATGTTCAATGTGCAAGTGGCTGAAAAATAAAGATACTAGAGTGACTGCCGCACCCACTGCGATACCGCGAGCCACACCACCTGTGACATAGCCCAGCAAAATAATCCAGTTAGGGGTGGGCGATACCAGCATTTCTGCAATATTCCCTTGGAATTTTGAGCCATAAAACGAAGACACTACATTCGCATAGGCATTGGTAATCACGCTCATCATAATCAAACCCGGAACAATGAATTCCATGTAGGTATGACCATCCATATTACCAATTTGCGAGCCAATTAAATTCCCGAAAATAACAAAGTATAATGCAGTAGTAATCACGGGTGGAATAATCGTTTGTAACCAAATACGGCTAAAGCGTAAGACTTCACGCACCACGATGGTGTAATAAGCTGTCCAGATTTGTGAGGCATTCATACTTTGTTGTTCTCCAGCACGTCCATGAATAATTGTTCCAGACGATTGGTTTTATTGCGCATACTGCGAATTTCAACGGCGTGTGTATTCAAAAAATCAAATACTTTGTTGAGTGAGTAATGGGTTTTATGGAACGTGACTTCCAGCGTTAATGAATCACGTAAGTGAAAGTGACACAAGTTACTGGCAACCGGCAGTGCCGTAATCGGGCTTGCTAAGTCAAATACATAACTTTCCGTATCCAAGCGGTTGAGTAATTGCTTCATGCTGGTATTTTCAATCAACTCCCCACGGTCAATAATGCCAATATTGCGGCATAAGCTTTCGGCTTCTTCCAGATAATGGGTGGTGAGAATAATGGTCGTGCCATTGGCATTTAATTGTGCCAAAAAGTCCCACATGGAACGCCGGATTTCAATGTCGACTCCGGCGGTAGGTTCATCCAAAATCAGCAAACGCGGTTGATGCACCAAGGCGCGGGCAATCATGAGGCGACGTTTCATCCCCCCGGAAAGGTTGCGTGCTTGTTCGCGGCGTTTGTCCCACAAGCCTAATTGATTGAGTAAACTAGCAGCACGTTCAAACGCTTGTTTGCGTGGTATTCCGTAAAAACCGCCTTGGTTGGCAATGATTTCTTCGACTGGCTCGAAAATATTGAAATTGAATTCTTGTGGCACTAAACCGATTTGCGCTTTGGCTTGCTCGCGTTGGGTATCAAGATCGTAGCCGAAGATGCTGACTTGTCCCGACGTTTTATTGACTAGGGAACTGATAATGCCGATGGTGGTTGATTTTCCTGCGCCATTTGCCCCTAGCAACGCGAAAAAATCGCCTTGTTCAACCCGCAAGTTAATACCTTGCAGCGCGGTAAAGCCGTTATGGTAGGTTTTGTGTAAATTTTGAATATCCAATGCTGCGGTCATGTGTTGCTACCGGCTAAGAGTAAAAAGCGTATTGATATTACCATGTCTCTGACGAGTGTGGTTTGCTTGTGACATAATACCCCGCATTGTCTCCTCGTGGTGTAGTGAAGCGATGTTCGCAAAAGGTTGGTCTTGGTTGTGGCGCATTCCGCTGTATTCTGTGGTTATTTTATGCGCATTATTATTGGTATTTCGTTGGCTGCCCGTGCCGACTTCGGCGTTTATGCTGACGCAGGATGTCACGGCGATTTTCAGTAAAGAAGTGCCGTTTGTACGTCACGATTGGGTGAGCTTGGACGAGATTCCGCGTCATGTGCAAATTGCGGTGATTGCTTCGGAAGATCAACGCTTTGCGGAACATTGGGGCATTGATGTGGACGCGACACGTGCAGCCATTGCGAATGAAATGCGCGGGCGTGGTAAAGGCGGTGGCAGTACGATTACCCAGCAATTAGCTAAAAACTTGTTCTTGTGGCAGGGGCGTAGTTACGTGCGCAAGGGTTTGGAGTGGAGCATTGCCAGCCTGATCGAAGTATTTTGGTCGAAAGAACGCATTTTAGAGGTTTACCTTAATACTGCGCAGTTTGGCACAGCAGATTACGGGGTGGGGGCAGCAGCGCAAAACTTGTTGCGCAAGCCCGTGACTAAATTAAGTGCAACGGATGCAGCGTTATTGGCGGCAGTTTTGCCCGCACCCAATCGTTTCAATGTGCAAAAACCTTCGGGGTATGTCCGCGCTCGGCAGAATCGCATTTTGCGGCAAATGCGCTCGATTGGTGGTGCGAGTTATTTGCAGCGATTGGATTAAGGCAACACCACTTTGACCGATTCCGACGGGCGCAGCAATTCCTTAGCGTTACGCTGGAAAATAATATCCAGTTCGTAAATCGCGCCTTCGGGTTCGATGCGTACCGCTTCAACGCCACGACTGTAAACCTTACCGCTGCGTGAGTTGCCATTGACCAAGACTTGCGCGGCGGCTCCGACCGGGTATTGACGTAAAACATCGGCTGTTACCAAGACCCGCGCTAACATTTGGTCGTCGGGTGCGAGGCTAATCAGCGGCTGATCTTGTTTGCTGGCAAATACCACCGCGCCTTGCCATGCGTTATTGGCAGCGACAATACCGGAAAACGGGGCTTTGAGTTCGGTATGATCCAACGCGACTTGAGCGGCTTCTTCCGCTGCTTTGGCGGATTCGGCTTCAGTTTTTACCACGGCTTGTTTTAATTCGCCGTCTTTTAATTCCTCTTCCGCGATTAAGCCCCGGTCGAATAATTCCTGAGTGCGGGCAATATCACGTTCGCTGTCTTCCAAGCTGAGTTTGGCGCGGGCAACACGGGCTTTGGCTTCCAATAGCGCGGCTTTTTGTTTGCGCTGATCCATGCGTAACAGTAAATCGTCTTTGTTGACGTGCTGTCCGGTGGTGATTTTGACGGTTTCAACAATGCCATTTTCCATCACACGCATGTCGATTTTATGCACCCATTCCAAACGACCTTTAAGTTCGAGCGCGTGCGCGGCGGTGCTGCCAAGCATTAAAAACGGCACTAATAAACAAGCGTAAGCATAGCGTTGACGGGTCATCATGGCGTTTTTTCCTCTGGTTTGGCGGCGGTGGTTGCTAAAGGCCAAACGGGTTTGCCTTGGAGTGCATTGAGTTGTGCCAAGGCGAGTACGCTGCAAAATTGAATTTGCTGTTGTTGTAAACGCACTTTGCTTTGTTGGGTCATGGCATCGCCAATGTCGGATTTAACTTCTTGTTCGTAAAGGGTGCGGCTGCGTTCGAGGTAATAATCCCGCCACAACGTTTCGGCTTTATTGCGCTCTGCGGCGACTTTGAAAATGTCTAAACGCAAAACCAATTCCAAGATTTGCTGGCGAATTTCCATGTCTAGTAGTGCGCGTTGCGGTGCGTCAGCATCATCAAGCAAATCACTCAAATGGTCACTGTCGAGTGCGGCTTTGAGTAGTTCTTCAGTGGTCGGTAATTCCGCAGGAGGTGCTGGCAAGGTCGGCGGCTGTAACTCGTTCGGTAGTTTTTCCGGGTTATTAATCGCTTGGGCTAACAACGAGCGTGTCAGGCGTTGCGAGGCAATGCTGGCGGCTCCTTGTTGGCGTACCACTTGATACTCTGCATCCAATTCCGCCACATCTAGCTCGGAAAACTCTTTGAGTTCCATGCGCGTTTTGGTGCGATCCAGCGGAATGAAGTAAACCGCCATGTTTTCGTTGTCACGTACCGCACTGCTATCCGCCAGCAATACGTCGAAGAATCGTTGCATGATTTCCAAACGTTGCGCATCAATGGATGCGACGAGCGAGGGCAGCAAACGATCCCGTTGATTATCGGGGCTGGCACTGTTGTTGTAGGCAAGGTTGTGGCAATCCAGATACAGCGGGCGTGATGTGGGGTAACGTGCCGCAATCTCCGCGCTGAGTTGGGTGCGCGGATGCTTTTCGGCAAAGGTCAACGCCTGTTCCAGACTTAAGGGGTCTGGAACTTCATTCGCCGCCTGTGTGGGGATAACGGGCAACGCAAGGCACAGCAATAACCCCGCTGCCCGCGTATTCCAAAACGTTTTATTGTTCATGCTTGAATTTCGTGAACGGCATTTCTTCGTTTTTCTTGGCGGTGATGTACTTGCCTAACAGCATGAATTCTTCTGCATCTTTGGTGGCTCCGGTCATGCGTCCGTTTTTGAAAGGCTTGCCTTCTAAGTCGATGAACTGAAATACCGGAGTGGCACGTACCCGAAAATCTTTCAGCGCGAAATCTTTTTGCGTGGTGGTTTCACCACTGAAATTGGTCAATTCCAAATCACCTTCGATGTCGACGCTGATCACGCGGAAGTTTTCTTTGTAATAGTCCTGAATGTCGCTGCGGTTGAGTACCGTAGTTTTCATGCGGTGGCAGAACGGGCATTCATCCATTTCAAACATGATGAGTAAGCCTTTTTTACCGTCGGTTTTCGCGGTTTCGAGCTCTTCCTTCATGTCGTTGAAGGTTTCGTCAAAGAACAATTTTACATCGCGGGTTTCGCTGGCAGCAGGGGTTGCTGGTGTTGCAGCCGGGGTTGCTGGTGTTGCAGCCGGGGTTTCCGCAACAGCGGCAGTTGCCAGACCAAGTGATAATAGCGCGGTCAACAAGGTAGTACGTAACACGTCAGTCATCCTCCAAAGGGTTGCAGTCTTTTTAGTCTGTTATGGTTGTAGCGTTATGCTATTGGGAATTTAGGGTGTATTCAAGCAAGAAAGTTTCACACAAGGTTTTATCCAAGGGCAAACCATAACACCACCGGCATAATAATTAAGCTGGCAAGGTTGCCCAGTAACACAATGGAAGCCACGCGCTGCGGTTCCTGCTGGTATTGTTCCGCGACTAATACATTGAGAACCGCTGGCGGCAATGCGGCGAAAATAATCAATTGCGCATATTGCGTTTGATCTAAGTTTAACAGCGGGCTAACCAGCAATACGCAGGCAATACTGGCTGCGGGGCCTGCAATCGCTCCAAATGCGCCCAGTTTCCAATCGCGGAAATTTACGTCTAACAAGCGCACGCCTAGCGAAAATAAAAGCAGGGGAATCGACACTTGCCCCAGTAATTTCACCGTATTAGCTAATGCATCCGGTAAGCTTATATGTAAACCACTGAATAATAAGCCCGATAACGTCGCCTGTATCATCGGCATTTTCAGTAATTGTAACGGGCGGGTGCGATGGTCAAGGATGTAAAACCCGACACTAAAATGCAGCACCATTTCAATAATAAACAGCACCACAGCGGCTTGTAATGCCCCTTCCCCAAATGCAAACAACACCAGCGGAATGCCCATGTTGCCTGAATTGTTAAACATCATCGGGGGTAAAAATGTTTTGAGGTTAAGTTTTAACAGCCGCGCTATCGGTAGCAGCAATAAACCCGCACCCAAAACCGCCGCCACACCACCAATTGCTAAATCACGGTACGCGGGGAAATCGAAAGGCTGGTTGACTAACGCCCAAAACACCAAAAATGGCGCGAAAAATTCCATGTTGAGGCGATTAACCACACTCATGTCGGGGCGATAGCGATAGCCATAAGCAGCACCCAGCCCGGTACAAGCGAACACCGGGAAGATGATGCTAAAAATGCGCAGTGCCGTGTCTAGCACCTTGTGCGGCTCGTGTTAGAAATCTTGTTTCAAAATATCAGGGCGATCAGTATTGCGACGGTACAATACGGCGACATTGCCGATGCGTTGAATTGTTTGCGCTTGGCTGTATTGAACGATTTGTGACAAAATTTCATCACGTAAATCGCGGTCGCCGACACTCAGCTTGATCTTGATCAATTGGTGGTAGTCTAACGCCCCGCTAATTTCTTCTAACACCGTGGGTTTCAGCCCGTGCTGACCGACCATAACAACGGGTTTGAGGTCGTGTGCGCGAGTGCGCAGTCGTTTTTTCTGAGTTTCGTTCAGTTCCATGATAGGCTTTTCCGTAAATTGATTAAGTGTAATGAGTGATATTGAGGCATGGCAAGAAGCAAAAGCAGTCAACGCTGGTTAGGTGAACATTTTAGTGATGAATTTGTCAAAAAAGCACAGCAAGAAGGTTATCGTTCGCGTGCAGTTTACAAATTAAAGGAAATTCAGGAGAAAGACCGCATTATCCAGCCTTGCATGAAGGTGTTGGATTTGGGTGCAGCTCCTGGTGGATGGAGCCAGTACGCGACACAATTGATCGGGCGTAAAGGCCGGATCGTGGCGAGTGATATTTTGCCATTAGACCCGTTGCCGTTTGTGGAGTTTGTGTTGGGCGACTTCCGTGACGATGCCGTTTTAGCCGAAATTTTAGGGTTATTGGGCGATGACAAGGCGGATCTTGTAATTTCGGATATGGCTCCCAATATGAGTGGTGTGGATGCGGTGGATCAACCACGCGCCGTTCATCTATGTGAACTTGCTTTAGACATGGCGCGACAGGTATTAAAGCCGGGTGGAGCCTTTTTAGTGAAGCTTTTCCAAGGTGCGGGTTCTGAAGAGTACATGCGTGAAGTGCGCAGTAGCTTCAAAACCGTAAAAGTGAGAAAGCCAGCAGCCTCAAGACCCCGCAGCAGGGAAGTTTATGTGCTTGCCCAAGGTTTTGTGGTGTAATATGCGCTTGTATGGGCGTCGTTATAAGCTGACGGCTCCCGCGAGTTGATAACGGAGAAATCTCTTGAACGATTTAACCAAAAATTTACTGATTTGGGCTGTCATCGCCTTTGTCCTGATTGCGGTATTCAGTAAATTTAGTGCGCCTGTGCAGTCCTCTTCGGCAGTGCCTTACTCTGAATTTTTAACCAGTGTCCATAATGGCACGGTCAAGGAAGTAGAGATTCGCGGGCAAAAGATCATCGGTCTGGACGGCAATGGCGGCAAGTTTATTACCTATAGTCCGCCGAATGATCCGAAACTGATCGACGACTTGGTAAAGTACAATGTCAAATTCCAAGCTTCCCCACCGGAAGAGCGTTCCATTTTGTGGGAAATCATTATTAGCTGGGTTCCGTTCCTGCTGATTATCGGGCTGTGGATTTACATCATGCGCCAGATGCAGGGCGGTGGCGGCGGTCGCGGTGCGATGTCGTTTGGTAAAAGCCGTGCGCGGATGATGACCGAAGACCAAGTAAAAGTGAATTTCAACGATGTCGCTGGCTGTGATGAAGCCAAAGAGGAAGTGGGCGAATTGGTCGAGTTTTTGCGTGATCCGGGTAAATTCCAAAAGCTCGGTGGCAAGATTCCACGCGGCGTACTGATGGTGGGTTCACCGGGTACGGGTAAAACTTTACTGGCAAAAGCGATTGCGGGCGAAGCGAAAGTGCCATTTTTCAGCATTTCCGGTTCTGATTTCGTGGAAATGTTTGTGGGCGTGGGTGCATCCCGTGTGCGTGATATGTTTGAGCAGGCGAAGAAACACGCGCCTTGCATTATCTTTATCGACGAAATTGATGCAGTAGGCCGTCAGCGTGGCGCAGGCGTGGGTGGTGGTCACGATGAACGTGAGCAGACCCTCAACCAGTTGCTGGTCGAAATGGACGGCTTTGAAGGCAGTGAAGGCATTATCGTGATTGCGGCGACTAACCGCCCGGACGTTTTGGATGCGGCATTGTTGCGCCCCGGTCGTTTTGACCGTCAGGTGGTGGTGCCATTGCCAGACGTGCGTGGTCGTGAACATATCCTCAAGGTGCATATGCGTAAAGTGCCGTTGGGCGATGATGTTAAGCCATCCCTGATTGCTCGCGGTACACCGGGTTTCTCTGGTGCGGATTTGGCAAACTTGGTCAATGAGGCGGCGTTATTTGCAGCGCGTAACAACAAGCGCACCGTTGATATGGCTGAGTTTGAGAAAGCCAAAGATAAGATCATGATGGGTGCTGAGCGCAAGTCAATGGTCATGAAGGAAGCTGAAAAGCTGGCAACTGCTTACCACGAAGCGGGTCATGCGATTGTGGGTTTGAGCGTTCCAGAACACGATCCTGTTTACAAGGTTAGTATTATTCCGCGCGGTCGTGCTTTAGGTGTGACCATGTATTTGCCGGAAGAAGACCGTTACAGTGCCAGCAAGCAGCGTTTAGAAAGCCAGATTTCCAGCTTGTACGGCGGTCGTATTGCTGAAGAGTTAATCTACGGCGTTGAGGGTGTGACCACGGGCGCGTCCAATGATATTGAACGTGCAACCAGCATTGCCCGCAATATGGTGACTAAGTGGGGTTTGTCAAACCGCATGGGGCCGTTGGCGTATTCGGAAGATGAGGGCGAAGTGTTCTTAGGGCGTTCCGTAACCCAGCACAAGCACGTTTCTGATGAAACCGCGCACGCGATTGACGGTGAAATCCGTGAAGTGATTGATCGTAACTATACCCGTGCGAAGCAAATCCTCACCGACAAGATGAGTGTGTTGCACGCAATGGCGCAGACTTTGATGAAGTACGAAACCATTGACCGTGCGCAAGTGGATGCATTGATGCGTGGTGAAGAGCCACCGCCACCTGCTGATTGGACGGATGATGATTCCTCCGGCGGTAAAGGCACGCCAAGCAAACCACGCTCGGCTGATGGCACTAAAACTGACAGTGGCGTTATTGGTGGAGCAGCCAGCTCACATTAACTGCTTGCACGGTTGACGTAATAAAGGGCGCGAATGTTGAGTTCGCGCCTTTTCTTTTTGGAGCGGCAATAATGATGGTAATGAGGACAGAAGGTGTGCGGGTTATGGGCATTCTCAACGTGACGCCCGACTCGTTTTCTGATGGTGGAAAATTTCACGCCCGCGACGCGGCCTTGCGTCATGTGGAGCAAATGTTGCTGGATGGCGCAACGATTATTGATGTCGGCGGTGAGTCAACGCGCCCCGGTGCGCAGGCGGTAACATTACAGGCGGAATTAGATCGTGTTGTGCCGGTAATCGAAGCTATTAACAAGAATTTTGAGGTATTGGTGTCGGTTGATACCAGTAAGCCTGAAGTCATGCGGGCGGCCGTTGCTGCGGGTGCTGGGATGATTAATGATGTGCGGGCGTTGCAGGAGCCGGGTGCGTTGGTAGTTTGTGCGGATTTGTCCGTGCCCATTTGCTTAATGCATATGCAGGGTGAGCCGCGCACCATGCAACAAAATCCGCAATACGCTGATGTGGTGTGGGATGTTTACCGCTTCTTTAAGACGCGAATTCAAGCGTGTGAAGCGGCTGGTATTGGGCGTGAACGTTTGATTCTTGATCCTGGGTTTGGTTTTGGTAAGACATTGCAGCATAATGTCGCGCTTTTATTTCAATTGCGCGAATTACAGCGGCTAAACTTACCTTTACTGGTGGGATTGTCGCGTAAATCCATGATTGGTGCATTACTAGGTGGTGTACCAGTGGAGCAGCGCGTGTCGGGCAGTGTCTCGGCGGCGGTGATGGCAGCAGTGAATGGTGCGTCGATTGTGCGCGTGCATGATGTGAAAGAAACGGTTGAGGCAATTAGTTTTTACAACGCGGCATTGGATGTCTGGATGAGAAGCTAAGCGCGTGTTGATTCGGATTGAGCGGTAGGATTTTACAGCGATGGCAAGAAAATATTTCGGAACAGACGGTATTCGCGGCAAGATTGGTTGCTATCCCATGACCCCTGATTTCGTGTTGAAGTTGGGTTGGGCTGCTGGCAAGGTGTTGGCAAGTAACGGACATCCTTTGGTGTTAATCGGCAAAGATACCCGTATTTCTGGCTACATGCTTGAATCCGCGTTGCAAGCGGGTTTGGTGGCGGCGGGTGTGAATATCCGTTTATTAGGGCCAATGCCTACGCCAGCGGTGGCTTATTTGACCCGTGCGTTCCGTGCTTCTGCCGGAATTGTAATCAGTGCCTCGCACAATCCTTACGATGATAACGGCGTAAAGTTTTTCTCTGGTGACGGCACAAAATTACCCGACGAAGTAGAAGAAGAAATTGAACGTTGGTTGGATATGGACTTTAAAACCGTGTCTTCCGACGAGCTGGGTAAAGTCGAACGTGCTAAAGACGCGGCGGGACGTTACATCGAATTTTGCAAACGCGCGTTGCCCAATACGGTTTCCCTGAAAGGTTTGCGGATGGTGGTGGATTGCGCCAACGGTGCGACTTACCACGTTGCACCCGATGTTTTCAAAGAGCTGGGCGCGGAAGTCATTGCGATTGGCAATACGCCTGATGGCATCAACATTAATGAAGCGTGCGGCGCAACTCATGTGGATGGTTTGTGCGATGCCGTCTTACGTTATCGTGCTGATCTTGGCATTGCCTTGGACGGTGATGGTGATCGTTTGATTATGGTGGATCAGCACGGTGATACGGTTGATGGTGATGAGATTCTCGCCATTATTGCGCACCATCGTTATGCTGAAGGCAAGTTGCACTGCGGCGTGGTTGGCACGCTGATGAGTAATCTCGGTTTGGAAAAGTCGATTCAGGCGTTAGGTGTACCGTTTTACCGTGCGAAAGTCGGCGACCGCTACGTTATTGAGCAAATGACGCAGCACGATTGTGATTTGGGTGGCGAATCATCCGGGCACATCATTGTGCGCAATTTCATCACTACCGGTGACGGCATCATTGCCGCACTGCAAGTGTTACGTGCCATGCGCATGACGGGAAAATCGTTACGCGACCTGAAAAGCGTAATGACCAAGTACCCGCAAACGCTGATTAATGTTCCGACCAAACACAAGATTAATTTGAATGAATCTGTCGCGATTCAGGATGCAGTTCGTCAAGTTGAGCAACAATTGGGTAGTCGTGGCAGGGTATTATTGCGTGCATCCGGCACTGAGCCATTGATTCGGGTAATGGTGGAGGGTGAAGACCCTGGCGAAACCGCTGAACTGGCAGAGCAAATCGCTAGTGCGGTGCGGGCTGCGGCTTGACCTGCCCGGAATGAAGATTGATTTCCACCGCTTATGCAGGTAATCTTTCGCCCTTGCTTGAAAGAGAGGTGGAGTTATGCGTCAGAAATTGGTTGCAGGTAACTGGAAACTAAACGGGTCAAAGGCGAGTATCGAGTCTTTGATGGGTGGCATTCTAGCTGGACTGGAAGGCATGGATAATGTAGCGGTGGCAGTTTGCCCACCTTACGTCTACATTCCCATGGCTCAAACGCTGGTGGCTGGAAGCCGTATCGGTCTGGGTTCTCAGGATATTGCTGATCAAGACGCAGGTGCTTTCACTGGCGAAGTTTCCGGGGCGATGCTCAAGGAATTTGGCTGTGACTACGCGATTGTGGGTCACTCTGAACGCCGTGCGATTTACGGCGAACAAGACGCTGATACTGCACGTAAGTTTGCTGCTGCACGTAAGCATGGCCTCAAACCGATTCTGTGTGTGGGCGAAACGCTGGAGGAGCGTGAAGCAGGCATTACCGAAGCGGTCGTGGCGCGTCAATTGGATGCGGTGATTGCATTGGAAGGTGTGGAAGCACTGACTGACGGTGTGATTGCTTACGAACCGGTGTGGGCGATTGGCACGGGTAAAACCGCTAGTCCGCAACAGGCTCAGGATGTCCATGCTTTTATTCGCGGTAAATTAGCGACGCTGAATGCAGCGGTTGCAGCGAAGGTACAAATTTTATACGGTGGCAGCGTCAAAGGTGCGAATGCTGCTGAATTGTTTGCAATGCCGGATATTGACGGTGGCCTAATTGGTGGTGCATCACTGGATGCCAACGAATTCTTGGCTATTTGCAAGGCCGGTAACTAAGGTTCAAAAAAACTATGTTATACAATGTCTTGTTGATCATTTTGATCGTTGTTTCTGTGGCTATGATTGTGTTAATCCTAATGCAACAGGGCAAGGGTGCTGATGCAGGTGCTGCGTTTGGTAGCGGTGCGTCGGGTACGGTATTTGGCTCGCAAGGTTCAGCGAACTTTTTGAGTCGTACCACCGGTATTCTGGCGACCGTCTTTTTCTTGGTGGCATTGGCCTTGGCATTTTTGGCATCAGGGCGCACGCTGGAATCCGTCAGCATTATGCAATCTGCTGCACCAGAAACCAAGACAGAAACTCCGGCAGCACCTGCAAGTGATGTACCACCAGCACCTGCCGCCGAGAAAGCTTCTAGCGATGTTCCGCCTGCTGTTGATGCTAAGCCGTCTGACAAGGTTGAAGAAAAGGCAGTGGTTGATGAGAAAAAACCAGTTGCCGATGAAAAACCCGTGCAAGAAAAGAAATAGTAGGATAGAATTCGCGCCTGCTTTGCCGACGTGGTGGAATTGGTAGACACGCTATCTTGAGGGGGTAGTGGCGCAAGCTGTACCGGTTCGAGTCCGGTCGTCGGTACCATACATAAAAAGCCTGTCATCGTAAGATGATGGGCTTTTTGCTTTTATGCCTAATTCTTGCTAAAACCTGACAATACCCACTTTGGGGAATTAATCTGTGGTTCATGCACCGTTATATTCGACTGTATAACGAAATAGTGATACAAACAGTGTGTGTTTGGAATCATGCATCACAGACAACCGAGTGGTTTGGAGAGAACACGACGGTTTGCACCAGGAGTTAGTATGCTAGGAGAATACCTTCCCATTCTCGTTTTTCTGGCAGTCGGTTTTGGCTTAGCAGTGGTATTGCTAGGCTTGGGGTTGCTCGCAGGCCCGCGCCGACCAGACGCAGAAAAAGATTCACCGTTCGAGTGCGGCTTCCCCGCGTTTGAAGACTCTCGCATCAAATTTGATGTGCGCTACTACCTCGTCGCCATCCTCTTCATCATCTTCGACCTTGAAATCGCCTTTCTGTTTCCGTGGGCCATTGTGCTCGACACCATTGGTGTGTTCGGCATCGTGGCGATGGGTATTTTCCTGACTATCCTGATTGTTGGTTTCATCTACGAGTGGAAAAAAGGGGCATTGGAATGGGAGTAGAAGGGATTCTGGAGAAAGGCTTCGTTACCACGACAGCCGATGCCCTGATCAACTGGGCGCGTACTGGCTCGTTGTGGCCGATGACCTTTGGTCTAGCGTGCTGTGCGGTCGAAATGATGCACGCAGGGGCTTCTCGTTACGATTTAGACCGTTTCGGCATTGTGTTCCGCCCCAGTCCGCGCCAATCGGATGTGATGATCGTGGCAGGAACGCTGACCAACAAGATGGCTCCGGCGTTGCGCAAGGTCTATGATCAAATGGCGGAACCGCGTTGGGTGATTTCGATGGGGTCTTGTGCCAATGGTGGCGGTTACTACCATTATTCCTACGCGGTGGTGCGCGGCTGTGACCGGATTGTGCCGGTGGATATTTACGTACCCGGTTGCCCACCAACCGCTGAAGCCCTGCTGTATGGCATTATCCAGTTGCAGAATAAAATTCGTCGAACCAACACGATAGCGCGGTAATTCATGGCTGTATCACTCGAATTTGTTAAGGATTACGTTCAGCAAGGACTCGGCGATAAGCTGTCAACCAGCGTTCTGGCGCACGGCGAGTTGACCTTGGAAGTAGCCGCTGAACATTGGCTGGAAGTGGCGCGTTTCCTGCGGCACGATTCCATGTTGGATTTTGCGCAACTGACCGACTTGTGTGGGGTTGATTACCTCACGTATGGCGATGCGGAATGGGATGTGACCACTGCCTCGCGCAGCGGTTTTAGCCGTGCGGCACAAGCCACCGAAGCGGATCCGTTTGATTTTGATGCGCAGGAAGAGGGTGCTCAGTTCGCGGGTAAACGTTTCGCAGTGGTAATCCACTTGTTATCGGTGAGCCGCAATCTGCGTATCCGGGTGCGCACACGCTGTGATGATAACGATTTTCCGGTAGTGGCATCGTTGGTAGACATTTGGAGTTCGGTGAATTGGTACGAGCGTGAAGCGTTTGATCTGTTTGGCATTATGTTCAGTGGACACCCGGATTTACGCCGAATCCTCACCGACTACGGTTTTGTCGGACACCCCTTCCGCAAAGATTTCCCGCTCATCGGGCAGGTTGAAATGCGTTACGACGCTGAGCAAAAGCGCGTCATTTACGAACCTGTATCCATTGAAGCGCGGGTGTTGGTTCCGCGCACTATCCGCGCTGACCAGCGTTTTTCCCCAGCCGTGGAGCGTGATGACTAATGCCTGAAATCCGCAATTTTACGCTGAACTTTGGCCCAGCTCACCCCGCCGCGCACGGTGTGTTGCGTCTGGTGCTGGAAATGGACGGTGAAACCATCGTGCGTGCTGACCCGCATATTGGCTTGCTGCACCGTGGCACTGAAAAGTTGGCAGAAAGCAAACCGTATAATCAAAGCATCGGTTATATGGATCGCCTCGATTATGTGTCGATGATGTGCAATGAACACGGTTACGTGCTGGCAATTGAAAAGCTGTTGGGAATTACCCCGCCAGAACGTGCGCTCTACATTCGTACCATGTTCGACGAAATTACCCGTATTCTCAATCACTTGCTGTGGATTGGCGCACACGCGCTGGACGTGGGTGCAATGACCATGTTCTTGTACGCTTTCCGCGAACGTGAAGATTTGATGGATGCGTATGAAGCTGTATCCGGCGCACGTTTGCACGCTACTTACTACCGTCCGGGTGGTGTTTACCGCGATTTACCGGATTCCATGCCGCAATTTTTGCCCAACCGTTTCCGCACTGAAGCCGAAGCTAAGCGTTTGAATGCCAATCGCGGTGGCTCGTTGCTGGATTTCTTGGAAGATTTCACCAACCGTTTCCCCGGTTATGTCGACGAGTACGAAACCCTGCTGACTGACAACCGCATCTGGAAACAGCGTCTGGTCGGGATCGGCGTGGTGTCACCTGAACGCGCCCTGCAACTCGGTTTTAGTGGGGCAATGCTACGCGGTTCGGGCGTGGAATGGGATTTGCGTAAGAAGCAACCGTATGCCGCTTACGACAAAATGGATTTCGATATTCCGGTGGGAACGCATGGCGATAGTTATGATCGCTATTTAGTGCGGATCGAAGAGATGCGCCAATCCAATCGCATTATCAAGCAATGCATTGACTGGCTGCGCGTTAACCCCGGCGAAGTGATGCTGGAAGACAGCAAAATCGCGCCGCCGAAACGCGCTGAGATGAAGCAGGACATGGAAGCCTTGATTCAGCATTTCAAGCTGATGACCGAGGGCTATTGCTTGCCGGAAGGCGAATCCTATGCAGCAGTGGAACACCCTAAAGGTGAATTCGGCTGCTACATCGTCTCGGATGGCGCGAATAAACCGTACCGCTTAAAAGTACGTGCGCCGGGATTTGCACATTTATCCGGCTTGGATGAAATGGTGAAAGGCCACATGCTGGCTGACGTGGTGGCGATTATCGGCACCCAAGATATTGTTTTCGGGGAGGTTGACCGTTGATGACTGAACATCCCATTACGATGCTCAAGCGCAAAAGCGACTTGCTCAGCCATCACGAGCGTGAAGACATTGATAGCTGGTTAGCCCGCTATCCGGCGGATAAGAAGCAATCGGCACTGCTGGCAGCGTTACGCGCCGTGATGCACGAAGATCATTATTTATCCCGCGAAAAAATGGATGCGGTGGCAGATTATTTAGGCTTGCCCGAAATTGCGGTGTATGAAGTTGCCAGCTTTTACTCCATGTATGAAATGGATGCAAAAGCGGCGGCGAAGTACAGCATTTCGGTTTGCACCAATGTCTCCTGCATGTTGTGCGGTTCGGATGTGATTCTCGACCATGTTGAGAAAAAGCTGGGCATTAAATTGGGCGAATCCACCCCAGACGGCAAGTTTTTCCTTAAAGTCGAAGAAGAGTGCCTCGCAGCCTGTAGCAGTGCGCCAATGATGCAGGTCAATCACGTATACCACACCCATCTCACCCCTGAAAAAGTGGATGAGATTTTGGACGGACTGGAGTAAGCACATGGCAAATCAAGTCTGTTTCATCACGACCCAATTTGGCGACCAAGCCAATACCTTGGAAAGCTACCTCAAAGTGGGCGGCTATCAGGCATGGCGAAAAATTCTGGCTGAAAAAACACCTGCTGAAGAAATCATTGATACGATTAAAGACTCTGGTTTACGCGGACGCGGTGGTGCGGGTTTCCCCACTGGCATGAAGTGGAGTTTTATGCCGCGTACTATGCCGGGGCAAAAATACATCGTGTGCAACTCGGATGAATCCGAACCGGGTACGTGCAAAGACCGCGACATCCTGCGTTTCAACCCGCACGCGCTGGTCGAAGGCATGGCGATTGCCGGTTACAGCATTGGTGCAACCGTTGGTTACAACTACATGCGCGGCGAGTTTATGGATGAGCCGTTCATCAATTTTGAGCAGGCAGTGAAAGAAGCTTACGAGCTCGGTTTGCTGGGTAAAAATATTCAAGGCAGTGGCGTTGATTTTGACCTGTACGGCACGCTCGGTGCGGGTGCGTATGTGTGCGGCGAAGAAACCGCCTTGCTGGAATCGCTGGAAGGCAAAAAAGGTCAGCCGCGTTTCAAGCCGCCATTCCCTGCGAGTTTCGGTTTGTACGGTCGCCCGACCACGATTAATAACACTGAAACGCTATCCTCCATTCCGGTGATTATGCGCAACGGCGGCAAGTGGTTTGCTGATTTGGGTGTGAAGAATTCCGGTGGCGAAAAGCTGTTTTCGATGTCAGGGCATTTGAATAATCCTGGCAATTTCGAGATTCCGATGGGAATGCCGTTCCCTGAACTGCTGGCGTTGGCTGGTGGGGTGCGCAATGGACGCAAGTTGAAAGCGGTGATTCCGGGCGGTTCGTCCGTTCCGGTGTTACCGGGTGATGTCATGATGGGCTTGACGATGGATTACGACACCATTGCCAAAGCCGGTTCATATCTCGGTTCGGGTGCAGTGATCGTGATGGACGACACCACCGATATGGTCAAAGTGTTGCAGCGGATTTCACGTTTCTACTTTTCCGAATCCTGCGGGCAATGCACACCTTGCCGCGAAGGCACAGGTTGGTTATACCGTATGTTGACCCGCATTGTGGAAGGCAAGGGCAAGATGGAAGACGTTACGCGGCTCGAAGAAATTTCCCACAATATCGAAGGCCGTTCCATTTGTGCCTTGGGTGAAGCGGCGGCGATGCCGGTGTGGAGTTTCGTTAAGCACTTCCGTGAGGAATTTGAGTACTACGTCAAGCACGGTCGTAGCATGGTGGGACAGGGGTAACACATGGCAGAAGAATTCGTCACCATCGAAATTAACGACCAGCCGGTTCAGGCTCGCAAAGGTGCGATGCTGATTGAAGTGGCTGATAATAATGGCATTAGCATTCCGCGTTTTTGCTACCACAAAAAGCTTTCCATTGCCGCCAACTGCCGCATGTGTTTGGTGGAAATGGAAAAATCGTGGAAACCGGTTCCCGCTTGCGCCACGCCAGTGAATGCAGGCATGAAATTCTGGACGCGCTCCGACAAAGCCAAGAACGCGCAGAAAGGCATTATGGAATTTCTGCTGATCAACCATCCGCTGGATTGCCCGATTTGCGACCAAGGTGGCGAATGCGAATTGCAGGATGTCTCAGTCGGCTACGGTAGCAATAAATCGCAATACGCCGAAATCAAGCGCGTGGTGCAAGACAAAGACATTGGCCCTTTGATCGAAACCGAAATGACCCGCTGCATCCAATGCACCCGCTGTGTGCGTTTCGGTGATGAAATCGCCGGGATGCGCGAAATGGGCGGGGTAGGGCGCGGTGATCGGCTCGAAATCGGCACGTATATTGAGAAATCGCTCAAATCGGAACTCTCCGGCAATGTGATTGACCTTTGCCCCGTGGGTGCGTTGACCGCGAAACCGTCACGCTACAAAGCACGGGCGTGGGAAATGGTGGCGCATGATGCGATTGCCCCGCACGATTCGGTGGGTTCACACCTTCAGGTGCACACTTTCCGCAAAGAAGTGGTGCGTTCAGTACCGCGTGAAAATGACGTGATAAACGAGTGCTGGATTTCTGACCGTGACCGTTTCAGCTACCAAGGTATTGCCAGTGCTGATCGTATTACAAAGCCTATGCTCAAGCGTGATGGGCATTGGTATGAAGTGAGCTGGCAACAGGCGTTAGATGCGACCGCAGAAATTTTGCGGGCGGCTGACCCAGCGCGTACCGGTGCATTGGCAAGCGCGACTTCCACTGTGGAAGAGTTGTATTTGTTCCAGCGTTTAATGCGCGGTCTGAACATCCGCAATATTGACCACCGTGTACGCCAGACCGATTTCAGTGACCAAAGTGCTGCACCGCTTTGCCCGTCATTGGGAATGCCCATTGCGCAATTGGAACAGCAAAATGCGGTATTCCTGATCGGCTCTAATGTGCGCCAAGAGCAGCCGTTGCTGAATCACCGCATCCGTAAAGCCGCGTTGAAAGGCGCAGCGGTGATGGCATTGAATCCGCGTGCATTCGATTTTAACTTTGATGTAGCCCAGCAAGCGGTTGCTCCGGCAGATATGCTGCAAGCTTTACAAGCGATTGCGAATGACCCTGATAATGCGGTGATGGCAACGCTTAAAAAGGCGGAATACGCGACGGTATTGCTGGGCAATGTCGCCGTTCAGCATCCTGATTTTGCAGCGTTACGCGGTTTGGCTTACACGATTGCTGAACAAACGGGCGCAACCTTTGGCTATTTGGCGGAAAGTGCTAACAGCGTAGGTGCGTGGGTAGCAGGTGTTGTGCCGCACCGTTTATCGGCGGGGCGTGAACTCAAACAAGCGGGCGTGCCGGTTGGCGAGTTCCTCAGTGAAAATACCCGCACGTTTGTCTTGCTGAATACCGAGTTGGCAGATTTCGCGAATCCGCAACAAGCAATGAAAGCGTTAAGTGCAGCGGCAAACGTGATTGTGATTGCGCCGTTTGCGGATGATACCACGCGCAAATACGCGACGGTGTTATTGCCTAGTTCGACGTTTGCCGAAACTTCCGGCACGTTTATTAATGCAGCGGGGCAGTGGCAAAGCTTTAAGGGCGCGACTGTGTCACCGGGTGACGCGCGACCTACTTGGAAAGTGCTGCGGGTGTTGGGTAATACGGCGGGTGTGCCTGAATTTGACTGGGTTGCCACCGAAGAAATTGTTGCCGAGTTGCACCTTGAACTCGACGGTGTAGAGGTTTGTAACAACCGTTATGCTGGCACTGTGGGTAGAGACGCAAAATCTTGCGTCTCTACGACGGCAGATGGCGGATTTCAGCGTATTGGCGACGTAGAAATGTACAGCGTTGATCCGCTAGTACGCCGTGCGAAAGCCTTACAAGCCATGATTCCTCCGGCAGCGGTGCAGTTGAATCCGCAAGATGCGGCGAATATGGGTATCGCGGCTGGCGATACGCTTAAAGTGTCGCAGGGGGCGGTGACGATCACGTTGCCAGCACAACTGGACGCGGGTATTCCAGCAGGTTGCGCCGGTTTGCAGTCGGGCATTGAAATATCCAACGTGTTGGGCGCGGCTTTCGGTACGCTCCAAATAGCAAAGGCAGGTTAGGGGAATGATGGAAATACTCGCAAATTTCTTCGGTGCCTTCCTCCCTGAGTGGATGGTGACGCTGCTAATCATTTTGATCAAAGTGGTGGCAATTGTGTTGCCGCTGATTTTGTTGGTGGCTTACGCGACTTACGCAGAACGCAAAATCATCGGTTTTATGCAGGTGCGCGTGGGGCCGAACCGGGTTGGGTTCAAAGGCTTGTTGCAGCCGTTTGCGGATATGTTCAAGCTGATTTTTAAGGAAATTGTTATTCCTGAGAAGTCTAACCGTTTCCTGTTTTTGATCGCACCCTTGTTGGCAATGGGGCCTGCGTTTGCGGCTTGGGCGGTGATTCCGTTCAGTGACGGCATGGTGTTGGCGGATGTGAATGCGGGGTTGTTGTTCCTGTTGGCACTGACTTCCTTGGGGATTTACGGGGTCATTATTGCGGGTTGGGCATCGAATTCTAAGTATGCGCAACTGAGTGCAATGCGTCTTGGGGCGCAAATGGTGTCGTATGAAATTGCAATGGGGTTTGCGCTGGTCGGGGTGCTGATGGCATCTGGCAGCCTGAACCTCGGCGACATTGTGCGGGCGCAATCCGGTAGCATTTTTAGCTGGTTTGTGTGGCCTTTGTTTGGTTTGTTCTTGGTGTATTTTATTTCGGGTGTGGCAGAAACCAACCGTGCGCCGTTCGACGTGGCGGAAGGTGAGTCTGAGATTGTGGCGGGTTTCCATGTGGAATATTCCGGTATGGCGTTCTCGATTTTCTTCCTCGCGGAATACGCCAATATGTGGCTAATTGCCGCACTGACTTCGTTGATGTTCTTGGGTGGGTGGTTGTCACCGTTCCAAGGGCTGACTTTCTTGACGGATATGCCGGTATTGGGCTGGGTGTTTGGTGATGGTATCCATTGGTTACTGTTGAAAGCCTCGTTCTTTATGCTGCTGTTCTTTTGGTTTCGCGCCACGTTCCCGCGTTACCGTTATGACCAAATCATGCGCTTGGGGTGGAAAATTCTGATCCCGATAACCTTGGTGTGGATTTTTGCGGAAGGGCTGGCGATCGCGCTGGGCTGGAAACCGTGGCTGTAAGGAGACTGATATGAGTTTCAACTGGAAACATTATTTCAAGACGTTCAGCCTGAAAGAATTGATGCAGGGCATGGGCGTGACGGGGAAGTATTTCTTCGAGCGTAAGATCACGATTCAGTACCCGGAAGAGAAAACGCCGATTTCCAACCGTTTTCGCGGGCATCACGCATTGCGGCGTTACCCGAACGGTGAGGAGCGTTGCATTGCCTGCAAATTGTGCGAAGCGGTTTGCCCAGCATTGGCAATCACGATTGATTTGGAAGAACGCCCGGATGGTACTCGCCGTACCACGCGCTATGACATAGATATGTTTAAGTGCATTTACTGCGGTTTCTGCGAGGAAGCCTGCCCGGTGGATGCAATTGTGGAAACCAATATTTTCGAGTATCACTTTGAAAATCGTGGTGAAAATATTCAAACCAAAGACAAATTGCTGGCAATCGGTGACAAGCACGAAGCTGAGATTGCCAAGATGAAAGCCGCTGATGCGCCGTACCGTTAAGGGGATGACATGACATTTGAGCAGATTATCTTTTACCTGTTTTCCGCTGTATTACTGGCAGCGGCAGTGGGGATGGTGACGGTACGCAGCCCGGTGTATGCGGCGTTGTGCCTGATTTTGAGCTTTTTCACCAGTGCCGCATTGTGGTTGCTGTTGGAAGCGGAGTTTCTCGGCTTGGTGCTGGTGTTGGTGTACGTCGGGGCGGTGATGGTGCTGTTCCTGTTCGTGATTATGATGCTGGACTTGAACACAGATCCGTTGAAAGAGGGGCTAGTGAAACACGCACCTGTTGGGTTTGTGGTGGCAGCGGTGATTGCGGTGGAAATGATTCTGGTGCTGCAAAGTGCGCCGTTTCAGATTGCGACACCGTTGAATCCGGCTCCGGCGAATAATACTGAAGCGTTGGGTGCGATTTTGTATACCGATTATGTGTATCCGTTTGAAATTGCGGCGGTGATTCTGGTGGTGGCGATTATTGCCGCGATTACCTTGACGCTACGTCGTCGCCCGGATTCGCGTAAACAAGATATTAGCCAACAGGTGCAGGTGAAGCGGGAAGACCGTGTACGTCTGGTGAAGATGAAAGCCGAAACCAAGGAGCAAGCATGATCCCTTTGTCGCATTTCCTGATTGTGGCGGCCTTGCTGTTTGCGATCAGCATCGCAGGCATGATCCTTAACCGTAAGAACGTGCTGATCTTGTTGATGTGCATCGAGATGATGTTGCTGGCGGTGAACCTGAATTTTATCGCGTTTTCCCATTATTTGGGGGATATGGCAGGGCAGGTGTTCGTGTTCTTTATCCTCACGGTGGCAGCAGCGGAAGCGGCGATTGGCTTGGCGATTTTGGTGGTTTTGTTCCGTAACCGGCGCACGATCAATGTTGAACAACTTGATGCGATGAAGGGGTAAGCGATGGAAGCAATTTATCTGGCTATTCCGCTTGCACCGTTGTTCGGGGCGATTGCTGCGGGGCTGTTTGGGAAAAAGATTGGACGTGCAGGAGCGCATTGGGTCACTATTTTGGGCGTGGCGGTGGCGTTTTTGCTGTCGGTTTACGTTGCCTATGATGTGATGGGCAATGGTAATAGCTATAACGGTACGGTGTATACTTGGGCTGAAATTGGCAAAATCCGCTTTGAAGTGGGGTTTATGCTGGATAATCTCAGTACCATGATGATGCTGGTGGTGACGTTCGTGTCGTTGATGGTGCATATTTACACCATCGGTTATATGCACGAAGACCCCGGTTATCAGCGTTTCTTCAGTTATATTTCGTTGTTTACCTTTTCGATGCTGATGCTGGTTATGAGTAACAACTTTATGCAGTTGTTCTTCGGCTGGGAAGCGGTCGGGCTGGTGTCGTATTTGCTGATTGGTTTTTGGTTTAAGAAAGATACCGCGATTTACGCCAATATGAAGGCGTTTTTGGTGAATCGCGTGGGTGACTTTGGATTTTTGTTGGGGATTGCGGCAATCGTAGTGTCTTATGAAACCCTCAGTTACGCACACGTATTTGGTACGGTGCAAATTGAAAAGCCGCCATTGACGCTGTTTCCGGGCATGAATTGGGATTTGCTGACATTTATTTCGATTTGTTTGTTTATCGGGGCAATGGGTAAATCAGCGCAAGTGCCGTTGCATGTGTGGTTGCCCGATTCAATGGAAGGCCCTACGCCTATTTCAGCGTTAATCCATGCTGCGACGATGGTAACAGCGGGGATTTTCATGGTGGCGCGGATGTCACCCATTTTTGAATTGTCCGATACGGCGTTAAACATGATCTTGATCGTGGGTGCGACCACGGCCTTTTTCATGGGTTTGATTGGTATTGTACAAAACGATATTAAACGTGTGGTGGCTTATTCCACTTTGTCACAGCTTGGTTATATGACGGTGGCGTTGGGGGCTTCGGCTTATTCTGCCGGGGTGTTCCATTTGATGACGCACGCTTTCTTTAAGGCATTGTTGTTCTTGGCTGCGGGTTCGGTGATTATCGCGATGCACCATGAGCAGGACATCCGTAAAATGGGTGGGTTGAAAAAGCACATGCCAATTACGTATTGGACGGCATTAATTGGTTCACTGGCCTTGATTGGTTTCCCCGGTTTCTCCGGATTTTTCTCAAAAGACCTGATTATTGAAGCTGTGCATCATTCTGAATTATGGGCTTCTGGGTATGCGTATACTTTGGTGTTATTGGGTGTGTTTGTTACCGCATTTTACAGTTTCCGTATGTTTTTCTTGGTGTTCCACGGCGAAGAACGCATGGATGACCATACCCTGCATCACCTGCATGAATCACCGTGGGTAGTTACTGTACCGCTGATATTGCTGGCGATTCCGTCGGTTTTTGCCGGATATTTATTAGACCCAATGGTGGTGGGTAATTTCTTCCACGATGAAATTCACGTTAATGATACGGCACATATTCTTGATCCGGGTTTGAAAAGCTCAATTTCAATGCACCTTGGCTTAGAGACGATTAGTTCGCATTACCACGGTATCTTGAATTTTATTCTGCACGGCTTGTTGGCTCCGCCGTTTTGGTTAGCAATGGCTGGTTTGGGGCTGGCCTGGTATATCTACCTGAAAAATAATGCGCTGGCGGTGTGGGCATATGACAAATTCCGTTGGTTACATACCTTGTTAGATCGTAAATATTACTTAGATGATTTTAACCAGAAAGCTTTCGCTAATAGTTCGCTTCATTTAGGGAACGCGCTGTGGGCATTCGGTGAGCGTTTATTGATTGACGGGTTGGTTGTGAATGGCACGGCACGGGTGGTGCAGTGGGCATCCGGTGTGGCGCGTCAACTTCAGACGGGATACTTGTACCATTACGCTTTTTCCATGATCGTTGGTTTATTGCTAATGATTACTTGGCTGTTGTTTGTTTAGCCCCTGGGACATTACTTGGAAATGCACATGTTTGATTTGCCAATACTGAGTTTTTTGATCTGGCTGCCTATTGTGGGTGGTTTAGGGGTATTGATTGTGGGCGACCGTTTCGGAGCCAAACAATTTGCCTTGGGTGTTGCGTTAGTGACGTTTTTACTGAGTTTGCCGCTGTATGTCGGGTTTAATGCTGCCGATGCGGGAATGCAGTTTGTTGAAAAATACCTGTGGATAGATACCTTTAACATTCATTACCACTTGGGTGTGGATGGATTGTCGATGCCGTTGATTCTGCTGAATACCTTTATTACGGTATTGGTGGTGATCGCCGGTTGGGAGGTGATTAAATACCGTATTTCGCAATACATGGCGGCGTTTTTAATCATGGCAGGTATTGTCAACGGGGTGTTTGCCGCGTTGGATGCAATGCTGTTTTACATCTTGTTTGAAGCAATGTTGATTCCACTGTTTCTCATCATCGGGATTTGGGGTGGGGCGCGACGGGTTTACGCCACGATTAAATTTTTCTTGTATACCTTCTTTGGTTCGGTGTTTTTGCTGATCAGTTTGATTTATCTGTATCAGTTAGGTGCGACCACAGAAGGTTTTCAAGCAAGTTTTGCGATTGCTGATTTACACCGCTTGCCGATTGACCGCACCGCGCAAATATTGATTTTCCTGTCATTCTTATTGGCATTTGGGGTGAAAGTCCCTATGTGGCCGGTGCATACATGGTTGCCGGATGCGCACGTTGAAGCCCCGACGGGTGGTTCAGTCATTTTGGCGGCGATTACCTTGAAAGTGGGTGGCTATGCGTTTTTACGTTTTGCTTTGCCCATTACCCCGGATGCAGCAGCGCAGCTTGATTGGCTGGTGTTGATTATGTCGTTGACTGCGGTGGTTTATATCGGGTTTGTCGCTTTAGTGCAGCAAGATATGAAAAAGCTGGTGGCGTATTCGTCGATTGCGCACATGGGTTTTGTTACCTTGGGCTTCTTCATGGTGTATTACATTTCGGAAGCAGTGCAAGCAGGGAACCCGGAGTTAATGCTGGCTCAAGGCATTAATGGTTTGATGGCAGCCGATAAGTTCGATAGCGTCATCATGGGGCTGCAAGGTGCAATGGTGCAAATGGTATCGCACGGCTTTATTTCGGCGGCGATGTTCTTGTGTATTGGGGTGTTGTATGACCGGATGCATACCCGCGATATTAATGCTTACGGTGGTGTGGCAAATCGGATGCCGCAGTTTGCTGCACTTTATGTGTTTTTTGCGATGGCGAATACAGGTTTGCCGGGAACATCAGGGTTCGTGGGTGAATTCATGGTGATTTTAGCCAGTTTCAAAGCGAGTCCGTGGATTGCCTTTTTAGCAGCAACGACCTTGATTGTGGGTGCTGCGTATACGTTGTGGTTGGTGAAACGTGTAATCTTCGGTGAAATTCGTAACGGCGAAGTGGCTGAATTGAACGATATTAATCAACGTGAATTTGTGATGCTGGCATTGCTGGCGGGTGCGGTGTTGATGCTGGGATTGTGGCCTCAGCCCTTGACTGATGTGATGGATGCGTCGATTAGACAATTGATTCCACAAATTTTGCAAAGCAAGATTGGTGGCTGCATGGGAATGAGCGTGGAGGCTTGCCGGTTATGATGAATATTGCCATTGCAACCCCGGAAATCTTCTTATTGAGCACCATTTGCTTAATTCTGTTACTGGATTTGTTCTTGCGTGAAGATTGCCGCACGGTCACGTATCTGCTGTCGATTGTTGCGTTACTGGCAACTGCGTTACTGGTTTACAGCACGATGGATGGGCAGAAAATTGTAGGTTTAAACGATACCTATGTGCGTGATGATTTGAGCGGTATTTTGAAAGTCAGCATGTTGCTACTGACTGCGCTGGTGTTCGTGTATGCCCGTAAGTATTTGCTGGATAATAAACTCTGGGTCAGTGAGTTTTTCGTCTTGGGGCTGTTTGCAGTCTTGGGCATGATGATTATGGCTTCAGCGAATCATCTGCTGGTGGTTTATCTGGGTTTGGAATTGCTGGCGTTGTCCATGTACGCGCTGGTGGCATTAGATCGTGATAACGGGCGTGGTTCCGAAGCGGCAATGAAATACTTTGTGTTGGGCGCGGTAGCTTCTGGTCTTTTATTGTACGGTATTTCAATGCTGTACGGCTTGAGTGGCAAGCTAGACATTACCGGTGTGGCGACTTACGTAGCGGCGCAAGATGTCATGGCGAATATTCCTTTGTTGTTTGCTTTGGTGTTTGTGGTGGCGGGGATTGCGTTTAAATTTGGTGCAGTGCCGTTTCATATGTGGGTTCCCGACGTTTATCAAGGTGCGCCGACTGCTGTTACTTTGTTTTTAGGTAGTGTGCCAAAAATTGCGGCACTGGCGATGTTGTTCCGGGTTTTGGCAGAGTCTACCGCCGCAGCGCAGCCGGGTTGGGCGCAAATGTTGTTGGTATTCGGTTTGGTGTCGATCTTGCTCGGTAACGTGGTGGCGATTGCACAATTCAGCTTAAAACGTATGTTGGCGTATTCGACGATTGCGCACATGGGTTTCATTTTATTGGGGACAATCTCCGGTGAGCAGGGGTATTCTGCTGCATTGTTCTACACCATCACTTACGCACTGACGGCTGCCGGTGGTTTTGCTATCTTGATTTTGTTGGGGCGTGCGGGTTTTGAAGCTGAAACGCTGGATGACATCAAGGGCTTAAATGAGCGTAATCCTTGGTACGCGCTGATGATGATGCTGTTTTTGTTTTCGATGGCAGGCATTCCGCCCACTGTGGGTTTTTATGCAAAACTGTCGATTATTCAGGCGGTGATGCAAGCGGGTTATTTGTGGCCTGCGGTATTCATGGTGGTGGTATCGGTGATTGGCGCGTTTTACTACTTGCGTGCGATCAAAATGATGTATTTCGACAAGCCCGATGATACCGCGCCGATTACCGCAGAACTTGATTTTAATGTGCTGATCAGTGTAAATGGCGTCCTGATGTTGGTGCTGGGTTTATTCCCTGGCTTCCTGATGGGTGTTTGTTCTCTGGCGATAGGCGCGAGTTTATGAGTTTGTCGGTATTGCAGTGGGGCTTTCTGGCGGTGGCGTTTGTGTTAGCTAACCTGCCTTGGTTAAGCCAAAGTTGTTTCTTGGTGTTGCGTTGTGAACGTAAGTCACCTTGGTTGCGGTTGCTGGAATGGTTTATCTTATATTTTGTTGTTGGCGGTCTTGCCGTGGCGTTGGAACGTCAAGCCATGGGCGGGACTATCCATGCGCAAGATTGGGAGTTTTATGCGGTGACGTTGGCATTGTTCATGGTTTTCGCATTTCCGGGGTTTATCTTCCGTAATGTGCGCTAATTTTGTTTATTGATAATAATAAGCTTGCAAGCATCAGTAAATCTCTCTATAGTTCACACCTCTGATGCGGGGTGGAGCAGTCTGGCAGCTCGTCGGGCTCATAACCCGAAGGTCGCAGGTTCAAATCCTGCCCCCGCTACCAAATACAAAAAGCCCCTTTACGGGGCTTTTTTATTATCTGCCCAATGAGATGGCGTTAGGATCGTAATGCAGGAAAAATTGGATACTTTGATCGAAACAACGGTAACTGGCCTCGGTTACGAGTTGTGGGGATACGAATACCGCCCGCAAAAAGAAAGTGCTTTGTTGCGGGTTTTTATCGATTCCGAGAATGGAATCACCGTTGAAGATTGTGGGCGTGTCAGCCATCAGCTAGGTTCCGCTTTGGACGTGGACGACTTGATTCCCCTCGCCTATATCTTAGAAGTGTCTTCTCCCGGCATTGATCGGGTCTTGTTTGTTCCCGCGCATTACACCCGCTATCTGGGCAGAAACGTGAAAATTCGCACCCGCTTACCCATTGAAAAGCGTCGTAATTTCGTCGGCAAATTGCACGATGTTAATGACGAACACATCAAGGTGGAAGTGGAAGGCACAGTTTATGAAATCGTTTATGATCTGATTGATCGTGGACGCTTAGTTTTAGATGTTGTTCGACCTCAGCGTAAGGGCGGTAAGCAGGCATGAATAAAGAAATCCTCCATGTTGTTGATGCAGTTTCCAATGAGAAAAATGTAACCAAAGACCTGATTTTTCAGGCCGTTGAAACTGCACTGGCGATGGCTACCCGTAAGCGTTATGGCATGGGTATGGATGTTCGCGTCTCTGTGAATCGCCAAACCGGTGATTACGATACGTTTCGTCGCTGGAAAGTGATGGATGACGAAGATCCTGAATTTGAAACCCCAGAGCGTCAAATCCTCATTAGTTATGCTAAAGACCGTGGTTTAGATGTTGAGATTGGTACTTACATCGAAGAACCTATCGCTTCCGTTGATTTTGGGCGCATTGCCGCACAAACTGCGAAACAAGTCATCGTTGCCAAGGTGCGCGAAGCGGAACGTGAAAAAGTGGTTTCGGCTTACCGTGATCGCGTTGGTCAATTGGTCATGGGCGTAGTCAAACGCGCCGACCGTAAAGGTGTCGTGATTGATTTGGGTGAAAATGCAGAAGCTTTCATCCCGCGCGAAGAAATGATTCCGGGCGATAACCTGCATACTGGCGCACGGGTGCGTGGTTTGCTCAAGGAAATTCGCCAGGATGTGCGTGGCCCGCAGATGATTATCAGCCGTGCGGATGTTAATTTCCTGACGGAACTGATGAAATTGGAAGTTCCCGAAGTCAGTCAGGAAATGATTGATATTATGGGTGCGGCGCGTGACCCCGGTTCGCGTGCTAAAGTAGCAGTACGTGCCAACTTGCCTAACGTTGACCCGATTGGTGCTTGCGTTGGGATGCGTGGTTCACGTATTCAGACTGTTACCAATGAATTAGGCGGCAAAGAGCGCGTCGACATTGTGTTGTGGAATGCTGACATTGCAACCTATGTAATGAATGCAATGGCTCCGGCAGAAGTGTTGTCGATTGTGGTGGATGAAGAAGCCCGCACGATGGACATCGGTGTTGACAGTGAAAAATTGTCGCAAGCTATCGGTCGTGGTGGACAAAATGTACGCCTTGCCAGCGATTTGACCGGATGGATCCTCAACGTCATGAGCGTTGAAGAAGCCGAAGCGAAAACTCAAGCTGAGCAGCAAGCATTAATCAATTTGTTTATGGACAAGTTGGATGTTGATGAAGAAGTGGCTGGCATTCTTGCCGAGGAAGGTTTCTCAACGCTGGAAGACGTAGCTTACGTTCCTGTGGAAGAGTTCCTAGCCATCGAAGGCTTCGACGCGGAAATCGTGGGTGAATTGCGCGATCGCGCACAGACTGCCCTGCTTTCCCAAGCTATTTCCCAAGACCAGCATTTGCCAGCAGAAGATTTGCTGCACATGGATGGTATGGATGAAGCACTGGCATTTAAACTAGCGACTAACGGCATCTGCACAATGGAAGATTTGGCAGAGCAAGCAGTAGATGAGCTGGTAGAAATCGGTGAAATTGATGAAACGCGAGCGGCGACGTTGATTATGACAGCACGCGCCCCTTGGTTTGCAGACGATAACAAGGCAGAAGCATGATTCTGCGGGAGGAATGACAAGATGTCGGACATAGCGATCAAAAAACTTGCCGAGATAATCAATGCCCCCGTCGAAGTGCTGCTTAGGCAGTTGCAGGACGCAGGTATTTCAGTTAGTGGCGCAGACGCATGGATTACGGATGCCCAGAAGTTAACGTTGTTGGCGCATATTCGTCAGGGCGCGACCACCACGGCTGATACGGGAAATAAAGTAACCCTGAAACGCCGTTCCACCAGTGAAATGACGGTGGGTGCGGGACGCGGTAAAACCACAGTAAGCGTTGAAGTTAGACGGAAAAAGGTTTTCTCCGCCGATGCTTCCTCCGGGCAAGGTGAGCAACAGTCAGCCAGCGGTGCTGCACGTGCTGAAGATATGGCACGCCAGATGAGTGCAGAACGTCAGGCTCGCGAAGCGGCGATTCAAAAAGCTGAACAAGAGCGTCGTCAACTTGAAGCACGCCGCATTGAACAGCAGCGTCAAAAAGCTGAGCCTGCTAAGCCTGTTCAGCCGCCGGTTGAGCCTACTGTCGTTGCAGCACCTCAACCTGTAGAGCCAGTGGTTGCTGTTGTGGTCGAGCCAGTCGTTGAAGTGCAGCCAGAGCCACCTGTTGCGGCAGTTGTACCAGAAGTCGTGGTTACGCCAGTGCCAGCACCAAAGCCAGCTCCTACACCCGCTCCGGCTCCAATTCCAACACCTGCGCCAGTACCGGTTGCTACAAAACCGGCTGATCCGTCACAGGTTGTTATTTCTTCTTCACACCCTAGCATCAGCGCAATGTTCCCACGCACTACCGATGATAGTGGTAACTTATCTGCAAAAGATCAGCGGCAAGTGGTGGCGACTGCGGCTAAAGAAGAAGCGGCTGCCGCGCTTAAGCGTCGCCCTTCCAAACTTAAAATTAAACCTAAGCCAACATTAGCTCCACAGACGGTGGTCGATAGCTCTGAAACACCAGAGGAGAAAGTTGCTCCGGTTGTTCCTGTCGCCGTTGCCGTTGCGGAAAAACTGGCGGTTGAACCTGAAGCACAAAGCGATAAAAAATCGCATAAGAAGCCAGCTAAAGGCAAAAGTGGTGGGCGTGATCGCGAAGAATTACACGTACCGTCCAACAACGGTGGTGGTCGTCACGGTAAGAAGAAGGGTGGTGGTAAGCAAGCCTTTGGTCGTCCTGATCCACGTCAAGCGGCTAACAAACATGCATTTGAAAAGCCTGTCGCACCGATGGTGAAAGAGATTGAGATTCCACCGACAATTGTGGTTTCTGAATTGGCGCAAAAATTAGCTATCCGTGCGACTGACATTATCAAAGCGATGATGAAAATGGGCATGATGATGACGATCAATCAAGCCATCGACCAAGATACAGCAATTCTGGTAACGGAAGAGCTGGGTCACAAAGCCAAGCCCATGCAGGAAATGGATGACGCGGCATTGTTGGCAGCGATGATTGGTCAAGATACTACTGAATACGAAGCTAAACCGCGTCCACCTGTCGTTACCATTATGGGTCACGTTGACCACGGTAAGACATCCTTGCTCGACTATATCCGCAAAACGCGGGTAGCAGCCGGTGAAGCAGGTGGTATTACCCAGCACATTGGGGCTTACCACGTCGACACCGATCACGGCACGGTTACTTTCCTGGATACGCCGGGACACCAAGCGTTTACCCAAATGCGTGAACGTGGTGCAAAAGTCACCGATATTATTATCCTGATTGTTGCTGCTGATGACGGCGTGATGCCACAGACCAAAGAAGCCATTAAGCACGCGAAAGCGGCGGGTGTGCCAATGGTGGTGGCAATTAACAAAATCGACAAGCAAGGTGCTGATCCTGACCGCGTACTGAGCGAACTTTCCCAGCATGAAGTGAACACCGAAGCGTGGGGTGGTGATGTGCCGGTTGTGCAAATTTCCGCAAAAACCGGACAGGGCATTGATGCTTTGCTGGAAACTTTGCTGTTAGTTGCTGAGGTACAAGAGTTGACCGCGCCTGTTGACGCGCCAGCTACCGGTAACGTGATTGAAGCCAGTATCGAAAAAGGTCGTGGTGCAGTTGCTACCGTATTAGTACGTAGTGGTACATTGCGTCGCGGTGATTTGCTGCTGTGCGGTTCTGAATACGGCAGAGTCCGGGCGATGTTCGATGAAACGGGTCGTCCGGTGAAAGAAGCAGGCCCGTCGATTCCCGTTGCGGTACTCGGTCTTTCCGCAGCACCTGAAGCGGGTGATGAAGTCGTGGTACTGAACGACGAACGTAAAGCGCGTGAAATTGCTGAATTACGTCGTGAAAAACAACGCGATACCCGTTTTGCAGCACAACATGTAAGCAAGTCCGAAGACTTCTTCACTCAAGTGAAGGCCAGCGAACGTGCGCAAGTTAACGTGTTGATCAAGGCTGATGTACAGGGCAGTGTGGAAGCATTACGTACTGAATTGCTCAGTCTCTCAACGGATGAAGTCGAAGTGCGCGTGGTATCTGCGGGCGTTGGCGGTATCAGTGCCAGTGACGTGGATTTGGCTTCCGCCTCGAAAGCTACGGTTATTGCCTTCAATGTGCGTACCGATGCGACGGCGCGTAAAATTGCTTCTGATAACGCTGTCACGATTCGCTACTACAGTATTATTTACGAAGTCATTGACGACATTAAGTCTGTCATGAGTGGCTTGTTGTCGCCGGAAGTCCGTGAAGTCTTCGTCGGTTTGGCAGAAGTCCGTGAAGTATTCCGCTCATCTGAGCTGGGTCAAGTGGCGGGTTGCTTGGTGGTCGATGGTGCAATGCGCCGTAGCCTGCCGATTCGCGTATTGCGTGATAATGTGGTGATTTTCAACGGTGAGTTGGAATCCTTACGCCGTCACCGTGATGACGTGAAAGAAGTCCACATGGGTACAGAGTGCGGTATCGCGGTTAAAGACTACAATGACGTGCGCAAGGGCGATAACATCGAATGTTACGAACGCATTGAAGTGGCAAGGAAGATTTAACCGATGCCAAATCACGCACCTCACGGCTTTGCACGTACAGAACGGGTTTCGGGGCAGATTCGCCGCGACTTGGCGATACTGATCCGTGACCGGGTAAAAGATCCGCGTGTTGGCATGGTAACGCTGCTGGACGTGGAGGTTTCTAAGGATTTTGCACACGCTAAAATCTGGTTTGATGTGCTGCAAGCTGATCAAGGTCTGGATGCGCAAACCGCTTTGAATCACGCGGCGGGATTCTTGCGGCGTGAATTGGGGCATTTGCTCAAATTACGCATGACTCCCGCGTTGCACTTTTTCTATGACGATACCCAGTCACGCGGTAATGCGTTGTCAGTGTTGATTGATCGGGCAGTTGCCTCTGATCAGCACCCACAAGAAGACGCAGCAACGGATACGGATGCACCTTGAGTCGGCGGCGTTTCCGTAAATTAGATGGTATTTTGTTGCTGGATAAAGGCTTAGGTGTCTCCAGCAACAAAGCCCTGCAAGACGCTCGTTTCTTATTTGAAGCGGAAAAAGCGGGGCATACCGGCAGTCTTGATCCGCTAGCCTCTGGTATGTTGCCTGTGTGTTTTGGTGAAGCTACCAAAGTGTCTGGTTTATTACTGGATTCTGATAAGCGTTACCTGACGACGGCGACTTTGGGTTTTGTGAGTAGTACCGGCGATGCGGAAGGTGAAAAGCTTAATCCGCGCCCGATTCCCGATTTAACTGAAGCTACTATTGAAGACGTTCTGCAACGCTTTCGTGGTGAAATCAGTCAGATTCCTCCCATGCATTCCGCCCTGAAAAAAGCCGGACAGCCGCTGTATAAGTTGGCGCGTCAAGGCATTGAAGTAGAGCGTGAACCCCGTCACGTTACCATTCACGAATTGACCCTGTTAGAACGCACTCCAACCACCTTGAATTTCGCAGTAACGTGCAGTAAAGGCACATACATACGCACCCTAGTGGAAGATATTGGTGAAGCCTTAGGTTGTGGGGCTTATGTCTCTGCGTTACGGCGTGAGCGGGTTGATCCGTTTGGGGCTTACCCCATGCATACCTTGGAAAGCTTGCGTGCATTAGCGGATGAACACAGTTTCGCTGCGCTGGATGCCTTGTTATTGCCTATTGATGCAGCCCTGCCAAACGTTACGGCATTGACGCTTACTGATGAGCAAGTGTTGCGTATTCGTCAGGGGCAGCGTTTCGAGGTTGAGGTAACGGGCGATTGTGAACTATTGCGATTGTATGATAATGCTGGATTATTCATCGGTTTGGGCAGTGTTGTGCAAGGCAATTTGAGCGTGCGCCGCCTTTTGTCGTATTGATAAAATTATAAGCTATTTCCATGCTAAAAATTCACCTCTTATACAGCCTCCCTTATTGAAGATAGAGCCACTTAATGTGAGAATATTCTCACCTTGAGTGTATAGGTTCTAGGCGGGTTTTGGGGTGTCTTCTGAGGGGAAGCTTGCATGGTCTATCGTTACCGTTATCACTATTCGTTTGTGCAAAAAGTGGTGTTTTTGTCGTTGTGGTTCTTGGGTACTCTTTTCGTTCTTGTTAATTTCTTATCGAATCCTATTTTATCGGTTGGCGGTTCCGCGCCTGCATTGTCAATGGCGTTGGCAACGGCACAGACGCTGTTATTAGCGACGTTATGGTGTCTGTTTTTCAAGGCTTCGTGTTCAATGGGTAATATGTTGCGCTGGTTTGCGGCTGGTGTGGTGGTATTGCCTTATTTAACGCAAATTGGCTTGCTGTCCTACCAAACGTTGTAAGATACGCTACGGAGCTAGGCACGCGATTGTGTCGGCGTGTCAGTCGTGTAGGATTTTCTATGGAAACTTTTGGTAAACGCTATCATCCCCCCGGTACACCGCCAGGCACATTGACTCGCCACGGTGCGGGTGGACTCACCCAGATTCGTTTGTTTGAGTATAGGGATGAGCATTTTACCGAAACCGTTTCACCAACGTCGCAGCATTGCCTTGCTGCCACTAAAAACGATTGGTTGGATTGGTTAGACGTTACCGGGGTGCATGATCCGACGGTGGTGAATCAGCTTGGTGAGGTTTTTGGGCTGCACCCGTTGGCATTGGAAGATGTGCTTAATAGTGGGCAACGTCCAAAGATTGATGTTCATGAGCAATACACGTTTCTTGTGCTCAATTTACCGCACTGGGTCGATGATGAAATCGCCTTGGAGCAGGTCAGTTTATTCATTAGCAATGATCATTTGCTCAGTTTTTGTAGCGGAAATGGTAGTGCATTTGAGCCGGTGCGCGAACGCCTGCGTAAAGGTTTTGGGCGCATTCGCAGCCAAGGTGTTGCTTATTTGTTATATTCCTTGCTGGATGTGGTGATTGATTCAGCGTTTCCGTTGTTGGAAGACTTGGGTGAGCACATTGAGGCGTTGGAAGAGCAGGTATTAGAAAACCCAGACAAGGCGATGCTGCATACGTTGCACCAACTTAAGCGTGATTTATTGCTATTACGGCGTGCATTGTGGCCGCAACGTGAAGTGGTCAGTCGTTTGTTACAACATGATGTGCAATGGCGTGATGCAGCGATGCGCCCTTATTTTAGCGATTGTTACGATCATGCGGTTCAGGTTATTGATTTAATTGAAACCTACCGTGAAATGCTAAGTGGTTTATTGGATATTTACCTGTCGAGCGTGAGTAATCGTATGAATGATATTATGCGGGTACTGACTATCGTTGGGACAATTTTTATCCCTTTGACCTTTGTTGTCGGCGTTTACGGCATGAATTTCGAGAATATGCCGGAATTAAAGTGGCAAAACGGCTATTTCGGAGTGTGGGGCGTGATGATCGTTTTAGCCATTCTCATGCTTGCTGCGTTCAAATGGCGTAAATGGTTGTAGCTAATGCTGTTTTAGCACTGTTCCCAAGGTAAGCCGTGAAACCGCCAGCCGCCTAAGGTGCCGCGATGATGGTGTTCGTCGCGTTCACCTTCAAAGCCTTCTTCGATGTGTAAAACGCGTTCAAATCCGGCTGCTAATAGGGCTTCGCCAGCTTCTTGTGAGCGTTTACCGCTGCGGCAAATTAAAACAACTGCCGCGTCTTGTTTGGGCGCGGCATATTTGTAGCGACCACTGACAGCACGTTCAATTTCAGCGACAAAATGGGGGTTAACTTCCCAATCGGGTTCGTCAATCCATGCAATGTGTACCGAGCCGACCGGATGCCCGACGAACAAATATTCCATTGATGAGCGGATGTCGATTAAGAGACTGCCTTCGGTATTTTGCAGGTAGTCGTAGGCCGCTTTTGGGCTTAAATCAATCAGCTTATTCATGTGAATGTCCTTCCGTTACCCGGTCGTTATATACACGTATCTGCTCAGCAATCGCACGAATCCCCGCGTCGCCGGATTCCCTATTACCAATAATCCAGTCCAGAATTTCTTGGTCTTTGGCACTTAACAAGCGTTCAAAGGCAAACTGTTCGGACAGGTTCAGGTTATGGTAACAGTCTTTGAGAAACTCACCTAACGGACGGTCAAGAACCTGCAAGGTGCGCCGACACGCCCAGCGCAGGCGAATCATGCGCTCCTCTTGGAAAGCCTCATTCATGGGGCTTTCTCAGCTTCTCAATCAGTTCAGCGTATTCATCAGGAACGGCAATCATGGCTAATAACATATCCAGCAACACCGGATCTTGCAGGCTTAGCAATTCATCCAGACGTTGTATTTCAATGGCATCAGCCACCGGATAGTGGTGTTCCAAATAGTGTTGGAACACCACATCCAGTTCTTTCAAACCACGGCGACTACGCATTTTCAAGCGGGAAAATTCGCTCATAATGCTGTTACCGCCGCTCGATCATCTTTTTCTTGAGTTCTGCGATTGCCTTTGCAGGGTTCAAACCCTTAGGGCAAGTGTTAGTGCAGTTCATGATCGTGTGGCAACGGTACAGGCGGAAAGGGTCTTCCAGATTGTCCAGACGTTCGCCAGTGGCTTCGTCACGGCTATCCACGACCCAACGATTCGCTTGCAATAACACCGCTGGCCCTAAGTAACGATCACTATTCCACCAGTAGCTTGGGCAAGAAGTGGAGCAACTTGCGCATAAAATGCACTCGTACAAGCCATCCAGTTTCTTGCGGTCTTCCGGGGATTGCAGGCGTTCACGGTCTGGTGGTGCAGGTGTTTGCGTCTGAATCCACGGCTTGATGGAGGCATATTGCGCGTAGAAGTGCGTCAAGTCAGGCACGAGGTCTTTGACGACTTCCATGTGTGGCAACGGGCTAATCGTTACATCGCCGTCGAAAGCGTCAATGGCCTTGATGCACGCCAGCGTATTGGTTCCGCCGATGTTCATTGAGCATGACCCGCAAATCCC